>NZ_JAKRFS010000009.1:0-59777 GCF_022347875.1 Pseudoalteromonas sp. CNC9-20 | reverse complement strand
TAGAAATGGTAATGCCAGGTGACAACATCAAGATGGTAGTAGAGCTAATCTGCCCAATCGCGATGGATGAAGGTCTACGCTTCGCAATCCGTGAAGGTGGCCGTACAGTTGGTGCTGGTGTTGTAGCATCAATCGTAGAGTAATAGCTACTCTCGAGAAAAAGGTCGCTTAGGCGGCCTTTTTTTATGCCTGAAATTCGGGTGTTGCTGTAGGTTAGGCTAAAGCCCAACCTACAGGTCCTGATGTTGTAGGCAAGGCTTTAGCCTTGCAACCGCCAAAGACGGTCACATTCCAGAGGCCAGAGCCTAGCCACAACCGTGGTCCTTACCTGCCTCTCTTACATGGTTAGGCTGAAGCCCAACCTACAGGAGTCGATGTGGTAGGCCAAAACTCAATCCACTGAAACAGGTGATGTAGGCAAGGCTTTAGCCTTGCAACCGCCAAAGACGGTCACATCCCAGAGACCGGGGCTTAGTACACGGTCAATAATTCCCCAAAATGGTTAGGCTAAAGCCTAACCTACAAGGGAGCATTAACAGAAAAGTTGACTAAACAGTCGTTGAGCATCAGTCTAAGATTATAACTAGGCTGTTATTCCTTGCTATGAATGAAATAAATATCCCCGCATGCATTCCTCGTACCCACAGTCGCTTTGGTCAATGGCTGGGCACCAAGGTGTTGAATTGGTTTGGTTGGCAGGTTGTTGGAGCGTTTCCAGAGCACAGTAAGTTTGTGGCGGCGGTTGCACCGCATACATCGAATTGGGATTTTATTATAGCGATTGCAGTGAAAATGCACTTGCAAGTGCGTATTCGCTTCTTGGGTAAGCACAGCATTTTTATTTGGCCGCTAAGCATACTGCTACATAAGTGGGGTGGGATAGCGGTTGATAGGCGGGCAGCCAATGGTGTTGTGGGGCAAGTGAAGGCGTTGTTTGATGAGACCGATGCATTGATTCTAGGGCTCGCCCCTGAGGGCACACGCAAGCACATGCCGAATTGGAAAACCGGTTTTATCCATATCGCTAACGCTGCGCAAGTCCCTGTGGTGCCAATGGCTTTGGACTACAGCAAGAAGCAGTTTGTTATAATGCCGGCTATTTATGTGAGTGATGATATTGAACAAACACTTGTGCAAGTACAGCAGCAGTTTTCAACGGCTATGGGCAAGTACCCGCAACAAGTGTCTGGTGCAGTCAGAAAGACGCGTTATTGAGCTAAAGGTTGTCGCCAACGGGTTTTTAGCGCCTGAACAAACTTATTGTCTCCTTTCTCCTCGCTAGAGAGTATTAACCGAAAGCTACTGCCATCAGCGCGCTCTATATCAATTGTGGTGTAGCCGTCATCTTGGTTAGCAAACTCGGTATGCACATTAACAATATCACCAAAGTCCGCACGTTCTACTTGCAGCTGCCCTTGATCACGGTAATAACTGAATACGCCTTGCTCGGTAATGCCATTGCCATCATCACGGATATTCCAAGCGGCATCTGAGTAGAAATAAAGCAGTTGCTCATTTTGATTGAGAACCCCATGACGCAGCATAAAGCGCTTATCGTGCTGCCATACTTTATCACCTGAAACCACCGCCACATTGGCGGTGAGACCAACATCTTGCGCCAGACCTAAGGTGAGTATGGGCAGCAGTACCACAGCAAGTAAAACTTGCCGCACCCGCCAGCGACTATAGTAAGGCAATGAATCGTTACGCTGATTTATGTGCGCCGTGTAATTTACCAAGGGTAACCACAGCAGCGGCCACACTAAATAGAACACCGTGCCGTAAAAATCTAACGATGTCGCGATATGCAGTACCACCACTAATATCGCAAAGAGTGCCGCCAGCCACTTTGGTGGGAGATATTGCTGCGTCCCCAGCTCTTTACCCTCTTGATAAAAACGTAAATACAGAGGGTAGTACCAAAGCCAAGCGAAGAACCCCCGGGCTATTGGCATCATCGCTTCATTATGCTGCTGCTTAATGTATTGCCAGTTTTTGTAACACCAGTAAAAAGGAAAGATATTAAAAGTGAGCAGCGAGTAAAGGCAAAATTTCACAGTCGAAACAGGGTAGTAACGTTGTTCGGAGAATGTCGGTCGCTTGCCTGCTTCAACGCGCCACAGGGTTACAAAGGCGGTGATAACAACTAAAGCAAGAATGCAATAGCCTATAACGGCGTAGCCGAGTAATAGGAAATTATCCTGCTCGGCTTCATTTACATGGCTGTAAGCTTGGCGGATACCATATTGGGTGGCATCGAGAAGTTGCTCTCGTGCGTCAAGGTAGGCCGGCATTTCTGCAACTGGCACATGGTCTGTTTTGCTGCGGAACTGATATGTAAGAGTCAGTGTATTTGAGCTAAAGCGCACTTGCGAAGCCAATGAAAAATAAGGGTTATCAATAGAGCTCTTACTATTATTAAAGTACCAGTCACGCTCATTTAACTTTACCTCTATGGTGTAATTAACGTTATAAGGGTGCTGCAGATAGAGCGGGCTGATACGGGTTTTAGTATCGGGTTGATAGATTGCATTTTGAATATCATCAGCGTAAAAGTAAGCTGTCTGGCCATTCTCCTCATCACTCCAAAAGTCGTCAATTTGATAAAATTCAGTGACTTCTATTGCTCCCTTTTGCGGGTGCTCGCGAACTTGCGGTAGCCGGGTGTGCTGGGTGCCAGCAAAGTAGTCTTGGTAGTAATTGGTATAGTTTTCTTGGAGTGTTTGCAATGCCGTGGTTGCCAGCTCTTGGCGTTTACTGATGGCATCGGCGTCGCTGAATATGCTTTGCACACTGAATAGTGCCAATGGTTCTTTGGCATTAGGAAGCTCATAGCGCTCGGTGATGTCTCGGTGAATACGCTCTACCGGTTTGTGCATGCTAGTGAGAGTATTTTGCGAGGGTTTGACGATTAACGCATAACCAAAGTCGGGCTCACTCAATGCTAACAGTGAGCCAGTTTGATAACTGGTGGTCGGGTCAAGCCAGTAGCGCTCATCATCGTGCTCCAGCGTAACCAAAACGTGGTTGAAGCGTGCCGATGAGGGGGATGTCTCGGCTAAGCCTTTATCTAATTGCGTGTTTACAAGCGCAGGGTGAGACTTCACTCCCAGTGCGCGCAGTATACTTATTAATAGTACGGTTTTGTCTTTGCAATCGCCATAGCGGTTTTGCAGAGTTTCTTGGGCAGGAGTTGGCAGGTGAGAGTTGCTGCCCATTTCCAAGCCTAAATAGCGAATTTCATCTTGTGTATACTTTAATGCTGCACCAATCTGCGCTGGCAAAGTAGGGTGCTGTTGGCGTATTTGTTCAGCAATGGCAGTGATATCATCGCCTGTGGAGAGCGCCTGCTGATACATTGGCAACGCCCAGTCTACGACCTCTTGCCAACGATTAAACTCGCTAAAAAATACCATATGATAAGGGTCGTGCCATAACGGTGTTTGCGAGTCATAGCGCTGCATGTCTGGAGAAGCGATATACAGATTATACTCTTTGCCGTTCGCCGTATCTGTTACGTTTATCTGGGCATCGCCATTGTTTTGTTGAATATGTAATGGTTGCGGTTTTTGCCAATCGATACGGATATATTGCTCGGCGACCGGCACACTCCAGTCTAATTGCGCTGAATAGCTAAAGCGGCCTTGGTAGATAGGATTACGACCAATGCGCGTGAAAGCATAATCCAAAGAGTCACCTGGGCGCACATCATCAACAATAATATTCAGTGTTTGCGTACCATCATAAATTAGTTGCTCCGCTTCAGTTTCTCGCTGCAACACTTTTAATTGAGCTGTAGGGATTTTATCTATTACTTGCCCATCGCGTATCACTCGAAGGTGGTTGAGCTCAATGCGCTGGTAGCTGGGATCATAATCTAAGTTCAGCTGGGAGATGTTCTCGACACCGCTTTGGTTGGTGGCGTGCATAACATAGCGGATGTAGTGGCTGACGGCATTGGGGTTATCGCCTGGGACCTGAATCTGATCTTCCAACAGGCGATAGTAAGTACCATCAGAGAGTTGTTCTGTGGGAATTGTTTCTGCAACCAAAGGGGGCAGTTTAGCTGGGGCAACCCAATCAGCTGCAGGCGTTATCTGATAGTTGGCTAAGGCCGTACTAGGGGTAAGAGTGCAGGCTAGTAGCCAGCATAAAAGCAGTATTCTTATCATTATAATTTCTCAGTTGCATACATCCATGATGCTAGGTGGGTAGCCTGCAGGGGTAGCACTAAAGTCAGTGATGTTTTTATAAGCAGATATCGTTATGCTATCAGAAAATAATAAAAAATGATCTCTGATGTTTTCGATTGGTGTTATTAGCCTGATTGCTTTGGCTTACCTAGGCGTGCTTTTTGCCGTTGCTTGGTATGCCGATAAGCACACAAAGAATCACTCGAGTGGTTGGATTTATGGCCTTTCGTTGGGGGTGTATTGTACCTCTTGGGCTTTTTATGGCACCACTGCTCAGGCCGCTAACAATGGTTGGTGGTTAGCACCAACCTACGCCGGTACCATTTTGTTGTTCACCTTTGGTTGGGCCATCTACCGCCGTATTGCTCATGTTTGTCGGCAGCAACAGCTGACTTCCTTGGCCGATTTTCTTGCCACCCGTTATGGTCAGTCGTCGCAGCTCTCCGGGTTAGTGTCATTGATCTCGGTAATAGCCATCGTGCCTTATATTGCGCTGCAACTTAACGCAACCAGTGCCAGTATCGCTATGCTCACCGATAGGCCGGTACAAGGCGGCTATTTTTGGCAAGATAGCACCTTCTTTATTACCGCCTTGTTGGCGCTTTTTGCCATCTTATTCGGTGCTCGCCGGGTACGCCCCAGTGAGCATAACCCCGGGTTGATGGCCTCTATTGCTTTTGAGTCGGTGGTTAAACTGTTGGCTTTTTTAGGGGTGGGGCTGTTTATTTGTTTTGAGATTTTCGATTCACCACATGCCCTGTATTCGGCCGCTCAGCAGCAAAACATTTCAGCCCAGGTTGCGGCGACAGCAAGCCCTACCTACGTATATTGGGTACATGTAGGTCTGGGTTTTTTAGCAACCCTGTGCTTACCTCGTCAGTTTCATACCGCCTTTATTGAGCACGACAACGAACATCAACTCGTTACCGCTCGCTGGTTATTTCCGATTTATTTGTTGTTGATTAATCTGTTTATTCTGCCCATCGCCTACGCTGGCTTAGTTTATTTTCAAGACCAGAGTGTGGGCTATGACACCTTTGTGTTAGCACTGCCTATTGCAGTGCAGTCGCCAAGTTTCTCATTGCTGGCCTTTCTAGGTGGGTTTTCTGCTGCGACCAGTATGGTGATTGTCTCTACCATTGTTTTGTCGATTATGATCACCAATGACTTCATCAACCAATTCTTATTACGGCGCTCACAACTAAGTTCATCTCATCGCGGTCTCTCGAAGTTTAAGCTACTGCAAGCACGGCGGGCCGTGATTGTTGCGGTGTTATTACTAAGCTACGCCAGTCACCGAGTATTGGCGGAGGGCAATACTCTAGCCAATATGGGCCTGATGTCATTCACGCTCGTTGCGCAGTTTGCGCCAGCGATGATTATCGGTCTGTGGTGGTCTAAAGCGTCATGTCGTGGAGCGCAGTGGGGGATTATCGCGGGTTTTGCAATTTGGTTTTACACCTTGCTGTTACCCAATTTGTACGCCGCATTGTTTGGCGAGGCGTTGTGGCTATCAACTGGGCCCTGGGGCATAGAGTGGTTGGCTCCGCGAGATTTATTTGCATTGGGGCTCGATGAGCTTAGCCAGGCGGTATTGTTATCTCTAGGAGTGAATACGCTGGTATACATTAGTGTGCCTTTACTGAGTTCAGCGCAGCTTGCCGAGCGTTTACAAAGTAATAAATTTATCATCACAGCAAGCCCACAGCGTAGCGGGCATATTGCCCTAAGTTATCAAGACTTGGCGCTACTGTTGCAGCGCTTTAGTGAGCCAGAACGAGCTAAAGCACTGGTGAGTCATTATTTTCCTGCAAGCTCCGGTCGCTGGAAAGAACAAGCCCCAGAACATATTGAGCAACGAGTTGAACGCGAAATGTCGGCGTTAGTTGGAGGCGCATCAGCACGGCTTATACTCGATGTGGCCAAGGATGAGAAACGTCAGCCTTTTGAGCAAGTCGCCGATTTCGTTGACGAAGCCTCCCAAGTACTGCGATTTAACCGTGATTTACTGCAAGCGACTATCGAAAACATCGAGCAGGGGATCAGTGTGGTTGATAGTGACCTTAAGTTGGTTGCATGGAACCAAGGTTATCAAAGTATGTTTTCGTATCCTGACGACTCACTGGTCGTTGGTCGCCCGGTTGCCGAGTTGATCCGTTTTAATGCCGAGCGTGGACTATTCGCCTATCAAGATATTGATACTGAGGTTGAGAAGCGCATAGCCCACTTGCGTCGCGGCAGCGCCTACAAGTATCGACGTCAGCACAATGATGGACGGGTATTTGAAATGCAGGGTAATCCATTACCCGGTGGCGGCTTTGTGACCACGTACACCGATATTACCGATTTTATAAACCAGCAGCGTGAGCTTGAGCAAGCCAACTTAAATCTAGAAGAAAAAATTGCAGCGCGCACCCAGCAACTGGTGGCGACTAATCATGCCCTAGCAGAGGCAAAACGCGAGGCCGAGCAAGCCACCGAGAGCAAAACGCGTTTCTTTGCTGCCGCCAGCCATGACTTGCTGCAACCGTTCAATGCCGCAAGTTTGTTCTGCTCGTTGATGAGTGAAAAAGCCAGCAATACAGAGCTGAGCGAGCTAGCCAATAATATACGCAGCTCATTGGCAAGTGCGGAAGACCTGTTATCAAGCATATTGCAGCTAACCAAGCTAGAGTCCGGCTCTTTTAAGGTTAATAGTAGTGATTTCTCTCTTTCGAGCTTGCTGCAACCTTTGGCCAATGAATACGGTGCTCTAGCCCGAGACAAAGGGCTCGCCTTTCAAGTGCAAGGCGCTGAAGTAATGCTCAAGACTGATAAAGCCTTGCTTAAACGGGTATTGGGTAATTTGCTTAGCAATGCCATTCGTTACACTGAGCAGGGTGAAATACGGTTACTGTGCGAAAGTCATCAAGGCCAGCTATCGATTATGGTGGAAGATACTGGCTCCGGTATTGCTCAGCAAGATCAAGAACTTATTTTTGAGGAATTTAAACAACTGCAAGGCAAAGAGCAGGCGCAGGGGTTAGGCTTGGGCCTTGCTATTAGTAAGCGCATTTGCTCGGTATTAGCCATTAACCTCACACTCGGCTCGCAACTTGGTAAGGGCACGCAATTTACTCTTACCTTACCTTGTTTTGAGCTGACTGGCTTAGAGACCTCCTCCCCGGTGGAGACGCGGCATGTCGATAACCAGCTTGAAGGGCTGCGTATTTGGCTATTAGATAATGATGACAATGTACTCAGTGCGCTCTCGCAAGTGCTAGAGAACTGGGGCTGCAAAGTACAAGTGGCGCGTAATCAAGCGCAGCTGCGTGATGTGCAAGCTCATAGCGAAGCCGATATTTTAATTGCTGACTATCAACTTGACGATGGTGTCACCGGCTTAGAGGTGATCAGTGCGCTGAATTTAACGACTATGGCTATTGTGATTAACACCGCTAATCACGATGAGAATATTCGTGAGCAAGTGAGCGACTGCGGTTATCCACTGCTTTACAAACCACTGAAAACGCCCGCGCTTAAACGGATGCTGAAACGCTTAAAGCCGAAATAGCTCTGCTTGAACAATAACGTACCTTCAAAGGGAGTTAAGGTTGTATTGGAAAAGGGGGCCTAATGGATTTTGATATGGCTATAGAGGATAATTTCGCGTCATTTGTTCATGCTTTATTAGCTCGCATTTAGGTTATGACTAAAGAAACTGTGCGTCAGCTTAAAGAGTATGGAAGCTGACGATTACACTATGATTAGTTCTCCATATTATCTGCCACTGTGGCCATTTGCTTAAATAAGATACCCGCTTGAGTGCGATTGTACACGTTAAGCTTTTTTAGGATTGCTGAGACATGTTGCTTGATGGTGGTTTCTTGAATCGACATCGCATAGGCGATTTGTTTATTCAGCATGCCATCGGCAATCATACTCAATACTCGATACTGTTGCGGGGTTAGCTTCTCTAAGTTACGAGCAAACTGGGCCTGTTCGGTATTACTGTCGGTGCAAATGTCGGCTTGTGGTGGCAGCCAGTTTTCACCCTCAATTACTTGGGCAATAGCTTCACTGATCACATCCAAAGACGATGACTTGGGAATATAAGCACTGGCACCAATTGCCATGGCTTGTTCAATAATCTGTGCTTGCTCGTTGGCAGAAACCATAATCACCAAAATATCTGGGTATTGATTACGCAGCCGGGCAAGACCCTCCAGCCCCTGGGCTCCGGGAATCGTTAAATCCAGAAACACCAATTCTATTTCTGGGTGCTCTGCTAAAGCGCGAAACAGTGCATCAAGGTCGCTGGCCTCTAAAATGGGCTCATCAGCCATGGCTTGCGCTGCGGCTTGCTTTAAGGCGCTGCGAAATAACGGGTGGTCATCGGCAATAATTGCTTGCACACTGGACATCCTATATAAACTCCGTGTTCCTCGTTATAGGGGATTTTTCCTTCCGCAGCAAGAGCATACGGTGAGTGACTAAGAATAAAAAGGTGGCCACATGACCGGGGGAAGGCCGGCCACCTGTACTAGCTGAACATTAGAAGCGATAGCCAACGGTTAACGATACAGTGCGAGGATCACCATAGTAACCGATCAGTGTATTATCACCGCCTAAGCCTGGCGTGTATTTGCTCACATCACTGGGGTCAGTGGGATCAGGCGTAACAAATTGATAGCCGCCAATCATGTACTCTTCGTCAGTTAAGTTCTTAGCATGCAGACCCACTCGCCACTGGCCGTCTGGGCTATACCAATTAACGCTTAGGTTGAGCAAGCCATAGCTGTCTTGGCTTAGCAGGCTGTCCTCTTCGAATAGCACGTAATCACCACGATGGTAGTAGTTACCGTTAATGACCCAGTCGCCATGTTCGCTGTAAAGGCGGTAAGTCGCGCCCAAATTAAAGGTTAAGTCTGGGGTGTTAGAAATACTAAAGCGGTCTGACTTATCAAACACTTCACCGGTCTCTGGATTCGTGTCGAGTACTTCTTCAAAGTCAGCATCAATATAGCCCAGTGAGGCATCAAAACTCAGTGCATCGGTGGCTACATAGTTAAGCTCGAGCTCCACACCGTTTGCAGACGATTTACCAATATTTCCTAAGCGCTGATTTAAATCGGCAGAGGTGTCTCCTGGGAGTACCGAAATGTATTGGCGATCTTCATGGTCTAAGGTGAATAAGGTGACATTGGCACGCAGGTTATTGTTCCATTCGCTTTTCATACCGAGCTCAAAGGAGTCAACAATCTCCGGGTTGGCGGCAGGCTCGGCGGTGCTGGCTCGCGGGTTAAAGGTGCCCGATTTAAAGCCCTGCGCATAGCTGGCAAAGAACATAATATCGTTATTGTATTGATACTCTACGCCTACCCGAGGAGTAAACCGTGACCAATCTTTGTCATCATCGAGCACTGTCGGCACCAGCTGCCCTTCTGGGCGCACATAGCCTGGGATCCAGCCAGACTCAGGGTACACAGTGTCGAACACCAGGCCGTTGTTAACAATGGCTTCTTTGCTGTCGCGGGTGTAGCGCGCTCCGAGGGTCATCGACCACTGCTCACTTAAATCCACACTGCCTTGAATATAAGCCGCTTTGCTGGTGGAGTTGTTGCAACCACTCACCTCACGAGTGAGCCCCGGTGCTCCTAAGCTTTGTCCAAGTACCTCCAAAATGGCCTGGAATTGCCCGCAAGACTCACCATCGAAGTAATAGAGACCGGAAACAAGCTTGTAATTGTCGCCTTCGTGATTGAGCTGCAATTCATGGGTAGTTTGCTCGTCATCATAGATGGCCGGCACGTCAAAAATGCGCACTGAGGTATTATCAAAGTCGATATTGGTCGGCGAGTAGCTATCGCGCTGCGCGCCAATATACTTTAATGAAGTGCTGTTATTGAGATACCAGCGCGCGGTAAGGCTGTAACCTTCTAACTCAACCTTATTCCATGTTGGTAAGCTGGTGTAAGAATCATAAACGCTATCTGGCACGGGAGCATCGGTGAGCAGGCTGGGCAGTAAGCGGTAGCCCCCTTTGGAGTTCGACTCATCGTCGGTTTTATCCCAAGCGAGGCGGAAGAACAAATCGTCGCTAGGGCGATACTCTAAGGTCACCCGAGCTGCAGTTAGGTCTTTGTTGTAGTTCTCACGGTCTTGGTCGGGCTGCGCTGAGGTTAAGAACTCCCCGAAACCATCGCGGTTTAAGGTGGCAAAGCCATAGCCGAGATAAAGCGTGTCATCCACTAAAGGCAGTTGCCCGGTGATCTTCAAATCACGCTGATTATAGCTGCCTACCGTACCTTCAACATCAAAGGTCATATCGCCAGTCATTTCTTTGGTAACGTATTTTATCGCTCCGCCTATGGTATTTTTACCGTAAAGTGTGCCTTGGGGGCCGCGTAACACCTCAATTTGTTGTACATCAAGGAGATCTAAAACGGCGCCTTGTGGGCGGGCCACGTATACATCATCGATATAAATACCGACCCCAGGCTCATAACCCCATAGCGGGTCTTGCTGGCCGACGCCACGAATAAATGCGGTAATCGTTGAGTTAGTGCCGCGACTCGCTTGTAAGGTGGTATTGGGTGAGAATTGTTGCACTTCTGTCATTACCGAAATGCCGTTTTCTAATAACTCGGTCTCACCGATGGAGGTAACCGCCACCGGCACCTCTTGTAAGTTTTCCACCGATTTACGCGCAGTCACCTCAATCCGTTCCAACTCCGCTTTTTCGCCACCACCGCCAGCCAGTGCTGCGGTGCTCGTGAGTGCGGTACTAATGGCTAAGGCGATGCTTGAATGCCTTAAAGTTAGTGTGTTCATCCTGTGTCCCCTGTTGTTGTCGTTATGGGTGGCTGTGCTCACCCTATGGGTTGTTGGCAAAATGTCAATTAACTGTGAATGTAGGGGAAAAACATCTCCTTGGGGTTAGTACCTTAGTACTAATGCGCTTCTAGCCCTTATAGAACAAGGCCTGGCGTCTTTCTATAACCTTAGTACTATGTATTTTATGGCACACTCTAGCCAGACTGGGACTAGCTTTGTTAACACATCTAGGTGCTATGCTGGATGCAGTTAATAGAAAAATAATAACGAAGGAGCGCATTTATGCTCAGTATGGTTGGCCTAATCGGTGGCTTAGTTTTACTTATAATTCTGACTTTGCGTGGCATGAACTTGTTTATCGCCGCGCCTTTGTGTGCGCTGCTTGTTGCTCTAAGTGGCAATATGGCGTTGTTTCCAAGCAGTGGTGTTGAGCTGGATTTTGTCAGCACCTACATGGGTGGCTTCGCAGGGTTTTTAAGCGCCTGGTTTTTCATGTTCTTACTGGGCTCGTTATTCGGTAAGTTTATGGAAGACAGCGGTGCCGCCGACAGCGTTGCCCGTGCCATAGTGAATAAACTGGGTATGAAGCACGCGGTCTTGGCCGTGGTTATAGCCTGTGCGGTGTTAACCTATGGTGGCGTCAGTGTATTTATCGTCGCCTTTTCGGTTTATCCAATGGCCCTTAGCTTGTTTAAGGATGCCGACTTACCACGACGCTTTATTCCCGCTACGCTCGCGTTTGGCTCGGTGACCTTTACCATGACCTCGGCGGGTTCACCAGAGATCCAAAACTGGATCCCCATTAAGTACCTCGGCACCTCACCCTACGCCGCTTGGGAAGTCAGTTTAGTGATTGCCGTGTTTATGGCCATTACTGGCTACTGGTGGCTGAAACGGATGATCACCAAAGCGGTAAATAATGGCGAGCGCTTTGAAAGTCGTGATGATGACCCGGAAATACCAGAGCGTGACTATCCGCACCCCATTACCGGTGTTATTCCCTTGCTAGTGGTGCTCGCGCTGTCTTTCAGCTTGCACGATGTCCTACAGCAAAGTGCTTTGATAGTGGCATTACTCGGCGGTGTACTCGCACTGCTGATTATCAACTTTAAACACTTTCACAATCTCAGCGGTGCTATCAACTTAGGCACGACCGGCGCGCTGGTGGCTATCGGTAATACCAGTGCTGTGGTTGGTTTTGGTGCGGTGGCGAAAAACACCGAGGCCTTCCAATTGGCGGTCGAAGTTATGACTAATATGCCAGGTAATGAGTTACTAGGTGCAGCTGTGGCAGTGAGCGTGATTGCTGGGCTGACCGGTTCCGCCTCCGGTGGGCAGGCCATCGCCTTACCTTTAGTCGCGCCTCATTACCTTGATGCTGGCGTCAATCCTGAACAATTACACCGTGTCGTGGCAATCAGTTCAGGGGCGCTCGATACCCTGCCGCATAATGGCTATGTGGTCACCACCATCCGCGCAATTTGTAAAGAAACCCATCAACGCGCGTACTGGTCAATGGCGGCACTGACAGCGGTGATCCCATTAATTGGCGTGGCGCTAGCGCTGGCCTTATTTATCTTGTTTTAAGGAGTGAACACCATGTCTATGCTAAAAGTCATTGGCGTTGTTTTAATTATTGCTAGTCATTGGGCGAGTGCGCAAAGCGACCCTATGCTAGTGGAAAAGCAACGCTTTGCCTTTACAAACTACACCACTGAATCGGGCGAGACCCTGCCCGAGGTGCAGGTCGGTTGGGAAAGCTACGGCACCCTTAACGAAGCCAAAGACAACGTTATTCTCATCACCCACTTTTTCTCGGGGACGTCTCATGCTGCGGGTAAATACAGTGTTGATGATGCCCAGCCCGGGTATTGGGATGCGATTATCGGCCCAGGGAAGGCCATTGATACCAACAAATATTATGTGATCAGCTCTGACACCTTGGTAAACGCCAATTGGCATAACGAACAGGTGATCACCACCGGTCCGGCGTCTATCAACCCTAAAACCGGAAAGCCCTATGGTTTAGACTTCCCGGTGGTAACCATTGGCGATTTTGTGGAAGTACAAAAGCGCCTGCTGGATAGCTTGGGGATCGACAAATTACACGCCGTTATAGGTGCATCAATGGGCTCATTTCAAGCCTTAGAGTGGTCGGTGCGCTACCCCGATATGGTCGAGCGGTTGGTGCATGTCATTGGCGCTGCGAAAATGGATGCTTGGACGGTCCCTGCATTAGAGAAGTGGGCATTGCCTATTCGTCTTGACGCCAATTGGAACAACGGCAATTACTACGACGGAGAACGCCCACTGGCTGGGGTGACGGCCACCATGTTGAATATCACCCAAGATGCCATGCATCCAAAAATTTACCAAGCGAGCTTCCCTAATTTTACAGTGCAGGATGAAGGTGCCAAGCAAGATATTCGTACTTTACCGGCCATTAGCCAAACCTTACATCAACGTGCCGCTGCCCGCGCTCAGACCCAAGATGCAAACCATATTTTGTACTTAGTTCGCGCCTCTCAGCTCTACAGTGCCGGTATGCAAGAAGACTTAAGCGCCGCTGCACAGAAAATCAAAGCAGATATCTTATTGATGCCGGCGAGCAATGACTTACTGCTGCGCCCAGGCCCAGTACGGGCGTTTGCGCAGCTGCTAAAAGCACAAGGGAAAAACGTAAAAATAGAAGAAATAGACGGTATTTGGGGGCACCTTGACGGTATTTTCTCGATTCAAACAAAAGCACCTGTCATTGCCGAGTTTTTAGCGGAGTAACCATGAATAAGCGAATTTTAATTACCGGCGCGGCCAGTGGCATTGGTCGCTACGTAGCCGAACACCTCGGCAACCAAGGGCATGAAATATTACTTACCGACTTGGACGGTGAACGCGCAAAGACTGAGGCTAATCGACTCAAAGAGCAGGGCATTCGAGCCCAAGGACTTGCTTTAAATGTTGCAGACTTGCCAGCGTTAGAGCACTTTATCGCCAGTCAGCCAACAATTGATGTGCTAATTAATAATGCGGGCATTCAGCATGTGGAGCGCTTAGAGGATTACCCTTTAGATAAATGGCAGCTCCTGCAAGATGTGTTGCTTAATGGCCCAGCGATGCTCACCAAAGCGGTGTTGCCGGCAATGCGCGAACAAAATTTTGGCCGCATCATTAATATTGGCTCTATTCACGCTCAAGTGGCGTCCAAGTATAAGTCGGCGTATGTCGCTGCCAAGCATGGTTTGATTGGCCTCGGCAAAGTGTTGGCGTTGGAAACAGGAGATGTGGATATTACCGTAAACACCATTTGTCCTGCCTATGTGAAAACACCGCTGGTGGAGGCGCAAATCGCTAGCCAAGCTAAGCAGCATGGCATTTCCGAGCAGCAAGTGATCGATACCATTATGCTCGCGCCGATGCCGAAAAAGGCCTTTATTGGTTTAGATGAAATAGCTCATACCGTTGATTTTTTAATGGCCGACGCGGCGCGCAATATCACCGCTCAAGCCATCGCCCTTGATGGCGGTTGGACCGCGCAATAGGAGAGCACATGGCAGGTTTTAATAAAGTTGTAAGCAGCTACCAAGAAGCAATGGCAGGGTTAGAAAATGACATGACCGTGATTGCTGGTGGTTTTGGTTTATGTGGAATTCCCGAGGGCCTGATAAAAGCAATTAAAGAAAGAGGCACAACTGGACTCACTGTGGTTTCCAATAACTGTGGCATCGATGGTTTTGGCTTGGGTATTTTGCTAGAAGACCGACAAATTAAAAAAATGGTGGCCTCCTATGTAGGGGAGAATGCACTGTTCGAGCAGCAATTGCTCAGCGGTGAATTGGCTGTGGAATTAACGCCGCAGGGCACCCTAGCGGAGAAGATGCGCGCCGGTGGCGCCGGCATTCCCGCCTTTTTCACCGCTACAGGGGTGGGCACTGTAGTGGCCGAAGGGAAAGAGATTAAGCAATTTAATGGCCGTGACTATGTGCTTGAACCGAGTATTGTCGGTGATTTTGCCATTGTTAAAGCGTGGAAGGCAGACCGCTATGGCAATTGTGTGTACCGCCATACGGCGATGAACTTCAACCCTATGGCGGCAACGGCAGGTAAAATCACCGTGGTTGAAGCGGAAGAAATTGTTGAGCCGGGTGAGCTGCAGCCCAGTGAGATTCACACTCCAGGTATTTATGTGCAGCGGGTGATCAAAGGGCAATTTGAAAAGCGCATTGAAAAACGCACGGTAAGAGGATAACAGCATGGCATTAACGCGAGAACAAATGGCGCAGCGTGTGGCTCAGGAATTACGCGATGGCTACTATGTAAACTTAGGCATAGGTATTCCTACCTTGGTTGCCAACTATGTGCCACAAGGCATTGATGTGATGCTGCAATCGGAAAATGGCTTACTGGGAATGGGTGAGTACCCAACAGAAGAGACGGTCGATGCCGATATGATAAACGCGGGTAAAGAAACGGTGACTGCGCGCACCGGCGCGGCTATTTTTAATTCCGCTGAAAGTTTTGCCATGATCCGAGGTGGCCATGTCGATTTAACCGTGCTCGGAGCCTTTGAAGTGGACCAAAATGGCAATATTGCTAGCTGGATGATCCCCAAGAAGTTGGTTAAGGGCATGGGGGGTGCCATGGACTTAGTTGCCGGTGCTAAAAACATTATTTGTACTATGACCCATGCCAGCAAGCATGGTGAATCGAAATTGCTAAAGCAATGCGCGCTTCCCCTGACCGGTGTAGGTTGTATAAACAAGGTGATCACCGATTTAGCGTTACTAGAAATAAAAGATGGAGCTTTTCATCTGCTAGAGCGCGCACCGGGTGTGAGCGTGGAAGAAATCAAAGCCAAAACTCAAGGTCAGTTAGTCTGTCCCGATGAAGTGCCAGAGATGACCTTGGCGTAAAACTTACTTACATTTTCATGGCTGCATAAGGCGGTATTTTGCGGCATGCTAAAGCAGTTAATGCAAAGGAGAAAGTGCAATGCAATGTCATGAAATTGATTACGAAATTATCGGCGAATCGATGCAAATGGTGGAGGTCGAACTGGATCCCAGTGAAACAGTTATCGCCGAAGCGGGCGCCATGAACTACCTCGAAGAAGGGATCAGCTACGAGGCGAAAATGGGCGATGGCTCGCAGGTAAACCAGGGCTTTATGAGTAAGCTGTTCAGTGCGGGTAAGCGCATGATCAGTGGTGAGTCCTTGTTTATGACCCATTTTACCAACCAAGGAGAGGGCAAAAAACGTGTGGCTTTCGCGGCGCCTTTCCCTGGCTCGATTATCCCTTTAAATATGGCCGAATTAGGCGAGCAAGTGTACTTGCAAAAGGATTCATTCCTGTGTGCGGCGATGGGCACCGAGGTGAATATCGCCTTTCAGCGCCGCCTAGGAGCGGGCTTTTTTGGTGGTGAAGGGTTTATCTTACAGCACCTCAAAGGTGATGGTATGGCCTTTGCCCATGCCGGGGGTACGGTAGTTGAGAAGCGTCTAAATGGCGAAACCCTGCGCTTAGACACCGGTTGTGTAGTCGGCTTTAGCGGCGATATCGACTTTGATATTGAGCGCGTGAAAGGACTTAGGTCAATGTTCTTCGGCGGCGAGGGGCTATTTTTAGCCACGTTGCGAGGCCATGGCACGGTGTGGGTGCAAAGCTTACCATTCTCCCGACTTGCCGACCGCGTGCTAGAGCATGCCCCGAGAGCGGGCGGTTCGCGCCAAGGTGAAGGCTCTATCTTAGGTGGCCTTGGCGATCTTATTGACGGTGACTAAGGGCTCAGCTGGATTACGGTTTGGCAATGCCGCATAGGTATTGCCATTCTTGTTCGCTCACCGGCATGACCGATAAACGCCCTGACTTTTTTAAAGCCAGCTCTGCGATGGCGGGGTCTGCCTTAATTGCTTTTAAGGTTATCGGCTGCTGAAAGCTTTGCCGGTATTGCACATCGACACTAAACCAGCGTGGTGACTCTGATGTGGCCTTAGGGTCATAATAATCACTACTGGCATCGAACTGCGTGGGGTCTGCATAGGGACCTCGTGTCACTTCACCGATGCCGACAATCGCGGGCACCTTGCAACTAGAGTGATAGATAAAGACCTTATCACCCACTTGCATGCCATCGCGGATAAAATTACGGGCTTGGTAATTGCGTACCCCGTCCCATACCGTAGTGCCGTTTTCGGCGGCTTGTAAGTCTGCCAACGAAAACGCGTCGGGCTCCGTTTTTAATAACCAGTAAGCCATGCTCTATCCTGTGCTGAACTAGGTAATCAGGTTCATTGTATAGTATTATCATTGTATTAGCTGCAATGTGGTAATGAGGACGCAATGAGCCAAGCATTAGATAAATTACTTTCCTTACTCAAGTTAGAAGAAATCGAACTCGGTCTTTATCGTGGTGCCAGCCAAGACCTTGGCTTTAAAGCGGTATTTGGTGGCCAAGTAATGGGCCAAGCGCTGTCGGCTGCGAAGGAAACTTTGCCAGAGGGGCGCGTTGTTCACTCATTGCACTCGTACTTCCTGCGCCCTGGCGATGCCTCTCGCCCTATTGTTTACGATGTCGAAAATATTCGCGATGGTCGAAGTCTAAGTACGCGCCGCGTCAGCGCTATTCAGTATGGTAAGCCCATTTTCTACATGACGGCGTCATTCTCTGGTGAATCTCAAGGGCTTGAACACCAAAGCGCCATGCCGGATGTGCCAGCACCTGAGGGGCTGCGCCCAGCACTTGAATTTTATCAGGAGCACGCTCATCAGATCCCTGAGCCAATCCGCAATAAATTTATCAGTGAAAAGCCTATTGAAATGCGCCCGGTGAACTTCCAAAACCCCTTTAAGCCAGAAGTTTCTGAGCCAGTGAAGCACATTTGGTTTAAAGCCAATGGCGAGATGCCAGATGACCAGCGTATTCACAATTACCTGCTAGCCTACGCTTCTGACTTCGAGTTTCTACCTACGGCGCTCCAGCCCCATGGTAAATCATTTATGCACCCGAGCATGCAAGTGGCGACCATCGATCACGCCATGTGGTTCCACCGCCCATTTCGTATGGACGAGTGGATGCTGTATAGCGTCGACAGCCCCAGTGCCAGCGGCGGACGCGGCCTTGTGCGTGGGCAGTTCTTTAATCGTGCCGGCGAACTCGTAGCCTCGACCATTCAAGAAGGGGTGATGCGCGAGCGCTAGGCATCAAACTGCTGCGCTCATCAGCACGGCGTTATAAATCGCTTCAAAGCCCACGGCGCGCCTGTAGGTCAGGTTTCAACCTGACAATGATTGTTGGGCCGTCGACATTGATGGCCTCTTGTCGGAGGCACTCGTTGTAGATCAGGCTTTAGCCTGACAATCTATTCGAACAGGTTACCCATAGGTCGGCCTTCGCGCCAAGGACGGCGGTACTCGGGTAACGCAGGAGCAGTTACCTGGGCGCGAATCAAAACGGGAAAGATCACATCTCTTCTAACATGCCACGCGTGTAAGAAACCCATTGGTAAGCGGGAATACTTGAATCAAGATAGAAATCAGGTTGAATGCCTTCACCATCAATTGTCATTTCTGGAATTCGCAGGCTTTTACTAAGGCTGTAGTGCAGCGTTAGATTCTTACTTGGGGAATCGACTTGGTGCATATTAGAGATATCCAAAACACCACGCGTTGGAGCGCCTAATAGCTTCACTTTATAGCTTTGTTTTGCGGCAAGTAAAAACTGCTCTGCTGTGCTGCCATTACGCTCATCGATTAAAATACCCACCTTCTTTGGTAAAGGATTAACGTTTTCTAATTTCTTTACGCTAACTGATTGTGCATCCAAATTAACAAATTGACCTAAGCGTTGTTGCAGCGTCTTGTAACCCTCTTTGGCCCATTTTTTATCGTCGTCACTGAAATTCTCATCGTCGATAAACTTTAGCATTCTTGAATTATTCAGCGGTGTTGATAAGAACTCAACTCCTACATTGCGTATAGGGTTGGTGTAGATGATAGGCAATATTTCTTCATAACTGATATCACTACCACCGCCGTTGCCGCGTATATCTATGATAAGATTTTCGGTACTTAGAATGGTTTCTAGGTTGTCTCGAATGACGGTATCAATATGTTTTTTCTCGGTATATGAGAATGATGGAATTCTAAGTAAGGCTGTTTCCTTACTTAATTGTTGAACCGATGGTGTTTTAGACTCCATAAGTTGAACATATTGAAGAACTTCAGCTTTGCTCTCTTCTTTGGGGTTCTGTCTTGATAAGGTTAGCCAATTATTTCCTAAGCTAAGGTGGTTTTGATCTATAAAGTCTACTGAATCTACATGGCGTATAGAATGGTCAGCCATATAATAGGTGGCTTTATAAGTACCATCATTCTCCTCATTGAGGATGAGTTTCAGTTGGCCAGGTTGCCACTTTGAATTTGTCGACTCAATCACATAGCCATTATAATTACTGCCTTCTTTTTTTAGTCCAACTGTATAGCTCGGCAAGCGCCATATGCCTTCTATATCGTCTTTGGTTTTATTATTTAAATGCTGTTGGAACTCTGTTTTATTAAAGTTGTGCACAGAAGCGTTATTCTCTTTTTTTACATTGAGGCTGAGTCCTATATGGCCTTCACGAAAGAATAACAACCATTGTTGAAGCTTTTGGTGGCAGTCACTTATGTCGTCAGCATTTTTTATAGCCTTAAGAGATGCTTTATTATGTTCGAGGTAGTTTTTTTCGCCTTTTTGAGATAGCGCATACTGAAAGCCCGCATCATTGTTCTCAAAAGTTTTCTTTAGCCAATTAAATTCCTGTTCACAGCTATAGTCACTGGCGGTAGATATCAATGGAAAAAATAACAGTAAAAATGCTAACTTTTTCATAGGTGGCGAAGTCCTTTCATATATAAGTAGGGGGTATATCAGTACTATACCCTAATAAATACTCAACCTAGAGCTATCTTTTATATCTTATTTGCGTTGGTAGCAGGGCTATTTCCCGGCGGATTAAGTGCTATATGTACAATCAGCAGCTTTAGGGCGTTATTTTTATGCGGGAGTTTAGATTATTATAGGTGAAGCTCTACGCCGGCGCCTTTTGATACTACGATGTCTATGATTGCAGTTATTCTTTATAGGGAAGGGCACGTCCACATAGGGTGTGATTAGTTGTAAGTCAGGCTTTAGCCTGATAACTGTGTAAGTTAATCTCGAGATTGTCAGGTCGCCAACAGTATCTAAACTATTTCACTGAGTTGTCAGGTTAAAACCTGACCCACAGATAACTAACTCAGGGCAGGCTACTAGGTAACAGATCCTGCGTTGTCAGGCTAAAGCCTGACCCACAGATAACTAATTCAAGCGAGGCTGTCGGTCAGGCTTGCACCTGACTCTTCGTTAGCGTGTTGCTGCCACCGTATCACTAATCGATTGCCAAATCCGTGCGGGTAACAGCTGGTGTAAATCCTCATTGAGAATAAGCAGAGCATCACTGTGTATTAGTTTATTGTCATCTTGTTTGCTGATTAATTGTTGCTCGCTGAGGTTGGCAATAAAGCTGGAAAGCACTTTTTTGTCAAAGAACTCGGGGCTCTTAATGCCATGCAAAGTGCCTAAACGTTGCGCCACGGCGGTGCTTTCTTTTTCCAGTTCTGCTGGACTCAAGCTTTTGTCTTCGCTGAGTAAGCCAATGACTAAGGCGTAGCGCATCAAGGTGTGATGTACCACTTTACCCAGCATTTCAAGCGTTGCAGGGTTATCGCCGTCTTTAAGTACTTCAAGCTGGTCGCCCTGTTCGCGGATCAGCCCTTGGTCAACAAAGCTACTAAGAATATTGTCGATATACTCATCTTTTAGCTCCAGTAAGAACCATTCTTTGGCAAACAGCGGGTATAGACGTTTAACTTGGGCTTTGCATTCACTGCGGGTAATTCGATGGTTGTTAAACAGTTGTTGTGCAATAACGCTAGGCACAGCAAATAAGTGCAGCACATTGTTACGGTAGTAATTAAATAAGGTGCGCTCTTTTTCGGTTATGGCAATAATGTCGCCGAATTGATCTTTAAGCACATCAAACTTGTTGAGTGTCAGTGCATGTTCCAGTAATTGCTCGGCGTTTTGTTCGGGCAGGGTTATTTGTTCGCTTAATGGCGCATCGCTGAGCATGCGCAGATAGAAGTTCATTTGCTCAATTAGCTGCACTTTACTGAGTGCAAACTGGTCGTTAGTCAGTAAAATGGTGGCTAATAGGTTGACCGAGTTGATGGCGGCAGCACTATTAATATTGACCATAATTTCATCGGCTAGCTTGCTTACCTGAGAGCCTAGCCATGCTGGTTTTTGTACATCGGTAGGGTGAATGGCGTCGCGCCAATCAGGCTGTTGCTCATTAAGGAATTGATTAACGTTAATGGGGGCGCCAAAATTCACATTACCACGGCCATAGTTCTTCAGGTTCTTGATGGCTTTAAACACCCCAAAGACCGATTCGTTCTTTTTATTATTACCCGCCAATTCTTTTAGGTAGGTGTTAATTTCCATGACGTGCTCGTAACCAATGTACACCGGTACAATAGAAATTGGGCGGTCAATCCCCCTTAGCATCGCTTGCAATGTCATTGCCAGCATTCCGGTTTTTGGGGGAAGTAAACGGCCAGTACGGCTGCGTCCACCCTCGGTATAAAACTTCACCGAGTAGCCTTTAATAAAGAGTTGACTGAGGTACTCTTTGAATACCGCTGAGTAGAGTTTATTACCGCTAAACGAGCGACGAATAAAGAACGCACCACTGCGACGGAATATCGGCCCTGCAGGGAAAAAATCCAGATTAATGCCGGCGGCAATATGCGGCGGTACTAAGCCTTGGTGATAAATTACATACGTGAGCAGTAGATAATCCATATGGCTGCGATGACAGGGGACATAAATGACTTCGTGGCCTTTGTCGGTGAGCTCACGCACTTGTTCGGCGTAACGTACATCAATACCGTTATACAGCTTGTTCCAAAGCCAAGTTAAGATTCTATCGGCAACACGAACCATGGCGTCAGAATAATTGGCAGCGACTTCATCGAGTAAACGTAAGGCGTTTTGTCGTGCTTCTTCATGACTTAAGCCTTTCGCTTTGGCTTCATCAGCAATGGCCTTTTTGATCGTCGGTGAGGCCAACAGTGAGTTAAAAAGCTGTTCTCTCGAGGGGAGTTTAGGCCCCGTAGCGGCCAACTTTTGACGGCGAAAGTGCACCCGCGCCACGCGAATAAGTTTGTGAGGTAGCTCGTCTTTATCCCCTTTTTCATGCACTAGTTGGGTTAAATCCAGCGGTTGGCTAAAGCGAATAAAGTTGTCGCGCCCGGAAAAAAGCACCACAAATATTTTGCGAAACCAGCTCGGTGTGAGCGAGTGAGAAATTAACGTTCCTAAACCAGGCTTTTCTTTTCCTGGATTACGACCCCATAAAATGGTCACCGGTATTATTTGGATTTTCTGCTCTGGAGCTTGCTCTAACGCGGCGAAAATACGCTTGCCTTGTTCGGTGGCGTCACTGGGTTTACTCGTTGAGCCGAACAATGGCGGCGGGTTTTGGATACCAATAAAGCGTGGTAACGACTTTGAAGCCAACAATTGTTCTTTGGTTGGATCCGGGAGGTTTAGGCGTCGACATACCTTGGCTAAAGCGGCGATATCGGTGCGCGAATTGAGTCGACCAATATAAAAGGTCGGTACGTTCACATCAAGCTCGTACTCTGTCACAGGCTCCTTGGGGAGCACCTTGGAGTTCACGCTCAAGGCGTTGAGGATGCGCGCTAAGAAATCTATACCACGGCTTAACACTTTCATGGAATGGGTCACTCACTAAAGCACTTTATCACTTTGCCACCATTGGCAATGGATAAGAAAACACAAAATAGTGCGATAGGATACCAAGTTATCACTGGACTGACCATTTTTGGGCAAGAGGCTGAAGGCTATTCATATTAGAAATCTTCACGTTAGCTTTTCTAATAAGGGGTTACTAATACGTTGGTTATAAAATAACCTGGCTTTAAGCTTGTTGTCAGTTCCCAAAACGGATAATACGAACAATGGCGCTTACATCAAGCATCAGGCTAGGTAATAAGTCGTATCCCTGGGACTGATTACCTCGTTACGAAGGACATGAAGAGGGCGTTTGCATAGCAGCAGCACCCTTGCTCTGTAGGCGTACTTCTTCTTGTCTAACGTACTTCTTTTATTATGCAAATAGTTGTTGCATTTATCACCAATCTCTCTATAATACGCAGACTTTCTTTGCCATAGGCTCGCCTAGGTAGAAGGAAGTTAAATATAGGCTTGGATTTCAAGCAATAAACAGGAGTTCCGATTTGGAACTCAACGTAGATATAAGAGAACAACCGACTCCTTAAAATATTAGGGATGCTTCGGCGGTTTTTTTATGCTCTTTTTAAATGCTCTTTTAATTGAGGTTTTAGAATGTCAAATCAACGCATTCGCATTCGCCTAAAAGCTTTTGACCACCGTTTGATTGACCAATCAACGGCGGAAATTGTGGAAACTGCGAAACGCACAGGTGCTCAGGTACGTGGTCCAATCCCACTTCCTACACGCAAAGAACGTTTCACTGTATTGATCTCTCCGCACGTTAACAAAGACGCGCGTGATCAGTACGAGATCCGCACCCACAAACGTCTGATCGACATCGTAGAGCCAACTGACAAGACTGTAGACGCACTTATGCGCCTAGACCTTGCTGCTGGTGTTGATGTTCAAATCAGCCTGGGTTAATCGGAAGATTAGAGAGGTTTTAGGAAAATGGCATTAGGTCTAGTCGGTCGTAAAGTGGGTATGACTCGCATCTTCACTGAAGATGGCGTATCTATCCCTGTGACAGTTATCGAAGCGACTCCTAACCGTGTTACGCAGATTAAATCTGACGAAACAGACGGTTATAACGCGCTTCAAGTAACCGCAGGCGAGAAAAAAGCTAGCCGTGTAAACAAACCAGCAGCGGGTCACTTCGCTAAAGCTGGTGTTGAAGCGGGTCGCGGTCTGTGGGAATTCCGTCTTAATGGCGGTGAAGGCGACTTTGAAGTAGGTAGCGAAATCACTGTTGATGTATTCAACGAAGTGAAAAAAGTAGACGTTACTGGTACTTCAAAAGGTAAAGGTTTCCAAGGTGGTGTTAAGCGCTGGAACTTCTCCATGCAAGACGCGACTCACGGTAACTCAATTTCTCACCGTGCTCCTGGTTCAATCGGTCAAAACCAATCACCTGGTAAGGTGTTTAAAGGTAAGAAAATGGCTGGTCAAATGGGTAATGTGCAATCCACAACTCAGAACCTTGAGCTAGTACGTGTTGACGCTGAGCGTAATCTGCTTCTAGTTAAAGGTGCAGTACCTGGCGCTATCGGCGGTGACGTTATCGTTAAACCTGCTGTTAAAGCATAAGTCCTGGAGATTTAGTGATGGAATTAGCAATTAAAGACGCGTCAGGCGCTCTTGAAGTTTCCGAAGCTACTTTTGGACGTGAGTTTAACGAAGCCTTAGTACACCAAGTAGTTGTTGCTTATGCAGCAGGTGCTCGTCAAGGTACTAAAGCTCAGAAGACACGTTCTGAAGTAAGCGGTGGCGGTAAGAAGCCATGGCGTCAAAAAGGTACTGGCCGTGCTCGTGCTGGTACAATCCGCAGCCCAATCTGGCGCAGCGGTGGTGTGACTTTTGCAGCTAAGCCGCAAGATCACAGCCAAAAAGTTAACCGTAAGATGTATCGCGGTGCGATTAAGAGCATCTTGTCTGAGCTTGTTCGTCAAGAGCGTTTAGTTGTCGTTGAGAACTTCGCTGTTGAAGCTCCTAAGACAAAAGAGCTTGTAGCTAAGCTTAAAGAGCTTGAGCTTAAAGACGTGCTTATCGTGACTGAGGAAGTAGAAGAAAATCTATTCCTTGCTGCACGTAACCTTTATAAGGTTGACGTCCGTGATGTAGCTGGCATTGACCCTGTAAGCCTAATCGCATTCGATAAGGTTCTTATTACTAAGGGTGCTGTTAAGCAACTTGAGGAGGCGCTAGCATGATCCGTGAAGAACGTCTTTTAAAAGTAATCCTTGCTCCACACATCTCTGAGAAGAGCACTGTATCTGCTGAAGAAAACAACACCATTGTTTTCAAAGTAGCAAAAGATGCAACTAAAGCTGAAGTTAAAGCAGCTGTAGAGAAGCTTTTCGAAGTAGAAGTAACTGGTGTTCGCACACTGAATGTTAAGGGTAAATCAAAGCGTACTGGTATGCGTTTCGGCCGCCGCAGCGACTGGAAGAAAGCCTACGTTACTCTTAAAGAAGGTAGCGAGCTAGACTTTGTCGGCGGCGCCGAGTAATAAGGGGAGTTAGAATTATGGCACTTCAAAAGTGTAAACCAACTTCTGCGGGTCGTCGTCACGTCGTTAAAGTGGTAAACCCTGATCTACATAAGGGTAAGCCATACGCTCCGCTTCTAGAGAAAAACTCTAAATCTGGTGGTCGTAACAACAAAGGTCGTATCACGGTTCGTCATATCGGTGGTGGTCACAAGCATCACTATCGTGTAATTGACTTTAAACGCACTAAAGATGGCATCCCAGCTAAAGTAGAGCGTCTAGAGTATGATCCAAACCGTAGCGCGAACATCGCGTTGGTTTGTTATGCAGACGGTGAGCGTCGTTACATCATCGCTCCAAAAGGTCTTAAGGCCGGTGATTCAATCCAATCTGGTGTGGATGCACCAATCAAGGTTGGTAATACATTGCCTATGCGCAATATGCCGGTTGGTTCGACTGTACACAACGTAGAGCTTAAGCCTGGTAAAGGTGCCCAGATGGCACGTTCAGCAGGTGCATACGTACAAATCCTAGCACGTGAAGGTCAATACGTGACTCTACGTCTTCGTTCAGGCGAAGTTCGTAAAGTTGAGTCAGACTGTCGCGCTACACTAGGTGAAGTAGGTAATGCTGAGCACATGCTACGTTCACTAGGTAAAGCTGGTGCTAACCGCTGGCGCGGTGTTCGTCCGACCGTTCGTGGTGTTGCCATGAACCCGGTAGATCACCCACACGGTGGTGGTGAAGGTCGTACTTCTGGTGGTCGTCACCCTGTATCTCCATGGGGCACGCCTACTAAAGGTTACAAGACCCGTAAGAACAAGCGTACTGATAAGTTCATCGTACGTCGTCGTACTAAATAATAGTTGAGGAATAGCCATGCCACGTTCTCTCAAGAAAGGTCCTTTTATTGACCTGCACTTGCTGAAGAAGGTAGAGAAAGCGTTGGAAAGCGGTGACAAGAAGCCAATTAAAACTTGGAGCCGTCGTTCAATGATCATACCTAACATGATCGGATTGACCATCGCTGTCCATAATGGTCGTCAGCACGTTCCTGTGTTTGTCACAGACGAAATGATCGGTCACAAACTAGGTGAGTTTGCACCTACACGTACTTATCGCGGCCATGCTGCTGATAAGAAAGCGAAGAAACGTTAAGGGGTTGAAGATGGAAGCATTAGCTAAACACAAATTCGCCTCTGGTTCGGCGCAAAAAGCACGTCTAGTTGCTGATCAGATCCGTGGACTACCGGTCGATCGCGCGCTAGAAATCCTGGCGTACAGCCCTAAAAAAGCGGCTGTGTTAGTTAAAAAAGTACTTGAGTCTGCTATCGCGAACGCGGAGCACAACGAAGGTGCTGACATTGATGAGCTTGTAGTAGCGAAAGTATTTGTAGACGAAGGTCCTACAATGAAACGCATTATGCCTCGTGCTAAAGGACGCGCAGACCGCATCCTTAAGCGTACAAGCCACATCACTGTTGTGGTTTCGGATAGCTAGGAGATATAAGTAATGGGACAAAAAGTTCATCCTACTGGTATTCGCCTAGGTATCTCTAAACCTTGGGTTTCTACCTGGTACGCGAATACAAAAGATTTCTCTGAACAGCTTTTTGGCGATCACAAAGTACGTTCTTTCCTTACTAAGGAACTTAAGAACGCTTCTGTGGCTAAAATCGTTATCGAGCGTCCAGCTAAATCAATCCGTGTAACAATTCACACAGCTCGTCCTGGTGTTGTTATCGGTAAAAAAGGCGAAGACGTTGAAAAGCTACGTCAAGCTGTAACTAAAATCGCTGGTGTACCTGCGCAAATCAATATTGCGGAAGTACGTAAACCAGAACTTGATGCACAACTAGTTGCTGACGGCATTGCCTCACAGCTAGAGCGTCGTGTTATGTTCCGTCGCGCAATGAAGCGTTCGGTACAAAATGCAATGCGCTTAGGTGCAAAAGGTATCAAAGTTGAAGTAAGCGGTCGTCTAGGCGGCGCAGAAATCGCACGTGCTGAGTGGTACCGTGAAGGTCGTGTACCTCTACACACTCTACGTGCTGATATCGATTACGCAACTTCTGAAGCTTCAACCACTTACGGCATCATCGGTGTTAAAGTATGGATCTTCAAAGGCGAAGTAATTGGTGGTCTTCCACTAAACGCTGAGCAAGAGAAGCCTGCTAAACGCGGACCGAAGAAAGCCAAGAAAAGTGCTAAGTAGGAGTAGCGAGTAATGTTACAGCCAAAACGTACAAAATTCCGTAAGGTGCACAAAGGCCGCAACCGTGGTCTTGCACAAAACGGTAACAAAGTAAGCTTCGGTACTTTCGGTCTTAAAGCCACTGGCCGTGGTCGTATGACTGCACGTCAAATCGAAGCAGCTCGTCGAGCTATGACACGTCACATCAAGCGTCAAGGTAAAATCTGGATCCGTGTATTCCCAGACAAGCCAATCACTGAAAAGCCGCTTGAAGTTCGTATGGGTAAAGGTAAAGGTTCTGTTGAATACTGGGTTGCTGAAATTCAGCCTGGTAAAGTACTTTACGAGATGGAAGGTGTTTCAGAAGAGCTTGCTCGCGAAGCATTTAACCTAGCTGCTCGTAAATTACCTTTCAAAACCACTTTTGTAACTCGGACGGTGATGTAATGAAAGCTAGCGAACTTAAAGACAAAAGCGTAGAAGAGCTTAACGCTGAACTTATCGAGCTTCTTCGTGAGCAGTTCAACCTGCGCATGCAAGCAAGCACTGGTCAGCTAGCTCAATCTCATATGCTACGTAAAGTACGTCGCGATATCGCGCGTGTTAAAACGGTTATCAACCAGAAGGCAGGTGCATAATGAGCGAGAAGATCCGTACTCTACAAGGCCGTGTAATTAGCGACAAGATGGACAAGTCTTTCACTGTTGCTGTGGCACGTTACGTGAAGCACCCGGTATACGGTAAATTCATGAAGCGTACAACCAAGTTGCACGTGCATGACGAGAACAACACTGCTCAAACAGGCGATACAGTTACTATTCGTGAATGTGCGCCTATCTCTAAGACTAAGTCTTGGACTTTGGTAGACGTTGTTGAGCGTCCTAAGAAAGCTTAATTTTATTAAGTTTGATTAGACGACTGAAAAGCCCCGGCATATGCTGGGGCTTTTTGTTGTTGGCGACCTTAAACCTTGGTGTCATAATGGGTTCACTTACCTAGCTTTCTCTAGCCCAGCTCGAAAAAGGGGCCTCAATGAGCACCTCACTACAAGACGTATTAATCCTTGGCAATGCGCCAATCAAAGACAATTTAGCTGCGCAGGTCGATGCATTTGAGCGCGTAGTACGTTTTAACTTTTGTGCCGGAATGCCCGTAAATTTGGGTAGCAAGTGCACTGACTTATGGTTAACTGGACGCGGACGTCAGGCTGCAAAACTGTTGCAACAGCCTATCGCTGTAGACCCTGAGCGATTACAAAATGTGGTGATCACTGACCCGCCTGCACAGCCTGTTGTGCAATCACTATTTCGACTGATCCGTCGTCAAGGAAAGTATGATCATGGTGCGGCACTGCTGGCTAAATTTGCATCAAGCCAGTCTGGTTGGCGTGTTAGCAAAGAGACTCGCAAGCAGTTACTAAAGCGTTTGCATACTTATGGTAAACCGCAATATAAGCCAGTTTGTCCGAGCTCTGGTACCTTAGCGATTGACCACTTCTTACAGCAAGGCCACCGCGTTACTATCACCGGGTTTGGTTTTCAGGGTTGGAAGCGACATCCTTGGGACTTAGAGCAGCGTTATGTTGCCGAACTTGTCGATACTGGCAAGTTACAGTGGTTAACCTGAACACAAAGCGTCGAGACGACATAGCCTCAGATATAGCTTAACTTGGCATTATGCCATGGTACTTCTAAACTGAGTTTATCAATCACAGCTGTGTCGTGTAGATGAAAAGTGCAGTACCTATTTTATTAATCCTGTTTTTGCTCTGTGGCAGCGCCAGTGCCAAGGCGGTGCGATATATCGAGCCCTTTTTTGGCGATGCGACCAGTGATAACAGTTTTCATATCCAAGTTCTCAAACGTGCATTGAGTTTGTCAGAGGCCAAGTTTGGTGCAATTTCTACGCAAGCAATAGATACACCTATGTTGCAAGGAAGGCAATTTCGCGCATTGGCGCGCGCCGATATTGACGTATTATGGTCGATGACGTCCCGTGCCCGTGAGCTTGAAGCCCGACCTATTCGTGTACCACTTACTATGGGGCTCATTGGCTATCGCGTCTTTGTTATTAAGCAGCGAGATCGCCATCGCTTTGCCACATTAACTAGCAAAGCACAACTACAACAACTACTTGCGTTGCAAGGCCATGATTGGCCGGATACGGAAATTATGAGTAGTAATGGTTTTAAAGTACGTGGCGTAAGTTGGCATCAAAGTATGTATAAATTACTGGCCGAAGATAAGTTTGATTATTTTCCTCGGGGCGTCCTTGAAATTGGCGCTGAGGGGGAAGGGTTAGCGGCCTATGCGCTGAGTATAGACTCCAAATGGGTGCTTCATTACCCCGCCGCAAGCTATTTTTTTGTGCGTCATGAAGATGCCTCATTAGCGCAGCGCTTAGAGTATGGTCTGGTGGCCATGCTGCAAAGCGGCGAGCTAAAAGCTATGATTCTCAATAATCCACACCATATTAATGCGTTGCGTATGCTTAACTTCTCTGATCGCGAGTTTATTCGCTTGGATAATCCGCTCCTTCCCGATAGTACACCCACGCTGGATCCGAAATATTGGCTCACGCCACAAGAATTATCTGAATTAGTGTATTAAGCGCTTGACCTTAAGCTAGGTTCAGGTTTTACAGTTTTGCTATCACACTGATAGTAAAGGAACTTAAGCATGACCCCTATGAACCAATATCTACAGGCGCTAAGTGTTCGCAACTACGAGAATTCATTCGCGCAAGTTAACCAGTTGATCCGCTCTCATTTGCAGCAATTTGCCTTTAGCAGTATCAATTCGCTACTCGGTCGAACGCTGAGTTTAGCGCCTGATGATTTAACCGAAAGAGTGGTTATCAAGCGCCAAGGAGGCTACTGCTTCGAGCACAATAAGCTGATGTACACATTGCTACAGATCTTGGGTTATGACGTTCGTCCAGTGATTGCAAGGGTCATGGTTAATGGTCGCAATGACAACCCCCGCTCCCATCGCTTAACCGTATTACGGTGGCAGCAAAAAACCTTTCTAGTTGATGTCGGCTTTGGCGTATTGACGCCGGCTGTAGCAATAGAGCTCGATAACACTGCTATACAGTCGGCCTTTGGGCGGCAGTATCGTGTAGAGGTGCGAGATGGTGAATATTTAGTATGGCAGGTTGCTCCCGAGCAAGTGTGCTTATATCAGGTTTCTTTGGCGAGATTTTACGAACAGGATTGTGAAGTCGCTCACTTTTATAGCCACCGGCATGATAAGGCGGCGTTCGTCAATAACCTGGTGGTGTCTCGTATTACTGCTGAGCAACGGTGGTTGTTGTGCAATGACAGCTTTACTCACTTTGAGCTACAACAAGGACGATGGCAACAACACCAGCAGGCTATACGCAGTGTTGATCATTTGCACTGTTTGCTGAGCAATCAACTGCAGGTCAATATTAGCTTGGCAGATTCGCAGCTGCTTTTTCAGCGCTTTGTGAATAAAGTTGAGGCAATAAAAAGCCGCGCATAATGCGCGGCTTGATACATTTAAGCAACCATCTGTCGCAGCACGTACTGCAAGATTCCACCGTGCTTGTAGTAATCCCACTCTTTGGGCGTGTCTATTCTTACATCGGCTTTAAACTCGGTTTTATTGCCATCCTCGTCGGTGGCTATAATCTCAAGTTCATCGGCTTTATCGAATAGGCCATTAATATCGAAGGTTTCTTTGCCAGTAAGCCCCAGCTCTTCGTGCCCTTCGCCTTCTTTAAATTGCAGGGGTAGCACGCCCATGCCGATTAGGTTCGAACGGTGTATACGCTCGTAGCTTTTTGCAATCACGGCTTTTATGCCTAGCAATAAAGAGCCCTTTGCAGCCCAGTCACGCGAAGAACCTGTGCCGTACTCCGCGCCAGCAAGCACGACCAATGGCGTGCCTTGCTCTTGGTACTGCATCGCGGCATCGTAAATACTGGCAATATCATCCTCGGGTTGAGTGCGAGTAATACCGCCCTCGGTGCCGGGGGCAAGCTGATTGCGCAGACGGACATTAGCGAAGGTGCCACGCATCATTACTTCGTGGTTACCGCGACGTGAGCCGTAGGAGTTAAAGTCGCCTTTAGCTACGCCATTTTTAAGTAAATACTGACCTGCGGGAGCATCGGCTTTGATGGCACCTGCTGGTGAGATGTGGTCGGTCGTTACTGAATCGCCTAACTTGGCAAGACATCGCGCGCCTTCAATAGTAGGAATACCTGGGGCTTCCTTACTCATGTTGTCAAAGAAAGGCGCTTTACGAATATAGGTTGAGTCGTCGCTCCACTCGTAACGCTTTGCCTCTGGCACCTTAATATTGCGCCAGCGTTCGTCGCCTTTGTAAACGTCGGCGTAGCTCTTAGCAAACATTTCTTTGGTGACAGTCGATTTCACCAAATCAGCCACCTCGCTAACCGATGGCCAAATATCTTTTAGATAGACATCTTCGCCATTGCTATCTTGCGTCAGTGGCTCGTTGTATACATCTATATCGGTGCGCCCGGCAATAGCATAAGCGACGACTAAGGGCGGCGAGGCCAAAAAGTTCATCTTCACATCTTGGTGAATACGACCCTCGAAATTACGGTTACCGGAAAGAATCGAGCTTACCACGAGTTTGTGCTGAGAAACGGCTTCCTGAATTTCATCAGGTAGCGGGCCAGAATTACCGATGCAGGTTGTACACCCGTAGCCTACTAGGTTAAAGCCAAGGGCTTCCAAGTCGTCCATTAATTCAGCCTTTTTCAGGTAATCAGTGACCACCTGAGAGCCTGGCGCTAAAGACGTCTTCACCCAAGGCTTAACGTTTAGCCCCATCTCTTTGGCTTTTTTCGCTACCAAGCCCGCAGCAAGAATGACACTGGGGTTGGAGGTATTAGTACAACTAGTGATCGCGGCGATGACGCAGGCACCATCGTTTAACTCGAATTCTTCACCCTTGTAGTTTACTTTGGCAACACCGGTGACCTCAGGTTCAGTTTTAGACTGCTTCGGCTGGCCGCCTTCGGAAACGATGCGAGCTTCGTCTTCAACTTCCAATGCTTTCTTCTCTGCGCGTTCATCTTGAAAGCCGCGCAGGTGTTTGGTGATGGTGTCACCCGCCTCATTGAGCGGAATGCGGTCTTGTGGGCGTTTTGGCCCTGCTAAGCTGGGTACAACGTCACCTAAGTCGAGCTCCAAGGTGTCGGTGTACATAGGTTCGTCGCCTGGCTCTCGCCACATGCCTTGATGTTTGGCGTAAGACTCAATGAGTTCGATTTGCTCATCGCTGCGATTTGTGAGCTTAAGGTACTCTAGTGTTTCTTGGTCAATCGGGAAGATACCGCAGGTGGCACCATATTCTGGTGCCATATTAGCGATAGTCGCGCGGTCAGCGAGCGGTAAATCTGCTAGGCCGTCACCGTAGAACTCCACAAATTTACCTACGACGCCTTTCTCTCTGAGCATCTGCGTCACTGTGAGTACTAAATCGGTTGCGGTGGTGCCCTCGGGCAGAGCGCCTTTGAGTTTGAAGCCAATTACTTGTGGGATCAGCAGACTTATTGGTTGGCCTAACATCGCAGCTTCGGCTTCGATACCGCCCACACCCCAACCTAATACACCTAGGCCATTAATCATGGTGGTGTGTGAATCGGTGCCCACGAGGCTATCGGGGTACGCTACGCGCTGGCCATTATCCTCTTTGGTAAATACCACACGTGCTAAATATTCGAGGTTAACTTGGTGAACAATACCGGTTGCCGGTGGCACAACTTTCAAGTTATCAAAAGCAGTTTGTCCCCAACGTAAAAATTCATAGCGCTCTTTATTGCGCTCGTATTCAAGTTTAGCATTCAGATCAAAGGCACCGTCTTTACCATAGCTATCAACTTGGACCGAGTGGTCAATGACTAACTCAGCCGGCGATAACGGGTTAATCTTGCTGGGGTCGCCACCTAGTTGCTCCATGGCATCGCGCATGGCCGCTAAGTCGACGATAGCCGGTACACCAGTGAAGTCTTGCATCACTACCCGAGCGGGTGTGAACGCGACTTCTTTACTTGGCTTGGCACTAGGGTCCCAATCAAGCAGAGCTTGAATGTCGTCTTTGGTAATGTTTTCGCCATCTTCATGGCGCAGGAGGTTTTCGAGTAAAATTTTCAACGAAAATGGTAAACGTTTCGCAGCATTACCGAGCGGACGAAGAGAGTGGATATGATATTGCTCAGCATTAACAGTAAGCTGTTCAAGCGTTTTGAAGCTGTTGTTCATTGTGACCCCTTTTATTTTTCCATTATTCCTTCATGGGTAACGCAAGATGCGATCCAACATGAATAATGCCCTTGATTATGACTAAATTTTAGTCATAAATTAGAAGTGGGGTAGAAAAGGATGTTTTCAAGGGGTCTTTGGGTTATCCAAAAGAAATAGGCTTGCGTCCGGTGCGCTCATCTCGTTGTGGCTTTTTGGCTTTTTGTTTTTTTGCAGGAGTGTGAGTTTTAGCCTCTGGATGGGGCTTAGGTTGTCGTTGCACCATATTCTCTGCCGCGCTTAACGCAAATAGCTCGCCATTGAAATATAAGGTGTCTCCTGCACGCATTTTTTTGCGCTTTTGTGTGCAGACCTCTCCGTTAACACCTACGTAGCCGTCGGCGATAAGTAGTTTAGCATGGCCTCCACCTTCGGCTAAGTCGAGCACTTTTAAGAGCTTACATAGCTCAATAGGCTCTTCCTCTAATTGCACTTCAATCATGTCGTCATTCATAGTTGAACCAAAGCGAATCGTTATTACGTACAGTATACCCGATAGGCTGCACCACAATGAGAAAATTTGCACTGAACTCATGCAAAATTTACCACTCTAATTGCTGTGACCTTCATGAAAGTGCCATTGAGGCCTATTAAAATAGCGCTTTGAGATTTTGGCGCAGTATTTGCTGGTAAGTGCCAGCCAAATATTTCAGGTAGGTGTAATGGCCCACCAACTTTAACAAATGGAGCTAAGAAAATGGGCGCAAGACAAGCTGTATTCGAAGAGCTTTTAAGTAGTAAATTTGCAGACCATTGCAGTGCAGAGCAAGTCCGTACATCGTTAACACGTGCTATTAAGGCTAATTCGCCACAACGTGAGTTGCTCTTCACTTTGTTATCTCGTTTTAATGACAATCATAACCGCATTCTGTACCAAGGGCACAGTGGCGAAGCTGAGCTTACTTATTGCCACCATAAGTTGTTCAAAGAAGTGACTTATCACAAAGACAGCATCAATAAGTGGTTGGCGAATCACGGTGTAAACACAGTAAACCTTTAGCCACTACAATAATGAGTTTATATACGAGCAGCACCTTGTGCTGCTTTTTTAATTGCTGTAAATTAATTGATTACAAGTGTAATCAATTGGTGAGTAATGAAGGAATTATTACTATTTATCGGTATTTTCGTTTTGGCAGGCTGCCAAAGTGCTCGCATTCATATAGTCGCGCCGAGTTTTGATAAGCAGCAAAAGCAGCAGCTAGCACAGCATTTTGCTGATCAAAACTTGAAGGTTAACTTTGCTCAAGGAGTGCTTGCCCCGAGCGAGTTCAATGAGGCAAGCATCACCATGAGCCCAACATTTGCTGACTTCAAGTTATTGGGCTTAGTAAAGGATGCACTGCGCAGCGCAGGTTATTACAAGGTGGACGAACTGCGTTTTGCTCAGCAGCAACAGTTTTATTATGAAGGGCACATCGGTGTCTATTTATTGTTACCTAAAGAGCAAAGGTTGCCTTTATATGTGGAGAGCGAGGATTGCACCCCTTATCGCACGTTAATGCTAACGCCAGAGGGTCGATGGCAGCTTGATGATTTTGTCTCAAAACCTCTCGCTGGTACTTGGCGTCGCCAAGGTGACCGTGTGGTGTTAACTAGCGATAGCGGCGTTGATACCCACCTTCATTATGAGCGTACCACGCGGATAACCTACCGGGGTGAGCGCCCGGCGCATGTACTTAAAGCGTTGCCAGGCACACAAGGTGCATTCAAGTGCACCTTTGTTGCTATTAATATGAATTAAAGACGATATTAGTCGTTTAATGCGCTAACGATGAAGTACGGATTAAGGTAGCTGTCTTTTTGGTTGTAGCGCAGTGGCTCACCTTCAATCGTTGTGACCCGGGCTCCGGCAATTGCGGCAACCGCGTGCCCGGCGCCGGTATCCCACTCCGATGTCGGCCCTAAACGTGGATATATGTCAGCTTCTCCTTCGGCGACTAGGCATAGCTTGAGCGAACTGCCTTTAGCGACCATATCCACCTCCTCGAACTGAGTAAGGTATTGCGCTAACTCCTCAGATGGGTGCGAGCGACTGCCGACCACCCTTATTAACCCTTGGTTTTGCTTTGCTGTCACTTTAAGCTCAATGCGCTCTTCGCCTTGTTGTTTAAAGGCGCCAATCTCTTTTGCAGCAAGATAGCTGACTCCCAGAGCGGGTGCATCAACGACACCCAGTACCGGCTCACCCTTGTCAATCAGCGCAATATTGACTGTAAACTCACCATTTTTCTTTATAAATTCTTTGGTCCCGTCGATAGGATCAACGAGCCAGTAACGTTGCCACTGCTGGCGCTGTTGCCATGAAATACCCGCGCTTTCTTCACTGAGAATGGGAAGCTCCGGAGTCAGTGCTTGAAGCCCTGCGACGATCACCTTGTGAGCCGCTAAATCGGCATCAGTGACCGGGCTTTTATCATCCTTATACTCCACGGCGAAATCTTTGTTATAGATTGTCATCGCAGCTTGGCCTGCGTCACGAGCAAGGTCGAGGATATTTTCTAGCAACTCTGGAGGGTTCATACTCTAGCCTATGATATTTCGGGTACGTAAATGGGCAATGAGCTGGGCGACACATGCTTGTACATCCAACTCAGCGGTATTTAGTGTGAGCTCTGGATGCTGCGGAATTTCATAATCGGAGTCAATGCCTGTAAAGTGGGCAATTTCTCCAGCACGGGCCTTTTTATATAAGCCTTTTGGATCGCGCTGTTCGCAGGTTGCCAATGGCGTATCAAGGTATACCTCAATAAACTCATGCTCTTGCACTAGGTTACGAACCATATCACGCTCAGCTTGAAAGGGAGAAATAAAGGCGGTCAGTACCAACAAACCCGCATCTACCATGAGTTTGGCACTTTCGCCGACACGGCGGATATTTTCCTTACGATCAGCATCGCTAAATCCTAAATCACCACACAAACCATGGCGAACATTATCACCATCCAGTAAGTAAGTATGATGGCCTAAATGATAAAGCGCTGACTCTAAGGCTCCGGCAATGGTGCTTTTTCCTGAGCCTGAAAAGCCAGTAAACCAAATAATGCAACTTTTATGCTTGTTAAGCTGTTGGCGCTTGGCTTTATCGACACCATGGTGGTGCCACACAATGTTTTCGTCCATTTCTCGGTCTCGATATTAAAACGGAAAGACATAAGTAATGAGGCTGAGCACTACCACCGCATAGGCGATAGACATGATCACGCCTATGCGGGCAAAATCGGCAAAGCGATACTGCCCCGCATTCATTACAATCATATTAGTTTGATAACTATAAGGGCTTATAAATGCGGCACTAGCGCCATAAGCAACAGCCATGGCAAAGGGCATCAAATTCACCTCCAAGGAGCTGGCTAAGCCATAGGCCAATGGAAACATCAGCGCCGCAGCGGCATTATTGGTGATGAGCTCAGTCATCACCACGGTGATCACATACACCACTATAAGCGCGACAAACGGTGTGAGTGCGCTGTAGCCAGCCAACCATTGTTGTAAGGCTTGCTCTGCTCCGGAGCCACTGAAAGCGTGAGCTAAGCCCAGTGCTGAGGCAATAATAATGACTAACTCAAAAGGAAAGCGCCTTTTGAGCTCTTGACCATCAAGCACCTTAGCGGCTAACAGCAAGGCAATAAACAGCAATAGCCCTTGCACTAAGGCAATCGTCCCCGTCGCCGCCAGGGCGATAACAGCGGCAAACCCTGCCAATAAAGTGGCTTCACTTTTACGGCCATAGGTTTTATCAACCTCATGTTCACTGACGAAGTAAAAGTTTTTATCTAGGTTAGAGCGATTATGAAAATCATGACCGACTGCGAGCATAAAGCGGTCGCCCGGGCGGATTGTCACTTCGCCAAGCTTACCGGAGAGGCGCTCACCATTGCGGTGAATAGCCACAACAGCGGCGTCGAACTTCGCACGAAAGCCCGTTGCCTTTAAGGTTCGTCCCACAAGTGTTGAGGTGTGTGTGACAATCACTTCTTGTAGGTTCGAGCTCAATAGTCCATTGCTGTCGGCAAATAAAGTTAAGCCTGGGATGCGCTGTAAGGCGGCGACGCTGTGCACATGACCGGTAAAAATAAGCTTATCGCCAGCCCGCACTTTATTCTCTGGCCGTACGGGGCTTATCAACCGTCGCTCGCGGACAATCTCAACCAGAAACAGGCCATCAAGATCACGTAAGCCATTTTTTTCTATGGTTTTACCAATGAGTGGTGAGTCTGCATTGACCTTTGCTTCAAGGAGATACTCTTTGTGCTCACCTTCTACCCTTGGGTAGTTTGGCAGTAGTCGCCGACACAAAATCAGCACGGCTATTCCACTTAAGGTGACTGCGATACCTATGGGTAAAAAGCTAAACATGGCGAGGTTGAAGCCGTCATACTGTTGCGTAAAGCTATTCACAATGAGGTTTGTTGAGGTACCAATAAGCGTGGTCGTCCCTCCTAAAATGGCTGCATAGGATAGCGGGATAAGTAGCTTAGAAGGTGCGTGATACTTATTGCGAGTAAGGGGCCCCACCAATGAAGCGACTACGGCGGTGTTATTCAAAAAAGCCGAGGCGGCAGCGGTCACGGTGCTTACTTTAACAATACTGGCTCGCAATGATGGGCTCACTATACCTTTAGCAACGTGCTGTAACAGCGACGTGCGTTCCAAGGCGATAGACACCAACATCAACAACACCAGAGTGACTAAACCAGTATTAGTAAAGTTGCCAAGTAATGTTGGGGTATCAATATACCCCAACACATAGCAGCCTAATAATGCAGCGAAAAAGAGTGTTGCTGGGCGTACATGAGTCAGTACCAACCCGGCAAACAACGCGACTATAATCGCTGCATAAAAGACCACATCCATCGTTTATTTCAACTTGCTAATATCGATCGCTTGCCAATGCGGGAAGTGCTTACGTACTAAGGCATTGAACTCGATTTCAAAATCGCTGTACTGAGCGTTATGCTGAGACGTTTGAGCCGCTAGCACTTGCTCGACCATTCCCGCTCCCACGGTCAGGTTACTGAGACGATCAATAAGAATAAAGGCGCCGGTTTCGCGGTTATCACGATAAATATCGGCCATCATCGGCTCGGTCAACTCCAACGTGACGATGGCAATTTCGTTGAGCTGTAAGCTCTCAGCTTGACCCTTTTCTAGCGTGTTGACGTCAATGGTGTGGTCAATGCGTGACACCACCGCTGCGGTTTTTTTAGTACCTAGCTTGAAATTATAGGTTTTACCCAGCTCTAAGGGTTGCTCGTGCATCCATACCAATTTTGCTTGCAATTGGTTGGTTGCTTGCGCACTTGAGTGCGCAGGCACAATGACATCCCCACGGCTTACGTCAATTTCATCGTTCAAAGTCATAGTGATAGCTTGACCTGCCTCAGCATGATCAAGGTGACCATTGAAAGTGACCAGCTCCTTGACGCTGGATATTTTACCTGAAGGCAACACTTTTACGGCATCACCAACTTTAAATTGTCCTGACGTAATGGTTCCTTGGAAGCCCCTAAAGTCAAGGTTCGGACGTACTACATATTGCACCGGTAACCGTGGCTCAAAGCCGTTATCGGTCGCTGCTGCAGGCGAGTCTTCTAACAGCTCTAGTAGCGGTTTGTCGGTGTAGTAAGGAGTATGCTCTGAGCGGGTAACCACGTTATCGCCTTTAAGCGCCGACATTGGTACGAACTTAATGTCTTTAACATTAAGTTGCTCAGCAAATTTTAAATAGTCCGCCTTAATTTTTTCATAAACAGTTTCATCAAAGTCGACAATATCCATTTTGTTAATCGCGACTACGAACTGTTCAATGCCTAGTGAGTCACAGATAAAGCTGTGGCGTTTGGTTTGCACTTGCACGCCATAGCGAGCATCAACCAGAATGACAGCAAGATCGCTGGTTGATGCACCCGTTACCATGTTGCGGGTGTACTGTTCATGCCCTGGAGTGTCGGCAATGATGAACTTACGCTTGGCGGTAGAGAAGTAACGATAGGCCACGTCAATGGTAATACCTTGCTCACGCTCAGCTTGCAAGCCATCGACTAACAGCGCTAAATCAAGCTCTTCACCCGCATTCCCGACTTTCTCATTGTCTTTATGCAGTGCGGCTAACTGATCTTCATAGATTTGGTGACTATCATGTAGCAAACGACCAATTAAGGTTGATTTACCGTCATCGACACTGCCACAGGTTAATAAACGCAATAAACTTTTGTCTTGTTGACGTGCTAGATAGGCTTCGATGCCTAGCTCTTTGACTTCATTAGCAGTTGCTGACATTAGAAATACCCCTCACGCTTTTTCTTCTCCATAGACCCTGCTGAATCATGGTCAATGACCCGACCCTCACGCTCTGATGAGGTTGATAGCAGCATCTCCTCGATGATCCCCGTTAGTGAGTCAGCCGTCGACTCGACTGCTCCAGTCAGAGGGTAGCAGCCTAAGGTACGGAAACGGACCGACTTCATTTGTGGCTGTTCACCTTCATTAAGAGGCATACGTTCATCGTCCACCATGATTAGGGTGCCGTCACGTTCGACCACCGGACGCTCTTTTGCTAGGTACAGTGGCACAATCTCGATGTTTTCTTGGTAGATATATTGCCAAATATCCAGCTCAGTCCAATTTGAAAGTGGGAATACACGAATACTTTCACCTTGGTTTACTTCACCATTGAAAGTGCTCCATAGTTCTGGACGCTGGTTTTTTGGGTCCCATCTGTGATGCTTGTCACGGAATGAATAAACTCGCTCTTTGGCACGCGATTTCTCTTCATCACGGCGAGCGCCACCGAAGGCGGCGTCGAACCCGTATTGATTCAAAGCTTGTTTCAAACCTTGAGTCTTCATTATGTCAGTGTGCTTGGCCGAACCGTGCTCAAAGGGGCTGATATTCATTGCCAAGCCCTCAGGGTTTTTATGCACTAGCAAGTCAAAGCCATATTCTTTGGCCATGCGATCGCGAAAGGCAATCATTTCCCGAAACTTCCAGTTGGTGTCTACATGCAGCAAAGGGAAGGGGATCTTGGCTGGATAAAACGCCTTACGTGCTAAATGGAGTAACACCGATGAGTCTTTACCAATGGAGTAAAGCATCACCGGGTTGTCAAACTCAGCCGCAACCTCGCGGATGATTTTGATACTTTCAGCCTCAAGTTGCTGAAGATGGGTTAAAGCCATAGCTTCCGTCCTACTAATTTCTAGATAAACCTGTTAATACCAAGGGTTAGGCCACATCAGTGAGAGGCTGAGCAAAACTGCTAGTTTGCGTTGTTTTACCGAACCACGCAAGTTGCTGATGTAGCGAAGCGACCTCGCCAATTATTAATAACGCTGGGGATTGAACCGCATGTGTTTCAATCAGTTCGCTGAGCTGCGCCAGCTGCCCGGTGATTACACGCTGCTCTTTGCGCGTGCCATTTTCTACTATCGCCACAGGAGTAGTAGCACTGCGCCCATGAGCCAGCAGCTGGCTTTGAATATGCGGTGACTTAATCACACCCATATAGATAGCCAAAGTTTGATTGGGTTTAGCCAAAGAGGGCCAATCCAGTTCTTGACCATCTTTTTTGCAGTGCCCGGTGACAAATTGGATGGCCTGAGCATGGTCGCGATGTGTCAGCGGGATACCCGCATAGGCGCTGCACCCTGCTGCTGCAGTGATGCCTGGTACAATTTGATAGCTTACACCGTGACTGGCCAGCACCTGTACTTCCTCACCACCACGACCATAAATAAAGGGGTCACCGCCCTTAATGCGGCAGACCTTCTTGCCTTGTTGTGCTAATTCAACCAACAATTCGTTGGTGCGCTCTTGAGGTACGCTGTGATCGCCTGCGCGTTTGCCGACACAGATGAGTTCGGCATCACGACGCACCAGCTCCATAATTTCATCTGATACTAAGTAGTCATATACCACCACATCGGCTTGCTGCATCAATTGCAGAGCTTTGAGGGTCAATAACTCAGGGTCGCCAGGGCCTGCGCCAACCACATACACTTCGCCTTGAGGTGGTAGGTTGTCATCAAGCATAGTCGTGAGCTCGTCACTGGCTTGTTCGATGTTGCCTTTTTGCACGGTGCTTACGACATTGGAATCAAACACCCGTTCCCAAAATTGACGGCGATCATCAAAGCTTGTAAAACGTTGCTTTACTTGTTTTCGGAAACTACCTACCAATTTGGCCAATGCGCCTATATGCTGAGGAATTAACGTTTCCAACTTTTCCCGTAGTCGGCGAGCCAATACCGGCGCAGTTCCTGCACTGGAAATAGCGATGGTGATTGGATCTCTATCCACGATAGAGGGGAAAATAAACCGGCATTTAGGTTGATCGTCGACAACATTGACGAAAATATTATGCTGTTCAGCGGCTTCGAATACTTGGGTATTTACGGTATCGTTATCAGTAGCAGCAATAATCAACATATAGCCAAGCACTTGCTCTGGCTGAAAATAAGCTCGTTGCAACGTTAATTTTTGCTGCTTTGCAAGGGCTTCAAGTTCAGCGCAAAACTCAGGTGCAATAACCGTAACTTTAGCGCGTGCTTTGAGGAAAGCTTGTGACTTACGCAGTGCGACCTCGCCGCCGCCGATCACGAGTACCGGCTTGTCATCAAGTTTTGTAAAAATGGGTAAATATTGCACCGCGCACCACCTAATTTGTTAACACCGAAAGCGACAATGTTTTATTGAGCTTGGAGAATGCAAGGATATAGGCAGCATTAACGGTTAAAAAATAATTTGTTCCAAGCTTATATATCTAAAAGTTATATGCCGACTTGTGAAATGGCTTAAGGCAATGAAAATCAATATTAAGGCGCTATTTTAAGTAGATTAAAGTGATAAAATTGAAAGCGATAACGGCGATATAATCACTAAGCGCAGGACCAGGAGATGACCATGAGTGACGTTCACGATGCGCAGTTAGCGCTCGCTTGTTTAGATTACACCCGACTGCAAGAGCACGACAGTGAGGATGCAATGTGTCAATTCGTGGCGCAAATTAATACCGCTTATGCACTGCCTGCAGCGCTGTGCGTCTACCCACAATGGTTGCAGCTAACCCGTCGCGAGCTCGATAATCGCAACTTACAACAACTTCCGTTGGCCACAGTGACCAACTTTCCAACTGGTGACGAGGATTTGACCACTGTTTTGGCGCAGACGCGCGAAGCGCTGCAATTAGGCACCAATGAAATTGACTTGGTGCTACCTTATCGAGCGTTGCAGCAGGGCGACGAGCAAAAAGCTTTGGATTATGTACGTCAAAGCCGTGAACTCTGTGCCAATAAAGCGAAGCTAAAGGTGATTATTGAAAGTGGCGAATTGAGCTTGTCGCAAGTACGTATTGCCAGTCGCATTGCCATAGCCGGCGGCGCCGACTTTATTAAAACCAGCACCGGGAAAGTGGCGATCAACGCGACGCCAGAGGCCGTCGCGGTGATTTTTGACGAAGTTGCGAACAGTGAACGAGCAGTGGGTGTTAAAGTCTCTGGTGGCGTAAAAAACCTAAGCCAAGCGCAGTTATATCTGGATATGGCGGTAAACACTATGGGTGGAGCATGGTTGACGCCTTTTAACTTTCGTTTCGGGGCATCATCATTACTGGGTGAGTTGTACAAAGTGTTATGAGTGACAGTGAAGCGGAAAAAATAGCGCTAGAGCATGATGCTGCGCGACGCTTTCTGCGCGCCTATGAGCGCTATTATCATATTCCGATGCGCCATATTTGGCACAATCAACCAGCGAAGCCCGATGTCAGTTGCTACATGGAAAGTGAGCGCTTAGATATAGAGATTGCGCATTTGTATGCCAACGAGCATGAAGCGATGGCCGTGCTTGGTCGACCTTTGAGCCTTGATATACAACGCCAACTGGCGCAGTTGGCACTAAACCCAGATACAGAGCAGCTGCGCTATGCACTCTCTAAACTACTCAGTGCCAAGGCCGCCAAACGTTATGACAGCAAGCGCGTATGGCTGCTAATTCGTAATGCTAGCACGCTTTGGCATCATCAAGACTTTCTTGAAGTAAAGCCGCAGTTGGTCCTTGCCCCTGGTCATCCATTCGAACAAATTTGGCTATTAACCGACTGGCAAGGCACGCATGAGCCATTACAGCTTTACAGCGCTAAATAAATCACAGCCACTACCTCTAAATTAATTTTCGGTGGCCTTTGTTTTGCTCTTGTTTTAGCGTCACTGGTCAGTATAATGGGCATCCACTTTGCAGGGGCGTAGTTCCAATTGGTAGAACAGCGGTCTCCAAAACCGACGGTTGGGAGTTCGAATCTCTCCGCCCCTGCCACTTTTCACAGACAAGTCTAAGTCTAAAAATCTGTTTTAAAGCATGTTTTTAAGGTTAGATTTGGATAGATTTACCCTGTCGTGTGACGGGGTTGTTGTGTCTGTATTTAAGGTATTAGGATTATGAGTGCAAATGTAGAAAACTCGTCAAGCCCGATGGACTTGGTAAAATGGCTTATCGCCATTGCGTTGCTGGCAGCAGCAGTAGTAGGCAACACCATGTATGGTGAAGAGTCTGCGTTAATTCGAGCTATTGGCGTGGTTGCTGCAATCGCCGTTGCCCTGGGTATTGCGGCAACGACAGGCAAAGGTCGCTCCTTCATCTCGTTTGCGAAAGAAGCTCGCATCGAAGTACGCAAAGTTGTTTGGCCAACACGCCAAGAAACCACACACACAACATTTATCGTGATGATCGCGACAGTGATTATGGCGCTTATCTTGTGGGGATTGGACGGAATTTTATTCCGCCTAGTGGGCTTTTTAACTGGATTGGAGATCTAATCCCATGACGGATGAGAACAAAGAAAAGAAATTACGTTGGTATGTAATCCAGGCTTTCTCAGGTTTTGAGAAGCGTGTTGCGCAAACCATCAAAGAGCACATCAAAATCCAAGGCCTTGAAGATAGCTTTGGAGAGGTGTTGGTGCCAACTGAAGAAGTAGTGGAAATGCGCGCCGGTCAAAAGCGCAAATCAGAACGTAAATTTTTCCCAGGTTACGTACTGGTAGAAATGGACATGAATGATGAGAGCTGGCACCTAGTGAACAGCACCCCTCGCGTGATGGGTTTCATTGGTGGTACTTCTGATCGTCCAGCACCAATCAGCAAGCGCGAAGCCGACCGCATTCTTAATCGTCTCGAAGAAAATGCTGAAGCGCCGAAGCCAGCCACCTTGTTTGAAGCAGGTGAAGTGGTTCGTGTTATTGATGGCCCATTTGCTGATTTCAACGGTGTGGTTGAAGAAGTGGATTACGAGAAAAGCCGCTTGAAAGTATCAGTACTTATCTTCGGTCGTTCTACCCCTGTTGAACTTGAATTTGGTCAGGTTGAACAAGACAAGTAAGTTGCTCGTAAAACACGCAAACTAATGTTGAAAAAGGCCGCTGACTAACTTATAATCAGCGGCCTTTTTGTAGCAGCTGAAAATGCTGGCTGCAAAATAGGTTTTTTATTAATTGGGAAGCCGTTTGAGTACGCGTCCTCGCGCGCACGAGGCTAAGACCCACCTAACGAGGTATAATCATGGCTAAAAAAGTTGAAGCTTTAATCAAGCTACAAGTTGCTGCTGGTATGGCTAACCCTAGTCCACCAGTAGGTCCTGCTCTAGGTCAACACGGTGTAAACATCATGGAATTCTGTAAAGCGTTCAACGCTCGTACAGAGTCTCTAGAGAAAGGCGCTCCGGTTCCTGTAATCATCTCTGTTTACAATGACCGTTCTTTCACGTTTGACATGAAAACGCCACCTGCTGCTTACCTACTTAAGAAAGCTGCAGGCATTAAGTCTGGTTCAGGCCGTCCTAACACTGAAAAAGTGGGTACAGTTACTCGTGCTCAACTTGAAGAGATCGTTGAGATGAAGAAACCTGACCTTACAGCGGCTGATATGGACGCTGCGGTACGCACTATCGCAGGTTCTGCGCGTGCAATGGGCTTGAACGTAGAGGACTAAGATAATGGCAAAATTAACTAAACGTATGCGTACTATCCGCGAAAAAGTGGATGTCACTAAAGATTACGAAATCAACGAAGCTGTTGCACTTCTAAAAGAGCTAGCAACTGCTAAGTTCGTTGAAAGTGTTGACGTTGCTGTTAACCTTGGTATCGATGCACGTAAATCTGACCAAAACGTACGTGGTGCGACTGTACTTCCAAATGGTACTGGTCGTGACGTTCGCGTTGCTGTATTCACTTCAGGTGCTAATGCAGACGCAGCTAAAGAAGCTGGCGCGGATATCGTAGGTATGGAAGATCTTGCTGACAAAGTAAAAGCTGGCGAGATGGACTTTGACGTTGTTGTTGCTTCTCCAGATGCAATGCGCGTTGTTGGTCAACTAGGTCAAATCCTAGGTCCACGTGGTCTTATGCCTAACCCTAAAACTGGTACTGTAACACCTAATGTTGCTGAAGCAGTTAAAAACGCGAAAGCGGGTCAGGTTCGTTACCGCAACGACAAGAACGGTATCGTTCACTCTACCATTGGTAAAGTTGACTTCACTGCTGAACAGCTACAACAAAACCTTGAGTCTCTTATCGTAGCGCTTAAGAAGGCTAAGCCTTCACAAGCAAAAGGTACTTACATCAAGAAAGTAAGCATCTCGACTACTATGGGCGCAGGTGTTGCTGTTGACCAAAACTCACTAAGCACGCAAGTAGCGTAATTTAGGAGTTTACGTGGCGCGATTTTTATACTATAATTTCGCGCCATTTTGTTGAGTATTGAACTCAACAATCAACGAATTCGGGTTGAAGCCAACGTTGTTGGCTTCCGTCCAAGACCGTAGGTGCAGTCACGTATTGCTTAATTTCCTACGTAGACGGTGTGAATCCCAGCTAGATTTTTCCTAATCTTCTGGCTCTCGCCGTAACAAGCAGCTCCGTCATGATGATGGAGTAGAGTAAAACTGAGGTATTTCGGTATCTCACTGAACCAGGAGTAACACCCATGGCTTTAAATCTTCAAGACAAAAAAGCAATTGTTGCTGAAGTCAACGAAGCTGCCAAAGGTGCTCTATCTGCAGTAGTTGCAGATTCTCGTGGTGTAACTGTTGACGCTATCACTTCACTTCGTAAAGAAGCTCGTGAAGCAGGTGTATGGATGAAAGTCGTTCGTAACACTCTAGCTAAACGCGCTATCGAAGGGACTGATTACGAGTGTCTTAACGATTCACTAGTAGGCCCTAGCCTAATCGCTTTCTCTTCTGAGCACCCAGGTGCTGCAGCGCGTATCTTCACAGATTTCGCAAAGAGTAACGAAGCATTTGAGCTTAAAACGGCTGTATTTGACGGTGAAATCGTAGATGTAGATATGCTAGCTAAGCTACCTACATACGACGAAGCAGTTGCACGTCTAATGAGCGCTATGAAAGAAGCTTCTGCAGGCAAGTTGGCAAAAACTCTTGCTGCAGTTCGCGACCAGAAACAAGAACAAGCTGCTTAATTTTTATTTATAAGCTATTGTTCTTTATCGGTGTAATGAATTTAATGAACCCTCGGGTTCGAGAATATTAGGAAATTTATAATGTCTGTAACTAAAGACCAAATCCTTGACGCTATTGCTGAAATGTCAGTAATGGAAGTTGTTGAACTAGTTGAAGCAATGGAAGAAAAATTCGGCGTAACTGCAGCTGCTGCTGTTGTTGCTGCGGGTCCTGCTGAAGCTGCTGAAGAGAAGACTGAGTTCGACGTAATCCTAGCTGGCGCTGGCGGTAACAAAGTTGCTGCTATCAAAGCGGTACGTGGCGCAACAGGTCTTGGCCTTAAAGAAGCTAAAGCACTTGTTGAATCAGCTCCTGCACCTATCAAAGAAGGTGTTTCTAAGGAAGAAGCTGAAGCACTTAAGAAAGATCTTGAAGAAGCTGGTGCTGAAGTTGAGATCAAGTAATCTAGCGTATGCTAGGTTCGCTGCCTGAGTAATCAGGCAAGGGCTGGTGATTATTTAATCACCGGCCCTTTTGCGCTATAGAGCGAAAATTTGCTCCAGGGTGCTCTAAACCTAAATTTCACTTTTATTTTCAATTGGTTATGCAACTTCATTGGCAATAGCAGTGACATTTAGGAACAACAATTCTAAATGTTGTAAATATTGGCATAGATGCCAGTTATGTCTGTTCTTACAAGAACAGGTAGGGTCAAAGATCAGCAAGCTGAGGAACCCCATGGCTTACTCTTATTCTGAAAAGAAACGTATCCGTAAGGATTTTGGTAAACGTCCACAGGTTTTGGACGTACCTTTCTTACTGCAAATGCAGTTAGAATCGTTTAAAAAATTCTTAACTCCGGACGCTGACGGCGATTTCGGTTTGGAAGCTGCCTTCCGCTCCGTTTTCCCGATTAAAAGCTATTCGGGCAACTCTGAGCTTCAATACGTAAGTTATCGTATTGGTGAGCCAGTGTTCGATGTTAAAGAATGTCAAATCCGCGGTGTGACTTATTCTGCTCCACTTCGCGTAAAACTTCGTCTTGTGCTTATGGACAAAGAAGCACCCGGCACAGTTAAAGACATCAAAGAGCAAGAAGTTTACATGGGCGAAATTCCGCTCATGACTGACACAGGTACCTTTGTTATCAATGGTACTGAGCGTGTTATCGTTTCTCAGCTACACCGTTCACCTGGTGTATTCTTTGATAACGACCGCGGTAAAACGCACTCCTCTGGTAAGGTGCTTTATAACGCTCGCGTTATTCCTTACCGTGGTTCATGGCTCGACTTTGAATTCGACGCTAAAGATAATCTCTACGTACGTATCGACCGTCGCCGTAAGTTGCCGTCGTCGATCATTTTGCGCGCACTTGATTACTCAACAGAAGAAATTCTTAATATCTTCTTTGAAACCACTACCTTTGAGGTGAGTGACGGTAAAGTTCTTATGGAGCTTGTGCCTGCGCGTCTACGTGGTGAAACCGCAGCCTTTGACATTAAAGGCGAAGATGGCGAAGTCTTGGTAGAACAAGGCCGTCGTATTACTGCGCGTCACATCAAGAGCATCGAGAAAAAAGGCATCAAGCAGCTAGAAGTACCGCATGAGTATGTCATCGGTCGAGTATTAGCGAAAAACTATGTTGATGAGTCAACAGGTGAAGTAATCGCCAATGCCAACGATGAACTATCGCTTGAGCTAATGGCTGAGCTTGTTAAAGCAGGTCACACCGAAATTGCTACTTTATATATCAATGAAGTAGACAGTGGCTCTTACATGTCAGATACCGTTCGTATCGACTCAACTACAAATCGCCTTGAGGCCTTAGTAGAAATCTACCGCATGATGCGCCCAGGTGAGCCGCCGACAAAAGAAGCTGCAGAAGCGCTATTTGAAAACTTATTCTTTACCGATGAGCGCTATGATCTATCAACCGTAGGTCGTATGAAGTTCAACAGCCGCGTTGGTTATGACACCGACGAAGGCCCAGGTACTTTGTCTAAAGAAGACATCGTTGCCGTGATGAAAGTGCTTATCGATATCCGTAACGGTAAAGGCGATGTTGATGACATCGACCACCTTGGTAACCGTCGTATCCGCTCTGTAGGCGAAATGGCAGAAAACCAATTCCGTGTCGGTCTAGTTCGTGTTGAGCGTGCTGTACGTGAGCGTCTAAGCCTTGGTGACCTTGATGCCATCATGCCGCAAGACCTTATCAACGCCAAGCCAATTTCGGCAGCGGTGAAAGAGTTCTTTGGTTCATCACAGCTTTCTCAATTTATGGACCAAAACAACCCGCTATCAGAAGTTACGCACAAGCGTCGTATTTCTGCATTAGGTCCGGGTGGTCTTACGCGTGAGCGTGCAGGCTTCGAGGTACGTGACGTACACGTAACGCACTACGGTCGCGTATGTCCAATCGAAACGCCTGAAGGTCCAAACATCGGTCTAATTAACTCGTTGTCTACGTATGCACGTACCAATGACTTTGGTTTCCTAGAAACACCTTACCGTAAAGTGGTTGATGGTGCGGTTACCGACGAGGTTGATTACCTTTCTGCTATCGAAGAAGGTCAGTTCGTTATTGCTCAGGCAAATGCTGACTTAAACGATGACAACGGATTTGTAGAAGAACTGATTACTTGCCGTCACAAAGGTGAGTCGACCTTGATGCCGCGCGATGACATCCAGTATATGGACGTTTCGCCACAACAGGTTATTTCAGTCGCTGCTGCGCTTATCCCATTCCTAGAGCACGATGATGCGAACCGTGCATTGATGGGATCGAACATGCAACGTCAGGCTGTACCGACACTACGTGCTGATAAGCCACTAGTAGGTACAGGTATCGAACTTACACTTGCGAAAGACTCAGGTGTAACTATCGTTGCTAAGCGTGGTGGTGTGGTTGATTACGCTGATGCGAGCCGTATCGTTATCAACGTAAATGAAGATGAGCGTGTACCTGGCGAAGCGGGTATCGACATCTACAACCTAACTAAGTACACCCGTTCTAACCAGAACACCTGTATTAACCAAAAGCCAACTTGTATGGTTGGTGAGCCAATTGTACGTGGTGACGTACTTGCTGATGGTCCGTCAACAGACCTTGGCGACTTGGCGTTAGGTCAAAACTTACGCGTGGCATTCATGCCTTGGAATGGTTACAACTTCGAGGATTCAATCCTCCTTTCAGAGAATGTTGTAAAAGAAGATCGTCTAACGACTATCCACATCCAAGAGCTTCAGTGTATTGCTCGTGATACTAAGCTTGGGCCGGAAGAAATCACCGCTGATATCCCGAACGTGGGTGAGTCTGCACTGGGCAAGCTAGATGAGTCTGGCGTTGTTTACATCGGTGCAGAAGTGAAAGGCGGCGACATTTTAGTAGGTAAAGTAACACCTAAAGGTGAAACTCAGCTTACGCCAGAAGAGAAGCTACTGCGTGCCATCTTTGGTGAGAAAGCGTCTGACGTTAAAGACAGCTCGCTACGTGTACCAAACTCAGTGTCAGGTACCGTGATCGACGTACAAGTCTTCACCCGTGACGGTGTAGAAAAAGACAAACGTGCGCTTGAAATCGAAGAAATGCAGCTTCGTGAAGCGAAGAAAGACTTCAACGAAGAGTTCAAGATCCTTGAAGAAGGTGTGTTAAGCCGTGCTCGTGGTCTATTGACCGGCGCAGGCATGGATGCAGCCAGCCTAGAAGGCCTCGCTGCTGATAAGCTATTAACACAAAGCCTAGCTGATGAAGGCAAGCAAGCAGAACTTGAGCAACTAGCAGCGCAGTACGATGAGCTTAAAGCTGAGTACGATAAGAAGTTTGAAACGAAACGTCGCAAGATCACTCAAGGTGATGACTTAGCGCCAGGCGTATTGAAGATTGTGAAGGTTTACCTCGCGGTTAAACGTCGCATCCAGCCAGGTGATAAGATGGCGGGTCGTCACGGTAACAAAGGTGTTATCTCGACTATCGTACCTGTAGAAGACATGCCTTACGATGAGAAAGGCCGTACCGTTGATATCGTATTGAACCCGCTGGGCGTACCATCGCGTATGAACATCGGTCAGATCCTAGAGACTCACATGGGTCTTGCGGCACGCGGTATCGGTGAGCGTATTGAAGAAATGATGAAAGAGCAGCGTGAGCTTCACGAACTGCGTGAATTCATCAAGAAAGCTTACGAACTGGGGGAATGTCGCCAGCAAGTAGACATCGCTAGCTTCTCTGATGACGAAGTTCGTCGCCTAGCAGAGAATCTAAAAGGCGGTCTACCGATTGCTACTCCTGCATTTGACGGTGCTCGCGAAAGCGAAATCAAGGAAATGTTGGAGCTCGGTGGTTACCCATCAAGCGGTCAGGTAACGCTGTATGATGGTCGTACTGGCGATCAGTTTGAGCGTCAAGTAACGGTTGGTTACATGTACATGCTGAAACTGAACCACCTTGTTGATGACAAGATGCACGCGCGTTCTACTGGCTCATACAGCCTAGTAACGCAGCAGCCGCTAGGTGGTAAAGCACAGTTCGGTGGTCAGCGCTTCGGTGAGATGGAAGTCTGGGCACTAGAAGCGTACGGCGCGGCTTATACCCTGCAAGAGATGTTGACTGTGAAGTCGGATGATGTGAATGGTCGTACTAAGATGTATAAGAACATCGTTGACGGTAACCACAAGATGGAACCGGGTATGCCAGAATCATTCAACGTATTGTTGAAAGAAATCCGTTCACTCGGTATCAACATCGAGCTGGAAGAAGAATAAGCCGGTCGGGCGCAAGGCGCCCAAACCTGCGAACAAATAAATGGGCGGCTTGCCGCCCTCGAGATTAACCTCCGACAGGAGAGCTAAGGTGAAAGACTTACTTAAGTTTCTGAAGCAACAAAATAAGACCGAAGAATTCGATGCAATTCGCATTGGTCTTGCTTCGCCGGACATGGTGCGTTCATGGTCATATGGTGAAGTAAAGAAACCTGAGACCATTAACTACCGTACTTTCAAGCCTGAGCGTGACGGCTTATTCTGTGCCCGTATTTTCGGCCCAGTGAAAGATTACGAGTGTTTGTGTGGTAAATACAAGCGCTTGAAGCACCGTGGTGTTATTTGTGAAAAGTGTGGCGTTGAAGTAACGCTAACCAAAGTGCGTCGTGACCGTATGGGTCACATTGAGCTGGCAAGCCCAGTGGCACACATTTGGTTCCTAAAATCACTGCCATCGCGTATCGGCCTAATGCTTGATATGACGCTTCGTGACATCGAGCGTGTGCTGTACTTCGAATCATTCGTGGTAACCGAACCTGGTATGACGACGCTTGAGCGTGGTCAGCTTTTAGGTGAAGAAGAGTACCTTGATGCTCTTGAAGAGCACGGTGATGAATTTGAAGCGAAGATGGGTGCAGAAGCTGTACTTGATCTTCTTAAAGAACTCGACCTAGGTCAGCTGATTGCAGAAATGCGCGAAGAGCTACCAACTATCAACTCTGAAACTAAGCGTAAGAAAATTACCAAGCGTTTGAAGTTGATGGAATCATTCCACCAGTCAGGTAACAACCCTGAGTGGATGGTAATGAGCGTTCTTCCAGTGCTGCCACCTGATCTACGTCCACTTGTACCACTAGACGGCGGTCGTTTTGCGACGTCAGATCTAAACGACCTTTATCGTCGTGTGATCAACCGTAACAACCGTTTGAAGCGTCTTCTCGATTTAGCCGCGCCAGACATCATCGTACGCAACGAAAAGCGTATGCTGCAAGAAGCGGTCGATGCGCTCCTTGATAACGGTCGTCGTGGTCGTGCTATTACCGGTTCTAACAAGCGTCCACTTAAGTCGCTTGCAGACATGATCAAAGGTAAGCAAGGTCGTTTCCGCCAAAACCTTCTTGGTAAGCGTGTTGACTACTCAGGCCGTTCTGTAATTACCGTAGGTCCTACACTGAAACTACACCAGTGTGGTCTGCCTAAGAAAATGGCTCTTGAGCTATTCAAGCCTTTCATCTACGGCAAACTTGAGCGCCGTGGTATGGCGACAACCATCAAAGCTGCGAAGAAGATGGTTGAGCGCGAAGTACCAGAGGTTTGGGACGTACTAGACGAAGTTATTCGTGAACACCCAGTGCTACTTAACCGTGCACCAACCCTTCACCGTTTGGGTATCCAGGCGTTTGAGCCGGTACTTATCGAAGGTAAAGCGATTCACCTGCACCCATTGGTGTGTGCGGCGTATAATGCTGACTTCGACGGTGACCAAATGGCAGTTCACGTACCATTAACGCTAGAAGCGCAGCTAGAAGCACGCGCGTTGATGATGTCAACCAACAACATTCTTTCGCCTGCGAACGGTGAGCCAATCATCGTACCTTCACAGGACGTTGTTTTGGGTCTTTACTACATGACCCGTGACCGCATTAATGCCAAAGGTGAAGGCCTGGTATTTAAAGACGCGAAAGAAGCTGAAAAAGCCTATCGTACTGGTACTGCCGAGCTACATGCCCGAGTAAAAGTACGGATGACAGAAACAGTAATCGAAGAAGACGGCAGCACTGAAGAAGTGACCGGCGTTATCGATACCACTGTCGGTCGTGCTATTTTCTCGTTGATCATGCCTAAAGGCTTACCTTTCTCACTGGTTAACCGTGCGTTAGGTAAGAAGCAAATCTCCGGTATGCTTAATGAGTGTTACCGTCGTCTAGGCTTGAAAGACACCGTAGTGTTTGCTGACCAAGTGATGTACACCGGTTTCCACTATGCGATGAAATCGGGTGTATCAATCGGCATCAACGACATGGAAATCCCACCAGTTAAAACCGAGATCATCGATGCAGCGGAAGCTGAGGTTGCCGAAATCAACCAACAGTTCCAGTCTGGTCTTGTAACAGCGGGTGAGAAGTACAACAAAGTTATCGATATTTGGTCACGTGTGAACGAAAACTTATCACGCGAAATGATGGCGAACTTATCGAAAGACACTGTCGTCAATGCTGAAGGTAACGAAGAAGAGCAAGACTCATTCAACTCAGTGTTTATGATGGCCGACTCGGGCGCACGGGGTAGTGCCGCTCAGATTCGTCAGCTAGCGGGTATGCGTGGTCTAATGGCTCGTCCAGATGGTTCAATCATCGAAACGCCAATTACCGCGAACTTCCGTGAAGGTCTAAACGTACTTCAGTACTTCATCTCAACGCACGGTGCGCGTAAAGGTCTTGCCGATACCGCATTGAAGACAGCGAACTCGGGTTACCTAACGCGTCGTCTCGTAGACGTAGCGCAAGACTTGGTAATCAATGAGAGCGACTGTGGCACGGAAGATGGTCTAACTATGAAGCCACTCATTGAAGGTGGTGACGTGGTGGAGCCGCTACGCGAGCGTGTACTAGGCCGTGTAGTTGCTGAAGACGTACTTAAGCCAGGCACTGAGGAAGTGTTGGTTGAGCGTAACATCATGCTTGACGAGAAGCTGTGTGACCTACTTGAAGAGCACTCAGTGGATGAAGTACGTGTTCGTTCTGTTATCACCTGTGACAATGACTTTGGTGTATGTGCTAAATGTTACGGTCGTGACTTGGCTCGTGGCCATATCATCAACCCAGGTGAAGCGGTCGGTGTTATTGCAGCACAGTCAATCGGTGAGCCAGGTACACAGCTTACCATGCGTACCTTCCACATCGGTGGTGCAGCATCGCGGGCATCTGCAGAAAACAGCGTACAAGTTAAAAACAACGGTCGTCTGAAACTTCACAATGCGAAATATGTGTTGAATTCAGAAGGCAAGATCGTTATCACTTCACGTTCTACCGAGATCACCATCATTGATGAGCATGGTCGTGAGAAAGAGCGTTATAAAGTACCTTACGGTGCAGTGTTAACGGTACAAGATGGTGCCGAAGTGAAAGGCAACGACATCGTAGCGATGTGGGACCCGCACAGTCACCCAATCATCATCGAGCACGAGTCAAAAGTATCGTTCAGCGATATCGATGACTCTAACACCGAAGCTCAGACCGACGAGTTGACTGGTCTAACGCGTGTGGTTGTTAAAGACCTCGCTAAGGTGAATGCGAAAGAGCCTAAGCTTATCATTGAGAATGAAGAGCGCGGCCTGCAAGAGATTCGCCTACCGTCATTCACCACCATTGAGGTGAGCGATGGCGCTACGGTGAACCCAGGTGATGTGCTTGCACGTATCCCGCAAGAAGGTTCGAAAACTCGTGATATTACCGGTGGTCTACCACGTGTTGCTGACCTATTCGAAGCGCGTAAGCCGAAAGACCCAGCTATCCTAGCGGAGATCTCAGGTACGGTAAGCTTTGGTAAAGAAACCAAAGGTAAGAAGCGTCTTGTAATCACCCCAGCGGAAGGTGATGCATACGAAGAGATGATTCCAAAGTGGCGCCAGCTTAACGTGTTCGAAGGTGAGACAGTGAGCAAAGGTGAAGTAATCGCCGATGGTCCAGAGTCTCCACATGATATCCTTCGTCTACGTGGTGTGACCGATGTTGCTAACTACATCGTTAATGAAGTGCAAGACGTTTACCGTCTGCAAGGTGTAAAGATTAACGATAAGCACATCGAAACTGTTATTCGTCAGATGCTACGTAAATGTATCATCCTTGACGGTGGCGACACTGAATTCCTAGCCGGTGAACAGGTTGAAGTTGCACGCGTAAGCATCGCAAACCGTGAACTTGAGGCCGAAGGTAAGATCCCAGCGAAGTATGAAATTCAGCTAATGGGTATTACCAAAGCGTCATTGGCAACCGAATCATTCATTTCAGCAGCCTCGTTCCAGGAGACCACACGTGTCCTAACTGAAGCCGCTGTAAATGGTAAGAGCGATGAACTTCGCGGTCTGAAAGAGAACGTAATTGTGGGTCGTTTGATCCCAGCCGGTACTGGCTTTGCGTATCACCAAGATCGTCAAAATCGTCGCAAACAGAATGCAGAGGAACTGCTTGAGCCAACAGTAAGTGCCGAGGAAGCAACCCAAGCACTGACTGATGCGCTTAATGCAGATTTGTCTGGTGACCAAGACTAAGGTTACTTAATTTCATAATTAAGTCACGCTGAGGGCGGTATAATACCGCTCTCGGCGTTGTTTTGGTTGACAGGCTAAACTTTGCTCATTAAAATTCCGCCACCCTTTTACTCGCTGGTGTTATCGCAGTGTGTAAATTGGGCGGAATTTTTAATTTCAGTAGTAACTTTAATTTTTCATCAGGAGCTATTTGATGGCAACTATTAACCAGCTAGTGCGCAAGCCACGTCGCAGCAAGGTTACAACTAGTAACTCAGCCGCGCTTAAGGCATGTCCACAAAAGCGTGGTGTATGTACTCGTGTATATACCACTACTCCTAAGAAACCAAACTCGGCTCTACGTAAAGTAGCCCGTGTTCGTCTAACGAACGGTTTCGAAGTAACATCTTACATCGGTGGTGAAGGCCACAACCTTCAAGAGCACAGTGTAATCCTTATCCGTGGTGGTCGTGTTAAAGACTTACCAGGTGTACGTTTCCACACTGTTCGCGGTGCACTTGACTGTGCCGGCGTAAATGACCGTAAACAAGGTCGTTCTAAGTACGGTGCAAAACGTCCTAAGGGCTAATGGTTCTCCGTTAGTAAGGCCAAGCACTTAAGTTTTAATAAATATTAGTTTTGGGAATCTGTTCAAAAAACAGACCTGAAGAAATCGGAGAGATAAAATGCCTAGAAGACGCGTAATAGGTCAACGTAAAATTCTTCCAGATCCTAAGTTCGGATCAGAATTACTTGCAAAGTTCGTCAACGTAGTAATGCTTGACGGCAAAAAGTCTACTGCTGAAAACATTGTATATGGTGCGCTAGACGTGGCTGCTGAGAAATCAGGCAAACCGCACCTAGAAATCTTTGAATCTGCACTTGAAAACGTTCGCCCACAGGTAGAGGTTAAATCTCGCCGTGTAGGTGGTTCAACGTACCAAGTACCGGTTGAAGTTCGTCCAGTTCGCCGCAACGCACTAGGTATGCGTTGGTTGGTTGAAGCTGCACGTAAGCGTGGTGAAAAATCTATGGGCCTTCGTCTGGCTCAAGAGATGATCGACGCAGCTGATAACAAAGGCACTGCGGTTAAGAAACGTGAAGACGTTCACCGTATGGCTGAAGCGAACAAAGCATTCGCTCATTACCGTTGGTAATCTGTCCTTAACCTTTAAGAGGATTATATGGCACGTACAACTCCAATTGAGCGCTACCGCAATATCGGTATTTGTGCTCACGTAGATGCAGGTAAAACCACCACGACGGAACGTGTACTTTTTTACACGGGCCTATCTCACAAAATTGGTGAGGTACACGATGGTGCTGCAACTATGGACTGGATGGAGCAAGAGCAGGAGCGTGGTATTACTATCACGTCTGCTGCGACCACTTGTTTCTGGAAAGGGATGGACGCGCAATTTGACGACCATCGCATCAATATCATCGATACTCCAGGGCACGTAGACTTCACTATTGAAGTTGAGCGCTCACTACGAGTACTTGATGGTGCTGTTGTCGTGCTTTGTGCTTCATCAGGTGTACAGCCACAGACAGAAACAGTCTGGCGTCAGGCCAATAAATACGAAGTTCCACGCATGATCTTCGTAAATAAAATGGACCGTATTGGCGCCGACTTTTTGTCGGTTGTAGATCAGGTGAAAACCCGTCTGGGTGCAACTCCTGTTCCGATTCAGCTGCCTATTGGCGCTGAAGAAGACTTTAAAGGTGTAATCGATCTTATCAAGATGAAAGCCATCAACTGGAACGAAGCAGACCAGGGGATGTCATTCACGTTTGAGGAGATCCCGGCAGAGCTTCAAGACCAAGCCGAAGAATACCGCTCACTACTCGTTGAAGCGGCGGCTGAGGCCAATGAAGAGCTAATGGACAAATATTTAGAAGAAGGTGAGCTCAGCGAAGCTGAGGTCAAGCAAGGCCTTCGTGCCCGTACTCTAAGCAATGAAATTGTGCTGATGAGCTGCGGCAGTGCGTTCAAGAACAAAGGCGTACAAGCGATGCTTGATGCCGTGATTGAATACATGCCTTCACCTACCGAAGTTAAACCGATTCAAGGTGTTCTTGATGATGGCGAGACTGAAGACACGCGTCCAGCAGATGACAAAGCGCCTTTCTCAGCATTGGCCTTTAAAATTGCTACCGACCCGTTCGTAGGCACGCTAACCTTCTTCCGTGTGTACTCAGGCACAGTTGCCCAGGGTGACACGGTATATAACCCAGTTAAATCAAAGCGTGAGCGCTTCGGTCGTATCGTCCAGATGCACTCAAACTCACGTGAAGAGATCAAAGAAGTTCGTGCCGGCGATATCGCCGCTGCGATTGGTCTCAAAGACGTAACAACAGGTGATACCCTGTGTGACGGGAATGCAATCATTACGCTAGAGCGTATGGAATTCCCAGAGCCGGTGATCTCTGTTGCGGTAGAGCCAAAAACCAAGGCAGACCAGGAAAAGATGGGTATCGCGCTAGGTAAACTAGCGGCAGAAGATCCTTCTTTCCGCGTACAAACAGACGAAGAATCTGGCCAGACTATTATCTCTGGTATGGGTGAATTACACCTCGATATTATCGTCGACCGTATGAAGCGTGAATTCAAAGTTGAATGTAACGTTGGTAAACCTCAGGTTGCCTACCGTGAGGCGATTCGTTCAGCCGTTAAGGTTGAGGGTAAGTTTGTTCGTCAATCGGGTGGTCGTGGCCAATATGGTCATGTTTGGGTCAAACTTGAACCGCTTGATATTAGCGATGAAGAAGCACCAACATTCGAGTTCGTTAACGAAATCGTTGGTGGTACTGTACCGAAGGAATATATTCCAGCGGTAGAAAAAGGTCTCCACGAGCAGATGGAGCAAGGTGTTCTTGCTGGTTATCCGCTTCTGGGCGTTAAAGCGACGTTATTCGATGGCTCGTTCCACGATGTCGACTCCAACGAAATGGCCTTTAAGATCGCAGGTGCAATGGCAATGCGTAACGGCGCGCTTGAAGCGAACCCCGTGTTGTTAGAGCCTATCATGAAGGTAGAAGTGATCACTCCTGAAGCAAACATGGGTGATGTTGTAGGCGACCTAAACCGTCGTCGCGGTATGATCGAAGGAATGGAAGAGGCACCAGGCGGCTTAAAACAAGTGAACGCCGAAGTACCACTTTCAGAAATGTTCGGTTATGCAACTGACTTACGATCAGCTACACAAGGTCGTGCCTCGTACTCGATGGAATTCCTCAAGTACGCAGAAGCGGCTAAAAATGTAGCTGATGGAATTATTGCAGCTCGCGCTGTTAAGTAATTTGAGTTCGGTCCGATCTTCGGGTCGGACTTTAATTTCTTTATAGGAATTTTGAAAATGGCAAAAGAAAAGTTTGAACGTTCGAAACCGCACGTAAACGTAGGTACAATCGGCCACGTTGACCACGGTAAAACAACTCTAACTGCAGCGATCACTAACGTACTAGCAAAAGTATACGGTGGTG
>NZ_JAKRFS010000008.1:0-87550 GCF_022347875.1 Pseudoalteromonas sp. CNC9-20 | reverse complement strand
TTGGTGATAATAGCGTTCTGGACCCACCTGACCCCATGCCGAACTCAGAAGTGAAACGGAACTGCGCCGATGATAGTGTGGGTTCGCCCATGTGAAAGTAGGTCATCACCAGGCTCCTAATTAGAGAAACCCGTTGCAGCAGTGCAGCGGGTTTTTTTATGCCTGTAGAAAAGAACCCCATACCTGTAGGCAAGGCTTCAGCCTTGCATCACCCTAGTCAGGATAAATCCCGACCCACAACAGAGCACCACCTGTCATCACACCTGTAGGCAAGGCTTTAGCCTTGCATCAGCTAGTCAGGGAAAATCCTGACCTACAACATAACTAAACATCAGAAAACCCCACACCTGTAGGCAAGGCTTTTAGCCTAGCGACACCTAGTCAGGATAAATCCTGACCTACAACACCGCACTCTAGGCTGGGTAACCCATGACCTACAATATTAGGCTTTTAAAAACATGATTAGCGGATGCAAAATGGCTATATATTTTTGGTTTTTTTCGAGTGGAATTGTTAGGCTAGAGAACAGATTTTGAATTTATTAGGGCTGACTTTTGACCCTTCCGTTACTTGCTTACTTATTGATCTTTGCGCTGTTTGGTGTAGCTGCAACGTATTTCGTCAAATTCCTTTACTTTCATTGGTATAAGAATGAGATAAAGCCCAAATTTATTATTCGGGCTTTGGTTTGTATTGCCGCCGTTACTGTATTGTCGCTGGTGTTGAGCGCCTTCGGTTATTAATACGTTTCTTGATTGACATTGCTCTGTACAGCGACGCACTGCTTTAATTTGCATTGTGCTGCGGGTCTCGTGAGATGCTGACAGATACTCATCATGCCTTTTTCAGCATTTAGTTGGCTTTCCTGAGCAGCCAAACTGTTTGCTAACGCAGATACTTGCTGCGGATCTGCTGATTTACTTGAATATACAAGATATTGGCTTGGGCCGCCGCAAGCACGGCTACCCACTGCAACCACTTTACATTGGCTGGCGCTGTCACAAGATTTGTCCTGCGTCAGTGCTTCTAAACGTTGATAATCAGCTTTGATGGATTGCTCTGTGGCACTAATGGCGCGCTCTTCGTTAATCGGTTGGCTAAGTTGTTCGCCGTCTATCCGCTTATCTTTTCCTAGGTTATCTGTTGTTGACTCAGAGCTAGCTCGCTCTGCGGCTGTCTCTACTTCACCGGTGGTATTTTGTGGCTCATTATTTTGACATGCAGTGAGGGAGAGCAGTGCAAGGGGGATAATTAAGTGGCGCATAATATTTATAATTGTTGATGAGTATAGTGACCATAATACAAACATTGTGCTAATGCGCAAATGCAGATGTTATGGTCACCTAGCTCAGGCTATCTATTTTTGAATGCCCCCTAGGGTAAGCCCTTTAGGGTCGAGTAATTTCTCTAGCTCTTTATAAGGAATGTCGGTTTGTGCTGCAGCTACATCGAGAATAGCTTTATTCTCTTTGTAAGCTTGCTTGGCAATAGCGGCCGCTTTCTCATATCCAATAATGGGGTTAAGCGCCGTTACCAGAATGGGGTTCTTTGCTAAAGAACGCTGTAAGTTATCTTCTCTGACGACGAAGCTGGCAATTGCCTTATCGGCCAAAGCATAGCTGGTATTGGTCAGTAACTCGATACTCTGCAATACGTTATAGGCGATAACGGGCAACATTACATTTAGTTCAAAGTTACCAGCCTGACCCGCTACGGTAATAGTACTGTCATTACCTATGACCTGCGCCGAAACCATGGCTGTGGCCTCAGGGATCACCGGGTTCACTTTGCCAGGCATAATGGATGAACCAGGTTGCAGTGCTTCGAGCTCTATTTCACCAATCCCACCTAAAGGTCCAGAGTTCATCCAACGTAGGTCGTTAGCGATTTTCATAAACGCGACCGCAGCAGTCTTTAGTTGACCGGATACCGCAACCACCGAATCTTGAGTTGCGATGTGGTAGAACAGGTTTTCTGCCCCTTGGAAGTGACTATCGGTTTGGGCAGCGAGCTGTTTAGCGAAACGCGCCGAAAATTCAGGATCAGCATTTATACCTGTGCCTACAGCAGTACCGCCTTGGGCAAGTTGATGTAAGTGCTCAGCGCTAGCGCTGATTTGTTGCTTCGCCTTAACGACTTGTTCGCGCCAAGCCGACATGCTTTGTGCGAAGGTAACAGGCATGGCATCCATTAGATGTGTGCGGCCGGTTTTAACATGGCTGCCCACTTGTTCAATCTTAGCTTCTATCACACTAATAAGGTGATCCAGTGCTGGGATCAGCTCTTTCTCTATCGCCAGCGCACTACTTACGTGAATTGCTGTTGGGATCACATCATTGGAGCTTTGCCCCATATTTACATGATCATTGGGGTGTACATTATCACCCAGCAACTGACTTGCACGCGTAGCAATGACCTCATTAGCGTTCATATTGGTACTGGTCCCTGAGCCGGTTTGAAACACATCCACAGGGAAGTGCTCAAGGTGCTCACCAGCAATAATTTCGCGACAGGCGTTATCTATTGCACCACCTACATTGGCATCAAGATGCCCTAGCTCGGTATTAACGGTGGCGGCTGCGCGTTTTATCTGTGCCAATGCCTGAATAAAGCGTGCTGGCATACGCATGGCACTGATGTGAAAGTTGTTCACAGCGCGTTGGGTTTGTGCTTGATATAAGGCATCTGCTGGGACCTGTAGCTCACCCATGCTGTCCTTTTCATGTCGGTACTCTGTGCTCATAAAGTGCTCCTTAATAGGGGTTGAACTCATGACAGAGAACGCGAGCTTCTTGGCTGAGTGCTCTGTACTTATGCATACCCTGTTGCTGGCGATAAAAACGCTGAAGGGCAAGCTGTGGTTTATGCAGCTGACAAAGGCTTTGTTTTCTTACTTGCTGTTCCAACAAAGGGTCACAGATGATATTAACCAATTGGTAAAACGTGCGACGTAAATAAAGCTCTTGTAATAAATACATCTGTCGAGCTCCATAGTAGCGAGCCCAATGCAAACCCGTTTCAATAAACTGTGCAACTAAGTTGGGTGCTTGGCCTCGCTGACACCGCGATAGACGGCGCAGTTGAGCTCCAAGAAATTCAAGCGAAATCTGTGGCACGGTGCAAATCCCTCTTTAGCTGTATTGATAATAATTATCATTACAGCTAAAGAGGGAAGATGCAAGTGATTTTGTGATTAATCCAAATAGGCTTTTAACATCCAAACAAGCTTCTCTTGTTCTTTAATGTAATCGCTCATTAACGCGGCTGTGCCTTCGTCTTGGTTATCGCCGGCATCACTGAGCACCTTACGCTGCATTTTTATTAGTGTTGAGTAGCCATCGACGAGTGATTGTACGGCTTGGCCGCCGTCGCTGACATTTTTCACTTCGTTAATTTGGCTTAATTCGATAAAGTCCGAAAATGCGTGTAGGGGCTCACCACCCAAGGTAAGAATACGCTCAGCTATTTCATCTACTTTTTCCAACAGCAAATTATAAATTTCCTCAAACTTAACGTGCAGCTCGAAGAAATCACGACCTTTGATGTTCCAATGGAAGCCACGGGCATTCATATACTGAATTTGATAGCAACTTAATAGTCGATTGAGTGATTCAATTACGTTTTGAGTTTCTTCACTATCTAATCCAATGGCATTGATTTGCGACATAGCTGTCTCCTGTGCATGGTTGTTTGCTGATAATCAGTATGGCCTAAAGGCACCTGATAACAAGCAGATAAATTCGATGCCTGACATCACTTTTAGCGATAACAACACCGACCCTATAATCATACTTGGGCATGATGTATGCCAAAAACAAGGCCGAGGAGATGAATTTTTGATCTAACGCAACAACTCGATACTGATGATTTATTGCCCAGTGAAAACTTGATTTAGCGCAAGGTTACTTTCCTTGTGCAGGCCATACTGAAACCATCAACGATGAGGAGATAGGGCAATGACAAAAGCAAAAAAAGCAGAAATCACAGTATGTATTATCGCCGTACTAACCTTTGTAATCGGTCTTGTTGGTCATTTAGCTGGAGCCAGTTATGCCAACTCTGATGCGTTTGGCATTATTGCTGCGCCAATCCCATTGGTAGTCGGTGTTATTGCGGTAATTGCGTATAAAATCGCAGCGGCTGCTGAGGATTAAGTCTTTAGCTGCGCCAAGATATAATCGACCACCTTACGCGAGTAAATGAGGCTGGTGTGGCTAAGGTGAAAAACTTTATGCTGCGCCATACCTGAGACGCGGGTTTCATCAACCATGACCGTACCATCTGACGGCTTGCCCTGCTCAAATAATGGCAGTAAGCCAAAGGGCAAGTCTCCGGCGATACTGTACAGTTGGGCTGAGAAGGGCCAATCTTGGCTTTCACTCACGAGGTACTCAAGGCTATTCTTCAACAGTGCTTGCATGCCCCGGTCCTGCATATGGCGGGCTATTTGTGCCCCTTTGTGTGGGGTGCCAAGGGTAAAGACCTTTTTTACTTGGTCCGTCTGTGGAAACGCCTGACTGAGGTATTGCCGAGCAATAAGGCCGCCCAAGGAATGACAAACAAAAGCGCACTGGTCATCGGCGATGAAGTCATTAATTTGCGCAAAGATTTTATCGGTATCTGGGTTCAGGGTGTTGTATGACACATTTAAAATGCCATACCCCTGCTTTTTAAGACGTGCGCAAAGAGGGCGCATTACGAAGCCAGACATATACAATCCGTGTAATACAACTACCTTAGTGATCATAGTGACTCCGTTGATAACAATGGCGCTAGTATTTAGCCTTGTCCTTGCAACAAGGTCAAGGGGATTTGTAAGCTGGTCTCGCTATCACTCACCCACACTTCATTATCTTCGATGGTAATCGTTAAATCTAAGCTTCTGGAGGCCATTGCTGCTAGCTTCTGCGTATCTTCATAAGCAAGGCTGACGATACGCAGGTTATCAAACCCAGCGAGTTTCGCTTGGTGTTTTTGCCACCAAGCTTGCTGGCTTCCTTCACCATAGGCATAAAGTAATACTTGCTGTGCTCGGCTACAGGCCTTTTTTAGGCGCTTGTCATCAGCGAGACCAAGTTCTACCCATAAGTGAATACTGTCATCGTCGTTTATCCACCACAGCTCGGGCTCATCATCGGCACATAAGCCTTTGGTGAAAACTAAATTATCATTAGCATTTAAGGCAAAGGCAAGCACTCTAATCATCATCCGTTGGTCGGTTTCTGATGGGTGCTGCGCGAGGGTAAAAGAGTATTGCTGATAATGATGGCGGTTTAAATCACTAATGTTCAACCGTGCCTTGATGATCGTTGCTTTTAGGGCCATGCCTGTTCCATAAGAGAGAAGAAAAGCGGGCAGTATACACATTAACGGGTGATCTTGGCGTGTCTCGAAGGTAAAATAATTATTCATCACTTAGGGGAGAGAAAACATGGCAATCCAGTGGTTCCCAGGCCATATGAATAAAGCGCGTAACGAAATTAAAGAGATCATGCCACAAATGGATGTCATCATTGAGGTATTGGACGCGCGCATTCCCTACAGCAGTGAGAACCCTATGGTTGGCGCGTTGCGCGGTGATAAGCCAGTCATTAAGATCCTAAATAAGGCTGACTTAGCCGACCCGCAGATGACCACCCACTGGATGGACTACCTTGAGCGTGAAAATGGTGTCAAAGCCATGCCGCTCGCGAACGATAAAGCGGGCCATACTGGCAAAGTCATTGAACTGTGTAAAAAGCTTGTGCCGCACAAAGTAGGTGCCGATAAACAGATTAAAGCCATGATTATGGGGATCCCTAACGTTGGTAAGTCAACGCTTATCAATACGCTTGCGGGGCGCATCGTTGCTAAAACCGGCAATGAACCTGCGGTCACCAAAGCGCAACAGCGGATAAAAATAGACGAAGGGATCATGCTTTACGACACCCCTGGGATGTTATGGCCTAAGGTTGAAAACGAGAACTCCGGCTATCGTTTAGCGGCAACAGGGGCTATTCGTGATACCGCTATTGATTATGAAGAGGTTGCCAGCTACACCTGTGAGTATTTACTGCAAGCGTATCCGGCATTATTGAGCCAACGCTATAAAGTGTCACCACTGCCAGAACATGACTATGACTTTATGCTTGCAGCGGGCAAAAATCGCGGCTGTCTGCGTGGTGGTAATCAGGTTGATCTTCATAAGTTCGCTGAAATTCTCATTAACGAGTTACGTGATGCGGTGATTGGGCGTATTACCATGGAAACTCCGCAGATGCGTGAGCGAGAGGAACAGATGGTTGCAGAATTGCGCGCGGCAGCAGAGGCTAAAAAGGCCGCTAAGGAAGAAGAAAAGCGGCAACGACGTGCAAGAGCACGGAAAAACCGTCGCTGATATCACGACAAATTTTAGACATAAAAAAAGCCCTTTCGGGCTTTTTTGTTTTCATATCTACCGTCACCGATATGAGCAATGTAGCAAGTAAAATAGTAGGGTGGTTGGCGGCCTAACAGTTCAAGGGGCGTTGAGGAGTGCAGCCACCAACCAAAGCGCATTACGTGCGCAACACGTGTTTCAGGGTCGAGAAACAAAGTTGTCCGCAACAAAACGTTTAATGACATCACTGCTTTCGAATGTGTTCCCGTTTTGTTGATATTGATTATCAATAAGATTTGCCTTTGTGTCAACGCTTTTTGCAAATAATTCTCATTAATATCTGTGTTTTTCTATAACCAACTGAAATTATTTAAATTTATTTTTCTTCTTTTTTGTTGGAATGGTTCTTGAGTAAGCATTAAGGACAGTAACGATAGAAGGAGCCATGTTATGGGTTTAAAAATTCCTACCTCTGTATCCAGTGAACAAGAGCAAGATATTGAAATTATTGATCAATTAATTGAGTCTTTAGAAAATGAGCGAGTCCTAATTCAAGATGTGCAAAAACACGCTGAAGACGAATCTTTGCAAGCACGCATGAAAGTCTTACATGATCATAAGCGTTATTTGCAAACCGAGTTAGCAAAAGCGGTAGGGCAACAGCAGCAACTCGACGAAGTCGACACCAGTTTATTAGGAGATTTGAAGGAGTGGCAGGCAAAGCTTGAGTCCGTAGTGGGCGACAGTGTGCAAGCTTTCCTTGAAGAGTTGAATTCACAGCAACACAAAACCTTAGTGCAATGTCGTAATGCCGCGCAGGTGATGAATGATAGTCAGGGAGCCCAAGAGGTTGAGACCGTGATTGCCCAATTGGAAACTCATGAGCAGTACCTCAAGCGTTTTCTGAATGCGTAGTCTATGGTTAATGAAAACAACAAAAGGATGTAATTTATGAGCGAGAATTACCCCCAGGGACACTTTTGCTGGACCGAATTGTGTTCATCCGACTGGCAAGGTGGGAAAACATTTTATAGTGATTTGTTTACTTGGTCGGCTGAGGACCAGCCTATCGGCAATGGGCTTTACTATACCATGCTAAAAAAGCCACAAGGGGATGTGGCTGCGATGTATCAAATGCCCGCCGATCAACATGCTCAGGGTGTTCCCAGTTATTGGTTGAGCTATATTGCCGTTGATGATGTAGACGCGATGGCAGACAAGGCAAAGTCGCTGGGGGCAACCATAGTACACGGTCCACATGATGTGCCCGAGGCAGGTCGCATGGTGTTGTTGTGCGACCCTGTGGGCGCCATGGTAGCGCTATGGCAGGGTCAGGGGCACAAAGGGGCCAGTGTGCAAAATGAGGTTGATACGCCGTGCTGGTTTGAGTTAGCGACCCGCGATATTGAATCTAGTACTAATTTTTACAGTGAGTTATTGGGCTGGCGCGCCGAACTAAAAGCCATGGAAGGGATGGATTACACCCTGTTTAAAGCGGGTGACACCATGGTCGGTGGTATGGTGGCCATGGATGAGCAGTGGCCTGATGATATTCCGCCACATTGGATGATCTACTTCAGTGTCAACGATTGTGATGCACAAGCAGAGCAAGCTAAAAAACTTGGTGGCGAAGTCTGTGTGCAGCCCATGGATGTACCTGAAGTAGGCCGTTTTTGCGTCCTCACAGATCCACAAGGAGCAGTCTTTTCAATCATAAACCTTAATCAATAACTTGGGTTTTATTGATTCACCCCCACCCTAAACTCATCAACTTAAAAAGAGGATGAGTGATTATGAGCCAACATGTGGTGATCACCGGTGCCAATCGGGGCATCGGTTTACAGCTAGCGAGAATTTATAAAACTGCTGGAGCTAAGGTTATTGCCGTGGTTAGGCGTAGCAGCGATGAGCTTGATGAACTAGGTGTTGATGTGCGCACAGGGTTTGATGTAAGCCACGCTGACGATGTGGCCCGCTTGCGCACTGAGCTTAAAAACGAGCACATCGATTTATTGATTAATAATGCCGGTGTGTTTCGTAACGAAACCCTGGCAGAGATGAACTTTGACACTATCAATGAACAGCTCTCGGTCAATGCAGTGGCTCCTGTGCGTGTGACTCATGCATTACGTGATAACTTTAGCAAAGGCGCGAAAGTGGCGATGATCACCTCACGTATGGGCTCTATTGCCGACAATGGTTCTGGAGGCTATATAGGCTACCGTATGTCCAAGGCCGCGTTAAATGCAGCCTCAGTGAGCTTGGCCCATGAACTTAAAGCACAAGATGTGGCGGTGGGGTTAATTCACCCCGGATTCGTGCAAACCGAAATGGTCGGTTACGCTGGCGATATAGGCCCAGATGTTGCAGCACAGCGGATCAGTGAGCGTATTGACGAGCTAAACTTAAATAACAGTGGCGGCTTTTGGCATGCTAACGGTGAAACCTTACCGTGGTAAGCTAGCAATCGATACCATCTATCTCTAAGCAGGCAGCAAGCGTGTAGAGCAGCGTTTGCTCCGCCTCGTTAATGTGTGCATCGTGCTCTACGCATACACGACAAGCCTCCAGCAACTGTTGCCGTTTGACCACAGGGAGGCCTTTTATGACTCGCAGGGCGCGCTGCAATCTTGTCAGCTGGCATCGCGCTTCATGCTCTAAGCTAAGCGGTATCTGTAAATGCTGCGCCGCTGCAGCAAGCGCTAGGCGTTGTTGCTCTGAGTTAGCATGGCCATAGCTTGCCAAAGCGCCAAGAAGCTGCTCACAAGCTGCAACAATCACTGTTTTATTCATAACCGGCAACGCACCAACGGTTTTATCAGCGAGGGCATGAGCGCTCAGCTGCTGAAAAGACCAAGGAACAAGCTCCCAGTCCTCACACAGCGCAGCGAGCTGTTTTAGCTGGGCAAGAAATTGGCTGCGTTGCGCTTTGGGCAAACAGCGAATTGCACCAATGGCAACCTCAAGCAGGCGAAATTGAGGTTCGGTGCTGAGCTTCGTTAATGCAAGCTCAGCCCTATCCAGCTTATACATATCAACATAAGGAAGCGCGGCGATAAACGTTAGTTGTGCTTGGCGATTCGACCAGTGTTGATGAAGACACAGTAACATAACTAACCATCGCGCATCGCTCGGCTCATGAGCTAAATAACTTAGAGAATCTTCTATCCCCATGAGCTTTTCTCGAAAGTCGCCATACACTACTTGTGGCTGCGGGTTGCGCCCTTGGCTAGCACTAAAAGCCATGGTATTTGCTTGGCTTGGCGCCGTGCGTGGACGCTCTTTTAATTGTCCATGCCAATGTGGATCAAGCCTGCGAATACGTTTCGTTAGCGGCGGGTGAGTGCTTAACCAGGTTAACCACGGGCTCAATGCATCACTAAAAAAATAATGACTGAATAGGTGCGCATTATTTTGCCTTAAGGTGTTTTTGCGAGGATTTTCGGCAATAGCCAGTAAAGCCCCGGCCAGTGCTTGTGGGTTACGGGTAAACTGCGCTGCACCAGCGTCAGCAAGATATTCCCGCTGGCGACATACCAGCGCTTTGATAATGTCGCCAAGTTGTGTCCCCAGCCATCCAAACAGCGTCAGAATAACGCCAATCACTGTGGTAAACCCTGCGCCATCTGTGCGTTGCGCATTGTGGCGACGGGACGCATTCATGGCGCTATAAATTAAGTTTTCACCGGCTTGACCTATAAAGGTGATGCCATAAAGTAAGGCAGACATACGCACATTAAGGCGTACATCACCATTGACTATGTGGCTGAATTCATGGGCGACGACCGCTTGTAGTTGCGCTCGGCTTAGCTGATCGAGCGCGCCTTGGGTGATGGCAATGACACTATCGCGACGATGATAGCCCGCGGCAAACGCATTAATACTGGGCTGGTTGGCAAGTAAATAGGTGCTCGGAACGGGCATCCTGGCGGCAATAGCGACCTCTTCAACAACATTCAGTAGCACCCGCTGTTGTTCATGGTAGGTGTTTGTTTGCACCAGCTGCCCCCCTAGTTGCTCAGCAATAACACTGCCACCACGGCGCAATTGCCAGTACTTATAAAGTATGGCTGTACTGATAATTGCAGTGATGGAAAGGGTGAGCCCTAGGTGGATTGAAGCGTCAGTTCCATGCGCGATACCATAATTAAACAGGGTGTATGGATCAGTTGAAAAAATGCTCATCAGCCATAAAAATGGCCAATGTGCGAGGGCGATGAGAGCACCCACCGCGAGCACAAATAATACCAGCAGTAGCCAAGTCTTACGCCTTGCTTGGCGCTGCTGAGAAAAGAAACCGCTCACGGCTACTTAAATGACACGCTAGGGGCTTGGCGTTGTCTTTGTGGATCATCCAGTTCTAGCAGCTTGGCATCTTGGTTATGACCCGTCATGTTGGCAATCAACACCGGCGGGAAACTTTGTCGGTAACTGTTATAGGCAAGTACTGAGTCATTGTATGCTTGGCGTGCGAAAGCGATACGGTTTTCGGTGCTTGATAACTCTTCACTTAGATTGGCCATTGTCGCGTCGGCCTTCAATTCGGGGTAGTCTTCTATGCTCACTTGTAAGGCGCCTAGGGCACTGCTCAAGGCTCCTTCCGTTTGCGCTAAATGGGCAAGTTTAGCCGAAGATAATTCACCACCCGAGAGGCTTTGTAGAGCACTTACAGCTTGATTTCTTGCTTGGGTAACCGCTTTTAAGGTCTCACTTTCATGGTCTAAATAAGCCTGAGCGGTGGCGACTAAGTTAGGCACAAGATCATGGCGGCGATGCAGCTGCACATCTATTTGCGCAAAGGCATTTTGGTATTCGTTTTTATAGCGTACCAGCGAGTTGTAAATCACTATGGCAATGACGACTACCACTGCCGTGATGATTAAAAATAGTTCCATAATAAAGATCTCGCGCAAAAAATTGGGTTAACTATACCTGAATTGTGCACAAAATCAGCCAACATGTAGACATTTTTTGCTATCATGAAAACTGTTTTAGTCTTACCTTATTGGGGCTTGCCATGGAGTTATCGCAAGGCGCTGTACTCAGCCTACCGCTTTTTCAATTCAACGATGAATTACCAAATCGTGATTTAGACCACCCAGATTTATACTTAGAAGTGGTTCTTAACGAGCAGTTACTTGCTCACCTGTGCCAAAACCCAGCGCAAGATCAGAGCGTCAGCTTGCAATTGGCCGATTATCAATTGCTGGCGCATACCGAGTCTGTTCCAAGTGAATCCCACAGTGCCATGTTAATGCTCACTCATGGGCCACTTTTAGCAGCCACTTTAGAGCGCGATAATGGCGTTAGTTACGTATCACCCCAACTGGAAATGATGCCGACCTTTGATCTAGGGGATGATGATGAATAAACTGACGTGGGGTTTGCTGTTGCTGCTATGTACGGGCTGCGCCGTATTAGGTGCGCAGAAGTATGATAGCCTCTTTGGCCCTGAGCAGGTTCAAAACCGCAGTAACGATGTAAGTCCTGCGCAAAGCGACTTTTTTACTGAGCAAGTCAAACCCGTGATAGATAACCGCTGTGTCGTCTGCCACGGGTGCTATGATGCGCCTTGTCAGTTGAAAATGTCATCTCCTGAGGGCATTGAACGTGGTACCTCTAAAGACTTGGTCTATGATGGCACGCGGCTACTTGCAAGTAAGCCTAGCCGCTTATTCGTTGATGCCCACACCACGCAACAGTGGCGTGAGCGTGGCTTCTCACCGGTGCTTAACGAGCGCGAGCAAAGCGCCCATGCTAATTTAGTGGGCAGCGTGATGTATCAAGCTCTGGCATTGAAACAGCAGCACCCGCTGCCAGAACAAGCCATTCTGGGAGAGGAATTTGACTTTGCTCTGGATAGAGACCAAACCTGTCCCACTATTGGCGAGTTTCAACAATACGCGCAAGATAAACCTCACGCGGGCATGCCCTATGGTTTGCCAGCACTGACCAGTAAAGAAATGTCGGTGCTCACACAGTGGTTGCAAGATGGCGCGAAAATGCCCAAGCACGGCCCCATTAGCGCTGAGCTGCAAACTGAAGTGAACAAGTGGGAACGTTTTCTTAATCAAGATGATAACAAACACCGCTTAAGCGCTCGTTATATTTATGAGCATTGGTACCTGGCCAATATCTATTTTGATCAAATCAGCACCTCGGAGTTTTTCACCTTAGTTCGTTCGCGCACGCCTCCCGGTGAAGCCATCGATGTTATTGCTACTCGCCGCCCTTATGAAGATCCTAGGGTAGCGCGCGTTTATTACCGCCTGCTGCCTCGAAAAAGTACCGTACTGGCCAAAACCAATATTCCACTGGCGTTGAATAACGACAAGCTAGCTCGCTTGCGAACACAATTTATTGCGCCGGAATATGCCGTGCCGTCACTGCCAGGGTATGACATAAAAGTCGCTTCAAACCCGTTTAAAGTCTTTGCAGCTATTCCCGTAGGCTCTCGATATCAATTTATGCTCGATGAGGCTGAGCTTATTATTCGTGGTTTTATTCAAGGGCCTGTCTGTCGAGGTCAGATTGCTTTGAATGTGATTAATGACCAGTTTTGGGTCGCCTTTGTTGACCCTAAATTCGTGAGTCAGCCCAAAATTGATGAATTCTTAATGCGCCACGAAGATATGCTCGATATGCCTGCCCAGGAAGATTCGAACGCTTTGCCTATTTCTAGCTGGGTCAAATACGCCGCGAAACAAAGTACGTATTTGGAGGCCAAGTCGAAGCTTGCCAATGAAGTTTTTGCCAATGGCCAACACCTCACCGAAAACCTTATTTGGCAAGGGGAAGGGCATAATGACAATGCCGCATTAACTATTTTCCGGCACTTCAACTCGGCAACGGTGGTCAAAGGTTGGGTCGGCGAGCAGCCCAAAACCGCTTGGATTTTAGATTACTCATTATTTGAACGAATTCATTATCTGCTGGTGGCCGGGTTTGATGTATACGGCAATGTTGGCCATCAACTGATCACTCGTCTGTACATGGACTTCCTGCGCATGGAAGGCGAAGACAACTTTCTTGCCTTACTACCTAAAGAGCAGCGCAAGGCACTACGGGCTCATTGGTATAGAAAATCACCCACCAGTCTTGTTGAGTTTATGAAAGATACTAATGTGCGCTTTGAGCAACCGACAGGCATTGACTACAAAACATCACAGCCACAACAAGAGCTTTACCAGCGCTTAGCCACAAAGCTCTCGGCGGTATTGAGTCAGCGTTATGATTATCAAAAAGTACCTAATGTGCTGCGCCAACTGAATGCCATGCCGAGTACGGCGGTGAACTTATTACCACAAGTGAGCTATATCTTGGTGGCCAATGGTGAGGATGATTATCAGGCTTATACTTTGCTGCATCACAATGCCCACTACAACATCAGCAGCTTATTAGACGAGGAAGATCAGCGCGCCTACGATGAAGATAAAGCACTCGTCATCCCCGGCTTTATTGGCGATTACCCTGAAGCGCTATGGTTGTTACAACCACAGCAGCTGGAAGATTTTGCTGCACATATGCAAAAAATGACCAGCGAGGCTGATTACCGAACCTTAAAAAGTCGTTTTGCTGTACGTCGCACTGACCCGCAATTTTGGCGCTTTAGCGATATTTTGCACCAGCAGGTGAAAAAATATCGGGGAATAGAGTATGGCTTATTAGATTATAACCGACTCGAAAATCGGTAAGCGTTTTAGATCTAATTGTTTGTTAAATATAGATAAATAATTAGCTTCTAATGATTTTATAGCAGTCTTTTTTAGCAAATTGGTACAGAAATGAAAATGTAACAATTTGCAAAGACTTGTTTACCTGTGGCGGTTTTGGCAAAATTGCCGCTGTGCCTAAAATTAGAGAACAACAATGCACTATTGGTTTGTATTATTGCTCGCCCTGAGCGCAACATTCGCAGCGCAGGGCAATGAAAAAAAGCTCAGTAAATGTATTAGCCCCGCAGGTAAAGTAACCTATACCACTAAACGCTGTCCTGCAGGGCATCGTGAAGAGGTTATGCGTGAGCAGTTATCGCTTATTCAGTTTGCTGAAAAAGCGCGTAAAACACCGGATGTGGGCCCTAAAGAAGCTGACGAAAGTGACCTGACTTATTACTTGCGTTCTAACTACGGCGGTACTAACTGGGTAGAAAACATTCAGCGTAGCTATTTGGAACAATACAACGCTGTAGTGGTAGTTGATACCTTCCGTTTGCATAAGCTTGAAGGTATTTGTCGAGCGACACAAAAGTGGATCAGTGAACACCCACACCCTATCTTTGAGCTCAGAGATATGCGCTTTGAGTTTACCACGGGCTCTTCATTCGACACCCGTTACGTGACGCAAGGCAAATGTGATTACCGCCTACGTTAATAACGAAAAGGAGCCTAGGGCTCCTTTTTTAATGGTTCATAACTTGTTTTGCAGCGGCTAATAATAACGGCTCTGATAAACGAACACGATAATTTGGGTTGGCGTACTGGAAATGCACCATCCCTTGCGTATCGAGCACAAACACGGCAGGCACTGGCAGCGCCACTTTTTGCTCACCATCCAAGCCAACAAAGTTGACGCCCAACTTATTACGATAAACTTTAGCCGTTTTATCATCTAAGAAAAAAGCTAACCCCATTGCTTGTGCCAATGCCAGCTGATCGTCAGAGAGCAGTTGGTAGGTCGGTGAGCTAATGGTGCTTTGCGCAAGCTTTGCAGGACTATCTGGTGAGACGGCGATGATTTGCAAGCCCATCTCGGCGATTTGTTGCTCGATATTTTGGATATTCTTTAATTGCTTTGAACAATAAGGACACCAGCCACCACGATAAACAACCAACACCGTAGGCTTATTTGCTAATAGCTGTTTTAACGCAACCGGTTGGCCCTGGGTGTCTTTTAACGTGACATCGGGCACGCTCAAGCCTGGCAGGAGCGGGCTCACGCTCTCAGCCGATTCGCTGATATTGGTAATGACCGCTGCACTGGCGACACCACTGAATAACAATAAGATGGCTCCTACAACAGAGCCCGCAAGTGTTTTAGATAACATAAAATTCCTTTATTAAAGCTGTGATAGCAATGCAACTAGAACGGCCCTAGGGTGATAATCTTTCACGCTATAGGTATGATAGGCAAATACACAGACAATGAGAGATTAAAGAATGTCTAGCGCAGCAAATAAAATTGCCATCATGTTAGAAATGCAGCATGCCATGAATACCAAAGTTCACGAGCAATGGTTTGAGCAAGGGTTTGAGTGGTACCGGGCTATTTGGGTTGAGTGTGCGGAAATGCTGGACCACTATGGTTGGAAATGGTGGAAAAAACAAACTCCGGACACAGAGCAAGTAATTTTGGAGCTGGTGGATATCTTCCACTTCGGCTTGAGTCTGCGCATTGACGGCCATACTTCGTTTGCTGAGTTGGCGGCGCAAATTGAGCAGGAAATGCAAAGTCCTATTCAAGGAGCTGATTTTAAAGTCTCGTTGGAGACGTTAGCAGCCAGCGCGGTAGCTGATAAAGCTTTTAATGCTGCTGCTTTTGCCGGCTGTATGCAGCAAATTGGAATGAATATCGATGATCTTTATCGTGGCTACGTTGGCAAGAACACCTTGAACTTCTTCCGCCAAGACCATGGGTATAAAGATGGAACCTATATCAAAGTGTGGCATGGCCAAGAGGATAATGAGCATTTGGTCGCTGTGGTAAAAAGTCTGGACACTGATAACCCAGACTTCGCCAAGCTCGTTTATCAAGGCTTGCAGCAGCGCTACCCCAGCTAGGCAGGCAAAATGTCACGATAATCGGTGACATTTTCATATCCGGCAAGCGGCTTGTGCGGCTGCTTGCTGTCGGGGTTAGCCACTGCTAGCAGATGATTGATCCCAAAGCGCTTCGCTGCATCGAGTACCGCTGCGCTATCGTCGACGAACAACGTCCGCTTTTTATCAAAGCCCAAGTCGCTTTGCACTTGCTGCCACAGCGATTGGTGCTCTTTACTAACGCCGTAGTCATGGGTAGAAACAAGCTTATCAAGATAGCGGTCCAGCTCAGTGCGTTCTACTTTTAAGCTCAAACTATCTCTATGCGCATTAGTGAGCAAAATAAGCTCTTTTCCTGAATTTTTTAATGCCTGCAAAAACACCTTGGCATCGTCACGAATACTAATCAGGTGCTGAATTTCACGCTTTAACGTCATAATGGGCAACTGTAATTGTTGTTGCCAATAATCTAAGCAATACCATTGTATTTGTCCTTGCACTGCTTCATAGCGGGCCGCCATTTGTTCTCTGGCTTGTTGCAGCGGAATTTGTTGCTGCTTAGCGAGTTGGTGGGGGATGACTTCGAGCCAAAAATGGTTGTCAAAATGCAAGTCTAATAAAGTGCCATCCATGTCGAGTAATACGGTGTCGATATTGGACCAATTTGGCATGGGCTTTTCCTACTAAAACAATTATCATGGATTTATGTTGATGATAACAAAGTCGCGGCTATGACACAGAAAAAGCATCCAACGCCTCCAGAAATACTTGATAATAACGTGGTGGCAAAAAGTAGATTATTTACTGTTGAAGCCTTAGAGCTGCGCTTCTCCAATGGCGAGCAACGTCATTATGAACGTATTCGAGGCGGAGGCCGTGGTGCGGTCATGATCGTTCCGGTTAATGAACACGATGAACTTATATTAGTGCGTGAGTACTGTGCCGGCACCAATGATTATCAGCTGGGGTTCCCAAAAGGCTTAATCGACCCGGGGGAAACGCCGTTTCAAGCTGCTAACCGAGAGCTGCAAGAGGAAGTGGGTTTAGGCGCTCATGAGCTTAACGAGATGAAAAAAGTGTCGCTCGCGCCTAGCTACTTTAATGCTCATATGCACATTATCACCGCCCGCGACCTTTACCACCAAACGTTGGCTGGTGATGAACCAGAGCCATTAGAGGTAGTACATTGGCCAATGGCGCAATGGCAAGCTTTGCTTGGCGAGCCGGACTTTACCGAAGCACGAAGTGTGGCAGCTTTGCTATTATTAATACAGGCATCTAATTAAGCCACGAGGTTCAGCAGTAAAAAAGGGGGTCGTGTTGCAAGATTTTCTAGCTCCATGCATTGAGTTGGCCGAGCAAGCAGGTTTGGCCATTATGGCTATTTATCGCCAGAATGATATTGGAGAGCAGGTAAAACAAGATCACACCCCAGTGACCAAAGCAGACATTGCAGCGAATGATGTGCTTATGGCTGGGCTCGAGAAAATGGCGCCTGACATCCCGATTATGTCTGAAGAGACGCCCATTCCCAGTTTAGAAAAACGGCAGCACTGGCAGCGCTATTGGCTGCTGGACCCAATGGATGGCACCGGAGAGTTTATTCTCGAAAGCGGTGACTTTGCCGTCAACATTGCACTAATTGAAAACAATCGACCGGTGCTCGGCGTGATTCATTGGCCGGCGAAAAACACCACCTACTTCGCAACTTATCAACAAGGGGCGTATAAGAAAACGCCCGAAGGGGTTGAGCGCATCAGTGTCGCCCAACCGGCAAACCTTACTTTAGCGGTTAGCCGCAGGCAAAAACTAGAGGCCGTTAGTCAGTACTTAAATGCCACCTTCGACACCGTGCCGTTAGGGTCATGCTCACTCAAGGCTTGTATTATCGCTGAGGGGAAAGCCGATTGCTTTATGCGTATTGGTCCAACCGGTGAATGGGACACCGGCGCTTCGCAGGTGATTGTCGAAGAAGCGGGCGGGTGTATTACCGATGCGGAATTTAATCCACTCACTTATAACCAGCGTGAATCAACAGAAAATCCCGACTTTATTGTGATGGGGCATCCCGATTGGGAGTGGCAAAAAATGATTAGCCCTCATCAGCGCTCTCATCATAATTAGTCTTCAATGGTGGAAAAACCAGCAGCTGATATGGTTTCGGTGTAATTAAACTTGCATTTAAATTTTGTTGCTATATTATGGCGCTCTCGTTGGCGAAGGGGCTTCCCTAGACCCAACAATGTGGACGCGGGATGGAGCAGTCTGGTAGCTCGTCGGGCTCATAACCCGAAGGTCGTCGGTTCAAATCCGGCTCCCGCAACCAACTTCTAAAAGTTGCAAGCGTCCACAGATAATTGGCGCGGGATGGAGCAGTCTGGTAGCTCGTCGGGCTCATAACCCGAAGGTCGTCGGTTCAAATCCGGCTCCCGCAACCAACTTTTATCGCCAGTTATCACCTTATATTGACGCGGGATGGAGCAGTCTGGTAGCTCGTCGGGCTCATAACCCGAAGGTCGTCGGTTCAAATCCGGCTCCCGCAACCAATTCTTATTAGACCTCACTACCAGTTACTATTTTAAATCCATTCGACCTAGGGTCATCGCCACGGCGTGTCGCGCTCAAATCCGGCTCCCGCAACCAATTCTTAGTAGACCTCACTACCAATTACTATTTTAAATCCATTCGACCTAATGGTCGTCGCCACGGCGTGTCGCGTTCACATCCGGCTCCCGCAACCAATTCTTAGTAGACCTCACTACCAATTACTATTTTAAATCCATTCGACCTAAGGTCGTCGCCACGGCGTGTCGCGTTCATATTCAAGTCTTACAGTGAATTACCCTGCATTGTTTTAAATAAAACGCTATACCCCTTTTGACACTCTGTTGTCTTGCTACTGTGGCGTTTTATCAGCGTGAAATCATGTCTTTTTAGCTCCGGCAAAGCCGCATCCTACCTTGGCTCAAACGATTTTATTGGCGACCCCAAGATTTTCCTAATTTGATTGCATTTTAAGCGGTTTCTATGATGATGTTCGCCACAAGAGGTGATATACTCCCGCCGAATAATTTTTCGACCAATAGAGTAAAGCAATGGCAGATTTATCAAAATACAGAAATATTGGTATTTTCGCGCACGTAGATGCGGGTAAAACGACCACGACAGAGCGTATTCTGAAGCTCACCGGTAAAATTCACAAAACCGGTGAAGTACATGACGGCGAATCAACGACCGACTTCATGGACCAAGAAGCTGAGCGTGGTATTACAATCCAATCAGCAGCTGTAACATGTGAGTGGAAAGGTCACCGTTTAAACGTAATCGATACTCCTGGACACGTTGACTTCACAGTAGAAGTATATCGTTCACTTAAAGTACTTGACGGTGGTATCGGTGTATTCTGTGGTTCTGGTGGTGTTGAGCCGCAGTCAGAAACTAACTGGCGTTATGCGAACGAATCAGAAGTAGCACGTTGTATCTTCGTAAACAAACTAGACCGTATGGGTGCTGACTTCTACCGCGTTGTAGAGCAAGTGAAAAAAGTACTTGGCGCAAACCCACTAGTGATGACTCTTCCTATCGGTATCGAAGACCAGTTCTCTGGTGTTGTTGATGTACTTGAGAAGAAAGCATACGTTTGGGATGACACAGGTCTTCCTGAAAACTACGAAGTACAAGACGTTCCAGCTGACATGGTAGACAAAGTAAATGAGTATCACGAGATGCTTGTTGAAACTGCCGTTGAGCAAGACGACGATCTAATGGAAGCATACATGGAAGGTGAAGAGCCTTCTTTAGAGCAAATCAAAGCGTGTATCCGTAAAGGTACTCGTGATCTTGCGTTCTTCCCAACTTACTGTGGTTCAGCGTTCAAGAACAAAGGTATGCAGCTAGTGCTAGACGCTGTAGTTGATTACCTACCTTCACCAACAGAAGTAGATCCGCAGCCACTAACTGACAAAGACACTGGTGAGCCTACTGGTGAAGTTGCAACTGTATCTGCAGATGAGCCACTTAAAGCGCTTGCGTTCAAAATCATGGACGACCGTTTTGGTGCACTTACCTTCATCCGTATCTACTCGGGCCGCATGAAAAAAGGTGACACAGTACTTAACTCAGCAACAGGTAAAACTGAGCGTATCGGCCGTATGGTTGAGATGCAAGCTGACGAGCGTAACGAACTTACCGAAGCGCAGGCGGGTGACATCATCGCTGTTGTTGGTATGAAGAACGTGCAAACTGGTCACACATTATGTGATCCTAAGCACGAATGTACGCTTGAAGCGATGATCTTCCCTGATCCAGTAATCTCAATCGCTGTTGCACCTAAAGATAAAGGTGGTACAGAGAAAATGGGTATCGCAATCGGTAAAATGGTTGCAGAAGATCCATCTTTCCAAGTTGAGACTGATGAAGATTCAGGTGAAACCATCCTTAAAGGTATGGGTGAACTACACCTTGATATCAAAGTTGATATCCTTAAGCGTACTTACGGCGTAGACCTTATTGTTGGTCAGCCTCAGGTTGCTTACCGTGAAACTATCACCAAAGAAATTGAAGATAGCTACACGCATAAGAAGCAATCAGGTGGTTCTGGTCAATTCGGTAAGATCGATTACCGTATCAAGCCAGGTGAAGTAGGTTCAGGCTACAAGTTCAGCTCAAGCGTTGTTGGTGGTAACGTTCCTAAGGAATTTTGGCCAGCAGTTGAGAAAGGCTTCGCATCTATGATGGAAGAAGGTGTTCTTGCCGGCTTCCCAGTACTAGACGTTGAAGTTGAACTATTTGACGGTGCTTTCCACGCAGTTGACTCATCAGCTATCGCGTTCGAAATCGCTGCAAAAGGCGCATTCCGTCAGTCTATCCCTAAAGCGGGTGCACAACTTCTTGAGCCAATCATGAAAGTTGACGTATTCACTCCTGAAGACAACGTGGGTGACGTAATCGGTGACCTTAACCGTCGTCGTGGTATGATCAAAGACCAAGAAGCGGGCGGCATGGGCGTACGCATCAAGGGTGAAGTACCGCTATCTGAGATGTTCGGTTACATCGGCCACCTACGTACTATTACTTCTGGTCGTGGTCAGTTCTCTATGGAGTTCTCACACTACGCACCTTGTCCGCAAAACGTTGCTGACGAAGTAATCGCTGCAGAAAAAGCGAAAAAAGAAGCGAAGTAATAGTCGCCTCTTCTAAGAAAAACCCAGGCTAGTGCCTGGGTTTTTTTATGCCTATTCCTCTGCTCCCGTATTCGCTGTCATATATTCATCATCTGTCCGTCAATAAATGGTTATATTTTAGAAACATTCGTTCCCTACAGTAACGACGCCAGTACAACCCTTGCTGGTACATATTTGTGGTTAAGAACAGCTTCTTAACAGCGCTAAATAATAAAACTCACGGGAACAAAAAATGAAAGTATCAAAGTTAGCCTTGGCGATGGCGGCAGCCTCGGCCATCTCCTCGCTGGTGTGCACACCAGTGCAGGCCGGAGTCTTGCCTGACGTTCAGACCAATAGTCAGTGGTATCAAACAGATAAGAATAAGCTCAACGAGAAGCAGCAATTGGCCAATCAGCAAAAACTGACTAAGGCCAAAAATGTGATTCTGTTTGTTGGCGATGGTATGGGGGTGTCAACACTCACAGCAGCTCGTATTCTACAGGGCCAAAATAACGGCAAAATGGGTGAAGAAGGTTACCTTAGCTTCGAGAAGTTTCCTTACTCGGCGCAGGTAAAAACCTATAATGTTGATGCACAAACCCCAGACTCAGCAGGCACCATGACCGCCATGGCGTCAGGGGTTAAAACTGATGTGGGTGTGATTGGTGTAGATGAAGATATCGAGCGCGGAAATTGTGCCACGGTAGCTGGTAATGAACTGATTACTGCTCTGGAGCTTGCAGAAATTCGAGGCTTAAGTACTGGTATCGTCAGCACCGCCCGTATTACCCACGCCACTCCTGCAGCAACCTATGCCAAATCAGCAGATCGTAACTGGGAAGACGTGTCAGACATGCCTGCGCAGGCAGTTGCGCAAGGGTGTGAGGATATCGCTACGCAATTGGTTAACTTTGAACAAAACCTTGAAGCGCGCTTTGCTGGTACTGACGTGGATGGTATAGAAGTGGTTATGGGCGGTGGCCGTCGTCACTTCCTACCGAAAGACGAAACGTATAACACTCTTGATGCCCGCAGCGCTATTGAAGGGGACCGCACCGATGGTCGTGACCTGACTCAGGAATGGCAACAAAAGTATGCCGATGGTGTCTATGTATGGGATCGTGCTGGCTTTGATGCTATAGCCGATGACGCTCAGCGGGTGTTTGGACTGTTCAATGAATCTCATATGCAATATGAAGCAGACCGAGGCAATGATCTTGCGGGTGAGCCTTCCCTATCGGAAATGACCGCTAAAGCAATATCTGTGCTTGATAATAACGATACAGGCTTTTTCCTTACGGTTGAGTCCGGGCGTATTGACCACGCTCACCACGCGGGTAATGCATACAATGCGCTGAACGATACAATCGAACTGGCCAATGCCGTGCAGTATGCCATCGAGAACACTAACCCCGAAGAAACATTGATTTTGGTGACTGCGGATCACAGCCATGTCTTTACCATTGCCGGTTACCCTAAACGTGGTAACCCTATTCTAGGTCAGGTAGTGGCGGTAGGGCAGCAGCAGCCGACGCTTGCAGCAGATGGTAAGCCTTACACCACGCTCGGCTATGCCAATGGCTTGGGCTTTCGCGACCTAGGCATGGAAACTAACGCTGATGCCAGCTACAGCGATGCGCCGCAAACCGGGCGTCAAAATCTGGCGGGTATCGATACCACCACCCCAGGTTTTCACCAAGAAGCAACCATTCCACTTAGCTCAGAGACACACGCAGGCGAAGATATTTCCCTTCATGCTATGGGTCCCAGCGCGCATCTAGCGCAGGGAGTGATTGAACAAAGCATGGTGTTCCACATTATCGACTCAGCCCTTGAGCTCACTAAGTAAGCAGGTATTACAATGAACAAGCTAAATATTCTTTCTCTTGCCGTGGTTGCGGCACTGGCGGGTTGCTCTGACGATGATGGCGCGCCGACTCTAACTGTTAACACCGACATAGCTGTGGGTGATAGTCAATGCATTAATGGTGGTATCTACACTCAAGTGGGTGCCGATGACAATGGCAATGGCGAGCTTGATGGCGATGAAATTGCAGCGCAAACGACCAATTGTAACCCGATTAAAACCACATTAGATGATGATGAGTTGGCTAACCTAACGGGCAACGCTTGGTTTAGCGATGCTCAGGATAAAGTCGCGCAGGCACAACAACGTGCCGAGCAGCTAAGCAGCAGCAATCAAAAAGCGAAAAACGTGATTCTGTTCGTAGGTGATGGAATGGGCATCTCCACGGTCACAGCTGCACGTATTTTAGCTGGGCAACTACAAGGAAAAATGGGTGAGGAGCACCAGCTGAGCTTTGAAACCATGCCCTATTCCGGCTTTGCTAAAACCTATAATGTTGATGCGCAAACTCCTGATTCAGCTGGCACTATGACGGCTATGGCGACAGGCGTCAAAACCGATGTGGGTGTGATTGGCGTGGCTGAAGGGATTGCCCGTGGTGACTGTGAATCGGTGTCCGGCAATGAGTTAGTAACCGCCTTAGAGCTGGCAGAAATCGCAGGTAAATCAACAGGAATTGTGTCAACCGCGCGGATCACTCACGCCACACCGGCTGCCACCTATGCCAAGTCGGCAGACCGTAACTGGGAAGACATCTCCGATATGCCTGCTGATGCGGTCGCTGCTGGGTGCGAAGACATTGCTTCGCAATTAGTTAACTTTGAGCCTAATCTGGAAGCGCGATTCGACGTCGATATTGATGGTATTGAAGTAGTAATGGGCGGTGGTCGTCGTCACTTCCTGCCAAAAGATGCCGCATTTAATAGCAATGATGCGCAAAGCAGCACCGAGGGTGACCGCACCGATGGCCGTGACTTAACGGCGCAATGGCAAGCGGCTTACCCCAATGGCACCTATGTGATGGATCAAGCGGGCTTTGATGCTATCGATCCTGCCAGCACTGAACGCATCTTTGCGCTATTTAACGAATCGCATATGCAGTATGAGCAAGACCGAAGCAATGATATCGCTGGTGAGCCGTCGCTGGCGGCGATGACGGAAAAAGCCATTGATGTTCTTGATAATAACGATGAGGGCTTCTTTCTGACTGTAGAGGCGGGTCGTATCGATCACGCTCACCATGCAGGTAATGCCTATAATGCGCTTCACGACACGGTGGAGTTGGCCGAGGCGGTGCAAGCCGCGATGGAAAAGACCAACACGGATGAGACCCTGATCATCGTAACCGCAGATCATAGCCATGTATTTACCATTGCTGGCTACCCTAAACGAGGTAACCCCATTTTAGGTAAAGTGGTTGCCGTTGGCAGCGACGAGCCTACCTTGGCAGCCGATGGCATGCCTTACACCACTTTGGGCTACACCAATGGCAACGGCTTTAAGAACCTTGGCGCACAGACCAATGCTGATGCTGGCTACAACGGTGAGATTGTCACTGGTCGTGTGGATTTGAGCACCATTGACACCACCACAGCTGGATTCCACCAAGAAGCGCTGGTGCCACTTAGCTCAGAAACTCATGCGGGTGAAGATGTGGGTGTGTATGCCCAGGGTCCTGGAGCCCACCTAGTGACCGGAACTAATGAGCAAAACTATATCTTCCACGTGATTAATCACGCTGCAGATTTAGTGAGTAAAGCAGAAGCCAAGCTAGGTAATTAATCACCTAAGGTCGAGGGCATAGGTTGCTATGTCCTTGGCCCTAAGTGGAGGATAAAATGATGAAGTATGTCAAATTAGCCACGTTGGCAGTCGCCATGTGTAGTGCCAGTGTGTATGCGCAACAGCAATGCCAAGCGAATGCGCAGGTGTTAAAAGCCAATTATATACAGCAGCAAGGCGTTCAAGAAGAGCAGCTATTTTCGCTTTGGCGGCTGCATGATCAGGTAGCGCATCAGGCCAACAGCCAGGGGGTCGTTGAGCTCTGGCAACGTCTATCTAATCAGCAAGTGCGGCCTATTCGTTATTTTGAGCATTACCAAAGAGGCATTGAGTACCAACCTGGTGAGCTAAAAGAAGGCGGGCAACCAGTCAGTTGGTCACAAAAATATCAGTTAGTGCACAGTGACCTACTTTCACAGTCGCCATCACGTACGCAAGGTGAGGGCTGCGGCCAAGAGCAGCACTTCGAACACCAGCAAAATGGCTATAAAATGACCCTGGTATGGCTGCCAGCATTGCAGCTGGTCAAGCAGCTTGTGGTAGCACGTGAAGACGCTGACCATCAAGACAGGTGGCAACAAATAAGCAGACTAACGTTGCAAAGTTACCAGCTTAACCCGCAACAAGTGCAGCAACAATTTGCTCATTGGGACCGTTATCAAACTACGGACTATGCCGATGTGGGCGATAATGAACATGATCCATTTTTGGCGAAAATGATAAATCAGGGCTTTATTGAGCACGGTGCATCAGGGTTTTATCACAGTGATGGCCAAGCTATGTCAGGCGGCCACCACCATTGATCATGTAGATATGTAGGATAATTTGTCGCGACCAACCAAGCAGTGCCTATAATAAAATGATTTGTGGTGTGCTGGAGAGAGCATGAGTCGCGGCTGCCTATTTCTTGCCTTGTTGTTTATAATTTCACCTTGCCAAGCCGAGCGCGTGGTTATTGCTGCTGAAGACGCATGGACTCCGTATGCCAATGCCGATGGTACGGGCATGGCGAATGATATAATCACGGCCGCTTTTGCAGCGGTAGACGTGTCAGTCGACTACCATATTTACCCTTATGCGCGGGTGCTGCATTACCTCGATACCGGTGCTTATGTGGCGGGGTTCAATGTGCCTATCGATGCTATCAGTAAAGAAAAGTACTTACTCGGTAGTACACCTCTTTATAAGGCTTATTCTGCGTATTATCACAATACCCAACGGGCTCTGAAAATTACCAACCGTGCGCAGTTTAATGGCGAGTTAGTAGGTGTTGTCAGAGGGTATGGCTATGGCGACCAGTTTCTTGCTTTGGTGGCCGAACATAAAGTGGTGGCGGCGTATGCCAACTCCGATTTACCTAACATGCGAAGGCTGATGTTAGGACGCTTAGACAGTGCGCTTATTTTCATTAAATCAGCAAATTATCTACGTCGTACCCAAGGGATTAGCGATAATATTCAAGTGGCATTTATTAATGAAGGAACCGATATCTTTCTTGCTTTTTCTCCCCATCACCCAGATGGCGAGCGGCTGCAAAAGTTATTTGAACAGGGGCTAAAAAAGATAATCGAGAATGGCGCTCGTGACGCCATTCTCGCTCGGTATTAAACCCTATTAGTCGGCTTTAACCGCACGGTAGCGTAACGTGATATTACCGTAGGGGAGAGGGCCAAGAATACGGGCTTTCCACTTTCCAGCAGCAGGGTTATCAAAGTGACATTGCTCTGCAGTCCCCCAGTTACGTGAGGCACAATCGGCACGGAAAATAGATGGGCGACGTTGGTGGCTAACGTACAGATCAACTTGACCCCAGCCACCCACGAGCTCGATATCTAGCGTTTGGTAACCCTCTGGTAAGTCGATAGTAAAGTTGCGAGGCCAAAACCATCCACTAAGGCCAGTAAACTCGCCCACAAGCTCTTCGGGCTCAGATTGCTCGGCAGCAATGGCGACGATGACAGGGTCATGATCTGAGGCGCGGTATGCATGCTCGGCATACAAGCTGGCCTGCTGTGCCTGGGTTTTGTACTCTAAGTTGTAGTCTAACACCCGAGGCTCATCAGCATTAATATGCCAATCGGTAGCAGCGACCACTTTGTTCATAAGGCTGGGTGATGCCAAAGCGTGGTCTAAGCTGCCTAAGCGGCCTTGGAAGTTATATGAGTAACCCAACGTATTACCTTCCAGCGTAGGAATGACATTGGCAAATCCGGCGTCGGCAAAGGTTTGCATGGGGTCTTCCTGCGCATAAGCATTCATATCACCGACAATGATCACATCGTCATCAGCCACACCAGTGGGTTGGCTCGCTAACCATGAAGCGAACTGCTCGGCACCGGCTACGCGCGTTGCGTTATAGCAGGCTTGACCATCATTTTGGTCTTGATCGAGCCCTTCGGCACGGCTACAACCACCTTTGGATTTTAAGTGAGCGACAGCAACGGTTAACACTTCATCACTTTCAATATCACGGAAGCTCTGTGCGATCGCCGCGCGGTTACCATAGGATAAGGCGTCTTCATCATTGATGCTGGCTGTGCCAACTTCTTGTACGCGGTCGCTACGGTAAATGAGCGCGGTGGTAATGGCGTCGGTGCCAACCTCGGCTACGGCAAAATCAACGAAGGCATATTCGCCGTTATCGGTTGCATCGTTCAGTGCAGTGACTAACGAACTTAGAGCACTGAACTCGCCAAAGCCATCGTTTTCAATTTCCATTAAGCCAACAATGTCGGCATCCATGGCGGTGATGGCGGTAACGAGCTTTTGCTCTTGGCGAATAAACTCTTGCAAATCATCGGCACCGCGAGAGGTTGGAAAGCCGCCTTGCTGGCCATCACCATTGAAGTAGTTTAAGACATTAAAGCTAGCGATTTTAATATCGCCCTGCTCATTGAGTACGGGTGCTTCAGTGCGAGGGTTGCTGGCAGTGAATTGTACAGCCGTGGTTGGATGTAAACGGTAGCGATCAAAACCATAGCCTAACACCCCGGTGAGGCCTTCTACACTATCACCTAAGCGCACGGTATTGTAGGCGTCCAGTCCAGCTCCAGGATAAGGAATCACTTCAGGGTTTTGCTGTGTTGAGCCATCATCAAGTAATAACTGTTTTAGCTGGTTTTGCGCTTCCAGCGCATTGGCGGCATCACCTGGTAGCGCCACTTGAGTGCCTTGATATAAGCGCTCTGTTGCTAGGCCGAGCTCTCCATAGCGTGCCAAATTATAACTATCTACTACATACATTGGCTGGGCGACACTGATGAGCATGCCTTCATAGGCTTCAAGCTCGTCGATATTGTCAACCGGTAGCGTGATTTCAGTGATATCAGCTTGTGCAGTACCACAACTCTTCAGCGCCGTCACATTCTTTAATTGTGTGGCGCCGTAGTATTCATCAACGGTGGCTTGAAGTCGTACACGGTCGCCGACATTAACATCATCATCATTGTGATAAACAAAAATACCTTCAGAGGTGAGGGGATCATTATCAGCGTTGAGTGATGCTAAGAAAAAGCCATTAAGGGCGTCACTTTGTTGGTAATCAGCACTGACCACCGCTTCGACAATAACTTGTTCGCCTTGCAGGGGACTGGCCATGCCTGGCCCTTGGATTTCGCTAATGGTAGTGGCTGGATCAGCACATGTGAGCTCGGGGGTTGGCTCTGGATCAGGGTCGACTGGGCCGGAACCTCCTTGGTAGGTGCCCAAATCACTGAAGTCGTCTTGCTCATAGCCAGTAAAGAAGTCGCTAGGGATATAGGCGGTGTCTAGGGCGGTGCGAGCACCGGTGCCATCAATACGGCGCAGGGTATTATTTTGCGTAGAGGTGAGCCCTTCACCCCATTGCGAACCAGGATCGAGGCCAACCTGACCAAGGCTATCAATGACGTCACCCTGTTTACGAAGCACAATGGCATCATCGCCGTTGAACCAACCACCGCCTGCAATTTGATCAGCGACTGCTAGAATTGCAGAATCTGCTGATTCATGTGCGGCAACAAAAACGCCTTCAGCTGCCAGTGAGCCTGAGAGATCGAGAGTATAACCAGCCGTAGTGCTGCCGTTAAAGTAAAACTCAATACTATATTGGCTTAAATCGACTGACTCTGAATTGGGGTTATAAAGCTCGATGGCTTTATTATTGCTACTGCCTTCGACATATTCTGATATTAAGATATCTGCTTGAGCGCTGAGCGATGCCAACGAGGCCGCCACCGCTAGAGCGATAGGTGTGACTGTGTTTTTCATTAGATAGCTTCCCGTGTATTGTTATTTATCCCTAAAGGGGGACATATTATGCCCCCAATAAGTTACACGAAAATTTCAAGTTGTTAACTTGTTAGCGCTTTTTCTCAGAAAAAAGTTGGGTGTTAAGCTTAAGATTCGTTAAGCCACTGCGCCGCGCGTTTAGCAAAATAAGTGAGAATACCGTCAGCCCCTGCACGTTTGAAGGCAAGCAAAGACTCCATGACAATGGCTCTTTCTTCTAACCAGCCGTTTTCAATAGCAGCCATGTGCATGGCGTATTCACCACTGACTTGATAGGCGAAGGTGGGCACGGAAAACTCATCTTTAACGCGTCGAACAATATCTAAGTAGGGCATGCCTGGTTTCACCATGACCATATCAGCGCCTTCTTGTAAGTCCAGCGCGACTTCTCTGAGGGCCTCATCGGAGTTTCCGGGATTCATTTGGTAGGTTTTTTTATCAGCCCCTTTGAGGTTACCCGCTGAGCCGACCGCATCGCGAAATGGGCCATAATAGCTTGACGCATACTTGGCAGAATAAGCCATAATTTGGGTATTGATCAGGCCTTGCTCTTCTAGCGCCTCACGAATAGCGCCGATACGACCATCCATCATATCTGAGGGGGCAACGACATCGGCACCCGCTTGGGCGTGTGACAGCGCTTGTTTCACCAACACCTCGGTGGTGATGTCATTGATAACATAGCCTTGCTCGTCAATGATGCCGTCCTGACCATGCACGGTGAAGGGGTCCAAGGCAACATCGGTGATCACCCCCAGCTCAGGCAGTTCGCTCTTCAAAGCGCGCACCGTGCGTTGTGCTAACCCCTCTGGGTTATAGGCTTCTTCGGCATGCAGAGATTTCTTTTCACTGGGTGTGACTGGAAATAGGGCAATAGCGGGTACACCTAAAGCGACCAACTCTTTAGCTTCTTCAATCAATAAGTCGATGGACAAGCGCTCAACGCCAGGCATAGATTCAACCTGTTCGCGGCGGTTTTTGCCTTCCAAGACAAACACTGGATAAATTAAGTCATTAACGCTGAGCTCATGCTCTTGAGTTAAGCGTCTAGAGAAGTCATTTTTACGTAAACGACGCATACGCGTATAAGGAAACAGGTCGAGTCCTGATTGGGCCATAATGCTCTCCTAAGGCAAAGATTGTGAGCTAATTACTTGATTACGACCATGCGCTTTAGCATGGTATAGCGCCTCATCCGCCATATGGGTGATGTCGCCAGCGTGAGCGGTGGTTTCCCCGTAAGCGGTATGCACGCCAATACTAACAGTTAATGAAAATTGGTGCTCTGAGAATTCAACCTGTTGTTGACCTACCTCAGTGCATACTTCTTCGCCCAGCTTGAGGGCGCCCTCGTGCGTGGTATTGGGTAAAATAACGGCAAACTCTTCACCGCCGTAGCGGCACACATGGTCAAATGGGCGGCGTAAACAGGCTTTGATAGTTTGTGACACCAATTTAATAGCTGCATCGCCAGCGGGATGACCATAGCTATCGTTGACCTTTTTAAAGTGATCTATGTCTATCATTAGCAGGCTCAATGGAGCGTCATCCCGTTGTGAGCGCCGTAACTCATGCTCTAAACGCTTATCGAAAAAGCGGCGATTTTTGACACCCGTTAATGGGTCCTCGTTATTAATGCGCTCTAGCTCTGTGTTCTTTTCTTCTAATTCCCGTAGGGTAATTTGTAGCTCTATGGTGCGCTCTTCTACTTTATTTTCTAGTTCTTCTTTAGTTTGTTCCTCTAGTGCCAGCTGCTGAGCCAGTAATTGGTCTCGTGTTTGCTGCTCCGCCAGTGCTTGTTGCTGCGCGCGCATGCGTTCACTGTGCTGGCTTAACAAGTTGCGAATAACTACAAAACAGACAAGTAAGGCACTGCTCGCAGGGGGCAAGAAAAGCCACCAACTGGTTTTGTTAATCGGCAATGCGAAACCAAAATAGTTGAGACAAAAATAGCCCATCAGCGCGAGTAACATCAGATTGGCAATACTGAGTACCCATAACTGTTGTTGTTGCTTACGATACCCCTGCCAAGCACTATAGACCGCGCCGAATAAACAAAATAAGGTACTCGCAACAACTACGATCGGGTCGGCAATAGCGGCAGGTAATAGGTTTGGAAGTAGGCCGATAACCACAGTAATGAGCATGACAGTAATCGACGTTTTACGTTTTATTGGCGCTATCAGTGTTTGATTCAAAGCAACTAAGAGGCTTGGTGCAGCTATCAGTAGTAGGGGCAGCACCGCCGTTTGTAGCCAAGGTGTATCGGGGTGCAAATAGCGATAGCCATAGCCAAATACGTAAATACCTATCAGTGCCAAAGCACTAATGTATGCCGTGGCCAATAAAAAGCGGGCTTGTCGTGACAGAATAAAAAAGAATAAGGTGGTCAATATCAGCGTTGCCGCGAGGCCCATCACCGCCCCGAATAGGCTATTGAAGCTGCTTTTGTATTCAAAGTAGCTCTTCAGAGTATGCACCTGAACCGGCATTCTAAAGCCGTCACTGGCGATCACTTCGATGTAGACCCAGTGCTCCCCAGGGCTACGGGTATCAATATAAAAGGACAGTGATTCATCTTTAAAAAGTCGATCTGCACTATCAACTTGACTACCTATAGTACGCGTATTGATTAGCTTATTATCACGTAAATGAAACGCTTTGAGGCTATCTATTAATGGGTTATCGATGGCAATAATATATACGCTGGGTGGGTGTTGGTGAGAGCTTAAATTCACCCGCAGCCAGCCATAACGCACTTTGTTGCCCAAGTTGATAAACGGCTTATTAAGGGGTTGCCAATGGGGTGAATTTTGCGCTGTTGCTAAGGAGTCTGCTTCGGTATTGATACTCATGCTTGAGGCGAGCGCTGAGCACGACCACAGCAGCATCATCGCCCAAGCAAGCACACGCATAACTAACGCAGCTCCACATTAAACAATTGGCTAAAATTATGTTTGGTCTGCGCGATGATCTCTGCCTCAGTGCATGCGTAGCGTTGAGCTAAGTGGGTGACTACGTAGCCAAGGTGATGGGGTTCACAGCGCCGTGACTTTGGTTTTGGCCGTATTGTCCGAGGCAGGAGGTAAGGAGCGTCAGTCTCAACTAGTAATCGCTCCCTAGGAATATGCGCCAAGGCTTCATTGAGCGCTTGCGAGCGACGTTCATCACATACCCAGCCTGTGATCCCTAAATACAGGCCCAACTCAAGATAGTGCTGAGCCTGTTCAGCATTGCCGGTAAAGCAGTGCACAATTCCACGCGGTTGGTACTCTCGCAGCAGTGCTAGCATATCCGCACTGGCATCACGTTCATGTAAATACACGGACAGCGCTAATTCATTTGCCAAAGCTAGCTGGCGAGCAAAAATCTCGCGCTGTACAGGTCGCGGTGAGAAGTCGCGGTTGTAGTCGAGGCCGCATTCACCAATAGCCAGTACTTCACTTTGACTGGCTAGCCGGGCGATAACTTGCTCGAACTCGGCGCTTGCATCTTTTGCATTGTGGGGATGAATACCGGCGGTGCAAAACAACTGATGGCGACGTGCCAGCTCAACTGCATGCTGGCTATCGCGCTCGTCACAACCAATCACTACCATATTGGTGATACCTGCGTCGCGCGCACGAGCAACCACAGCGTCAGTATCTGCTGCAAATTGGCTGCTTGTGAGATTGACTCCGATATCTATCATGGCAGCTACTTAATCAACGCGTTTAACACGGATAGACTTATTTGCACCTTGTTTTTTCAGTAGGAAAGAGTTGAACATGCCACGGCTAATAATCACTGTATCATTGCTATTCAAACGAAAATGTTCGGTGCCAATTTGGCGCCATTTTTGGCCGTTGTCTAGAGTCAAAATAAGCTCACCATAAGGGGCTTCATCAACTTGGCTTACACGCGCGCGAAGCTCGTTATTATCGTCTTTTTGTTCTTTTTCTTTTTTATGCTCTAGGCCAAAGTCTGCTTTATTGGCTTTGCTATGTTTTGCTGGCGCACCGGCAACACTTGCGGCTTGCGCTTTTTTATTACTTTGCGGTGCAGCGTTGGTGTTTTTCACTTCGCCTTTAGGCATAGCATCAATAGGTTTGCCGGCCATGATGTTGTCGTAGCACAGCAGGCGACGAAAATCATTTTCAATAAAGCTACAGGCCTTTAGCGCTTGAATATTCACGCCGTCATTGGCTATGGCTGCGGGAGAAAGTGTTCCCACCCAAGCGGTGAGCACGGCGGATACTAAATATTTTTTCATTGTTTTTCTTCCTGTGGTGATTTAGCGCTATAAAAGGCGGCCAAAATCAGGCCGAGCTCAAATAATAACAGCATCGGTAAGGCGAGCAAGGTCTGTGATAACACATCGGGGGGCGTTAGAAACATCGCGACCACAAAAGCCCCAACCACGATATAAGGGCGCTTTTGCTTTAAACTCGCGGTGGTCGTTGCCCCACTCCAACAAAGCAGCATGATGGCTACCGGGATTTCAAAGGCAATACCAAAGGCGAAAAATAGCTTTAATGCAAACCCTAAATAGCTGCTGATGTCTGGCGTAAGCGTCATAACCTCAGGGCCAATACCGGTAAAGAAGCTGAGTACGATGGGGAGGACAACGAAGTAACAAAAAGCGATACCACCGTAAAAAAGTAAGACGCTTGAAAGCAAGATAGGGATCAGCATGCGCTTTTCGTGTTGATACAGTCCCGGCGCAATAAAAGACCATACTTGATGCAAGATAAAGGGGATGGCAGCAAATATGGCAACAAAAAGTGTAAGCTTAAAAGGCGTAAAAAACGGTGCGGTAACATCGGTGGCGATCATCTGGCTGTTTGCTGGCAAATGTGCAAGCAGAGGCGCTGCAACAAAGGCGTAAATGTCGTTAGCAAAATACACGAGCGCAACAAACACCAACAATACGCAAAGCAATGAGCGCATCAAGCGATTACGTAATTCGACCAAGTGGGCAATAAAGCCGCTCTGTTGGGGTTCACTCATCTTTGTTACTGCTGTCTTTTTTTGGTGCGTTGTCATAACTGCGAGTGACTGATTGCGCCGCTTTATGCAGCTCTGCCACCGAGTCTTTTACATCGTCAGGAAGGTTTTCCATATTTTGCTGCTCAGCCTTTTTAAGGTTCTGATGTAGCTCATGTACACGCAGTTCCTCGTTGACCTGTGCAGAAATATTGTTGGCCATGCCTTTGGCTGTTTTTACCCAGCGGCTTACCGTTCGAATGGCCACAGGTAAGCGTTCGGGGCCAAGTACAATAAGACCTACAACGAACACCACCAATAATTCCCACATGCCCATGGGTGGCTACACCTTATCTTTGTCTTTTTGACTTGGGTTTTCTTCAGCCTGTTGTTTCGATTCAGAAATTTTAGCGTCATCTGACTTTGCATCGGGCTTATTATCGTCATCCGATACCGCTTTTTTAAAGCCTTTTACTGCATTACCTAAATCACCGCCTATATTACGCAGCTTTTTAGTGCCAAAAAGTAGCACGATGATCGCCAATACGATCAACAACTGCCAAATACTAATACCGCCAAAACCCATAACTGTCTCCGAAATGTCCTACTAAACTGTGGCGAAGTATACCGCGCACAAAGATGATGTCATAGTGCTGTTAGCCTTTACGCCAAGCAGCAAACAGCGCTGCAAACCCGGCGACGGCACTGACTGCTGAAAATACGGGATGTTGCGCAAGCGCGACTAAACAAGCAACGATCAGTCCTGTGCAGCCAGCTAACGCTAAAATAATCGCTTTGTGATTGGCCGCTGGTGGCGCAGGAGGATGCTGTTGACGCCTCAAATTATGGTAGATCAGATCCGGTAGCTCAGGAAACTTCTCTGCCCAAAATGGTAAGTTGGCGTACATTTGTTTGGCGACTGCCCAAGGCCCTACTTGCTGTTTAACCCAGTCTTCTAAGAAGGGTTTGGCGGTTTTCCACAGATCTAGCTGAGGGTAAAGCTGTCGCCCTAATCCTTCGACATAAAGCAGTGTTTTTTGCAGTAGTACGAGCTGTGGCTGCACTTCCATATTAAAACGTCGAGCGGTATTGAATAAATTAACCAATACATGACCAAACGAAATTTCCGCTAGCGGCTTGTTAAATATGGGTTCGCAAACAGTGCGAATAGCGAATTCAAACTCTTCAATACTGGTATCGGCAGGGACCCAGCCGGAATCCACATGCAGCTCAGCAACCTTACGATAATCACGATTGAAAAAGGCGATAAAGTTTTCCGCTAAATAGCGTTTATCTTCTTTATTTAAGGTACCAACAATGCCACAGTCGATGCCGATATATTGCGGGTTATGAGGGTTATCAAAGGAGACAAAGATATTGCCAGGGTGCATATCCGCATGGAAGAAGCTATCGCGAAAAACTTGCGTAAAAAAGACCTCAACGCCACGTTCCGCCAATAACTTCATATTGGTACCTTGCTTTAATAAGGCATCGGTGTCGGATACGGGAATGCCATATATACGTTCCATAACCAGCACATTGGTGCGGCTAAAGTCGCTATACACAAAGGGGATATAAAGTGATTCCGAGTCTTCAAAATTACGTCGTAGCTGAATCGCATTGGCGCCTTCGCGCATCAGATCGAGTTCATCGAGAAGGGTTTTCTTATACTCCTTAACAACCTCCACCGGACGTAAACGGCGGCCTTCTTTAAGCAGTTTGGCGACAACTCGGGCGCATTGCTGCATCAGCGCTAAATCGGCATCTATTTGCTTTTTGATGTTAGGACGAATGACTTTAACGACCACATCTTGGTGGTCACCGTCGTTGTCAATGAGAGTGGCCGTATGCACCTGCGCAATTGATGCGGAAGCCAAGGGAGTCACATCAAACTCACTGAACACGTCGCTGATATCATTAACTTCCAGTGCTTGCTCGATAATGGCTTTGGCCTGATCACCTGCAAAAGGAGGAACTTGGTCTTGTAGCAGAGCCAGCTCACTGGCGATTTCCGGTGGTAGCAAGTCACGACGGGTAGAGAGCATTTGCCCAAACTTAATCCACACCGGCCCTAATGTTTGTAGCGCTAAACGTAAACGCACGCCTGCGGGTTTATCCTTATGGCGATTACGTAACCAAAAAATACTGCGTCGAGCCAATTTGGCAAACCAAGGAAGCTTCTGCTGTGGCAGCAGTTCATCGATGCCATACTGCAATAAGGTTTTAGTGATGAAATACAGTCTTGCCGCAGACAAAGGGCACCTCTTTACTGTGTTTGCTGAACGTGCGTCAACAACGCATCTATACGTTGTTCAAGATGCTGGACGTCGGATTTTAGCTGGCGACTCTGGCGCGTGAATTGTTCTAATTCTAGCGGGTGAATACTCACTTTAAGCTCATCCTGCAAGAGCGTGAGCACGATATGGTCGAGTTTAGTGAGGCTCTGCTGAGCTTGCGCTTTACCTTTACTGAGAGTTTGCCATAGCAACTGTGCTGGAGCATCACCGATATATTTAGACCAGTGCTCGGGCCAATCAATATCCAAATCATTAAAGGCTTGGCTGTAGGCTTGGGCCAGATGAATATCGCCTTCAAGGTCGAGCTTATCTTGGCGGATAAGCTGGGTGAGCAAAGAGGGATCCTTTAGCTTCATTAATGTATCAGTATCAGCGCTAATAAAGCATTGGTGTTGCTCGGGTGCTTCATTATGGGCTTGCAGCATTAGCCCTGCATCACCATAGTGAACACTTACATACTGCTGCCAGTCACGAATGTGCAGTACCAGCACTTGAGTGTTTATCTGTTGCAGCCTTTGCTGCAACTGCGGATCAAGCAGTATCAGTCGATTAGCCAGCTTTTCAGCGCTGGCTACAGCAAAGTGAGAGAGCATATTTGCCTCTTAAAATTTAAAGCCACGGTGGAGGGCAACAATGCCCCCGGTCATATTTTGATAACTGGTTTGCTCAAAGCCCACTTCTTTCATCATGGCTTCCAAGGTGTCTTGGTCCGGGTGCATACGGATTGATTCTGCTAGATACTTGTATGACTCACTGTCATTGAGTACCGCTTTACCGACCTGCGGTAAAATGTTGAATGAGTACATATCATACAGTTTAGTAAGCACTTCATGTTCAGGCTTGGAAAACTCAAGAATCAGTAATCGTCCACCGGGTTTTAATACGCGAAACATCGAAGCGAGGGCTTTGCTCTGATCAGTCACATTACGTAAACCAAACGCAATGGTGATCACATCTATGCTGTTATCGGGAAATGGCAGCGCTTCGGCGTTCATTTGTACATATTCAATGTTGCTGACTAGGCCTCGGTCGCGCAGTTTATCGCGACCCACTTTAAGCATCGAGTCATTGATGTCGCCGAGAATCACCTTGCCAGTCTCTCCCACTAGTTGGCTAAACTTAGCGGTTAAATCGCCTGTACCACCGGCCAAATCTAGTATGGTTTGCCCTTTGCGGGCTCCTGAACTGGCAATGGTAACCCGTTTCCACAAGCGGTGGATGCCAAAAGAGAGCAAGTCATTCATTAAATCGTATTTGGCAGCAACAGAGTGGAAGACATCCGCTACATGGTTAACTTTGTCGCTTGTAGCAACCGTTTTATAGCCAAAGTGGGTGGTTTTTTGCTCAGCTTCTTTCATCTAATTTAAGCCCAGAGGGAGAGTTTGCCATAGTGTACTTGAGGCCCTGTAACAGCTCAAGGATTAAGCCGTTTTTAGCAAGCGCAGAAGCTAATGAGTGGATGAGACGAGGGCGCTAAAGTTAGGTTCTTGCTGGCGATGTATGGTTTGGCATTGAAACGCCACACCAGGGAGCTGTTTACCACTGCGTGAACTTACAAAGCGAAGCTTACTGATGCCGGCTTGTACTTTTTCGGCAATGAGGTCCACGGTTTGTGCCTCGACGTCGGCCATCATAATGGTAAACTGCTCATTTTGGGTGCGCCCGCAAAAACCACTTTCTTTGACATATTTGTCTATTTTGGTGGCCACTTTTTCGAGCATTAAATTACCAATGCTGTCGCCGTAGTCATGACAAAACTGTTGATAGTTTTCGACATCAATACGGATCAAAGAGATTTGATGCTGCTTCTTGGCCCAATACTGAAATTTTTTATCGAGATAATGACGGTGATAAAGGCCGGTGAGTGGGTCGAGATGGTGTTTGTCTTTAAGGCGTTTTAGTTGCGATTTAGTACTAAGGTATTGCTGTTTTATTTGCTCCAGTAGTTGCTTAAACTTTTGCATTTGCCCTTTTAACACTAGGGTATGCTCGGCTAACTTACGCAGCTGGTGTCGGCTTTTATCAACATCATGTTCATCTAAAGCGCGAGCACAACGATCAATTTCGAGGTGGTAATGGTCGATGTGTTTTTGATTGCTTTTGCTATTGCGCTCTAGATTACCTATCAATTCGCTAATACGTTCAACCATAGCGGTCTGCTTTTGATGATCCGGTGTGAGATGTTGTATATACAACTCTTCCATTAACACTGAATCAATGATGCGGCCTTCGGTTACAGCAGCTTGTAAGGCCTCACTCAGTGCACTTTCGCCTTCACTCACATGCTGGTACAGCACATGGTAATTTAAAGGTGTTGGCGGCAGCGCATGCAGTTCGAGCAAATGACAGACTTGGGTCATTTTCTCTTGCGCGTTGGCCATGGAGTCATGGAACATCATAATCACAATCACCAGGTTGAAATAGAGGTGCAGCCAATCCTAGCTTGCTTATACATCCCTTGGCGGTATTAAAAAGCAAATTGTTCTCTTTTGGAATACTCTGGTTACATAATTGCGACCAAGCGCCCACTTTATGCGCAGAACCGACATTTGGACGCTGGTCGCAAGCGGTTGGCTCGCGCGCTGTGGTAGGCTAGAGTATGGCGAAATGCACAATCAATGAGAATAAAGCATGAACCTAGGAACACATATTAAGCAACTGGCATTGGCCTGTGCGATTCCCCTTGCTTTGGGTGGCTGCGCAAGCTCAGCACACAAGACCAACACCAATAACCAGTTCACCACATTGGCTGAGCAGGTTGTCAGTTATCGAGAAAGCGTCAACCCGTATAAGCAAGAGGTTGACGGGTATTTGCTCCCCAATTTATCGCCTGAATTCTTAGAGCAGCAATACCAAGATAAAACAGCATTATTGAATAAGCTTAAAGCTATCGATAAAAGCACGCTCAGTGAAGAGAATCAGATCAATCTGCAAATTTTGACTGCGCAGGTGCAAAACAGTGTCGATGAGTATGTGTTCAATACGCACTATATGCCCCTTACCTCCGAATATGGTTTTCACTCATCCTTGTCATTTATGGTGCAGCGTGGAGATTACAGTTCTGCTCAAGGGTTTGAAACCTACTTAGCGCGCCTGCGCCAAGTGCCTCGGTTCTTTGAGCAAAACATCTATTGGATGAAAAAAGGGCTCGAAACAGGGTTAACGCAACCTAAAGCCGTGCTTGCCGGCTATGAGGAGTCGATAAGCGCGTACTTGGTCGATGATGTCACCGAGTCTGCGTTTTATGCTCCTTTCAAGCGTAACACCGCAGGGGTGAGTGATGAGGCCTTTGCTGAGCTGCAAGCCCAAGCTAAGCGCGTTATCGGTGAACAGGTACTGCCAGCATACCAAGGCTATTACGATTTCTTTACGCAAACCTATCAGCCAGGTGCACGTGAATCGATAGGGATTTCTGAAGTGCCAAATGGCAAAGCTTATTATGCTAATCGAGCGCGTCATTACACCACCACGCAGATGACTGCGAAAGAAATTCATGAACTCGGTCTGCAAGAAGTGGCTCGTATTCGCGGCGAAATGCAGGCGATTATTGATGATTTAGGATTCGAGGGCAGTTTTGCTGAGTTTATTGAATTTTTACGTACCGACCCTCAATTTTACGCTAAAACACCGGAAGAGCTATTGAAAGAAGCCTCATTCATCGCCAAAAAGATGGATGCGCAGCTGCCTAAACTATTCAAGCAGTTACCACGCAAACCTTACGGTGTCGCTCCGGTGCCAGCGAGTATTGCGCCAAAATACACCACAGGTCGTTATGTGGGGGCAAGCAAAGAGGATGAGCCTGGTTACTATTGGGTTAATACCTATGCACTGGATAAGCGGCCATTATATGTTTTAGAAGCTTTGACCCTACACGAAGCCGTACCGGGGCACCATCTACAAATTGCCCTCAATGCTGAGCTTGATTATCTACCTAGCTATCGACGCGACGCCTATCTATCGGCCTTTGGCGAAGGTTGGGGGCTGTACAGTGAGTATTTAGGCTTAGAAGCGGGCTTCTATCAAGATCCATACAGTAATTTTGGTCGTCTTACTTATGAAATGTGGCGTGCAGCGCGTTTAGTGGTCGATACAGGCATGCACATGTTCGGTTGGAGCCGTGATAAAGCGCTGAACTTTATGCGTGATAATACCGCGCTGTCGCTGCATAATGTGAAAACCGAGACTGATCGCTATATCTCATGGCCGGCCCAGGCGCTGTCATACAAAATTGGTGAGCTCACCATTAAGCGCTTGCGCGCTAAAGCGGAAAACGCTTTAGGCCATGATTTTGACTTGCGCGAGTTCCACTATCAGGTCTTGCGCCATGGCTCAATTCCTCTTAATGTACTGGAACAACAAATAGATAACTATATCGACGAGGCACTTGCTAACAACCAAAACGGTGCCAAAGCGAAGTAAGGGAAGGGCGCAACTGCGCCCATAAGTATACTAATAAGGCGAGCTATGCCGATTATTTTAAAGCGTGTGCTACTGACGATACGCAATCATATTGACCAACTTAGTTGGCAGGTTGTGGTGTTTGTCACCTTGGCACATATGGCACTCACTTGGGTGCTATTGTCAATTGCTGGGGAGCATGCGCTTACCTCTGCGAATACCTTTTTTTATTATTATGTCGTGACTACCTCAACGGTGGGTTACGGCGACTTTAGTCCGACTACAGAGATGGGCCGCTTATTGGTGGCTTTGGTTCAGATCCCCTTCGGTTTGGCCTTGTTCGGCATGTTGCTGGGTAAAGCAGGGCAGTCCATCACACATTTAATAAGGCGCGCTATGACAGGTGAAAAAGACGTGACTCATTTTGCTAATCACATCATTATTTTTGGTTGGCACCCAGTGCGTACCAGAAAAATGGTGCGCTATATTCTTGCTGATGAAAAACGGGTAAAGCGTGAAATTGTACTCGCGGTAACCGATGATATGGAGCACCCGTTTTTCTCTGAGCCCGATGTCAGCTTTGTTAAGCTCAGTAGTTACACCGATGAAGAGCAACTTAAACGCGTAGGCATTGCCACAGCAGATAAAATAATTGTTGAGGGAGCCGATGATAACCAAAGCTTCACTACGGCGCTAAAGATTAGCAAGCTGGTAAAGGAAAGTGCCCATATTTGTGCTTATTTTGATGATGAAAGCAAGGCACAGATGCTAGGTGAACATTGTGCTAATGTGGAGTGCAGCTCTAACCGCACAGCGGAAGTCTTAGTGCGCTCTATGGAGGACCCAGGGGCGAGTCGGGTGCAACAGGAAATTATGTCTAGCCTGCATGGGGATACCCACTTTTCTATGATGATCCCCAATGATGTCGGCCAGTTTACCTACAACGATATTTTTACGGTATTCAAACACCAATACGACGCCACTATTTTAGGGATTGCTCATAATCGCAGCGCCTTAGATATGGATTTAAATCCGCCGTTGGATTATGCCATCCAAGGTGGCGATATCATTCACTACATTGCCCCCGAGCGGGTGTTGGCATCCGAGGTTAAGTGGCCTTAACGATTGCTTTGTACTCATAGCAGTTCTCGCTGTTGTACAAGTAAATAGCTGCCAATATTGGACTGCGGGCCCGGCCCCATGGGCTCGCGGTTGACGCTCTTTCCCCTAATGCGCTGAGCTGTATCGCTTGCTGTGAGAAGGGATGTATTTTCATCGCGGTGATAAAGCTCACTGCAACTCGCACTTTCGCTAAATAAAATGATGTCTACGAATACCGATATTAGCCCTGCACCCCATGCTTTGTTAGCTGAGTGGGCCGACATGGCTGATGTGCGTGCGTCCTATTGGCTTTTGCGCTACACGTTTATATGAGCGATAGCGGCAATCAAGTGTTATTTATTTTCAATATACGTGAACCTTTGTAAGTCATAGCGCGTCTTGCTAATAAACACCTGGAAAGGCTATGAAACAATCCTATACGGCATTGCTGGTCTTGGCGGCGCAGGGCGGTGATAAGCAGGCGTTTAACCAATTATGCGAGCTACACTATCAAGCGAGTTATCGTTTTGCTTATAAGCTGTGCCAATCTCCCCAAGATGCTGGTGATATTACTCAGGAAGTATGGAGTAAGGTAGCCAAAGATATACGTTCGTTGCTGGAGCCCGGAGCATTTAAAGCTTGGTTATTTCGTGCTATTTACCGGCGCTTTATTGATGTAATACGGCGTCAGTACAAAGAGCAGGGTATAGCCGAAGCACCGTTAGTAGCGGCGCAACCTATAAGTTTGGAGCAAAGCCTAGATATGTTGAGTCTGATAGCCAGACTGCCTTGGGGGGAGCGTCATACAGTGTATTTGTTTTACCTTGAAGAGCTAGCCATTAGCGACATTGCTGTGGTGTTGGATATTCCTCAAGGCACAGTGAAGTCACGCTTGCACAAGGCCAGAAAAAGATTAAGCCAATGGGCACAGCAATAGGAGAGAGCGTTATGAGTGTTGAGCAACAAATTAAAGCGAGTTTACACAGTGAGCAAGCACAGTTAGATCAGATTTTATCTCGTGAACAGGGCTTATTTAATCGCCTTGGGCACATCTATAGCGGCTCTATGCGCCGCTGGGTTTGGCTTTCGACGTTGCTTGCACTACTCGCGACGGCGGCTTTTATTTATGCTGGTTACCGATTCTACATGGCCACCGTTATCAACGAGCAGGTATTTTGGGGAGTGTGGTTTATCGCTGGGCTGTTGGTACAAATAGCCATCAAATTGTGGCTATTTATGGAAATGAACCGCACTTCAATATTACGTGAAATAAAGCGCAGCGAGTTAAACTTGCAGAGCGCGGGCGCGGCGTCGCGACAATCAAGCTAATCACTATGCATGCGTCGGCAGGGCATGTGTGAACGGTTCAGGTAATACAGGCCGACCGGGGCGTCGGCCTGTGAGTGCGGTTAGTCTAGTGCTTTAAAGCGAATGGCGGTGCCGCCGCTTGGCGCCAAGCGCAGGGTTAAGCTATCTTGGCTGCTCACGTTTTCGGTGTGAATGTCCATGCTGTAGGGGTTGTTTACCCACTCGGCATCTTCACCATCGGCATATATCTGCGCTTCAAAACGCTTTCCTGGCTCGAGGAAGTCAAGTTTAATGGTGATGTCTCGAGCTTGCCCATCGGTGATAGCACCGAGGTACCAATCCTTGCCAGAGTAGTTATCGCGTTGACGCTCTTTACGAGCAAAAACCACATATTCACCCATTTCGCCAGCAATGGCTTGGCTCTTTTCCCAGTCGGTTGGTACATCTTGGATAAATTGAAATGCTGCTGGTTTGGCGAGATAGTTCCGTGGCAAATCGGCGGCCATTTGAATCGGGCTGTATAACACCACATACAGTGCTAACTGCTTTGCCAGCGTTGTTTGCGGACGATTAGTGTCAGCCCCTAAGCCGTTGAAGCCCATATCGAAAATGCCCGGTGTAAAATCCATAGGTCCGGCGAGCATACGCGTATAAGCCAGCATCGGCGTGTGCGCGGGGGGGTTGGGCGGCGTTCCCCAGGCATTAAACTCTTGGCCTCGGGCTCCTTCGCGAGTGATCCAGTTTGGGTAGGTACGGCGCAAGCCGGTTGCTTTAATTGGCTCATGGGTATTGATACTGAGCTGATACTCGGCGGCAAGTTTAATATTGTGGAGATATTCATTGACCATAAATTGGCCGTCATGCCACTCATAGCGAGCAATGCCTTGTTCATCAAGGCGCTTGATATTGCCACCATCGGCAACATAACCGGTTTTGATCTGGCTAACACCATGGCGCTGATAGAGGGCGAAGGCGGCGTCCATTTGTTGGCGATAGTTACTGACATTGCCGGAGGTTTCATGGTGACCAATTAATTTTACGCCACGCTTTTCGCCGTATTTGGCAATGGCCTCAATGTCAAAATCATCGTAGCTCTCGGTAAAGCTAAATAAGTCACCGTTATAGAACCAATCACCATCCCAGCCTTGGTTCCAGCCCTCAACCAACACTCCATCAAAGCCATACTCACTGGCGAAGTCCATATATTTGCGGGTGTTTTCGGTGGTGGCTCCGTGCTTGTCGCCACTGCCCCAGGTGTTTTCATTGATGTGCATGCCCCACCAAATACCGACATATTTACCGGGTTTAACCCAAGACACATCACCGAGTTTATTGGGCTCATTGAGGTTTAAAATCAGGTGTGAGTTGAGTAGTCCAGTGGCTTTATCAGCAATTTGGATGGTCCGCCAAGGAGTGGTGAAACCATTTTTTGTTTTCACAGCGATGCCATCGGACCAAGGAGTTAAATCGGCCTTGAACGTGCCTGGTCGACGCTGGTTTAAAGTCATGCCCGCGTAGTCGACCAGTGCTGCCTCGTGAATACTGATGTGAACACCGTTTTGCATTTTTACGGTAAAGGGGGTGTGTACATGGGCGGCTTCAGCAGTGTTAGTGCGGTTGTAAACATATTCATAGCGATTCCAGCCTCGAGCTGGGATCCACAGCGCTTCATTGTCTTGGCCAGCAAGGGCAAATTCGGTGAGCTCATCGGTAATACGGTAATCGGGGCGCTCTTTACCGGTAAGCTCATAGCGAAATCCAAGGCCGTCATTAAACACCTTTACGCGCACGGTATAAGACTGCTCAGCTGCTTCTGGGTCGCTAAAAGTAACCGCCAACTCATTATGATGATCGCGAATTAAACGTTGCTCACCCCAGGGTTGTTGCCAGGTGATGTCGGCACTGTGGCGTTCGCTGTGGCTAATAGTTAAGTCATCACCTAGCGGGGCGGCATGGGCAAAATAAAAACCCAGTTTAGATGGGTTAATCACCGCTTTGCCAGCGTAACTCACATGATAATGTGGCGCCCCTTCGTCGCTTAGTGTAAGCGTGATTTTGCCATCGGGAGAGCTAACATCGACTGTTTTTGCCAACGCCAAAGGTGAGGCCAGTAGTAAGGGAAGTAATAATCGCATCAACCTATCCTGCTTGTTATACCCGAGGCTAAAGCGATGGCTGTCACGTGTGCTGGCAAACGCAGGCCTACAGGTACTTGTATTGGAAGCATTAAGAGTAAGGGGGTTAGCGATGAAATACACGACTCTGCATACGTATTCACATATTACATAGCGAGAGTCAGGGCGAATAGTCGCCCATCTGATTAGACTTGCTGATTGAAGGCCTTGGTCATAAAAGGTGGCTCCGCGAGCGCACCTTGGTGTACGCCCGGCGTGTAATATAAGGTGTTGAGGGCGTCAGGGTCACAGGCTCTAAAGCCGTCAAAACCCAGGCCTTTGCGTGCTAAGGTGACTGACCACAGCCCCGATGGGTAAATCGGCTGTGGAAAAGGCAAGGTTTGCAACGCGCCGAAACCAACCTGCTTGATGGCCGCTCGCATTTCCAGCAGCAATGGCATATGCATAAGCGGGCTTTCACTTTGTTGCACCAGCACACCGCCTGGACGTAATGCTGCGAGGCAACTTTGATAAAAAGCATGATTAAACAAGCCTTCGCCGGGGCCTACAGGATCAGTGCCATCGACAATAATGACATCAATCGACTCGGCTTGCGCATCGCGCATGTATTTGATGCCATCATCAAAGAGCAAGGTGGCACGGGGGTCATCATTGGCACTGCACAACTCAGGGAAATATTTCAGCGACATCTCAGTGACAACTTGGTCAATGTCGATTTGCGTGACAGTTTCAACACTGTCGTGTTTTAGCACTTCGCGCAGGGTTCCGCAGTCGCCACCGCCGATAATCACTACGTTTTTTGGGTTCGGGTGGCTAAATAGCGCTGGGTGGGCGATCATTTCATGATAAAAGAAGTTTTCTCGGCTACTGACCATAGTGCAGCCGTCGATCACCATCAGGTTACCAAAATCGGTGGTTTCATACATTGCCACGTGTTGAAACGGAGACTGTTGCTGTTCAAGCAACTTATTAATACGCAGTGAGAATGCGCTACCGTCACGGTCGCTTACCTCGGTAAACCAGTGGTTTTTATCTAAACTTGTCATGTGCTCAATAATCGCCAGTAAAGTGGAGGGACAATTTTGCCAGTGAGCGTCATAATGCTCAATGAAATTTTAGCCCAATCCGTACGATTTTCTATTCGCTAGGAACACTTTAAGGTATTACACTAGCGGCAAATTCACAGGTCAATATTGAGAGTGCTTTATGCAATGGGGTTACCAGGCTGCTCAGGCCGTATATAACGTAAGTCACTGGAGCGACGGTTACTTTGATATTAATCCGCAGGGCGAGCTCGTGGCGTACCCGGATGGCGATCATAGTCGCCCAGGTTTGCCTTTAAATAAGCTGGTGGAAAGCTTTAAAGAGCAAGGTCTGACGTTACCGGTATTAGTGCGCTTCACCGATATTCTGCAGCACCGAGCCTCACGGCTTATTGGTGCATTTGCTAAGGCGAATGAGGCGAAGCAGTATCAAGGCGGCTATACCTGTGTTTACCCAATTAAAGTGAATCAACAGCGCTCGGTGGTGCATAAGTTATTGGCCCATGATAGCAACCAAGTCGGTTTAGAGGCGGGCTCTAAGCCAGAGTTAATGGCGATATTGGGACTGGCACAAAAAAATATCACCATAGTGTGTAATGGCTATAAAGATAGTGAGTTTTTGCGTCTCGCATTAATTGGTCAAGCCATGGGCCACAAGGTTAATATTGTTATCGAAAAGCTCTCTGAATTGGATGCCTTACTCAAAGAAATGGCGGCCATGAACCTAGAAGCAGCAATAGGTATACGTATTCGCCTCAACTCTGTGGGTAAGGGCAAGTGGCAAAATACCGGCGGCGAAAAAGGCAAGTTTGGCCTGACCGCCTCGCAGGTACTGCAAGCTGTCGAACTGCTACGTCAACAAAGCAAGTTACATTTGCTGGAACTCGTGCATTTTCATATTGGCTCACAGGTTGCCAATATTCGCGACATTCAACGCGCGCTCAAAGAGTGTGCACGCCACTACGCGCAACTATCGCAAATGGGCGTACCGCTACAAACGGTTGATGTCGGTGGTGGTCTAGGTGTGGACTACGAAGGTTCGGGGTCGCGCAGCAGCTGTTCTATGAACTACACCGTGGAAGAATACGCGCGCAATGTGGTGGCCGCATTTAGTGAGGTAAGCGACAGCCATGATTTAGCACATCCACATATCATTACCGAGTCAGGACGAGCGCTGACGGCTCATCATGCCGTGCTGATTACCGATGTGGTGGATGTGGAGCGCATCCCAAATAACGATGTAGCCATCGACCAGTACCAAAATTTGCCTTCTGTAGTGATAGAAATGCGGCACACTTGTGAAGCGGTGAGCAGTCGTATGGCGTTGGAGAGCTATCACGATGCCATGCACTTATTTAGTGAGGCTCATAGCCAGTATGTTCATGGCATGTTGGGTATTATGCAATGGTCGTTAGTGGAGCAGCTTTACTTCCGCACCTTACATAAGGTACGTGATTGTTTGCGGGATTCGGTGCGTGCCCATCGCGAGGTATTGGACGACCTTAACGAAAAGCTCGCTGATAAGCTATTTGTGAATTTCTCGCTGTTCCAATCACTGCCCGATGTCTGGGGGATTGGCCAATTATTCCCGGTACTACCCATAGAAAACTTAGATAAGCCATTGGAGCAGCGTGTGATTATCCAAGACATCACTTGTGATTCCGATGGTCAAATTCGTGATTATGTTGACGGGGCGGGGATTGAAACGAGCCTGCCGATACCGCGTTATGAATTCGGCCAACAGTATCATGTCGCTATGTTTATGGTGGGTGCGTATCAAGAGATTCTTGGCGATCTCCATAACCTTTTCGGTGATACCGACTCGGTGCATGTGCACAGTGATAATGGCGAGTTTAAATTAAGTCATAAACTCAAGGGCGACAGTGTTCAGGACGTATTAAAATTTGTGCATTACGATAGCGATGACTTAGCAGCAGTCTATCACCAGCGTATCAACGCGCTTGATATCGATAGTGACATCAAAAAGGCGTATATTGAACAGCTACAACAAGGCTTGAGCGGATACACCTATTTCGAAGATTAACTTTGTTGTTAGTAACATCAACAGATCGGTTTTCTGTTGTCGATAAAAAGCGCTATTATTAGCGCTTGTTTTTTATACCTATATAGGAAAGTCGTTTTGCGCGCTGTAGTAGCTGTAGTTAGGCAAGTTTTAAGTGTTAGTTTGTACACGATTAACACCCTGTTTTGGTTTTTCCCCATCGTGCTTTGCGGGTTACTGAAATTATTGCCAATCAAGCCTTGGCAAAAGTTAATGAGTGCGGCGGCAAAAGCCATGGCAGGGTTATGGGTGGGTGGTAACTCATTGAATCAAAAATTGCTCACTCCCTATAAGATGACAGTGAGTGGCCTTGATAAGCTACGCAAAAAAGATTGGTATCTCGTGATTGCCAACCATCAAAGTTGGGTCGATATTTTGGTGATGCAGCGCATCTTTCGGGGCCGCATTCCATTTTTGAATTTCTTTTTGAAAAAAGAGCTACTGTACGTGCCTTTTTTAGGCCTAGCTTGGTGGGCATTAGATTTTCCTTTTATGAAACGCACCAGCAAGTCGCAATTAAAGAAAAACCCTAAACTACGTGGCAAAGACATCGAAACCACACGCAAAGCCTGCGAAAAGTTTAAAGAAATGCCGGTGTCTATTGTCAACTTCGTAGAGGGAACGCGCTATACCGAGGACAAGCATCAGCGCCAACGCAGTCCGTTTAAGCATTTACTGAAGCCTAAAGCGGGTGGTGTCGCGTTTGTGCTGCAAGCGATGGGAGAGCAGATCAGCAAGATAGTGAATGTGACCATTCATTACCCCGGCGGCATCCCCACATTTTTGGACTTGGCTGCAGGCAAAGTGAAAGAGGTTGCTGTGCATGTTGAGGTACTCCCGCTTGATAAAAAGTTGGTGGGCGACTACAGCAATGACAATGAATTTCGGGTATCTTTTCAGCAGCAACTTAATGATATGTGGCATGACAAAGACCGTGTATTTGACGATTTAGCAAAGCATAACAGGAGTTAACTATGCTCAAGCGATTTCTACCCAATTGGTTAGCAGGGATTTTAGCTGGCTGTGTGTTACTAGTGAATACACTGGTGTGGGGAGTAATCGTATTCCTCTTAGGCTTAGTGAAGTTAGTGTTGCCTCTGCATGTAGTGACCGTCTTATTACATAGCGCCTACAATGGCTGGCGTGGTGGTAATCGTTTAGGGTTAAAGATCGGCTGTGAGAACTTTGATGTGTCGTTCAACGGTGAAGTGCAAAAAGGCGCTTGGTATTTACTGATATCTAATCACCTCAGCTGGCTTGATATCGTTGTTCTTAGTGCGGTGAATGAGCTACCCGCACCGAAGTTCTTCCTCAAAGATGAGTTAAAATATGTGCCACTCATTGGCAGCGGTGCATGGGCTATGGGTATGCCCTTTATGAAGCGTGCTAGCAAAGAGCAAATAGCCAAGAACCCAAAGCTCAAAGGTATGGACGTAGAGCGAACCAAACGCAGTTGCCATAACTTTAAACAGTATCCATCGTGTATCGTTAATTTTGTCGAGGGTTCACGTTTCACGGCCAGTAAACATCAACGCCAAGAGAGTCCATTTCGCCATTTGCTCAAGCCCAAGGCTGGCGGTATCGCCTTTGCACTGCAAGTGCTAGGGGAGCAATTTGACGGTCTCTTAGATGCAACGTTGCACTACCAATCACAGGGCAGCCATATCTGTCGCGACTTTTTAACTGGCCGACTTACTCATATTGAACTCTCCGTAGAGGTGCGAGAAATTGCGCCACAACTAGTGGGGGATTATCAGCAAGACAAAGCCTTTCGCGTTGAGTTTCAAAAACACCTCAATGTTATGTGGCATCAGAAAGATGCGTTGATTGCTCACAATCATGCACCTGTCACTGAGGTGTGTTCTGACGTTGCGAATTCAACAGGTGAACTATGAATGAGAGCCAGTTACAAACCCTAGTCGAGCCTTGGTTTGAGGGCATGGAGCAAGCCAGTTTATTCAGTGCGATTACCGCGACAGGTTTGGGGATGCTGGCGATTCTGTTGCTGTATTTTTTCCTGCGCAGCTTGATGTTGCCAGGTGTACAGTCGCTGGCCGCCAAGTTATCACCAGAGCGCATTACTATGCTGGCGCCGTTGCTACAAAAGCTGAATCGTCGCGTCGCCGGTATTATTTGCTGTGTGGTGTTTTTAGCCTTTTTCCAGAACGTTTTTCCAAGCACCGAGCTGGTGGGTGGCGTTGTACGGACCTTAGCGCAAATAGCGCTTATTGTGTATGGCGGCTTTATCGTCAGTAGTGTCGTCAGTGTTGGTGGTGCTATCTATAATCAGTTTGAGTTTGCCCGAGAAGTCCCGATTCAAGGCCTTATCCAGCTGGTAAAGCTGGTGACTTTTATAATCTGCGCCATCTTAATCTTCTCATTACTGCTGGAGAAGTCTCCCACCTATATTATCTCTGGTTTTGGTGCTATTGCAGCGGTCACTATGTTGGTGTTTAAAGACACGATTTTGGGCTTCGTTGCCAGTATTCAAATTGCCGCTAATCGCTTGGTTACCTACGGAGATTGGATTCAGGTTGATAACTACGGCGCTGACGGTGAAGTAATCGATCTTGGCCTGAACACCGTTAAAGTGCGCAATTGGGATAACACTATCACCACAATTCCAACTTATATGCTGGTGGCCGGCTCATTTAAGAATTGGCGCGGTATGCAAGAGTCTGGTGGTCGCCGGATAAAGCGCTCGCTGAATATCGATATGAACAGTATTCGCCTCGCCGACGAGGCATTGCAGCAACGTATCAGCGACAGCATTAATATTGATGATTATGTCAAAGCCAGTAACTTGCCGGAGCAGGTCACTAACCTCGGGTTATTTCGCCGCTATGCCGAGGGCTACTTGAAGCAGCATGAGCGCATCAACAATGAGCTGACCTTAATGGTGCGCGAGATGCAGCCACTAAACCACGGTCTGCCTATTGAATTTTACTGCTTCAGTGCCGATAAACGCTGGATCTCTTATGAGCACTTGCAGGCTGAGATTATGGATCATCTGCTCGCGATGCTGCCTGTGTTCGAATTACGCCCATATCAGAGTATTACTGGGCAAATGAGTAGCCCTAACTAATCGGCGGTTAGGGCAACTTTGCCAGCAGTAGCCCTAGCGCTGCAAAACTGGCGATTACCATAAGTATTGGCGGTTTATACTGGCGCAACACCCACAGCCCGATAATGGCAACAAGACCATACCACCATTGGCTTACGCCTGCGGGGATGATCGGGTTGTATAAAGCGGCAGCAATAAAGCCCACCACTGCAGCATTAATGGCTTTACTCACGCCAGCAACGAGTGGGTTGCTCAATAACGACTGCCAGTGGCGATGAAAGCCGATAACCAACAAAAAACCAGGCGTAAAAATGGCTAAGGTGGCTAAGGTAGCACCTAGCAAAGGCGCATGCGGTGTCATGATAGCACCAAGGTACGTAGCAAAGGTAAACATCGGCCCAGGAATAGCCTGAGCGGCTGCATAGCCGGATAAAAATGCATCGCTGTCAACATCCGTCAGAATAGTGTCTAACAGCGGTAACACCACATGGCCGCCGCCAAATACCAAAGATCCCGCTTGATAGAACTGCCCAGCCAGTTGCCAATAGCCAGAAGCAGCGCTAAAGGTAAGTAAAAACAGCACTGAAAAGAGCAGTAAAGCCGGCCAGTTAAGTCGTGTAGGTGACTCGGACTCGGCGCACTCCATCGGTTTTAATAACCAAGCACCGGTTACGCCAGCTACGGCTAAAATGGCCAGTTGAGTGTAAAGGGAAGGAACAAAAATAAGTGCCAAGGCACTGAGCAATGCTAACGCTTTTGTTTGCCAGTTAGGGCAAAAGCTTTTAGTCATCGTTATCAGTGCATCAGTAACAATGACGACTGCGAAAAGTTTTAGGCCAATGATCAACCCAGACAGCCCCCAGCCTAATTGCTGCGCGCCAACAGCCAATAACACCATAATCAACATAGAGGGCAAGGTGAAGCCAACAAAAGCAACGATGCCACCAAGCACGCCCGCATGGTGTAAGCCAATTGCGAAGCCTACCTGCGAACTGCCGGGACCTGGTAATAGCTGGCTGAGCGAGATCAAGTGCCCGTACTGCTGCTGTGATAACCATTGCTTGTTTTCAACGAAGTGGCGTTGAAAGTAACCTAAATGTGCTGCTGGGCCACCAAAGCTAGTGCAGCCGAGGAGGAAAAACTGGTAAAATAACGATAAAAGTTTCATCGCTAAACTATACTTCGATTAGTTGTCATTAATATGACAGTACAGGCACAGCGGTGTTGGTTGCAAGGGGCACAGGTGGTAGTAAGAGCACGCGTCTTTTTTTTGCTGATAGTTACGTTGGTATATTCGCTTTGTGCCAGTGCTCGCACGGTTGTTAGTGTGGCCGTCGATCATGCGCCGCCGTATAGCAATACCGAATCGAGCGCACCTAAAGGGCTGATTATTGATATCCTGCGCCCGATAGCACAAGAGCTAAACTTCGATATCAACGTAATTGCATGCCCGTTTTCTCGCTGTGTTTACTTACTCACTCATAATGAAGTCGATATAATGGGCGGGCTAATACGTACCCCTGCTCGTGAACAACAACTGCAGTTTGTCACGCCAGCTTATATGGCATTGCACTCATCATTTAGCTTTTATTCACTAAAGACACCCAGCTTTAACATTGAGCACTACAACGACTTGTATGGGAAACGTATTGCGGTGATGCGCGGAGCGGCGCACTTTGCGCGCTTTGACAATGATGAAAAGCTGATAAAAGTACCAGTGACGTCAGAGCAAATCGCTTTAGATATGTTACTTAAAGACCGCGTAGACCTGTTTATTGGCGTCGAAGCGACGGCAGAACATGCCATGGGCGTACTGCAACGTCCGGCACATCAACTTATGAAGCACCCATATAGGTACCAAGACGCCATTTATGGTCATATGGCGTTTGCATCGCGTTTTGCTGGCAGCACACTGGCTGAGAAAATTAATCAGCAGTACCAGAAAATGCTTAACAGTGGCGAGTTAAGTGCGTTGGTCAAACCTTATGCGCTACCTCCAGTGATGCCTCAAAACGGAATTAATTAGCACGGTTTTAACCTCTAGTTCATTAATCTTTGCTAGTATCACCTGCATACTCAACTATTTAGGAATTCACAATGGTTAAACGTATGACTCGTTTTTCTACAGTGGCTACAGCAGTAGCGGTAACAGTGGTGTTGTCAGGTTGCCAAGCAACCAATACACAAAAAGGTGCAGGTATCGGTGCCGGTATTGGCGCCGTACTAGGTAAAGCGACGGGCGATCATGACGACAAGCGTATTTTTATCGGTGCCGCCATTGGCGCCTTAGCGGGTGCTGCGGTAGGTGACTACATGGATAAGCAGGAGCAGGCTTTTCGAGATGAATTAGCGGGCTCGGGCGTGGAAGTGGTACGCGAGGGCGATAACATCCGTTTAGTGATGCCTTCAAATATTACCTTTGCCACCGATCAATCTTATATCTCTAGTGGTTTCCACCGTACTTTAGACGCAATTGCCAGTGTTATGAACAAGTACGAGAAAACCTACCTGAGCGTTCAAGGTCATACCGACAGCACCGGCGCCAGTGATTATAACCAACGTTTATCTGAGCAGCGTGCTCAGAGCGTTAAAAATTACTTGGTGAACAAGCAAATTTTAGCGGCGCGTGTGAGCACTCAAGGCTTTGGCGAAAGTCGCCCGGTTGCGGATAATTCCACGGCTAACGGTCGCGCCTTGAACCGTCGTGTAGAAATCCAAATCGTGCCTAACGTTAAGAACTAGATAACTGCGAAGGCTGATTAAATTGCAACTCGCATAGGCGCTGATACAGCGCCGATTGTTGCAATAATGTCGGGTGGTCACCAACGGCCACCACTTTACCTTGGTCCATGACCACGATGCGATCCGCATGCATCACCGTACTTAAACGATGGGCAATAATTAGCGTTGTGCGGGATTGCATGAGTCGGGTCAGCGCGGCTTGCACATGAAACTCACTTTCGGCGTCTAAAGCGCTGGTCGCTTCGTCTAAAAGTAAAATATTAGGGTCTTTTAAAATCGCACGAGCAATGGCAATGCGCTGTTTTTGCCCTCCCGATAGGCGCACCCCCCGCTCCCCCAAAAAGCTACTGTAGCCATCAGGTAAGTCGTTTATAAATTCATGTGCATAGGCTTGTTTCGCGGCAGCGATAACTTGGGCTTGTGTGGCGTCTTCGCGCGCATACGCGATATTGTGATAAACATCGGCGCTAAACAGCACTGGATGCTGGGCCACCATAGCCATTTCGTCACGAAGCGCGTGTAAAGACAAAGTGCTAAGTTCTTTGTTGTGCAACTTAATTTGGCCACTGCTCACGTCATAGAAACGCTGTAACAACTCAAACAAGGTGCTTTTCCCCGCCCCCGAAGGGCCGACAATTGCAATGGTCTCGCCAGCGTTAATGGTTAGGTTAAATCCATTAAGGGCGGGTTTATCTGGTCGCGAGGGGTAGCAAAAACTCACCTCATTAAAAGCTAAAATGGCCGTTTCGCTTTGGTTGTTGTCAAAGCGGGCCGGATTCGTTGGGTCGATTATATCGCTGCGTACTTGCAGTAGCTCTACTAGGCGCTTAGCGGCCCCTGCCGCGCGTTGCAGTTCGCCATATATTTCCGCCACTGTGCCTACCGACATCGCCACCACCACAGCATAAAAAACAAAGGCTGCCAGCTCACCGCCAGTCATAGCGCCATTGAGAACATCCACGCCGCCGCTGTAGAGCATAAAACTGATCCCCGAGAAGGTGATAAAAATCACGAGGGCTATCAGGATGGCGCGCTGAAGTATTCGTCGTTTGGCGACTGAGAAAGCTTTATCTACCTCACCATTAAAAGCGTTTTGCTCCATCGCTTGGCGGTTAAAACTGTGAACAGTTTTGATGTTTTGCATGACCTCGCCAGCATAGGTGCTGATATCAGCGATAGCGTCTTGGGAGCTACTTGCTAACGTGCGTACGCGGCGGCCGAATAACTTCATAGGTAAGAGCACCAGCGGTACACACAGCAGTACGATCAACGTCAGCTTCACATTAGTGATAAACAACATAATGATGCCGCCGACAAGCATCAACGCACTGCGCAGTGCCATGGATAAAGACGAGCCGACGATGCTTTGCAATAGGGTGGTATCGGTGGTTAGGCGCGACATAATTTCGCCGCTGCGATTCTCTTCAAAGTAACTTGGGTGCAGGGAGACGATACGCGCGAACACCGCCTTGCGAATATCGTTACTAACGCGCTCACCTAGCCACGACATCATGTAAAAGCGGCAGAAAATTCCCACCGCCATGATCGCGATTAGCGCAATAAGCACCATCACAGATTGTCGTAGCTGAGTAATTGAACCAGCAATAAAGCCGTCATCAATCACTTGCTTGAGCCCCTGTCCCAACGAGAGGTTAATACCTGCGGTCAGTAGTAGCGCTGCGAGGGCGGCGATAACCACCCACTTATAAGGCCACACAAATTTAAAAATAGGGCGGAGGTAGCGCAAAGCGCTTTTTTCGTTACCGGCTGTGTTCATATGCGTACTTTGCTGCGGATTAAGTGCTCAGTGTATCAAACCTATGCACTGGCGCCATGGTTGCTATGATACCAACGTTGCGTTGTTGGTGGTTTTTCTATACAACTAGAGTACAAGGACTAACCAACAGGAAGCCACCATGCAAGCAACAGGAACTTTTACCGTTAAATTAAACCCGCAACAAAGTTATGCCACTGGGGTAGACGGTATTGATTTAGGAAGAATGTCGATAGATAAAACCTTTAGTGGTGAGCTCCACGGTATTAGTCAAGGTGAAATGCTCAGTGCCCGCACGCCAGTGCAAGGCTCCGCTGGTTATGTTGCCTTGGAGCAGGTCACTGGGACACTGGGTGACAAAAAAGGCAGCTTCGTACTCCAGCACTTCGGTACCATGAACCAAGGCAAAGATACACTGATCCTTGAGGTGGTGCCGGATTCAGGTAGCGGCGAATTGCGAGGCTTGAGTGGGAAAATGACCATCAATATGGACAATGGTGCTCACCATTACGTATTTGACTACCAGCTAGGTAGTACTAATGAGTAGTGAAACGATTTTACACAGCGCGCAATTTAACCCCAAAGTGAAACAATACTGGTTGGTCTTGTGGTTATTGGTTGCTACCGTGACCTTGTTTGGTATTGTTTTTATCCCCGTTATTGCCATTGTTGTGTGGCTTGTATCAGGGCGTATGTTGGCGGCCATGTCGGCAACCTTGAGTGAAAAAAAGCTGTTTGTTAAACGCGGTATTTTGGTACGCACTGAAAAAACCATTCCCCTTGATAAAATTACCGATGTGGGGTTAACGCAAGGGCCATTGATGCGACTGTTTGGTATTCATCAATTGAGCTTTGAAACAGCGGGCCAGTCGGGTACCGGTGCGTTAGTGTCACTCATTGGAGTAGTGGATGCACAGCAGTTCCGTGAGGCCATTTTGGCGCAAAAAGAGCGGTTAGCTGAGCACCAACAAACACAATCAGAGTCTATGTCACAACCTAGCGACCAAGCGCTGTTGGCACGCTTGGTCGAAGTTGTAGAACGGATTGATACGCGACTCAAGCATCTCGAGCAGCGTTCAGATTAACTTATCAGCTGACGACTACCGGCATTCACCGATAACTGCTTTGAACGTGTTGAAAGCACTTGATAATTGTTGTCTTTTACCGTGTTGATGTAATGCCACTGCGCCTGTGCCTGCTCGGCGGTGAACGTCACCGTAAGATAACCCCGATCCACTAAGTTATTATAGGTAAGGTCGTCAATCAGCAAGGTGATGACCTGCTCTATTTGTGCTACTGCCTGCGGATCCTGAGTGTTCAGGGATAAATAACTTTCAAGTCCAGGGGAAGAAACCGAAGCGGTGGCAAACTCAACGCCAGCCGCTTGGTTAGCAGCAATGGGATTAGTGGCGTCGGTTCGCAATTGACCTGCCCAACCATTATGGGTATCGCCAGCAAGTACAACTAAATCCTTTTGCGCAGCTACGGCGCTGGCGAGCAACATCTCGCGCTCATAAGCGTAACCGTCCCAGGCATCAAGGTTGTAGGGTACTTTGGTTTCTACCCAGGCGCGCTCGTTGGCACTGACAGTGGGATCCCCGGCTAGTATGCGTGTTTTTATTTGCGCCAACTCAGCGAACAATGCATTGGCTTGGGTGAGCAGGGCGCTTGTATCTTCACCACTAGCCAAGGCTACTTGCAGGCTCCCGAGCAGCTGTAATACTTCCACCGGCATATGCATCTTCGTCATCAGTACCTGCTGTGCGAGTACTTGCCATTGGCAGTCAGAGGTCATAATGCCATCTTGTAGCCAAGTTAATTGCTCACTACCTAAAAGAGCCCGTGATGAGGAGCTAATAGCACTGGCAAACTGCGCTTGTCCTGGGGCGCTAGCAAGATCAAAATCAGCAAAGCTAAGTTGCTCATCGCGGGCCAGTACGCGGGTATCCAGCATGTACAAAGACACTAGGTTAGCAAAATCAAAACGACGATAAATACGCTCTTTGTCGGCCACATTACGTATGGGCATCCATTCGAAGTAAGCTTGTAAGGCATAAAGCTTACGTTGAGTGAAATCCCCTTCGTCCTCACTATGATTTTGGGCACCATCACGCCAGGTATCATTGGTTATTTCATGGTCGTCCCACACCACAATAAATGGACAATGGCTGTGCGCTGCTTGCAGGTCGGTATCTGTGCGGTAATGTGCATAACGTTTACGGTAATCTTCAAGCGATAACATTTCTGTGCTGTTATCTTGCGGTAGTAGGCGCCCAAGGGCCGCTGCATCGGCAGTGGCATAACCGTCATTACCGTACTCATAGAGGTAATCGCCAAGGTGTAATACCGCGTCTAAGTCGGGTTGTTTGGCAACCTCGCCGTATACATGAAAATAGCCAGCAGGGTAGTTTGCGCATGAAAGCACGGCGAACTTAACTTGCTCGATATTGCCTGTTGGCAGCGTTTTCCCCTTACCCGTTGGGGAGGTTTTGCCATATGCCTTGAAGCGGTAGTAGTACTGAGTGTTCGCATCGAGACCTTGTAAGTCCACTTTCAATGTAAAATCACTGTCGGCACTTACCTGCGCCTCGCCATCATGGCTGATGTTGATAAATTCGGGATCGGTCGCCGCCTGCCATTGCACTTTGAGGCTGCTAACTGGCTGTTGCGGTGTTACTCGAGTCCAAATAATGAGGGCATCGCTGAGTGGGTCGCCGCTGGCGACACCGTGATCAAAGCTCACATCGACGCTATCGTCATCGTCACTATCGAATACACAGCCACTGAGGCCGAGCGATAAAACGGCAGCACCAAACCCGGCTGCCGATGCCTTTAAAAAACTTCTCCGCGTTAACGTCATTACTCTGTACCCATTAACCTAAAAATACAGAGCATATCGGAGTCATGTTACTGTTAGGTTAAAACACCTGACAAATATGATCGGCCTTACAGGTTATGACGGTGACATTTTTGTAGCCAACGCGCGTGAGCTGCTCGGCACTTAGTGTCGCCCGCGCACTGCTGGCACAGTGTAAGTAGATAGGGCGGTTGGCGTCTTTTTCAATTTCCATCAGCTTCATTTCCAATAGCCCCCGAGGAATATTAATAGCGCCAGTGGCGGCTTTGGTTGCATGCTCGGCGGGTTCGCGTACATCAATCAATAAGCCATGATTATCACTTAGCTCCGCTTTCGCTTGCTCGGCGCTAATGCGGCGTTGATTAGGGGTGATGGTTTTCAGTAAATCTGGGATTGGGGTCAGCATATTATTCCTCCATGCCTAGCTTTTTTAATATATACATCATAGGACACCAACCGCTAAATGCTGATTGGATAAGATTAAGGGCAATAAATACAGTAAAAAATAGCCAGTTAGAGTCGACGAAATGCGCCAGCAGTAAGGATATCAGGATCATAACGCCAGCAATCAGTCGCAGCGCAGCAGATATATTCATAGCAATACACCTTGTTAGAGATGAGAGACTATATTCAGTATATTAGTAAAATCTAAATTAGCAACAATTAATATTAGACAAGGCTAATATTCCTTTCTATACTTCTGCCATTCTCAGTTCACAACAAGAGCGACACGTGGATTTCAGTAAAATAGCCGACAGCGCTGAGCAGGCACAAAGCCTGCTGAAGATTCTGGCAAATAAAAACCGTCTAATGATCCTATGCAGTTTGCAGCAGGGTGAACTCAGCGTATCCCAGCTCAATGATGCAGTGCCGTTAAGTCAGTCGGCATTATCACAGCACCTCGCTGTATTGCGTAACGAAAACATGGTGACCACGCGGCGTGAGAGTCAGACCATTTACTACCAGTTGTGTGATGATAACGCTAAGGCCATTTTGCAGACTTTATACACGCTATTTTGTCAGGAGTAGGCTGTGAACGCCTTGGATAAAACAGTAAAAGCGAGTTTGAACGGCCCTTTTGCGTTGGTGGCTTTCATTGTGGCCTTGGTGCTTGGTGCCTTAGCCTTAAGCTATACCCCGCGTGAGGAAGAGCCACAGATCACCGTGCCTATGCTTGATATCACGGTGGCCGTGCCCGGAATTGAGGCGCCACAAGTCGAACGGCTGGTGACCATCAAACTAGAGAAGCTGCTGGCGCAAATTCCAGGGGTTGAACACATCTATTCCACCACGGCTAATGAGCAATTAGTGACCACACTGCGTTTCGAGGTAGGTCATTCCCGCGAGCAAGCTTTGATAGACACTTATGCAAAATTATATGCCTATCAAGACACCATGCCTCAGGTGGTTAAGCAGTGGCAGATTAAGCCCATATCGGTCGATGATGTGGCCATTGTGATGTTGGGCTTGTATAGCGAGGCACCGCAGCTCTACAACGATTATGACCTCACCCGCATGGCCCAGGAGTTAGCCACCAATTTACAACGCTTGGCGGATACGAGCGAGGTAAAGGTGGTCGCCGGGCGTAAACGCAGCGCCTATGTTTATCTCGATATCAGCGCACTCAATGCCCATCAAACCACGGTACAAGATGTTCTCTATGCGCTGGAGGTATCAAATCAGTTGCATGAAGTGGGTCGAGTCAACGATGCTCAAGGCCCATGGCGGGTGCATGTCCAAGCCGGTGATGCATTACGTGATCAAGCGCAGCTCAGTGAGTTAGTGGTTAATGTTGTCAATGGTCAGGCAGTGCGCTTAGATAGCGTCGCCGAGATCACCGTCGGCCCCAGTGAGCCCAGTCATTACCAGTGGTTACAACACGGCGATCACCAGCAGCTGCCCTTAGTGACTTTAAGCGTGGCAAAGCAAGGGGGTAGTAATGCGGTAGCGGTTGCCGATGCGGTGCATCGAGAAATGGCGCGGTTGCAACAACAGCTGTTGCCGCCGGAAGTCAAAGTGGTGACGCTACGCGACTATGGCCAAACAGCGAATGACAAAGTCAATAACCTCGGCGCCAGCCTGGCTTTTGCCATTATTACCGTGGTGCTCTTTATTGGCGTGTTTCTAGGGTGGCGTCCAGCGATCGTGATCGCCTTGGCCTTGCCTATTTGCTATGGCCTCACCCTCACCTTAGATTGGGCATTTGGTTACACCATTAACCGCGTCACCTTGTTCGCGCTCATTTTAGCCTTGGGGCTATTAGTCGATGACCCAATCACCGGCATAGACAATATCAGTCGCTACCTTAATCGCTCTGGTGATCGAAAAGATAACATCGTCGCTGCCATCAGCGAAATTCGCACGCCGCTGTTGATGTCAACATTGACCATTATGGTGGCCTTCTTTCCACTTGCCTTTATTACCGGAATGATGGGTCCCTATATGGCGCCCATGGCGTTTAACGTGCCAATCAGTGTCGCGCTATCGACGCTGGTGGCATTTTTCGTAACGCCATGGCTAGCTATGCGTATCCTCAAGCCAGAGCAAGGTCTGGCGCTCAGGGAGCCAAGCAAAGCGATGCAGAAATACACCCAATTGCTGGGTTACATCCTTAGCCAACCACGCAGAGCCAAATGGGTGCTGTATACGGTTTTAGCGTTATTTGTATTCAGTGCCAGCTTACCAGTGATGCGTGCCGTACCGCTGAAGTTACTGCCCTATGATAATAAAAGTGAGGTGCAGGTGCTCATTGACATGCCCGAAGGGACGGCATTGGAGCATACAGCGGCATTGACCCGGCAGGTTCAGCACAAGGTGTGGCAGCTTAATGAGGTCAAGGCCATTGCCGCGTACGTCGGCCAGCCTTCGAGTATGGACTTTAATGGTATGGTGCGAGGTTATTACCGCCGCGTTGGCGAGCATCAGGGGGAGTTACGGGTATTACTACACGATAAATCGCAACGCCAGCATCAGTCCCATGCCGTGGTGTTACGGCTGCGTGATAAGCTGGCCGAATTTAATCAAGATGGGATCACTATTAAAGTGATTGAGGTGCCGCCCGGACCTCCGGTGCTGAGCACTTTGGTCGCCGAGGTCTATGCCAAACCGTTTATTGATGCGCAACAGCACCGTGAGGCCGCACGCCAAGTGATGGCGCGGCTGCGCCAAGAGCCCCATGTTGTTGAAGTTGACAGCTCCATGGCCGCCGCGCAAACACAGCTGCGCTTTGTTACCAACACCAGCAAAGCGGCACTGTCGGCGGTAGCCAGCGCCGATATCGCCACGGCGCTAAGGGTGGCATTAAAAGGTCAGCAGGTCGGTCAACTTTATGTTGATGATGAAATCAACCCGCTGCCTATCGAGGTGACGCTGCCATATCGCCACCGTACGCAAACACATGTTGGCGCCCTGCAGGTGAAAGGTCAGCGCAATATTAGCCAAAGTAGCTCGGAGCTTGGTTTATCTAGCGCTCCTCAGCCTATGGTGGCGCTGTCCGAGTTGGGCGAGTTTAACTCATTAGCGCGACCCCAGCCCATTGTGCGCAAAGACTTACAACGGGTTATCTATGTTATGGCTGAGCTCAATGGCCGTACCCCGGCGGAAGTGATTGCCGATGTCAGTGCCGATAAGGGCGTGGCAGAATTGCAAAACACCCCTTGGCAGCAGCGTACTTTTGTTGATTCGGGTGGCACTCAAGCATGGCACCTTGGCGAGGGGATTGATGTATCTTTTAGCGGCGAAGGGGAGTGGCGCATCACCATTGATGTGTTTCGCGATATGGGCATTGCCTTTGCCTTTGCGTTGGCGGCCATTTTAGTGTTGTTGCGGGTGCAAACAAAATCCATGAGCTTGGCATTAATTATTATGTCGGCCATTCCGCTTACCATTATTGGGATTATGCCCGGCTTTTGGTTACTGAATCAATTGGGTGAGCGCGCTATTGCCGGCGCGCCGGAGCCGGTGTTATTTACCGCCACGGCGATGATTGGCATGATTGCCCTGGCCGGTATCGTCATACGTAATTCACTGATCCTCGTGGAGTTTATTGAACAATCACGACGCCAAGGTGAAGCCATTAAAACGGCGCTTATTAACGCTGTGCAGGTACGTATGCGACCAGTGCTGTTAACCGCTGGGACCACCCTGCTGGGCAATATAATGATCATTTTTGATCCCGTCTTTAGCGGTCTCGCAATCGCGATTATTTTCGGCATTCTCGCCTCAACCCTATTCACTTTGCTGGTCGTGCCTTTGGTGTATTACCTGGTCTTTGCAAAAGAGGAAGCAAACAATGCGAACTAAGTTAACAGCGGCGCTCGTCATAGCTATTTTAGCCGCCGTAATAGTGTGGTTTTCTGGGGTGCTTACTCAGCATATTGCGCCAGGAGTTAAAACCGATGAACAATCATACCGAGGCGCCACCCATCAGGTTGAGCTTAGTGCCATAAATGTGGCAGAAGTGGTGCCAGGGCAGGTTATTGCCAAGCAAAATACCCAAGTTTCAGCACGGGTATTAGCACAGATTGAGCGCTTTTTAGTACGTGCAGGCGATACCGTAAAGCAAGGACAAGTGGTGATTGAGCTTGATAAACAAGCGCTACAAAGCCAAGTGCAGCAAGCCCAAGCGCAGGTAAATGCATTGCAAGCGTCATTGACGCAGGCCAGTAAACAGCTTCGCCGTGCTAACGAGCTATTTGCACAAGGGTTGATTTCGCAAAACGATATTGATGTAGCTACCGCCAACCATGACAACCTCAAAGCCAGTGTTGAGCAGGCCCAACAAGCGTTGCAACAAGCGCAGATTGCCTTACAGTACGCCACCATTAAAGCACCTATTGCTGGGCGCGTGGTCGAGCGTTTCGCTGAGCCGGGCGATACTGCCAGCCCAGGGCAGGCGCTACTGGCCATTTACAACCCGCAGCAACTACAGCTTGAGTTTGCGGTGCGTGAAGGCCAGGCATTAACCTTGGATATTGGCACACAGCGACGAGTTTCAATCGCCGCGTTAGCGCTACACGCAGACGTGCCGTTGGTGGAGGTGGTCCCCGCAGCGGACAGTGGTTCGCGCTCACTGTTGATGCGCTTTGCGGCGCCACAAAGTGCGAAGCTGCTGCCAGGCTTGTATGCGCAGCTGGAGCTGCCAGCGTCTTCACGCCAAGGAGTGCTGGTGGCCCGCGAGTGGGTGCACCAACATGGTCAGCTGGACATGGTCATGGTGGTAAAGCAAGGACAATTGCAGCGCCGTTATGTTCGTTTGGGGCAAATTGTGGATGATCAGGTCGAGGTGCTTTCAGGGCTGAGCCCCGGTGAGATAATAGCCACCGAAGCGCAGCCCGCAGCGCTATAAAAATGTTGCTATCTCAGTCAGCGATTTTTTCTGTAAAGCGTGGTTAGGCACCGTGGCATCGTCACTTGGGTAGCCAACCACGATAAGCATATAGGGACGTTCATTGTCCTTGTTACGGCCGCAAATTTCGCTCAGGAAGCTCATCGGCTTGGGAGTGTGCGTGAGGGTGGCTAGCCCGGCGCGATGTAAGCCTTGAATTAAAAAGCCTGTAGCGAGCCCAACAGACTCGTGAACATAATAATTGGGTTGCTGCTCATCGGTGTGTAAACCGCCTTTTTTCTGGCTAAATACCGCGATTAACCAAGGCGCATGTTGTAAATATGGCTTTTGCGCATCGGTGCCCAAAGGTTTGAGTGCATCTAGCCACTGCTGCCCAGCGCGGCCCTCATAAAACGAGCGCTCTAATTGCTCTAATTGCTCTGCTTGCTCGCGAATTTGCTTTTTTACGGCTTCGGAATTGATAGCGACAAAGTGCCAGGGTTGGTGGTTAGCTCCACTCGGCGCTGTGCCTGCCGCCTGAATACAGGTTTCGATAATGCGCTTATCAACCGCACGGTCGCTAAAACTACGAATACTGTGGCGACGTTTGGCGGTGTCTAAAAACTCCTGCGCACGCGTCAGCATTTGCGCGGCAGGGTACTCAATAAAGTCGGTTAACGGGGTATTTTGGTGGGGCTGCATAGTGTACTCGCTCAATGGTGGTGGTGATTTTAGCCTAGGTCCGAATGGTATTTCTGTCTACATCATATTTACTTACATATTAACGTCGCGTTCATCTTTGTACCCGCTTTCCCCTGTGGTATAACCCTAGGCACTAATAATAAATATAAAAAGGAATACCCCGTGCTTTCGATTCAAGGCCTTACCAAAACATATGGCAATGGCGTGCAAGCGCTCAAAGGAGTGAATTTAACAATCCCTAAAGGCATGTTTGGGCTCCTTGGGCCGAACGGTGCCGGAAAGTCATCATTGATGCGCACCATTGCAACCTTGCAAACAGCGGATAGCGGCACCATCGAATTTGATGGACTGGATGTATTTAAACAGCCGCAGGAAGTGCGCCGCCGCCTGGGTTATCTGCCACAAGATTTTGGCGTCTATCCCCGAGTTAGTGCAGCAGATTTGCTCGATCATATGGCGATATTAAAAGGGTTAGACAACGCCAAAGAGCGTAAAGAAGTGGTCGATGGCCTACTTGCGCACACCAATTTGTATGAGCATAAACTGAAAGCAGTGAGTGGTTTTTCAGGAGGCATGCGCCAACGCTTTGGCATTGCTCAAGCGCTGCTTGGCGACCCTGACCTACTGATAGTCGATGAGCCGACTGCGGGCTTAGACCCTGAAGAGCGGAATCGCTTTCACAACCTATTAGTTAGTTTGGGTGAGCAAAAAGTGGTGATCTTATCGACTCACATTGTTGATGATGTCAGTGAGTTATGCCCTAACATGGCGGTGCTGGCGGGTGGTGAAATTCTCCTGCAAGGCAACCCTATCGATTTGACCCATCAGCTTAATGGCCAGATTTGGCGTAAAGAAGTGGCCAATCAGCAGCAGGCGTTAGAGCTTGAGCAGCACCTACCGGTGATTTCTAAACGCTTGTTTGCTGGCAATACTATTTTGCATGTATTTGCCGATGCGCCGCCGGAAGGATTTGAGGCCGTGCCCAGTAACTTAGAAGACGTGTATTTCTCGACTTTATACCAGCAACGTGCAGCGGCACAGGTGTAGGAGGGCATATGTTACTTAAAATGCTCGCCTTTGAGCTGCGCTATTTTTTGCGCCAGCCATCTTTTTACGTTTGTAGTTTATTGTTTTTCCTACTTTCGTTTGCCATGACCATGAGCGATAACCTCCCGTTGTGGGGTTCTAACGTGCATCTCAACGGCCCGTTTGTGAATGCGTTTGTGCAAGTTGTGGCGTTGAATTTCGTGCTTTTTGCGGTGGTGAACTTTGTCGCTTCATCCAGCTTACGCAACGATACTGAAAACATGCTAGAGCTGGTGTACACCAAGCCCTTTAATAAGCAGGCTTACACCTTGGGTCACTTTTTAGGCTCTTTTGTGGTGACTGCGGTGGTAATGCTGTTTGTACCTTTAGGTGTATTTGCGGGGAGCGCTTTTGGCGTCATGCTTGGTTGGTCGCCAGCCGAGCTGCTGGGCGAGCAGCATTTATCTCACTACCTGCAGCCTTATCTGGTTCTCGCTTTGCCCACTTTGTTTGTGATTGCGGTGTTTTGTCATGTAGCGGCGCTGCGTTTTCGTACCATGATGGCTGTATATATTGCCGCTGTGATTCTATTTCTCACTTATTCGACTCTTTCGGTGTATTTTGAAGAGCCGTCGGTACGGGTGTGGGCGGCATTATTAGACCCCTTTGGTTATGGTGCATTTGCAGATGTAACGCGTTACTGGACCACGGTTGAGAAGAATGAACTGTTATTACCTTTTTCCAGCTACCTACTGTATAACCGCGTGCTATGGCTCGCTGTCGCAGGAGTCGTGTTTGCGCTGCTAGGACTCAAAAGTGGTTATCAGAGCCAAGGTAAAGATAAAAAGCGCCCAGGTGTATCGCAATCAATGCGTAAGCGCGCGCAACAAGCATTAGCCAACAATATCTCTGTGCGAGTACAGAGCATTAATACTCGCAGTCAGTTTATGATGCGCACCCGTCTTGAGTTTGCTCAGGTATTAATGAGCCCAGCGTTTTTGATTTTAGCGACCATCACGTTGTTTATGCTGATTGCTCCGCTACTCGCACCAGGGGTCAGTTATGGCGTATCCAACTGGCCGCTGACACAAACTATGGTTCCGCTTATTCAAGGGGCCATGGGCGTGTTGATGGTCATTGTGTTGGTGTACTACTCTGCTGAAGTGGTATGGCGTGAGCGCAACTCAAAGTTTGGCGATATCATCGATTCTTACCCAGCACATAACTTAGTGTTTTGGGGCTCGAAGTTAACCGCTGTGACCGCTGTATTAGTGATGTTATATGTAGTGGGGATGGCGCTCACTATTAGTTATCAGCTGATCAAAGGTCACTTTAATATCGAACTGGGTCAATACTTATTCCGCTTGGGTTACTTAACCTTAGTGCCTTTATTTATGACCACAGTGTTGGCCTTCTTCTTCCAAGTGATCAGCCCCAATAAATATGTGGGCATGGTACTGTTTATTGTCTATTACGCCGTAAGCTTGATCCTTAACAACTATGGCTTTAGTCATAACATGTATGACTTTGCCGGCTCCCCAGCCGCGCCTTATTCTGATTTGAATACTTACGGTCACTTTCTTAATGCAGTGCATTGGTACAATGTGTATTGGTTAGGTATGACCTTAGCTTTGGCAGCATTAGGCTACGGCTTATGGCACCGAGGTCCGCAACAAAGCCTATTGGCGCGTATACGACTGCTCAGTTATAACTTAGGCGGTAAAGGGCAAGTATTGGCAGTCTGTGGGTTGGTGATGTTTGTCGCCAGTGGCGCGTGGATATACCACAACACGCGGGTACTGAACGAATTTCACACCAAAGACGATATTCAAGCTCTGCAGGTGCAATACGAAAAGCAATTGGGCCAATATAAAGAAGCGCCTGTGCCTATGTTAACTAAGGTGGATATTACCGCTGATATCTATCCGCAGCGCCGACGTATTGAAGCACAAGCCGATATCACGTTCACCAACCCAACTGAGCAAGTGATTGAACGTTTCTTGGTGAGTAAACCGCAGTACAGTGAACAATGGCAGGTGCAACTAGAAGGCGGTGCCTTAGGTGAAAAGATTGATGACTTAAACACTTGGTGGTTTGAGTTCGAAAAACCTTTGCAGCCAGGGGAGGTGCGTCAAGGCACTTTAACTGTGGTACGTGCCCACCAAGGCTTTAAAGATAGCGGCTTTGATACCAGCTTGGTTGAAAATGGCACCTTTATTAATAACGCGGAACTATTACCGGTATTTGGCTATCGCCTTGATTACCAGTTATGGGATCGTAACGAGCGTCGCAAGCGTGATTTACCCGAGCTTGAGCGTGCCAATGACCTCGAGGATAGTCGCTATTATGGGCAAAATTTCTTTGGTGCCAACGTCGGTTTTATTGATTTCAGCGCCACGGTGAGCACTGATATTGACCAATTTGCTATCGCCCCAGGTTATTTGCAAAGTGAGCAAGTAGATGAAGAACGCGGACGCCGGACTTATCGCTATGAGATGGATGCGCCTATGGTGGACTTCTACAATATTATGTCGGCCCGCTTAGAGGTGAAGAAAGAGCGTTACAAAGGCATCAATATTGAAGTTTATTATCATCGTGACCACCCGTGGAATGTCGATACGATGATCCAGTCTACTAAGGACTCGATCGATTATTTCACCAAAGAGTTTGGTCCTTACCAGCATAAACAGCTACGAATCCTCGAGTTCCCGGGTTACCGTGGCTTTGCGCAGAGCTTCGCAAACACCGTTCCTTATTCTGAACGTATTGGCTTCATCACCGATTTGCGAGACCCAGATGATATTAACCTGCCTTATTATGTAACCGCTCACGAGGTTGCGCACCAGTGGTGGGGGCATCAAGTTGGTGCCGCTAATGTGCAGGGGTCGGCGGTCATATCTGAAACCTTATCTCAGTACAGTGCACTGCAAGTGATGGCGGAAAAATATGGCGAGCAGAAGCTGCGTAAGTTCCTCAAGTATGAGTTAGATCGCTATTTACAGGGCCGCACTATGGAAAGTTATCGCGAGATGCCGTTATATCGCTCTGAAAATCAGCAATATTTGCACTATCGTAAAGGCTCGGTAGTGATGATGGCGGTTGCTGATAGGTTAGGCGATAAGCGCACCAATACGGCATTGCGGCACTTTTTACAGGAGTTTAAGTACCAAACGAACCCTTACCCCACAACTCTTGACCTGTTGCGTCACCTCAAAGCGCAAGCGAATGAGCAAGAACAGGCCTTTATTGATGATCAGTTTAAACGCATCACTTTGTATGAGCTAGCGCTAGAAGATGTAGTCGTGAGTGAAACAAATGAGCAAAGCGGTAAGTTTAAAGTGACCTTGAGCATTGATGCCAAAAAAGTATATGCCAATGGTGAGGGGGTCGAGACAGAAGAGCCCATGCAGCAGCTGGTAGATATCGGCTTGTTCCACTTTGACCCTGAACAGTTAAGTGCCAATGATTCAGTAATTTACTTACAAAAGCATGAGCTGGTCTCAGGCGCCAATACACTAGAGCTGTACGTTGATGAGCGGCCAAGTTTTGCAGGTGTCGACCCACTCATTAAATTAGTCGATCGTGATAGCGCTAATAACGTGAAAAAGCTATAAGCTTAACGACACCAATATCGGGTTATGATCTGAGCTCTCGCGTGCCAACGCTTGAGCTCTTTTTATTTCTACCCCTCGGGTCCACACTTGATCCAGAGCATAGCCAAAAAAACGCGTGCGCTGGTCAGGGGATAAGGTCACCGGTGCTAACTGCAAAGGAGTTAATAGCTGCTGTACTAATTGTTGACGGGCGTGGCTCCAGGTATTGAAATCGCCAGCAAAAATAACAGGCCCGTTATGCTGAGCGATGAGCAGGGTTAAGGTTTTTAGTTGGCGTTGATAGTCTTCGGTGCCCCAGGTAAAGTTGATACCGTGGAGGTTCACCACAAGTAAACTGCCCCCCTGCGCTAGCGCATAACGGCTTATACTTGATGCCTTCGGTGTTCGCAGCCAGGGTTCGCGTTGGTAAAAGCGACAATAGAGCTGTGGCTGAAAATCACTGAGCAATAAGGTACCGGTTTGTTTTGACCACCCCCGGAAGCCGGGGGAAAAGCGTGCATAAGGCTTAATAGCAAAGAGTTGTTGGTCGCGAAACGCCTCCTGTAAAAGCACAAAGTCAACGCCCTGAGACAGTGCTCTTAAATCCGGTAGCAGCTGTTCATGTTGTGCTTTATAAATATTCCAACTGAGGACTTCAATACGCTGTGGTAGGACGTCAGTGTGCGTGGTGATTGGTTTTCTGAGTTGCTGCGCGCATTGCCGTGGCGTTGAGACAATGCCCTGGATGTCTTCACTGGCAGCTGGTAACACCCACTGTTGCCAAAGTAGAAATGCGCTGTAAAACACCAAATATAAACTGATCACGACAATGATGTACCTTGAAGGGCTGCCAATGGGCTGTGCTATAGTGGCAAAAAAATATCAGGTTGCAAAGTATGGCACACAGAACAATTTCGCCTTTAGTGTTAGGGTTTTGGCGCATGCTCGATTGGCAGCGCAGCGCCCAACAAAACCTCGCGTTTGTAGAGCAATGTATTGAGCAGGGCATTGTTGATACAGATCATGCTGACATTTATGGTCAATATCGCTGTGAGGCGGCGTTCGGAGAGTTATTAAAGCTCAAACCCAGCGTACGTGAACAAATTCGTATCATCACCAAGTGCGGCATTGCGCTGCAGCAGGGTAAGCGCGCTGTGCCCGGGCATGTTAATCACTATAATTCCAGCCGTGAGCATATTATCGCCAGTGCTGAAAAGTCACTGCAGCATTTTCACACCGATCGTTTAGATTGCTTGTTGATCCACCGCCCAGACTACTTAATGCAGGCAGATGAAGTGGCTGAAGCATTCAATACCTTGAGAGCGCGTGGTGATGTATTGCACTTCGGCGTTTCTAACTTTACCACCAGTCAGTTTGAGTTATTGCAGTCGCGGTTGGATTTCCCGCTGCAAACCAACCAAATTGAGTTCTCTCCCTATCAGATGAATGCGTTAGATGAGGGTACTTTAGATCAGTGTCAACGTTGGCGCATAAACCCGATGTGTTGGTCGCCGCTGGCGGGCGGCGAGATATTTACGAGTATGACTGAAAAGGCACAAAGGTTACGGCAAACACTAGAGCAAATCGCACAGGAAATCGGGGCAAGCGGCCTAGATCAAGTGGTATATGCGTGGTTGTTGAAGCACCCAAGCCAGCCTGCTGTGGTGTTAGGTACGGGGAATATTGAGCGTATTCGCAGTGCAATTGGCGCTCAGCTGCTAGAATTAAGCCATGAGCAATGGTATCGAATATGGCAGGCATCTAAAGGCCATGCAGTACCTTAAATATCACATCTATGTGTGGCTAATTGCAATGAGTCTTAGCTTTAGCGTCGTTGCGCAGCCCCAGCTACAGCTTTATACCGAGCACTGGCCGCCCTACAACTACCTTAATGAGCAGGGTCAGGTGGTTGGCCGGGCAACACAAGCTGTACGTGGGGCTTTAGAGGCCGCCAATATCGATGCTGATATTCACCTTACTACTTGGGCGCGAGCCTATAATTTAGCTAAAACTCGCGCTAACCACGGTATATTCGCAATTTATAAAACCGCACAGCGGCACCAGTTATTTCACTGGTTTTGTCCCATCAGTGCGCCCACTCCTATGTTTATCTACAAGCGCAGTGATGATCAGCGCATAAAAGTGCATTCATTGGCTGATGTGAAGCAGTATACGCTCGCAGTGAGTCGAGACGGCTGGACTCATCAGCATTTGCGGCAACAGGGGTTTAGTGATGAGCGGCACTTAGATGTGGCGGCTAGTATTGAGGTCAGCATGACTAAATTTCTAGCTGGAAGGTTAGATTTAATTTTAAATACAGAAGCTGCGATGACCTTAGCGCTGCGCCAAAGGGAGTTATCGGCCAATACAGTAATCAAGGTGTGGGAGTTACAGCAAAGTCAACGAACGCCATTATGCTTGGCAGTGAATAAACACTCTGATCCTCAATTAGTGCAAGCTCTAAAGCAGGTTTTTGATGAGAAAAATATAAGATAAAGGGCCTGACGGCCCCTGGTTTGCAGCAACAATAAGTCGGTAAATACCTACAAATCAAAGTCCATACTGTAGGACACGTAGGCTTTCAAATCGTCATCGGCATCAAGATCAGTTTGCAACAGGCCAAGTGTGAACCCGGCTTTACTGATGCTAACGCCATAATCTAAGTAACTATCATCTTCACCATACCACTCCCGAACGGTGTCACCACTTGAATGGCCTAGGTGAAATGCGAGCTCAGTGTCGGTGAAAACTGGAAAACTAGCATTGAGCTCTAAATAAAGCATATCTTCTTCACTGGTGGCATCGTCTTCGGCATTAAGTAGGTAGCTAGCTCCTGCGCTCAGCCATTGCCAGCTTAGTGAACCATAAACCTCACCAAACCCAATATCGTCAGCGGCATCAGGGTAGGCATAATAGATATAGCCAACGTCGTAATCGATTTCTCCCGCTGTGCCACCAAAGCCAGCGTACAAATCCATTTCATAACTAGTGCTTGCGGCTTCGCCGAAATCAATATTGGATAGCCAAGTCCCCATATAGAAGCCACTGTCCGTAGCATAATCTAAGCCGCCCGATACTGCGGCTTGATCATCACTTTGTGTGATCCCTCGCCAATAATAGTTTGAACTAGCCGCCACATTCGCAGTTAGACTGTTCTTAGCATGACCTGTAATAGGCAACAGGGCGAGACAGAGTAGCCCCGAGACTTGCCAGCGTGTTGTTTTTATCATTGTTTCATTCCCGTTTTCGCGCTGTGTTGGCATAAACAGGGCAAAGGCTATGCCAGAGTATGAAATAAATTAATAATTAAATATTTTTCAACAGCTTGGTATTGATTTTTGGAAATGGCCAGATTTCACAAAGTGAGCTGTTGCACGACCCTGGTGCATATTTTATGCGGATGCACCGAGATAATTCACACCACCGTGACTCGTTATGCGCTGGTACTGTTGCTGCAAACCAGAGGGAGGCGCTTGATAAGCTGGAGCGCCGAGCGGCGCTCTGTATGGGATGAGGGGTTAACCGAAAATGGTGCGCATCAAGGTGAGGGTATCATTGATGCTGCGGCCTTTCTCCACTTCGGCGATGATAGAGTCGCGCTTGGCACGAATATGCTCTGGGATATCATCTTCGGCTAAAGCTCTATCTACCAGCGTTGCTGCAGACTCTTTGCTGCGTCTAGGTGCTTTGCTGGAAGATGAACGCTTCGGCTTATGGAGCAGCTTGTAGTAGTTTGATTGCTGTGCACTATCCTCGGCGAAATAGAAAAATAAGCATGGTAAAAGTGCCTTGTTGGCACACAAGCGTTGCTCTAGGTCATTGTCGCCGCTGGCCATAGTGTACCAGGGTAGGCGAGTTATAGTGCATACCAGTTCCTGCCAATATCGCTCGAAGTCGCGGTTACTCAATTTGGCAACACCTAGCGCAGCGCACAAAGTATCTAATTTAGCTTGGCTGGCAGGAGTGAATACATCGGGTCGGCGCATGGCTAACAGGCGCGTTGCCGGAGCAAGTGTAGGCTTTTCATCGGCATCGATGAAGATGCTTTGATAGGCTGTAACAAAGGCACTGTAATGCTCGCGCGTTACCTCTCCTTGTAGTGGAATGTGCGCCAAAGCCTGATCAAAAAGAGCTGGGAAATCAGCCAGCAATTGGTGAAATGCTTTATTGCTTCTCGTTGCAGCAAAGAGCTCGACATCAAAGCGGTAGACTGCTGGGTCATGGCTGTTGAGGTGTTTACCCGCGACTACAAGGCGGTCCTCTTTACTGAGTTCAGCTAACGACTGTTCCCGCAACCTGTCGATGTAGTCACATAAGGCTAAGTGTTCATCTAATAAAACGCGTGATTGCTGCTGTTGCAGGTATTCACATAGCACTGGCCAGGGAGTAATACGCAAGGCCTTCAGTTGCAAAAAGCTAATGGCTTCAGTAAGCAGTGTGTGTAGCTTCTTTACACAAGGGAGCTGCTGAGGCTCTAGTAACTCGTAGTTTAGGCGGTTATTGAGTGCGTCAAGTAACTCATAACACCAACCTAAGAACTCGTCTGGGTGGTTTTCAACCTTCACCGCCATTAGATTTAGGCTGATATCGGTCGCCTGTTTTAAAATATTTTGATAAATCTGACTTTCTTGTTCACCCAGCGCCATTTTTGATGGGGATATAAGCAACTTCTTCATGCTTGGTACTACAACTCCACTTGATACAACACAGCCCACTTTAAGCGGGGCTGTGCATCATACTGACATTGTGTGTTGATGCAATATTGACTTTGCTGTTTTAAGTAGCTTGGAGGCTTATCTACTATAGGGAACACACATATAATCATAGCGTTGTAGGTTGAGCCCCCATTGACGATATGAATTCGTGTGCGTAAAACCAAGTTTTTGCAAAATGCGTACAGAGCTCGTATTGGCACTATCTACTTCGGCATAAATTCCTGGTAATGCGAGGGTGTTTAGCCCATATGTCATGACGCTTTGTGCCGCCTCATAGCCAAGACCCTGTTGCCAATACTGAGGAAGCATGCGGTAGCCTAAATCAGCAAGCTGTTGTTGTGGGTTGAACTTAAAACCACAAAATCCAATTAACTTGTTGTGTTGCTTGTGTATCAAGGCATAACGAGCGTAACCATAACGTTTGTATTCGTGTAACCAAACGTCTTTGATGAGGCGCCGAGCCTGTTCGCTGGTGCTTATCTGAGCGGGGTCTCCGGTATACCGAGTGACTTCGGTGTTGGCATTAAATGCGCGCACTGCTTCGGCATCAGCAAGCCGGAAATGACGCATCTGCAGCCTTGGTGTGTCTATTAATAGGGTCATGTTAGCTCCTTTTCGTTTGACAACCAGTGTAATGGCACGTAAAAAAACAAAACAGACACAATAAAAATGAAAAATAAGCAATACAGATGCCCAGTTTTATCTATCAGCGAGAGGCCGAGGTACTAGCTAAGTCAATTAATAATGGCCAATTAAAACAGGGTGATAGGCTTCTTTCTGTCCGGGATTTCGCTCGTGAAAGAAAAGTTGGGATATCGACAGCTGCTAAAATTTATGAACATTTGCAAAGACAACAACTCATTGAGGCCCGGCCGCGCAGTGGTTATTACGTTTGTGCTCGTCAACAAAGCACTGCGCAACAAAACTTTGGTGATAAATTAATCCCAAGTGAGCTGATTTCCATGCCGTTACACAAAGCGGTGCAATACAGTTTTAACGACGCAGATATAGTGCCGCTATCCTGCACTGGGCCAAGTACGGTATTAGACAACGAAGCGCTACTCACGCGGGCGCAAAAGCGTGTGCGCAGGCAGCGTCCATTTAAATTACTCCAAGACAATCGCGAAGCCGGTATTGATTCGCTGCGTCAAGAAATTGCGACACATTATGCGTTGAGTCAGCAGCTTATAAATCCAGCCGAGGTCGTCATTACCCATGGACGCAGTTCGGCACTTACTTTGGCGTTAAAGGGGTTAGGGTTGAGTGAGCATAAGGTGGCAGTTGAGTCTCCAAGCTCATTTTTTATATTGGCGCATTTGCACCACAGCGCTCAAGCTTATGTGGGTGTCCCTATACAGCCGGACTTCGAAACCGAATTGGCATTATTGGAGCAGGCTCGACAAGAGCATGACATTCGCGCTTATATTTTTAACCCTAATTATCAAGATCCGACAGGGCGCCTGCTGAGCGAACAACAAAAACGTGCATTGTTGGCTTGGGCGCAGCGCCATGATGTTGCGCTAATCGAATATGACCGTGGTGAGCTTAGTTTTAGTGAGTTTCGACCTCCGTCAATTGCGAGCCTCTTAGATGAAGATAGCTCTCTAGCGGTGATCAGCATATGTGACTACAGTGATACATTGTCGTTTGCTCTAACCTTGGGGTATATGCTCTGCCGTAATTGCGTTGCTGATATTATTTTGACTAAATCAGTGCTTAGTGAGGCGAGCGACATCGCGAGCCAAGAGCTGGTTACTCATTTGTATCGCAGTGGTGACTATCGACGTTTAACCCGACGTTTACGAGCGCAACTATTAAGGCAGTACCAGCAGGTTGATGAAATTTTCAATCACTTTGGCGTTGCGCATTTGTACCAAGATATCGGTGGTGGGCCAAGTTTATGGTTTGAGCTTCCTCAAGGGGGCTGCAGTGATGAGCTATGGCAACGGTTGATTACTCGGCGTATCGCCATTGCGCCTGGCGAACTCTTTATGCCACAAATCGATTATGCGCGTTTTTTTCGTATGACCTTCGCCCTACCTTGGGAGAAAACCATGGCGCAAGCAGTGCATACACTGGCTCAGCAACTATCATCCTATATTCATGAACTTTAACTACAATTACACAGATAACTACTTTAGGTTATGCTAAACACATTTGCTTTAATGGAACGAGGTTCACCATGAAGACCCTAGCCAAGGTTTTGGGCGTAATCATAGTCGTAATTATCGGCTTACTCATCGCCATTCCTTTCTTTATTCCTGTCGATGCCATCTTCAATAAAGTGTCAGAGCAGGTACAAAACACCACTGGGCGCACACTGACGATTGCCGGCGATAAAGACTTAGCGATTTTCCCTTCACTGCGATTAGAGCTTAATGATGTTAGCTTTAGCAATATGGAAGGGGGATCGCGAGCCAATATGGCGACGATGAAACAATTGGATGTGCATATCCCCTGGAGCACCTTATTCTCTGGCGAAGTGAAGCTGGATAAGTTTGTTATCCGTGAGCCGGATGTGTTGCTGGAAACAAATGCCCAAGGCCAAGGTAATTGGCAGCTCTTTGATAAGGTCGCAACTGAGCAATCGCAACAAAGCACTGAGCAAGGCCAAGTCAAGCTGCCAGACAACTTTGATATTGAGCTTGGAGAAGTGGCTATTTATGGTGGTCAGTTCACCTATCTGGACGGGCAAACTGGAAGTAAACAACAAATTAGCGACTTGGAATTAGCGATATTACTTAAATCGTTACGCCAACCTTTAGAACTAGAAGGGGGTATAACGTACATGGGTGAGCGGTTTAACCTTGATATAGAATTGGATAACCCAATCAAAGCCATCGAAGGTCGACCATTTACGCTTACGCAAAACTTAACATCTACGCTTGTTGATATGGAATTTAAAGGCAACATTGCTGAGCAGGGTGGAAATATTAGCGGCACCTTGATGTTGCAAGGGGATTCGGTGAAGCGCATTGCCAAGTGGCAAGGCGTTGAGCTCAATGCCAAAGACAACGCGTTTAATGATTTCCGTTTAGAGGGCAGTATGCAGCTGCAAGGGCAGGCTTTTACTATTAATAAGCTCGTGGCGACGTTAGATCAGCTTGCCATTGAAGGTATGAGTACGATTCACCTTGGCGAGCGTTTAGCGCTTACTGCCAATGTAGATTTGGGCATGCTAGATTTAAACCCTTACTTACCGGAGCCTGCCGCGAATACCGAGCAACCAAGTAACGATGATTCTCAGGCTCAACCCTTAGAGTGGGATGATACGCCGATAGACCTTTCTGCCCTGAATGCCCTTGATGCCGATATTGTGGTTCGCTCAAGTGGCTTAAAAGCGCGTGATATTACACTCGGTGAGAACCAATTCAGTATTAAGCTTGATAATGCCGTAGCCACTCTCAGTATGGATAAATTCGCTGCCTATGAAGGTCAGGGAACCGGCGAAGTAACGCTGAACGCAGCGCGACAGCCTTACCACATCGATACTCAGTTTGACCTCAGTGGTATAAATGCTGAGCCTCTTCTTAGCGATGCGGTGAAGTTTGATAAGTTAATGGGTAAAGGGGCGCTCAATTGGCAACTGACTACCGAAGGGCAAAGCCAACAAGACTTCGTTGATGCGCTGGCTGGCAAATTAGCATTCAGTTTTGCCGATGGTGCTGTTAAAGGAGCGAACATTGCTGAATTGGTGCGAAAGGCGAAGGAACTCATTAAGGGAAATACATCCGCACTTTCACAAGGCCTTAATACTGGCTTTGATAAGTCACAGCAGACAGACTTTACCGCTTTAACGGGGAGTATGAACTTTACCAAAGGCGTTGGCGTCAACTCAGATTTATCGTTGCTAAGCCCGCTCATTCGTATTACTGGTGAAGGCCAAGTGGATCTCCCCGCGACCAAGGTAAACTACCGCTTAGTAACGGGGATTGTGGATTCAATCGAAGGTCAAGGCACCACCGATGACAGTACCGGTTTCAAAATTCCGGTTCGTATAAAAGGTCCTTTCCATGACGTGGCGGTTAACTTGGACGTTGGTGAGGCAGCCAAAGAGGAAGTGAAAGAAAAAGCCAAAGAAAAAGTAAAAGACAAACTCAAAGGCTTGTTTGGCGGCTAATCCCCCCCATATATACATGCAGCATCAAGGCACTTTTGTGCCTTGATGCTTTTATAAGCAATTGATGGTGCGAAAAATAGCCTGTTTTCGATAATTTTCTGTTCTCACCTTGGGGCTCTCAGAGCCTTTATTAACCGAGCTAAGTAAAGAAATTAATTAAAAATTAGCCTACCTTTTGCCCGCCATTACTGATACAATTGCCCGCCCTCAGCACACAAGTAACCGAAAAGTTGCCTGTTAATTGAGCGGATAATTTATTTAATGCCTTAATTTCTAACGGAATTATGGCGAGTTGTAACTACACCGGAGCACATTAAGATGATCCAAATGCAAACTCAGCTGGACGTTGCAGATAACAGCGGCGCCCGCAAAGTGCAGTGTATTAAAGTCCTTGGCGGTTCACACCGTCGTTACGCATCGGTTGGTGACATCATTAAAGTTGCTGTTAAGGAAGCGATTCCTCGCGGCAAAGTTAAAAAAGGTGATGTTAAAAACGCGGTTGTTGTGCGTACCAAAAAAGGCGTTCGTCGTCCAGACGGCTCTTTGATCCGTTTCGATAGCAATGCGGCTGTTATCTTAAACGATAGCAACCAGCCAATCGGAACCCGTATCTTCGGCCCTGTGACTCGTGAACTTCGTACTGAAAAGTTCATGAAGATCGTTTCACTAGCACCAGAAGTACTATAAGGAGTCGATCATGGCAGCAAAAATCCGTCGTGATGACGAAGTAATCGTACTGGCCGGTAAAGACAAAGGTAAGCGCGGTAAAGTGCTTTCAGTTGTTACTGAAACTGGTCGAGTATTTGTTGAAGGCGTAAACCTTATCAAGAAGCACCAAAAGCCTGTTCCTCAGTTGAACCAAGCTGGCGGTATTGTTGAGAAAGAAGCGTCTATCGACGTATCAAACGTTGCGATCTACAACTCGGAAACGGGTAAAGCAGATCGTGTAGGTTTCAAGATTGAAGACGGTAAGAAATTACGTATCTTCAAATCTACTGGTAAAACTATTTAATAGTTGGAGTAGACGATGGCGAAACTGCATGAAGTATATAAAGACAAAGTAGTCGCTGAACTTCAAAAGAAGTTTGGTTTCAGCTCTGTCATGCAAGTCCCTCAGATCGAAAAGATCACATTAAACATGGGTGTGGGCGAAGCCCTAGCTGACAAGAAAATTCTAGAAAACGCTGTTGCTGATCTAGAAGCAATCTCTGGTCAGAAGCCTCTTATCACGAAAGCACGCAAATCAGTTGCTGGCTTTAAGATCCGTGAAGGCTACCCAATTGGTTGTAAAGTAACCCTACGTGGCGAGCGTATGTGGGACTTTTTTGAGCGTTTGGTTTCAATCGCTATCCCGCGTATTCGCGATTTCCGTGGTGTAAGCGCTAAGTCTTTCGACGGTCGCGGCAACTACAGCATGGGCGTACGTGAACAAATCATCTTCCCAGAAATCGATTATGACCGTGTAGACCGTGTACGTGGCCTAGACATCACTATCACTACTTCTGCGCAGAATGATGAGGAAGGCCGTGCGTTGTTAGAAGCGTTTAACTTCCCATTCAAGAAATAAGGGTAGGGTTATGGCAAAGAATTCAATGAAAGCGCGCGAAGCAAAGCGCACTAAACTAGTTGCCCAATACGCTGAAAAGCGTGCGGCACTAAAAGCTATCATCAGCGATGTTAATTCATCAGATGAAGAGCGTTGGGACGCGGTTCTGAAGCTTCAGACTCTTCCGCGTGATTCAAGCCCTGCACGTCAACGTAATCGTTGTAACATCACGGGCCGCCCACATGGTTACCTTCGCAAGTTCGGCCTAAGCCGTATCAAAGTTCGCGAAGCAGCTATGCGCGGTGAAATTCCTGGCCTTAAAAAGGCTAGTTGGTAATAGAATCACGGGAGTAAGACAATGAGCTTGCAAGATCCTATTGCGGATTTGTTCACACGTATCCGTAACGGCCAGACTGCGAAGAAGGTTTCTATCTCAATGCCATCTTCAAAGCTGAAAATAGCAGTTGCTAAAGTACTAACTGATGAAGGTTATGTTTCTGGTTACTCAGTAACAGAAGGCGCTAAACCTGAACTAAACATCGAGCTTAAGTACTTCGAAGGCAAAGCTGTAATCGAAAACATCCAGCGTGTTAGCCGCCCTGGTCTACGTATCTATAAGAAACGTGACGCATTACCTAAGGTAATGGGTGGTCTAGGTATCGCTATCGTATCAACTTCTAAAGGCCTGATGACTGACCGTGCTGCGCGTAGCGCTGGCGTGGGCGGTGAAATCATTGGCTTTGTAGCGTAATCGGAGGGGACTATGTCGCGTATAGCAAAGGCACCTATTAATGTTCCAGCCGGTGTAGAAATCACGCTTAAAGGCCAGGACATCACAGTTAAAGGTAAGAATGGTGAACTTAGCCGTGCTATCAACGAAGCGGTTGAAGTTTCATTCGAAGACAATGTAATCACCACTAAACCTGTAGAAGGCGTTGCTAACGCTTGGGCTCAAGCTGGTACTGCACGTGCACTTATCAACAACATGATTGTTGGTGTGAACGACGGTTACGAGAAGAAGCTACAGCTAGTTGGTGTTGGTTACCGTGCTGCGGTGAAAGGTAAAGTACTAGATTTAACGCTAGGCTTCTCACACCCAGTCAACTTCGAGATCCCAGAGGGCATCACGATTGAAGCTCCGAGCCAAACTGAGATCGTTGTTAAGGGCGCAGACAAGCAGCTAGTTGGTCAAACTGCTGCAAACATTCGCGCATACCGTGAGCCAGAGCCTTATAAAGGTAAAGGTGTTCGCTATGCTGACGAATACGTGCGTCGTAAAGAGGCTAAGAAGAAGTAAGGTAGGACGATGGATAAGAGAACAGCACGTCTACGTCGCGCTAAGCGCTCACGTAGAAATTTTATTGAACAGGGCAAAATCCGCCTTGTTATCCACCGCACGCCACGTCACATCTATGCTCAGGTTATTAGTGCTGAGGGTAGTGTACTGGCTGCTGCTTCTACTGTTGAGAAAGCAATTGCTGAAACAGTTAAAGGCACTGGCAACATCGAAGCTGCTCAAGCAGTGGGTAAAGCAGTTGCAGAACGTGCGGCTGAAAAAGGCGTTAACGAAAGTATCGCTTTTGACCGCAGTGGCTTTAAATATCACGGCCGTGTGAAGGCGCTTGCGGATGCAGCGCGTGAAGCCGGTCTGCAATTCTAGGAGTAGACAATGGCTAACGTAGAAGCAAAGCAACAACAGCCTGATTTGGCTGAAAAGCTAATCGCGGTAAACCGTGTGTCTAAGGTGGTTAAAGGTGGTCGTATCTTTAGCTTCACTGCACTTACAGTAGTAGGTGACGGCGCAGGTAAAGTAGGTTTTGGTTATGGTAAAGCACGTGAAGTTCCAGCTGCTATTCAAAAAGCAATGGAAAAAGCACGTCGTAACATGATCAAGGTAGAGCTTAAAGGCAATACACTTCAGCACCCTATCAAGGGTCGTCACGCTGGTTCTAAAGTGTACATGCAACCAGCATCTGAAGGTACTGGTATCATCGCCGGTGGTGCGATGCGTGCAGTACTAGAAGTAGCTGGTGTACAAAACGTATTGTCAAAAGCCTACGGTTCGACTAACCCGATCAACGTTGTTCGCGCAACTATCTCAGCACTAGAGAACATGAAGTCTCCAGAAGCAGTTGCTGCGAAGCGTGGTCTTAGCGTTGAAGAAATTTTGGGGTAAGACACCATGGCAAATACAGTAAAAGTAACTCAAGTACGTAGTTCAATCGGCCGCTTGCCGAAGCATAGAGCTACATTACGTGGCCTTGGTTTACGTCGTATCAACCACACTGTAGAGCTAGAAGATACGCCTTCAGTACGTGGTATGATCAACCAAGTTTCTTACATGGTTAAGGTTGAGGGGTAATTCGAATGAATTTGAATACACTTTCACCTGCTGCAGGTGCAAAATCAGCCGGCAAACGTGTGGGCCGTGGTATCGGTTCTGGCCTAGGTAAAACTGGTGGCCGTGGTCACAAAGGTCAAAAATCACGTTCTGGTGGTAAAGTACGCGTTGGTTTCGAAGGCGGTCAAATGCCTATGCAACGTCGTCTACCTAAGTTTGGTTTCACTTCACGCAAGTCTCTTGCGACTAAAGAAGTGAATCTATTCGAAATCGCTAAAGTTGAAGGCGATGTGGTAGATCTAAACGCGTTACAAGCAGCTGGTCTGGTTAAGAAGAACATCCAGTTCGTTAAAGTAGTTAAATCTGGTGAAGTTTCTCGCGCCGTCACTGTTAAAGGTCTTAAAGTGACCAAAGGTGCACGCGAAGCGATTGAAGCTGCCGGAGGCAAGGTAGAAGAGTAAGGAAGTACTTTATGGCTAAACCAGGTCACGATATGCAAAGTGCACAAAGCGGGCTTGCGGAGTTGAAGCGTCGTTTACTATTTGTACTCGGTGCTATCATTATTTACCGTTTAGGTTCATTCGTGCCGATCCCTGGGATTGACGCCGCTGTACTTGCCGAATTCTTCGAGCAACAGAAGGGCACCATTGTTGAAATGTTCAACATGTTCAGCGGTGGTGCGCTTGAGCGTGCTTCGGTACTTGCACTGGGTATTATGCCCTATATTTCGGCCTCAATTATCATGCAGCTACTAACGCATATACATCCTGCGATGGTAGAGCTGAAAAAAGAGGGTGAACAGGGGCGTAAGAAAATCAGTCAGTACACGCGTTATGGTACGCTCGTGCTTGCTACGTTCCAATCAATCGGTATTGCTACTGGCTTACCGAACATGATGGACGGGTTAGTTGTTAACCCCGGCTTTGGTTTCTACTTCACTGCTGTAGTGAGCTTAGTAACCGGCTGTATGTTCTTAATGTGGTTGGGCGAACAAATTACAGAGCGTGGTATCGGTAACGGTATCTCAGTTCTGATTTTTGTTGGTATCGTAGCTAACCTGCCGTCTGCTATTGGTTCGACAGCCGAAATGGCGCGCCAAGGTGAATTGAACATTTTGGTACTGGTATTGATTGCGGTAATCGTGTTTGCCGTTACTTACTTGGTGGTTTTCTTTGAACGTGGTCAACGTCGTATTGTTGTTAACTACGCAAAGCGCCAACAAGGTCGTCAGGTGTACGCTGCTCAAAGCACACACTTGCCGTTGAAAGTAAATATGGCTGGGGTTATTCCACCAATCTTTGCTAGTAGTATCATTCTGTTCCCTGGTACAATTGCAAGCTGGTTCGGCCAGGGTGAAGGTCCTGTAGCTGACGTGTTACAAGCCATTTCCACAGCATTGACTCCGGGTCAACCGCTGTACGCAATGGTCTTGGCTGCTGCTATTATCTTTTTCTGCTTTTTCTACACTGCGTTGGTTTTCAACCCGCGTGAAACTGCAGACAACCTGAAAAAATCTGGAGCTTTCATTCCAGGTATTCGTCCAGGTGAGCAGACATCGAAATACATTGATAAAGTAATGACACGCCTGACATTGGCAGGTGCCTTGTACATTACCTTTATCTGTCTAGTGCCCGAGTTTATGACCATGGCATGGCAAACGCCATTCTACTTCGGCGGTACATCAATCTTGATTATCGTTGTTGTGATCATGGACTTTATGGCACAAGTACAGACCCATCTGATGTCACATCAGTATGATTCTGTGCTGAAAAAAGCAAACCTTAAAGGCTATGGCCGATAAGGTCGGTTTACGGAGTTGAGTAATGAAAGTACGTGCTTCCGTTAAGAAAATCTGCCGTAACTGCAAAGTAATCAAACGTGCCGGCGTTGTACGTGTGATTTGCAGTGAGCCTAAGCACAAGCAAAGGCAAGGCTAATTAAACAAGTCATGCAGGCTGAGTGGTATGCTCGGCCTGTGTTTTTCATTGTAGTTTGGTCATCACTTGAGTATCCTAACGGGCTTTTCGAGAAGATGATTACCAAATTTAAACTATAGGAGATGTGTTAGTGGCCCGTATAGCTGGCATTAACGTTCCTGATCATAAACATGCGGTTATTGGCTTAACCTCAATTTATGGTGTAGGTAAAACCCGCGCTAAGGCGATCTTGGCAGCGGTAGGTATCGCAGAAGATACTAAAATCGGTGAACTAAATGACGAAACTCTTGACACGCTTCGTGAAGAAGTTGGCAAGTACACTGTAGAAGGTGATCTTCGTCGTGAAGTTACTTTGAACATCAAGCGTCTTATGGACCTTGGTTGCTTCCGTGGTTTACGTCACCGTCGTTCGCTACCACTACGTGGTCAGCGTACTAAGACTAACGCGCGTACTCGTAAGGGTCCTCGCAAGCCTATCAAGAAATAAGGTGGGGTAAATTATGGCTAAAGCACCAATTCGTCGTAAGAAGGTCAAAAAGCAAGTTGCTGATGGCATGGCTCACGTTCATGCGTCTTTCAACAACACTATTGTTACGATTACAGACCGTCAAGGTAATGCACTTTCTTGGGCAACTGCCGGTGGTTCAGGTTTCCGTGGTTCACGTAAATCTACACCATTCGCTGCTCAGGTAGCTGCAGAGCGTGCAGGTACTGCTGCACAAGAATACGGTTTGAAGAACTTAGAAGTATTCATTAAAGGTCCAGGTCCAGGCCGTGAGTCTGCTGTACGTGCATTGAATGCTGCTGGTTTCCGTATCACAAACATCACTGACGTGACGCCAATTCCACACAATGGTTGTCGTCCACCGAAGAAACGTCGCGTATAACAATAGGTTAGGAGAAAGAACATGGCAAGATATTTGGGCCCTAAGCTCAAGCTAAGTCGTCGTGAAGGTACTGACCTGTTCCTTAAGAGCGGCGTACGAGCTATCGACTCTAAGTGTAAACTTGAGACAGCACCTGGTCAGCACGGCGCCCGTAAGGGTCGTTTATCTGACTACGGTCTACAGCTACGTGAAAAGCAAAAGGTTCGTCGTATGTACGGCATCCTTGAAAAGCAATTCCGTAACTACTACAAAGAAGCTGCTCGCCTTAAAGGCAATACAGGTGAAAACCTACTTCAGCTTCTAGAGCAACGTCTAGACAATGTTGTATATCGCATGGGTTTTGCAAGCACACGTGCTGAAGCGCGTCAGCTAGTAAGTCACAAAGCGATTATGGTTAATGGTCGTGTTGTAAACATTCCTTCTTTCAACGTTACTCCTGAAGATCAGGTAGAAATTCGTGAGAAGTCGAAGAAGCAAGCACGTATCGTTGGAGCTCTAGAATTGGCTGAGCAACGTGAGAAGCCAACTTGGGTTGAAGTTGACGGTAAGAAAATGGAAGGTACTTTTAAGCGCCTACCTGAGCGTTCTGATCTGTCTGCGGACATTAACGAACAACTAATCGTCGAACTTTACTCGAAGTAAAGTTAAGAGTTAAGAGAGGATAAAATGCAGGGTTCTGTAACCGAATTCCTAAAACCAAGGTTAGTCGATATCGACGCTATCAACCCAACTCGTTCAAAAGTGGTACTAGAGCCGCTTGAGCGTGGTTTTGGTCACACTCTAGGAAACGCTCTACGTCGTATTCTGTTGTCATCTATGCCTGGATGCGCAGTTACTGAGGTAGAAATTGATGGCGTTTTACATGAGTACAGCGCGAAAGAAGGCGTACAAGAAGACATCATTGAAATCCTGTTAAACCTTAAAGGTCTAGCAGTTAATATCGAAGGCAAAGATGAAGTTTTTCTGACCCTGACTAAATCTGGTGTAGGCCCTGTGACTGCGGCAGATATCCAGCACGATGGTGATGTAACAATCAGCAATCCTGATCACGTAATTTGTCATTTAACAACTGACAATAGCGAGATCAGTATGCGCATCCGTGTTGAGCGTGGTCGTGGTTATGTACCAGCTTCTAGCCGCGTATCCTCTGAAGACGATGAGCGCCCAATCGGCCGTTTGTTGCTTGATGCATCATTCAGCCCAGTTGAGCGTATTGCGTACTCGGTCGAATCAGCACGTGTTGAACAACGTACTGACTTAGACAAGTTAATCATTGATATGGAAACAAACGGCACTTTAGATCCTGAAGAAGCGATCCGCCGTGCGTCGACCATTCTTGCTGAGCAATTAGAAGCATTCGTAGACTTACGTGATGTTTCTGAGCCAGAAGAGAAGGAAGAGAAGCCAGAATTCGATCCTATTCTGCTTCGTCCAGTTGATGATCTTGAGCTAACAGTTCGTTCAGCAAACTGCTTGAAAGCCGAGCAAATTCAATATATCGGTGATTTAGTACAGCGTACCGAAGTTGAGCTTCTGAAAACACCTAACTTAGGTAAGAAGTCTCTAACTGAGATCAAAGACGTGCTTGCATCACGTGGTCTGTCTCTAGGCATGCGCCTAGAAAACTGGCCGCCAGCAAGCTTAGCTGAGTAATCTAAATCACTATATTTAGTTTAGTTAGAAGGATAGGGTCATGCGCCATCGTAAGAGTGGTCGTCAATTAAACCGTAACAGCAGCCATCGCAAAGCGATGTTCAGCAATATGGCTGGTTCTTTGGTGAAGCACGAAATCATCAAAACAACATTGCCTAAAGCGAAAGAGCTGCGCCGTGTAATTGAACCTTTAATCACACTGGCTAAGACTGATAGCGTTGCAAATCGCCGTTTAGCATTTGCTCGCACGCGTGATAAAGAAGTTGTTGGTAAGTTGTTTAGCGAGATTGGTCCTCGCTACGAAGGCCGTCCTGGTGGTTACACTCGTATTTTGAAGTGTGGCTTCCGTGCAGGCGACAACGCACCAATGGCTTACATTGAACTAGTAGATCGCCCAGTTGCGAGCGAAGACGTTCAAGAAGACGCACAGTCTGCAGAGTAAGTCGTAAAAGACACAAAAAGCCGAGCTTATGCTCGGCTTTTTCTTTTTATGGCCAAAATTAAATTTCAGCTCTTCTATATATAGCTATTTAGCTAAACCCTTCTCTATATAAAACATCTTAAATGTAGCAATTTAGATCTTAAATAGATCTATAACTGTTAAATACAGTAGTTTTAGTTTTATTTTTGTTCAAACGATCCGTTTTTTGCAGTTTTCTTTAAAAAAGGGGTTGCGTGGAAATCGAATCTCCCTATAATGCGCATCCACCGACACGGCGGACTGCTTACAAACAAGCACTTCAACGAGTTGGGTGAGTC
>NZ_JAKRFS010000007.1:0-230907 GCF_022347875.1 Pseudoalteromonas sp. CNC9-20 | reverse complement strand
TTGACTCACCCAACTCGTTGAAGTGCTTGTTTGTAAGCAGTCCGCCGTGTCGGTGGATGCGCATTATAGGGAGATTCGATTTCCACGCAACCCCTTTTTTAAAGAAAACTGCAAAAAATGGATCGTTCGCTCAAATTCCGGCCTATATAAACACTTTTACTACGTTATTAACGCTATAATTACCTCATGTTAGGGAGAAAACCGAACTCCCGAACACATTTTCGCCAACTCTATTGTGCTCCGGCAGAGCTCTAGCTAAAGTGGAACAAGATCACCTTAAAGGGATAACTATGACTATACAAAGCTACAAAGGTAAAGCACCGAATATTGATAAGACAGCCTATGTTCATGAGTCAGCTGTGCTGGTTGGAGATATAGAGGTCGCCGAGAACGCAAGTATTTGGCCACTGGTAGCCGCTCGCGGCGATGTAAACTATATGCGCATTGGTAAACGCACTAATATTCAAGATGGTTCGGTATTGCACCTGACGCGCGCCAGCAAAGCGAACCCCGAAGGTTACCCTCTTATTATTGGCGACGATGTCACGGTAGGACACAAGGCCATGCTCCATGGCTGCAAGTTAGGAAACCGTATTCTCGTTGGTATGGGTGCCATTATCATGGACAACGTCACCGTCGAAGATGATGTGATTATCGCCGGTGGCGCGCTTGTTCCCCCGAATAAAACGCTGCAGTCTGGATACTTGTATGTTGGCAGCCCAGCAAAGCAAGCTCGACCACTGAGCGATGACGAACGTACATTTTTGAAAGTATCCGCAGATAATTATGTGCGCTTAAAAGACGAATATCTTAACGAAGTGGTGCCAGTGGTGGAATAACCACTTGGCCCTCGGCGGTAAACTCCTCATCTTCGATAAGTTGCTGCGCGACCTCTTCGTAGTCAAATCTTAATTGCGCAAAGTGTGTAAGCGCATCACTGCGTTCGATATTGTCCATATCTATAGTGCAGGGTATTAGCATGCCATTGGCCATAGCGTAAAAGGTGAGTACACCATTGATGTACTCTACACGGTCTACGAATTGGATAGCTTGATTCATTTTAACTGCCCCTCTCTTAAGGCACGAATGACTGGCTCACAGTCAGGCATAAAGCCACGCCACAAGGCAAATGCATGAGCGGCTTGAGCCACCAGCATACCGAGACCATCAGCACAAAAAACATAACTGTTTATGTCACCTGCCCAGCGCATAAAGCTGGTTGGCTGATCGGCATAGTACATATCATAAGCATACTGGCAGTGTTGCATTACCTTAGTATCAATATCTGGCACCTGACCGTGAACACTGGACGAAGTGGAGTTGATAACAATATCAAAAGGGCCTTCACTTAACTGCGTAAAGCCACAGCCATGAACCGCTACGTTGCTATCTATACGCTCTGCCAACTGCTGTGCTTTACTTGCGGTACGATTAGCGATCGTGAGTGAGCCAATACCACTTTCAATTAAGGGTAACACAGCCCCTTTCGCAGCCCCTCCCGCTCCGAGTAACAATACATGTCTATCGCGCAGCGGACCAAAGGCCCTTTGCAAGTCGCTGACCAAGCCAATGCCGTCGGTGTTGTCGCCCATTAACTTGCCTTGCGGAGTAAGCACTAAGGTATTAACCGCTGCCGCTAATTGCGCGCGTTCAGTTAATGTGTCAGCCAACGCAAAAGCACGCTCTTTAAAAGGTAAAGTGACATTGGCTCCCTTGCCACCGGCGGCGAAAAAGTCAGTCACCGACTGCTCAAAGCTTTCTAACGGTGCTAAAATGCGCTGGTAATCCACCTCTATCCCCTGTTGGCGAGCAAACGCTTGGTGAATAAGGGGAGATTTAGAGTGCTTAATAGGGTTACCAAAAACCGCGTATTTATCCATTATCTTTCCTAATAATTGAGCAGGCTATGAAGCAGTTACTTAAACGCATCCTCAAAAAAGATGCAAATTCATCAACCACCGCTGCCAAAACCGAGCACCCGACCGTGTCACAAACCCCTTATGATATGATTGGAGGTGAGCCAGGGGCCCGTTCTCTAGCTAATCGATTTTACGACATTATGGCTCAAGATGAATACGCAAAACCTTTATATGATATGCATCCCCAGCCATTAGATCGCATTCGTCAGGTGTTTTTTGAGTTTCTCTCTGGCTGGCTCGGTGGGCCTGATTTATTTGTAGAACAATACGGTCACCCGCGCCTAAGACAGCGCCATATGCCCTTTCCTATTGATAAAGACTTACGCGACCAGTGGATGCATTGTATGAACAAAGCGCTTGATCAAGAAATTGACAACCCAGTATTGCGAGAAAACCTGCGCCAATCATTGGCACAGCTTGCTAGTCATATGATAAACCAGCACTAAATATGTTATCTCTATTAGGTTAGGGACAATTTATCCGAAATTAAGCAGTCACCATAAAATAATCCCCAAAGGATTATGTACTAAGGTTGCGTTCAAAATTAACGATATCTACGCCTGGTTTAACTCGGTACAACTGAGCGAACCGGCCTCCTGACCTAACTTTTTCATCCATTTTTTCCAACATATCAGTTGCTTCTATACGCCTGATAATGGTCTTGCGCTGTACAGTTTTGCCTAAAATAGTTTCGATAACAGACTTGAACTGCCCAACGGTAAAGTATTCTGGTAAGCAATATACTGGCACCATTGAATACAAAGCCTTTTGCTTCAACCTCTGCCTTGCCTGTTCTACAATATATTTATGATCAAAGGCCACAGGTAGGCCCTGTAACTCCCCCACACTTGTCCATTTCACATCATCAACTGTTGCTACATGTGCTGATGCGTTTCCCTCTGCGACGAGAGCAAAGTAGACCAGGGTAACACTAAATCCTCGTGGATCGCGACTTACTCCCGAATAGGTATGCAATTGCTCCAAATATTGAGGGGTGATATTAGTCTTTTCTTTTAATTTACGTAATGCGGTCATATCCGCATCATGATCGATATCTATGTCAATAAAGCCACCCGGTAACGCCCATTGACCGGTAAAAGGTTCGCTCGCTCGCTTGACTAACAAAACCTTTAAATCCGCATCTTTTACAGTGAACAACACACTATCAACTGTAAATAGAGGGTTTTTATATTTTCTAATATCGTAACTATCAGCCACTTTCCCATCCACACTAAGATCTTAGCGACAAAATATCTGGTAGCCCCAAAAATTTCAACTAGCAGAGTTAACCGCTCCACTATACTAGTCGCACTTTAGCTCAAAAAATATCTTGCTTGATTTAGGTACGTTTGATAACCTTCTTTGTGTCGGTAGGACACAAAGATTGAAAGGATGCCAAATGAAAGTACTTAGCTATGACTCAGCAGGTAATAAATCACAGCTCAATTATGATAACTTCAGCTTTTCAGGGGGTGAAGAACATATTCGATTCAGCCCAGCCTCATTACTTCATACTGTAAAAATAGAAATATTTGAACGGCTAAACGACTCATCAAAAGTGATCAGGCTAATGATGGCCGTTGATGCTTTAAGAAGAATAACAGCTGAGAGCACGGCTATTGAGCTTGTAATCCCTTATTTTCCCTACGCTCGCCAAGATAGAGTGTGTGTAGAAGGTGAAGCATTGGGTGCCGCTGTTATGGCAAATATCATTAACAGCTTAAACTTTTCAAAAGTAACCATTTGGGATTCACACAGTGATGTCTCACCAGCTCTAATACATCGAGTAACCAATATCGAGCAGGTCGCGTTACTGGGACGGTGTGAAGAGTTAAACAAACGCTTATCTGTGGGTGAACTAACGCTAATCTCTCCTGATGCTGGTGCCAGCAAAAAGACACTTAAGATTTCCGAAAAATTTAATGGAGTGCCCGAAGTAATTCAAGCTCACAAAGTCAGAGATCTCAAAACGGGCGACATAATAAAAACCGAAGTACTAGGCGATGTTAAAGGTAAAAATGTACTGATCGCAGATGATATCTGTGATGGTGGGAGAACCTTTATTGAATTAGCGAAAGTACTCAAGAATGAAGGGGCTTTAGAAGTGTCTTTGTTCATTACCCATGGAATTTTTTCCAAAGGACTCGATGTGTTTGAGGGGCTGATCGATCACATCTATACAACCGACTCCTTTAGACCCGCGAATGAGTTTAAAAGTAACAGCGATATAAATTTACAAATAATTGAGATGTAGGGACAACACCATGACTATTACAGCTGCAAGTATGCAAAAGGATGTTTATAAAGAGTTTCATAGTCGCGCTTACCACCCTAGTGTAACCGAAGTATATGCAAATTATACTTCTAGAAGTGGCAAGCTAAGCAACATAACAGACAATGACAAGGTAGCTTTTGTTGGCTTGCAATATTTTATAAAGAGCTACCTGTTAGAAGAGTGGAACGAGTTTTTTAAACAAGATAAAGCAGTTGCTGTAGCAACTCATAAGCGAATTATGAGCTCAATGCTTGGCTATTCTGTTGATGTTACATACCTAGAAGATCTTCATGATTTAGGGTATTTACCACTCAAAATCAAAGCACTGCCAGAAGGAACACTGGTTCCTTATTTAGTACCCCCCATCACAATAGTTAATACAAAACCGGGTTTTCAATGGCTGACCAATATGATCGAAACCGTGTTAAGTTGCGAGAATTGGCCAATTCAAACAAGCGCAACTACTTCTGTTGCCTATTTCAAAGTATTTAAAGAGTTTGCAACTAAAACGGGATTACCCGCTGATTTTGTGCCATTTCAAGGCCATGATTTCAGCTTTAGGGGAATGTTTGGCAAGCATGCAGCTGCCATGAGTGGCTTTGGCCATTTAGCATCAGGGTTAGTTGGCACAGATACTATTCCCGCAGTTTTATTCGCAGAGAAATACTACGGTGCAAATGTTGATAAAGAACTAGTTGGCTGCTCAGTAGATGCAACAGAACACTCGGTAACTTGCTCTTGGATTATGGAGGGAGAAATTGAGTTTTTTAAATACCTAATGAAAGAACAATCCCCAAAAGGAATACTAAGCGTAGTGTCTGATACATGGGACTTCTGGACTTTAGTCACTGATTATCTCCCACAATTAAAAGACGATATTATGATGCGGGACGGTACGTTAGTTATTCGTCCTGACTCAGGAGACCCTGTAAAAATACTCACAGGATACAAAGTTTCCCCTGTCTCAGATTACAGTGAGCTATTTCAGAACCAGAGCGAGGCTGAAAAAGAAGCAATTTCGCAAGGGTATGAGGCCTACAGGTTTAATGGTGAATACTTTGGATTAGAAAATAATTCGACCATTAGGCTCATGGAGTGCGAAGTTAAAGGCTTGATAGAGTGCCTCTGGGACATTTTTGGTGGCACGACTACGGCTCAAGGATACAAGTTGTTGGATGATCATATTGGCGCAATTTACGGGGACGCAATCACCCTAAGTCGTCAGCGTCAGATACTACAACGACTCATGGACAAAGGCTTCGCATCAAAGGTTGTTTTAGGTATTGGTTCATATAGCTACCAATACGTAACTCGAGATACACATGGCTCGGCAGTTAAAGCCACAAGTGTAGTAAAGGATGGTCAACGTTTAGCCATCTTCAAAGACCCTAAAACAGACGCTAAAAAGAAATCATCGAAAGGGTTGTTAAAGGTAGAACGTATTGATGGTGAACTAACCCTATTTGATAACGTATCAGAACAAGAGGAGCAACAAGGACTTTTAGACGTTGTTTTTGAAGATGGTAAGTTATTAAAAGAGACAACCCTTGACGAAATCAGAGCCTTAATAGCTCAACAGGTTTAGCGGTTTTAGGTTGGACAACAGTTAACAAACACTATCACTATCTACTTATGGTAAGAACATGAACGTGCTTTATCAGGGCTGTCATGTTCTTACCAACTTGATGAATCTATCAACCTCGTGAAATCATCTATTTTTCACTCATATCTAGCCAGTCCTGTGGCTTTAAGTAATGCTCGTATAGTTTCGCCTCAGCAGTGCCTGGGGCGGGAGTATAGTCATATTCCCACCTCGCCAGTGGTGGCATAGACATGAGAATAGACTCTGTGCGGCCACCGCTTTGCAAGCCAAATAAAGTGCCTCGGTCCCAGACTAAATTGAACTCTACATAACGACCGCGACGATAAAGCTGAAATTGGCGCTGCTGTTCGTCATAGTCAGTGTCTTTTCGCTTACTGACTATCGGCAGATAAGCATCTAAATAGCCATTACCCACCGCCTGCATAAAGGCAAAACTTTTTTCGAATCCCCATTCATTCAGATCATCAAAAAATAATCCGCCAACACCTCGAGTTTCATCACGATGTTTCAAATAGAAGTAATCATCACACCACTTCTTATATTTTGGATACACATCCTCCCCGAATGGATCGCATAAATCTTTAGCAACCTGATGCCAATGCTCTACATCTTCACGTTCAGGGTAAAAAGGTGTTAAATCAAATCCACCACCAAACCACCAAATAGGCTGCTCGCCCTCTTTTTCAGCGATAAAAAAGCGTACGTTGGCATGGCTGGTTGGGATATGCGGGTTTTTCGGATGAATAACCAATGAGACACCACATGCATGAAAACTTCGTCCAGCAAGCTCAGGCCGATGTGCTGTTGCTGATGCCGGCATTGACGCACCAAACACGTGAGAAAAATTGACACCGCCTTGTTCGATAATAGCGCCGTCACGAATAACGCGCGTACGTCCGCCACCGCCCTCTTCTCGCTGCCAAGCATCTTCTACAAACTGTGCCTTGCCATCAGCCTGCTCTAGACCAGCGCAGATCTCATCCTGCAACGCTTTAAGGTATTCTTTCACTTGTGCTAAAAGTTGTGATGCCATGATTAACCTCGAAACGTTTGCCCGCTGAGGGCGTCTTTTATGGTGCTGGGCTGTTGCTGGCCACCTAAGGGTTCATCAACATAGCAACCCACTTGTTCGGCAAACGCCGCTTTCGCAGCCGCAATTGAGCTAACCGGCTGCTCGCCACTTAAGTTGGCACTCGTTGACACTAAAGGGCCACCAAAGGCTTGGCATAAACGCTTCACAGTTGGGTGATTGGTCACTCGCACCGCTATGCTATCAAACTTGCCAGTAAGCCATTTTGGCGTATCAGCGGCAGCCGGCATCACCCAAGTGACAGGGCCTGGCCACTGCGAAAAGATATCAGCGCGCTTATCCATAGGAATTTTGTGATCGGCCACATAAGGCAGTAACTGACCGTAATTATCGGCAATAAGAATTAAACCCTTCTCAACCGGACGCTGCTTAATAGCCAATAGCTTTTCTACTGCCTGTTGGTTCATTGGGTCGCAACCCAGCCCGTACACGGCCTCTGTTGGGTAAAGAATAACCTCACCCTGTTGTAAGCTTTCTACAACCGGGTCTACTGTGATTGGCTCTGACACCTTCTAACTCTCCACATTCTCAGCTTGTTTATGCCCACAGGACTTTTGCGGACATTGTAACACAGGTCCCCCAGCAAGATTACGCTTGACCATGACCGGCCAATCACACTGAGGGCAAGCATGAGCCACGGGCTCATAGTTCAAGCTGTATTTGCATTTGGGGTAAGCATCGCAAGAGTAAAAAGTTTTACCATATTTATTACTACGTTTAGTTAAACGACCATCATGACACTTTGGGCAGGTTACTAGGTTTTGCTCTGGCTGCTGTTGCTTTTGATCGGCGATGTAATGGCACTGAGGGAAATTGGTACAACCGATAAACATGCCAAAGCGGCCGTTTTTCACCGCTAAAGGCGAATCACACTCAGGACAGGGATTATCGTCTAATACCTTAAGTACGGCTGTGTCATGTTGGTGCAAAGGACGAATGAAGTCACACTTCGGGTAGGCTGCGCACCCTAAAAAAGGACCGTTCTTAGAGTGCCGCATCACCAACTCACAACCACACTGGGGACATACCTCGTATTCTTTCTCTAGAGCATGTTGATTAGCATTAAATAACGAATGGTCGATCTTGCTCACGCACTACTCGCACTTTGGTGAATTTGCGCCCAATATACTGACCCCAACACAGAGATCAAGCTTAATGCAGTGTTGGGTTCGGGTCATCGAAAATTAAATCTTCCATTTGTGCATAAGCCTGCTCCTGCCCAGGCACACTTAACAACACCATCAGCACCACCCACTTCAAATCGTCCAGTGCAATTTGCTCTTGGTCCAGTGCTACAGCGCGATCGATAACCATCTCTCGAGTTGTGCTATTTATAACGCCAATTTGCTCTAGGAACATCAAAAAGCCTTGGCACTGAGTATCAAGTTTCATACTTTCGTATTCGGTATAGATACGGCATGCTCCAGTTGGGGCATTATGCAAATAAGGGCGCTCATCGCTATATTGCAACTGAGCTAACTGCTCCAACCAATCCAGTGCTTTAAATATTTCGCTGTTGTTGAACCCCGCTTTACGTAATTCGTCGGTGAGTACGTTCTCTTCGACAAAAATTTCACTCTCGCTGTGAATATAGTTTTCAAACAAATACATTAGGATATCAAACATGTTACCCGCCCCCTGTTTTTACATAGCCCTCTGAGGTGCTCTCTATTAGCCCCTCCAGCTCTAAATCGACTAGTTGCGTCAGTAGTTCTGTAATGGGTACTTCGGCACTACTAGCAATGTCATCAACGCAAGTAGGCTCGTAACCAATATGACGAAGTATGCTGTTTTCATCCTCACGGTAAGTAGGTTCACTCTTTATATATAGACCGTTTTGCGCAGAAAAACCTAACTCGAGCAATACATCTTTTGCCGATTCGACCAAGGCCGCGCCCTCTTTTATTAGCTTATGGCAGCCTTTGGAATAGGGATTATTAATCGAGCCCGGTATAGCCATCACCTCTCGGTTGTAGTCCGCAGCCAGTTCGGCCGTGATCAATGAGCCACTCTTACGCTCAGCCTCAACCACTAAAGTGGCGACCGATAAGCCAGCTATAATGCGATTGCGTCTAGGAAAATGCATAGCCCGAGCCGGAGTTGTGGGCACAAACTCACTGACTAACAGACCCTTTGCCAAAATATCATCACGTAAGGCTTTATTGCGGCGGGGATAACAAATATCAACACCGGTGCCAAGCACAGCTACAGTTTGACCTGTCGCCATCAGTGCCCCCTGATGAGACATGGCGTCTACGCCCATTGCCATGCCTGAAGTGATTATTAGCCCCGCAGCACTCAATTGCTGGGCTATTTCTTGGGCACATCGCTTCCCAGCAAGCGAAGCACTGCGACTGCCGACCATCGCGATTTGTGGTAGTTTGAGAAGCTGGGTATTGCCTCTGCAAAACAGTAATAGCGGTGGATCGGGTAACTCAGCTAACAGCTCGGGGTAAGCAGACGTACCCAAGGCTATAACATCAATACCTTGATGTTTGAATGCTTGAATCTTGCGCTTGTAGTTAGCAATATTAAGCGCTGAAAGGGCTCCAATGATGTTGGCTTTTACGCCGTAGCATTGCAAACACTCAGGCTCCGTAACCATGCGGGCTAACGGTACATGCATAAGCAACTTATTGACATCGCGGCAGCTAAGTCCACGAACATAGAGCAAAGCCAGTAATGCGGCTTGATGGAAATGTAAATCGGCCTCTGACGAGGCCGATGATAACGGTAACTGTTGTGCCATGCTCCCTCCTTGAGCACAACCCAACGCAGTGTACGATCAGCTGTTACTAATTAACACTGACTACATCGCCAACGCGAATTGGGCGTAGCGTTTTTGTGACAATGGCATAGCTCACTCTATCTTGTACTTTCAGTACCATAAGCTCGCCGACTTTCTCTTTCGGCATATGCCACGTGGTGTTGTCACCATCCTCTTCGAAATTAAAGGACTCTTCAATGTTAGACGCAACTTTCTCGTAAGTGCTCGCGTCTTCTTTATAACTTGGCCCATCGTGACCATCAACTACGGTGGGTGACTGTCGACGAATATCAAACATATGCCCTGCTTTCACTTCGTCTGTCAGGCCACGATTGAGTACCACGATGTCCATCTTGCTGAATTCACGCAGCTCATTGGTTGACGCAATAATTTCGCCATCAATTTCCTTGTCAGGGCGACGCATTTTAAAGAACGCAGGCAAGCTTTGCCCTTCGCTGACGGGCAGTAAGAAGTCACCAGCATTAATTTCACGCTTCACATCGTTAACAAACACAGAGGCTGGTACACCGTTATCGAAGTCTCCCGAGCGGAACGCACGCGCAGTGGCAACGAGCTTCACCTCGTAGCCAAGCACTTCTTCTGTTTGTGGGTCAATGTAAGGGTCATCTTTGTGGTAAATAGCGTAGTTACGGTTACGTTCTAAATCGCCTTTAACGTAAAGAATGTGGCCTTTAGTTGGGCGCTTAACGTTCTCGTTAGCACCTAACACATAGGGCTGAGCCGCTATTTGCTCTTCACTTAGCGCCTGTTCATAGGTTAAAAATGGACGCAATAGCTCTAAAGAAATAGTTGGAATAGCGCTATCACTCTTCATGGTTTTGCGACCATGGGGAGTTAGTTTCTGATAGTTTTCTGGACGCTCCATCACTAAGCGAGGTCGACCCTGAGCGTCATACACAAGGTATAACGTATCACCCGGATATATAAGGTGAGGGTTATCAATTTGTGGATTCATTTGCCACAGCTCTGGCCATAACCAAGGCTTGTCCAAATAAATAGCAGAGATATCCCATAACGTATCTCCCTTTTCTACCACATACTGCTCAGGGGCATTTTCTTTTACCGTTAGAACATCTGCTAATGATGGAAAAGCAGCCGCAAGTGCTAATACGGCAGCCGATAGCTGTTTTATCATTGTAATGAGCTTCCTCAAGCTTGTTTTATTATAATTATTACCCAATAACCTGTTAAAGGTGCACACGAATGGCTAAAATAAAAACATAACACAATACCCGATATTTAGCACAATTTTTAATAAGGTAGCTATGGCACTTTTAGAAGTACTTCGATTCCCTGATGAACGTTTGCGCACAGTCGCTCAACCAGTAACCGATATTAACGATGATGTTCGCACCATCGTCAAAGACATGTTAGAGACCATGTACGATGAAAATGGTATTGGTCTTGCGGCCACCCAGGTTGATATTCATCAGCGTATCGTCGTCATCGATGTTTCCGACGAGCGCGACCAGCCGTTGGTTCTTATTAATCCTGAGATTACTCATAAAGACGGCTCCACGGTCAGTGAAGAGGGTTGTCTATCCGTTCCAAACTCCTATGCGAAGGTTGATCGCGCTGAAACGGTGACTGTAAAAGCCCTGAATGAACAAGGTGAAGAGTTTAGCCTTGACGCCGACGGTTTACTGGCCATTTGCATTCAACATGAATTAGACCACCTACTAGGTAAGCTATTCATTGATTACTTATCTCCTTTGAAGCGCCAACGTATTCGCAAGAAGCTTGAAAAAGAAGCGCGTCTTGCCGCAAAAGCTCAGTAACAAGGATAAACAGTGACTCAAGCTCTTCGCATCGTATTTGCCGGTACGCCGGATTTTGCCGCCCGCCATTTGCAGGCACTTATTGACTCAGAACATGAGGTGGTTGGCGTGTACAGCCAGCCTGATCGCCCCGCAGGTAGAGGAAAAAAGCTCAAGGCCAGTGAGGTTAAAACGCTTGCTTTAGAGCATAACTTACCTGTTTATCAGCCAACTTCTCTAAAAGACGAGCAGGCACAACAGCAACTTGCAGAGCTAAACGCCGACGTTATGGTGGTAGTTGCTTACGGGTTGTTATTGCCAAAAGCGATTTTAACAACCCCCAGATTGGGTTGCCTCAATGTCCACGGCTCCATTTTACCTCGCTGGCGAGGCGCAGCCCCTATTCAGCGCGCTATCTGGGCTGGCGATAAGGAAACGGGCATCACTATTATGCAAATGGATGAAGGTCTTGATACTGGCGATATGCTGAGTATTGCTCGTTGCCCTATCGCAGCTGATGAAACCTCAGCTTCATTGTACGCCAAGCTTGCGCAGCTAGGCCCTTCAGCGTTAATTGATACCTTAGCCAAGCTCTCTACCATAGAGCCAGAGCCCCAAGACGATGCTCAAGCAAACTACGCTAAAAAATTATCTAAAGAAGAGGCGGAGTTAGACTGGCAGCTTGATGCCGAGCAATTAGCTCGCAACGTGAGAGCCTTTAACCCATGGCCTATTTGTTTTACCAAGATGCAAGGCAATACCGTCAAGGTATGGCAAGCCGACGTTGTTACCGAGCAAGGTGCACCAGGGCAAATATTGCGGGCCGATAAAAACGGTATTGTGGTCGCCTGCACCAACCATGCTCTGTGCATTACCGAGCTTCAACCACCAGGTAAAAAACCTATGTCCGCCCAAGACTTTTTAAACGGCCGAGCCGATTGGGTCAGTGTGGGTAGCACCTTGGCACATATTGCAGGCGAAACCCATGAGTAATGTTCGCGCCCAAGCGGCGCACACACTTTATCACGTCGTCGATCGCGGGGTTTCTCTCTCGGCAGCTCTGCCCCGCTACAGCCGGGACCTCAATCCAAAAGATAAGGCCTTGATGCAGCAAATTTGTTATGGCGTCTTACGCTACCTGCCAAGCCTAGAGTTTTATTGTCAGCAACTGCTGGATGAGCCCCTCAAAGGGAAGCGTCGTGTCTATCAATTTTTACTCTATGTTGGCCTGTATCAATTAATACATATGCGTGTTCCCGAGCATGCCGCAGTGGGTGAAACCGTTAATGCACTCAAAGCGATGCGCGCACCAGGCCTGAAAGGCCTAGTTAACGCCGTATTACGGAATTTTCAGCGCCAACGCGATGAGCTCGAAGCCGCAGCAACACAGATCGATGCTTGTAAATATAATCACCCAGGCTGGTTATTAAAAAAACTTAAGCGCGACTACCCAGAGCATTGGCACACCATTGTTGCCCAAAACCAGGCGCAAGCGCCCATGTGGTTACGCGTGAATCAACGTCAGTATACTTGCGAGCAATATGCGCACCTGCTCAGCAAACAAGGTATCGAGTACAGTCAATTTGCCGATTACCAAGACGCAATAAAGCTTAAAAAAGCAGTGGATGTGCAGAAACTACCAGAATTTTTCGCAGGGGCAAGCTCTGTCCAAGATGCAGCTGCTCAGCAAGCCGCGAGGCTGCTTGGCGCACAAGATGGTGAATATGTGCTCGACGCCTGCGCCGCACCGGGCGGCAAAACCTGTCACATACTTGAGTTGGCCGACGCAAAAGTGATGGCACTTGACTGTGATGCTGAACGCCTAGACAAAGTGCGCGCTAACTTACAGCGATTACAGCTTGATGCCGAACTTGTTTGCGCCCAAGCACAAGACACTGAGTCATGGTGGCAAGGTCAGCAATTTGATCGCATTTTATTGGATGTTCCCTGCTCAGCAACAGGGGTGATACGCCGTCATCCTGATATTAAATGGTTAAGACGACACTCTGATATTGACGAGCTCGCTAAGCTACAGGGACAAATCCTTGATGCTATTTGGCCATTATTGAAGCCGGGCGGAACTTTACTTTATGCAACTTGTTCGGTGCTATCAGAAGAAAATCAAGAGCAGATGAAAGCCTTCTTCACACGCCATCGTGATGCTCAGCATAGCCCACTGCACGAGCAAGACTCTATAGCTCAACCAGGGTGGCAATTATTACCTGGCGACACCGATGGCTTCTATTACGCAAAAATAATAAAACAGTGATATAGCAATGAAAATTATCATCTTAGGCGCGGGGCAAGTCGGCGGAACACTGGCTGAAAACCTTGTCGGCGAGCAGAACGAAATCACCGTTGTCGACATTGATGGCGATCGCTTGCGCGAGCTACAGGACAAATATGACCTGCAAGGAGTCACTGGGCACAGTGCTCACCCCGATATTTTGCGCAAGGCCGGCGCTGAAGATGCTGATATGATTATTGCCGTCACCAGCTCCGATGAAGTCAATATGGTGGCCTGCCAAGTGGCCTACAGTATTTTTAATACCCCCACCAAGATTGCCCGTATTCGCTCGGAGCAATACCTGCGCTATCGTCAGCAGTTGTTCCATAATGACGATTTGCCGGTGGACCACTATATCGCTCCTGAGCAACTTGTTACCAAGTACATCCGCCGCCTTATTGATTATCCGGGCGCCTTACAAGTGCTGCAATTTGCCGATGGCAAGTTGTCTCTGGTCGCAGTCAAAGCCTACTATGGCGGTTTACTCGTTGGTTATGCGCTATCAGCATTGAAAGAACACATTCCCAATGTAGAGACTCGTGTTGCTGCAATTTACCGCCAAGGCAAGGCTATCAAACCCTTGGGCACCACGGTGATTGAAGCCGACGATGAGATCTTCTTTATTGCCGCAACCAAGCATATTCGTGCGGTAATGAGTGAACTGCAAAAGCTTGAGCGTTCTTATAAGAAGATCATGATCGCCGGTGGCGGTAACATTGGTGCTGGCTTGGCCCGCTCGTTGGAAAAGAACCATAGCGTTAAGCTGCTGGAGCGTAACCCACAACGAGCTGAGCAACTATCTGAAATGCTCGATGATACTGTGGTTTTTTGTGGTGATGCGTCTGATCAGGAGTTGCTCTCAGAAGAGCATATTGAGCAAGTCGATGTATTCATTGCGGTGACCAATGACGACGAAGCCAATATTATGTCAGCGATGTTGGCAAAACGTATGGGGGCGCAAAAAACCATGGTGCTCATTCAACGTGGCGCCTATGTTGACTTGGTGCAAGGCGGCGAAATTGACATCGCTATTTCACCACAGCAAGCGACCATTTCAGCCCTGCTGACTCACGTAAGACGCGGTGACATCGTCAATGTTTACTCGTTACGTAAAGGCGCGGCAGAGGCAATTGAAGCCGTAGCCCATGGTGATGAGAACACCTCTAAAGTGGTAGGCAGAGCTATCTCTGAAATTAAACTACCTGCAGGGACCACTATTGGCGCTATCGTGCGCAATGATGACGTGCTGATAGCCCATGATGATACAGTGATCCAAAGTGGTGACCATGTCATTATGTTCTTGATAGATAAAAAACACATTCATGTGGTTGAGAAACTCTTCCAGGTCAGCGCAATGTTTCTGTAATACATAAAAAAGCAGCCTTAGTGGGTGGACTAAGACTGCTTTTGCGTTGCTCTAATGGGTCTGGGTATTTACTCAGCGTGAGCAAATTCTTCCTTAGATAGCTCGCCATTTCCATCAATATCAAGCTCATCAAATTTAGTTAGAATCGCTGCATCTGCACTTGCCTCTTCCTTGCTGATGCTGCCATTACCGTCGACATCCAATGTATCAAAAGTAGAACCTGCGATAGCTGTTGCAGAAGAAGCCAAAATCGCCATAGCAAGTAGTGTGTTAGTCGTTTTCATCACGCTCTCCTCTTAGTTGGCGTTAAATTACTCGGCTTTTGCGAATTCTTTTTCGCTCAGCTCACCGTCTTTATTGGCGTCCAAATCCTTGAACTGCTGCATTAGCTCTGGATACTTAGACGCTTCTTCCATGCTGATAGCGCCATTGCTATCTACGTCTACACTGTTAAAGTCCATATCCAATGCGAATGCTGATGATGCGCTTACTAAACCTACGATAGCGACTGCTTTTGTTGAATTTTTCATAATGTATCCTCTTTACTGTGTGGTGTTGTCCGGTGTTGCGCAGTCGTTACTGCGCTTTAGCAAATTCTTGCTCAGATAACTCACCGTTCATGTCAGTATCCAAGTCTTTAAATTGACTCATAAGCTCAGGATACTTAGACGCCTCTTCCATACTGATAGCGCCGTTGCCGTCGGCATCGATAGTGTTGAAATCTGCATCCAATGCGAAAGCTGAAGATGCGCCTACAAGTGCCATTAATGCGACTGTGTGTTTCATGGTTTTCATAACTTGCTCCTTACCTTGTTTGGTAAATAATTGGGTTACTCGGCTTTTTCGAACTCTGCTTTTGAGAGCTCACCGTTGCCATCTGTATCGAGTTGTTCGAACTGCTCCATTAGAGCGGCATCGACAGAGGCCTCTTGAACACTGATAGCGCCATTGCCGTCGGCATCAAGTGCGTTAAAATCTGCTGCAAATACAGCGCTTGATGCAGCTAAAGTGACAAATGCGATTGTTGACGTCATACCTTTCATAACAAATCCCTCTTAATGGAAATAAAGTGCGTGAGAAAGAGCGAATAGCGCTTAAGCTTGCTCGAACTCTTCTTTTGAAAGCTCACCGTTACCATCGGTATCTAGCTTGTCGAAGTGCTTGCTAAGCTCTGCATCCACTGCTGCTTCTTGCTTGCTGATAGCGCCATTGCCGTCTGCATCTAAAGTAGAGAAATCTGCTGCAAACGCTGCGCTTGAAGCTGCTAAAGTGATAAGTGCTAAAGTTGAAGTCATGCGTTTCATAATAAGTACCCTTCTGGACTAAAAACTAAAATCTGAAATTGATGTTTAAACTAAGCGCTTAAGCTTGTTCAAACTCTTCTTTTGAAAGCTCACCGTTACCATCGGTATCTAGCTTGTCGAAGTGCTTGCTAAGCTCTGCATCCACTGCTGCTTCTTGCTTGCTGATAGCGCCATTGCCGTCTGCATCTAAAGTAGAGAAATCTGCTGCAAATGCTGCGCTTGAAGCTGCTAAAGTGATAAGTGCTAAAGTTGAAGTCATGCGTTTCATAATCAATATCCTTCTTTACTTGTTGAAATCTGTGTCAGTAACGTTCTGTGCTAATTGCTACTGCGTTTTAAACTCACCCTGACTATTACAAGTCCGGTGCCAACATTAAAAAAGCATTATTTATCATGGAGATATATGTAAATCAGGGGAGTTAAGAGCCTTTACACCATGTTTTTCTGTTGCTCTTTTGCGACACAGTTCAGGCTTAAAAGATAATATCTATATTTTTCAATAGGTTATTTTGCAACTTCTCACCTTGAATTCAGCCAATTACCTGCCTGGATTGCGCTGAAGGTGACTTTTAACTGAATGAAAGTGTAATGCCATCATTCTCATAAATTATTTTTTGTGTTTATTTATATAAAATTCAACGACTTATAATTTAAATAGCTATTTGTAAGGGGATTTTTATTGAGCCCCTACTGCACACCAAGCGCTGTGTTGCTTTTTAGCAACAACGCATCTTTGGTTCAGTAAAGAGATGGAATTTAGGACAAAAAGAAATACAGAAGAGATAATAAACAATTGAGTGCCTACGCTAGGCATCCACGCCTCAACGCCACTCAACGAGTGACGTTAAGTCACTGCCACGCGATAGAAAAGGGAGAGCATGGTGGCAGGAATTCATCCTGAAGCGACGCCCGGCTCAGGCATCCACGCCTTCGCGTTCGGCCCTCAACGAGTGACGTTAAGTCACTGCCACGCGATAGAAAAGGGTAGCATGGTGACCGGAGTTCATCCTGAAGCGACGCCCGGCTCAGGCATCCACGCCTTCGCGTTCGGCCCTCAACGAGTGACGTTAAGTCACTCGCAGTCGCAAGCGACCGTGCCTCACCCACGCCAGAATGTTGGGGTAAACAGCACGAGGAGAGTGAATATCTCTAACCGGCCAAAGACCATTGCCAATGTCAGGATCCACTTTGCGCTATCACTAATGTCACCATAGTGAGCGGCTACTTCACCCAGCCCTGGACCCAGGTTATTAAGGCAGGCTGCGGTCGCCGAGAAGGCAGTGATATTATCTAGCCCCGTCCCCATCAGGCTGATCATAATAATTACAAACACCAAGGCATAAGCAGAGAAAAAGCCCCATACCGCCTCCACAACCTTATCTGGCAGGGCTTTACGACCTAGCTTAATCGAATAGATGGCACGCGGGTGGACCAAACGGTTAAGCTCTCGGATACCTTGTAAGTACAATAAAAACACCCTCACTACTTTCATTCCCCCGCCTGTGGAGCCCGCACAGCCACCAATAAAACTGGAAAAAATCAGCAGCATAGGTAGAAACAGCGGCCAAGCGGAGAAGTTATCGGTCGCAAAACCAGCGGTGGTACTGATGGAAACGGCCTGAAACATCGCCTGGTCGAGCGTTTCATCACCATTAGCGTAAATGTTATTAGAGGAAAGCACTGCGAAACAGATAATGATGAGTGCCACTTGGATCAGAAAAAACGCTTTAAACTCAGGGTCGCGCAAATAAACTTTGCCACTACGACTGGCCACCGCTGCGTAGTGCAATGAAAAGTTGATTGCCGCAATTAGCAAAAACACCACACAGATCAGGTTAATCACGGGGCTATCAAAGTGCCCCATTGACGCATCATAGGTAGAGAAACCACCAATGGCTATGGTTGAAAAGGCATGACAAATCGCATCAAACCAATTCATTCCCGCAACCCAATAAGCCAGCGTGCAAGTTAAGGTAAGCGAGACATAGATATACCACAGGTGTTTTGCCGTATCGGCAATTCGTGGTGTCATTTTTGAATCTTTCACCGGCCCTGGCGTCTCAGCACGGTACAGCTGCATCCCACCCACGCCAAGCATAGGGAGCACGGCAACGGCAAGTACGATGATCCCCATACCGCCCAGCCATTGTAATTGCTGGCGATAGAAAAGCACCGACTTAGGTAAATATTCTATGCCTGTAAGTACAGTCGCACCGGTAGTGGTCAGCCCAGAAAACGCCTCAAACACGGCGTCTGCCATTGATAACTTGGGTGCATCTAGAAAAATCAGCGGTAAAGATGCGAACGAGCCCAGCACCAGCCAAAACAATACCACAATTAAAAAGCCTTCCCGAGCCTTTAAATCTCCATGCTCATTACGGTTGGGGTAGTAGGCAATTAAGCCAGCAATGACGCTAAAGACAAAAGCGAGAATAAAAGGTAAACCGCCACCATCTTTGTATATTAGTGAGACCAAGGCTGGCGGCACCATAGTGATGCTGAATAACGCCACCAGCTGGCCCAGTATTTTTATTATCGTGCGGTATTGCATCTAGCGCATCGCCGTGACTTTTGTTTGCATGTTATTGTCTTACTGTTTTATTTTTAACTCAACAGTACCGTGGCTTAAATCAAAGATATCTTTTATCGCTGCATCGCTTTGGCGCTCATCAATACATATCTGCCAACGAATGGCGCTATCATATTGCTTCTCAATATCAAGGACTTGATAGTGAGTTTGCAACCTTTGCTCTATGACTCCCTGTAGAGCATAGTCACTGTCGCCAATGAGTACCACACTAGGCACCTTAACCTGGGTAACTAGTTGCGCCAGCGCGTTATTAAGCGTACCGCCATAGGCACGAACCAACCCACCGGTCCCAAGCTTAATACCACCGAAGTAACGCGTTGTCACAGCACAAATTTCGCCAAGGCCACTGCCTTGGAGCACATTCAGCATTGGTTTGCCAGCAGTCCCATTGGGCTCGCCATCATCAGAAAAGCCATACACATGGCTGCCTCCTGGAGCCCCTGCTACATGAGCCCAGCAATTATGGCGGGCGTCGGGGTAACGGCGATTAATATCGGCGATAAAGTCTTTTGCCGCACTAATATCCGGCGTGTGCGCCACATGCACAATAAAGGTGCTCTTTTTGATTTCTTCTTCGTAACTTAAGGGCTCACTAGGGTATGAGTATTCAGACATAACGGCAGGATCATTGATAGCAAACTGCGGAGCACTTAGGCCCCGCAGTGAATGGGTGGTTAATCGAGCTCTAGCTCGCGAGTCATATTCTCAAGGCTGTCTTCGTGAACAATAATATTGTCCTCAATACGAATACCACCGAAAGGCTTAAGCTCTGCGACCTTGTCCCAATTAATATGCTGATTATTATCTGTCGCTGCTAAATCACCGAGCAAGGAATCAATAAAGTACAACCCAGGTTCAATGGTAAATACTTGATTCGCTTCAATCTTGCGCGTGCAACGCAGGAATGGGTGACCTTCAGGCGGCTCTTGGTGTGCGCCCTGCTCGTCAGCCATAAAACCACCCACATCATGTACTTGTAAACCAATATGATGGCCTAAACCATGTGGGAAGAACGTTGAGGTAATGCCTTTGGCAACAATTTCATCGGCCGATAAGTTAACGATGTTAAAGTCACTCAGTGTTTGCGCCACACGTTGGTGACAATCAAGGTGTAACTCACCATATAACTTGCCAGGCGCCAACTGGTTACATAGTGCAATTTGGTGCTGCTTCATGGTGGCAACAAGTTCAGCAAATTCCCCTTCTCCAGTAAAGTCATAGGTTCGAGTAATATCGGCTGCGTAACCATTGAAGTTGGCGCCAGCGTCAATCAAAAAAGAACGATGGGTAGCAGGAGCAACACGATCAAAGTGCGTGTAGTGCAAAATGGCGCAGTTTTCGTTTAGCGCCACAATGTTGCCGTAAGGCGTGTCATTTTCGCTGTGTTGGGTCGCTAACAGGTAGGCTTGTTGAATTTCAAATTCAGACTTGCCTTGGAAAAACGCATCTCGCGCAGCTTTATGGCCTTGTACGGCGATTTTATTCGCCTCACGCATACAAGCGAGTTCGTACTGCGTTTTGTAGGCACGGTGGTAATGATAAAAGTTCATTACCGGCTCCGGATTCATCAGCTCAAAGCCCAAAGCTTGAGCGACTTCCAGGTATTCACCAATATAAGCAAATCGCGCTTTATCATAAGGGAGTAGCTTTTCCACCTGATCCGGTTTCACCAGCAGTTCAATATCAAAGTAGTCAGCCCAATACTCATTCGGCTCATCGGGGACCTTGTGCCAAAAGTCCACAGGGCGATAGAAAATCAACTTTGGCTTATCAGTGCCATTCGCGACAATCCAGCAATGTGGATTATCTATCACTGGCAACCAGGCCTTAAATTGTGGATTCACCTTAAACGGGTAGTACATATCGTCTAAGAACTGGCGCTTCGCTTGGCCAGAATGGAAAACAACGCCGTCTAGGTTTTCGCGTTCGATAATTTCGCGCGTGCGCTTTTGCAAGGTTGCAATATGTTCAGCGTATAACACCGCTAATTTATTCATGTATCACCCACTTTGCTAAATATTATTAACTGCAGTCTATCACAGCCGCCAGCTGTGCGGCTAACCACCTATGCGCATATCAAGAATAGACGCTAGGATGTTTTCATTTTTGCCTTGTTTAGTAAGATATACTTGCCGATAAGCAAATACATTTTTGACATAGTCACGCGTTTCCCGATACGGGATCAATTCAATCCACAGCTCCGCAGGCATAGCTTGATCCGGTAACCATTTACGTACACGGTGATAACCCGCATTGTAAGACGCTGTTGCTAACACTTGGTTGCCATTAGTTTTACCCTCTAGGTACTTAAGGTACTTGGTGCCCAAATTGATATTAGTGCTGGGCTCGTACAAACGCCGTGAAGACACGGTACTACGATTAATGTACTTCGCGGTGCTAGGAAGAAGCTGCATTAATCCCCGGGCGTTGGCCCGAGAGCGGGCATCCGGAGCAAAAGAGCTCTCACGCCGAGCAATAGCAATACTCCAATCCATATCCACCTTGTTGCGGCGGCTATAGCGCTTAAATAAGTCGGTGAATGCATCAGGGAAGCGTAAATCCACGTAATCCCAAGCCTTTATACGCGCTAATGTAAAGATGGTACTGTCATGCCAGCCTTGTTCACCGGCTAATACCGAAGCCGCTAGTTTCTCCGCTTCACTTGACGTATCTATTAGGTAATTCCATTCCCTGCGCGCGCTGGTGTAGCGCTTCAGTTCATGCAAACGTTTGGCGCGCTTGAAGCCTGGCGCCTGAGCCACCTTTTCCTTCAACCCAGGCGGCAACATCAACTGTTTACTATTGAGGTTAACCGGTTGGTCCAAGCGTGCGGCAGCAAGAAAGCCATAATAGTCTCGTTGTTGTGCCAGCGGCAGCCATATATTTTGGGCCTCTTGTGCCCGCCCTTGACGAAAATAGCTGTATGCGAGCCAGTATTTATGGCCATTGCTGAGATTGGTTTTATTAGTGAAGTAAGCTGATATCCCTGGCCAATCTTGCTCTCTGAGCATATTCGCTAAATGCCACTGCATTAGCTTTTTATCATGGCCCGCATCGGGCACTTTATTTAACCAAAATTTCGCTTCATCATGCTGTTTTACCGCCAATGCATAAGCAAAAGCATAGTTAATTTCCTGACGTTGCTCGTCGGTAAAAGTGAACATGTTATCGAGTTTGGTCCATGCTCGAATCGCTAGTTCCGGATTTCGCCATACCAAACGCTTAACGCCATAATGGGCAATTTCCGCTTCTTTACTGCTTTTGTTTTTGAACCGGTACAACCCTGCTGCAGCACTGGGGTCTTTGCGCACCGCAGAATATAAATCAGCTAAATAACGCTCATTATTCGGTAGCAACGTTTTCAGGTAGCGCAGCAAGTGGTGTTCGCCCTCTCGTGCTGCCAACCCTACCCGTTGCCATACCCGTTGTGGAGTTTGCATCCCAGCATCACGCCACTTAGCGAATAAGGAGTCACACTGTTTCGGTTGAGATTGCCCTACCACCCAGAGATCAGCAACTTGCGCTAATATTGCTCGCTCAGGGGCGCCTAGTTGCAATTGAAAATCTAGGTACTGGCACTTTAACTGCGCATCGCTTGTGGGTTGGTAGTTAGCAACAAAGTCGGCTTTTCGCCCTCTTTTAGCTAGGTAGTTAAGCCAAGCTCGACGCACCGGCCACTCGAGGGGAGTATTTTGGTACACGCTCAAAAAGCGCTCTATTTCTGTTTGATATTTTAACTGCGGATGGCGTTTATAAAAGGCCATCTCTACATAAGGCTTAAGAGGGTGATCGAGTTGGCTATTAAGGCGCTTAAACTCTTTATAGTTGCCTGACCAGGCCACCTTTTCCGCCTCTAAAAAATCGTCATTGTCACTGGCTAAAGAAGCACTGGAGGCGTGCAGTAGGGATGCAGCCAGTAACACATGTATAAATCGTTTCATGATAATCCTACGTTTTATCGCGCGAAACACAGGTAACGGAATAACACTAAAAATGCTCAAAAAGGCACGTTACCATTATTGGTTCAACGAACCATCTTAACTGTACTACATTAATGGATGAGTTTTGACCTTTAGTAACCGCATCTATACGTGTTTTGGTCGCATCTCGTATCAGCGTTAATTTTTAACCGAATGTAAATTTTAGCCGGAAATTTTCATTGCATTTTCGGATTAAAGACGCGACACTGATCGAAAACCCAACTCATCGTACCAGTTTCACATGAAACAAAGGGAGATACCCATGATATTTCAGAGCGATTCCTTTGTAGTCTCTTTTATAAAGGACCAAATTGCTGAGTTTAAGTTCACTGTACCTGGTTCAGTGAATAAACTATCTCAACAAACCTTAAACGACTGCTTAGAGGCCATCAAAGAATTACGTCAACGTGACGACATTAAAGGCATGGTATTTACCAGCGATAAAGATCACTTCATCGTTGGTGCTGATATTTTTGAATTCCTACCCACTTTCCAAAGACCAGAGCAAGAGCTTGTAAGCTGGATTAAAAACGCAACCGATGTGTTTGACGCTTTAGAAGACTTACCTTTTCCTACTATCAGTGCCATCAATGGTATGGCTCTTGGCGGTGGCTGCGAGTGGGTTCTGGCGACCGATTTCCGTGTTGGTAGCAGCAAAGCTAAAATCGGTTTACCTGAGACCAAACTGGGTATTATGCCAGGCTTTGGTGGTACCGTGCGTTTACCTCGTATCATCGGTGCAGACAATGCCATGACTTGGATCACTACGGGTCAGGAAAACCGCGCCAATGATGCACTAAAAGTAGGTGCACTTGATGCTGTGGTTGCTGATGACGCGCTTGTTGATGCATGTATCAACATGCTGGAGCAAGCCATTGCGGGTAAGCTTGATTGGCAAAAGCGCCGCGCAACAAAACAAGCGCCATTGAAGATGAATAAGGTAGAGCAAGGTATGAGCTTTGCCATGGCCGAAGGCATGGTTATGGGCAAAACTAAAGGCCACTACCCAGCGCCAGTGCTTGCAGTGAAAACCATTAAAGAAGCCGCAAATATGAGTCGCGACGAAGCCATGGCAGTAGAAAATGCCAACTTCGCCAAGCTGGCTAAAACCAATGAAGCTGCTGCGCTTACCGGTATTTTCTTGAACGATCAGTTCATTAAAGGCAAAGCTAAAAAGCAAGCCAAGGGGAGTAGTGTCACCATCAACCAAGCTGCGGTACTAGGTGCTGGCATTATGGGCGGCGGTATTGCTTACCAGTCAGCCTACAAAGGCACACCTATTGTCATGAAAGACATTAACCAAGATGCTCTCGACTTAGGTATGGGCGAGGCAGCAAAGCTACTTGGTAAAAAAGTAAAACGCGGCCATATGAACATGGATAAGATGGTCGGCGTACTAGGCAAAATAAAACCGACTCTCAACGATGCGGATGTGCAAAGTGCTGATATCGTAGTTGAAGCCGTGGTTGAGAATCCGAAGGTGAAAAAAGCGGTATTAAGCGACCTTGAGAAAACCTTAGGTGACAATGCTGTACTAACATCAAACACGTCGACCATTCGTATTGATGAACTTGCCACAGCGCTAGAGAAACCTGAAAAATTCTGCGGTATGCACTTTTTCAACCCCGTTCCAAAGATGCCTTTGGTAGAGGTGATTCGTGGCGAGAAAACCTCAGAAGATACCGTTAACGCTGTAGTCGACTATGCCCTTAAGCTAGGTAAGTCGCCCATCGTTGTGAATGACTGCCCTGGGTTTTTCGTAAACCGTGTGCTATTCCCCTACTTTGCTGGCTTCAGCAAAATGGTCAGCGAAGGAATCAGCTTCGCAAAAATCGATAAAGTCATGGAAAATGTCTTTGGTTGGCCAATGGGGCCCGCCTACCTACTAGACGTGGTGGGTATTGATACCGCCTTCCATTGCACTGGCGTGATGGCTGAAGGCTTCCCTGAACGTATGGCTCGCCAAGAGAAAGATCCGGTCGCCGTGTTTGCAGAAGCTAAACGCTACGGTCAGAAAAATGGCAAAGGCTTCTACAGCTATGCTCCTGATCGCCGTGGCCGTTTGAAGAAGAGCCATGATGACGAGGCATTAAAGTTACTATCAACGCTGAGCGATAGTGAGAAAGACGTTGATAAGCAGGAAATGATCGACCGCTGTATGGTGCCGATGATCAACGAAGTACTGCTTTGCCTACAAGAAAACATCATTGCTTCACCACAAGAAGCAGACATGGCGTTGGTATATGGTATTGGCTTCCCGCCGTTCAGAGGCGGTGTATTCCGCTATTTAGACCAAGTCGGCCTGGCTAACTTTGTAGCAACTGCCGATAAGTACGCACACCTTGGTGCGATTTACCAAGTATCTGACCAAACACGTCAATGGGCCGAGCAAGGCCGCGTGTTTTATCAAGTGGAGGGACAATAATCATGAATAATGTTGTCATCGTCGATTGTATTCGTACACCTATGGGCCGCTCAAAAAATGGCGTATTCCGCCACAAGCGTGCTGAGGACCTTAGTGCCCACTTGATGAAAGGCCTATTAGAGCGCAACCCTGCTGTGGATCCTGCGTCAATAGACGACATCTATTGGGGTTGCGTACAGCAAACCTTAGAACAAGGCTTTAACGTCGGCCGTAACGCCGCACTGTTGGCGGGTATTCCACACACAGTGCCAGCAGTCACTGTAAACCGATTATGCGGCTCATCAATGCAAGCGTTGCATGATGCGGCACGCGCAATTATGACCGGTGCCGGCGACACTTACCTTATCGGGGGTGTGGAGCATATGGGCCATGTACCAATGACCCATGGTAATGATTTCCACCCAGGGCTCGCTACTTCTGTAGCTCAAGCCGCAGGTGTGATGGGACTAACAGCTGAATATCTTGCCACCTTGCACGGTATTAGCCGCGAGCAACAGGACCAGTTCGGCGCTCGCTCACACCAACGAGCTCATGCAGCCACAGTAGAAGGTCGCTTTAAAAGCGAGATCCTACCGATGGAAGGCCATGATGAAAGTGGTGCATTGACCTTGGTTGAAGATGATGAAGTTATTCGTCCAGAAACCACCGTCGAGGGTTTATCTCAGCTTCGTCCTGTATTTAACCCGGCTTCTGGTAGCGTCACTGCGGGCACATCTTCAGCGTTGTCTGACGGTGCTTCTGCCATGTTGGTTATGAGTGAAGACAAAGCTAAAGAGCTAGGCTTGCCAATTCGTGCTCGTGTTAAGTCAATGGCAGTCGCCGGCTGCGATCCATCAATCATGGGTTATGGTCCGGTCCCTGCGACTAAGAAGGCATTGGCGCAGGCAGGTATCAGCATTGATGATATTGACGTTGCTGAGCTTAATGAAGCATTCGCAGCGCAGTCTTTACCAGTGCTAAAAGACTTAGGTCTACTGGATAAGGTCGATGAAAAAGTGAATCTAAATGGCGGTGCAATTGCACTTGGGCATCCATTGGGTTGCTCTGGTTCACGGATCAGCACCACGCTTATCAATATTATGGAAGATAAGGACGCTAAATACGGCCTTGCAACCATGTGTATTGGTTTAGGCCAAGGTATTGCTACGGTGTTCGAACGTCCATAGCCACATCAGCTTGGTGACAAAAAGGCGGGTTAAGCATTATTGCTCCCGCCTTTTTTCTTATCTAAAGTTTGGGTAAACTAGCGCTTTTATTCTAAGGCAACGACACCAATGAACTTTGACCAAGCTGACCATGTTCTTGACGCCATGGGCCTACGTTGCCCCGAACCGGTGATGATGGTGCGCGGCACCGTGCGCAAAATGCGCCAAGGCGAGACCCTGCTAATCACCGCTGATGACCCTTCAACGACTCGTGATATTCCCAGTTTTTGTCGTTTTATGGACCACACCTTGGTGGCCCAGAAAACCGAGCAAGCCCCGTATCAGTATTTGATCAGAAAAGGCCAGTAGGCCTTATTCAAACACTTGATTGACTGTTACCAAGGGCTTTTTAAAGCGAGAGAAATTGATAGACACTTTGTACCAACCTTTCTCCTCTGGCGTAAAGCTAAAATAGTTGTATACGCTGTTGCAGTCTGCCTGAACTGGTAGGCCAAGCTCTAACGTTTTATCGAGCGCTTCGTCAAGATAACCGCAATTATAACCAGCACTCCACTGGGCATCGGCTATTTTGAACTCATAGGCCTTCCCCGGCGTAGAGAAGCGAATTTTGGTCTCATAGATGGCTGGTGCCACTCGTTGCATTTGATACTCTGGCTGTGCATCCCACAACGAGAAATCGCCACGCAAGAATAACGGCTTTTTCACTTCCTCAGCAGGCACGATATCATCGATAGTCACTGAGCTTGAGCAAGCCCCCAATAGTAAGGCTGAAACGAGTAACGGAATTTGCTTTGTCATTATTATTTGTTTCCACTTTAAGCGCACTTTTCTCCAGTCTAAGAAATTAGTGCAAAGGCTTCAATAAAAAAGCCAGCTTAATGCTGGCTTTTACTATCACTATGAAAAATACTCACTATTTCTGTAAAACAGAAATGTCAGCAACTTGCAGAAACAGTGATTGTAATTGTGACAATAGCGCCAAGCGATTGCTCTTAACGGCATCATCGTCAGCCATCACCATTACGTTATCGAAAAAGGCATCAACACTTTGACGTATATTCGCCAATTCACTTAATGCCTGCTGATAATCGCCCTGTTCGTACAATGGCGATAACTTCGCTTGATAGGCCGCTACTTGCTCAGCCAAAGTCTGCTCGGCAGGCTCTTGAAGTAACGCTTTATCAATGGCACCGACTTCCTTGATGTCATTTTTGCTGAGGATATTACCCACTCGTTTATTTGCCGCTGCCAGCGCTTCTGCAGGCTCTAAGCTACGGAAATGGCTTACCGCCTTTACACGCAGGTCGAAATCAAGGGGTTTAGAAGGTCGACGCGCCAACACAGCCTGGATTACATCAACGGCAATACCCTGCTCTTGATACCAAGTACGGAAACGCCCTAGGAGGAAATCAAATACATCCTCAGCGACATTACTGTTACTGAGCTTATCAGCAAACAGTTGCTGTGCTTTGGCGATAATATCAAGCACATCTAAAGGTAGTTGCTTCTCTACCATGATCCGAAGCGCACCAATTGCTGCACGACGCAGGGCAAATGGGTCCTTGTCACCTTTCGGAGCTTGGCCGATACCAAAAATACCCACTAAGGTGTCGAACTTATCTGCCAAAGCCACAGCACAAGCGATAGTGCTATGTGGTAATTCATCCCCAGAGAAACGCGGCATATATTGCTCGTTCATGGCATTGGCGACATCTTCATGCTCACCGTCATGACGTGCATAATGCATCCCCATCACGCCTTGAACATCAGTGAACTCCATCACCATCTCTGTCATCAGGTCGGTTTTACTTAACAAACCGGCCCGCTCTGCTAAAGCTTTATCGGCACTCAATTGCTCTGCAATGTAGCCTGATAGCGCGCTAATTCGCTCTGATTTATCTTTCAGGGTACCTAGTTGTTTTTGGAACAACACGGAATCAAGAGACGCTAAGCGGCTTTCCAATGTTTTCTTTTTATCTGCCTCATAAAAGAACTGTGCATCAGCTAAACGTGGGCGCACTACTTTCTCATTTCCAGAGATCACTACACTTGGGTCTTTGCTCTCAATATTGGAAACAAACAAAAACTTATTAATAAGCTTGCCATTGCTATCAAGCAGCGGGAAGTATTTTTGGTCGTCTTTCATGGTGTAGATCAGTGCTTCATCTGGCACATCCAAGAACTCTTCTTCAAAAGAGGCGGTTAACGTCACCGGCCATTCAACCAGCGAGGTCACTTCTTCTAACAGTTCTTCATCCATCGCGACCTGGGCACCCACTTTTGCTGCAGCGGCATCAATTTGATTACGGATCATCGCTTTGCGCGCCTCGTAATCCGCGACAACGTAGGCTTCCTTCAGCTTAATTAGCGCCTCATCGGCGTGATGAATCGCGACTTTCTCTGGGTGATGGAAGCGATGCCCCTGAAGCTCGTTACCGATCGCTTTACCAAGAATTTCACCTTGAACTAAGCTTGCACCGTAGAAAATGGTCGCGGTGTGTACCGGGCGAATAAACTGAGTCTTGTTAGCTCCCCAACGCATAGGTTTAGGGATAGGTAGTTTAGTTAATGCCTTAGCTACGGCGTCTACAATCAGCTCTTGTACCGCCTGACCAGGAACATTGGCCTTGTGTAGTAACCACTCGCCTTTATCAGTGGTATGGCGCTCCGCATCACTGACTTCAATACCACAGCCACGAGCCCAACCCAATGCCGCTTTGGTTGGGTTGCCATCGGCGTCAAACGCAGCTTTGACTGCTGGGCCACGCTTCTCGACCACTTTGTCTTGTTGTTTTTCATCCAGTTGCAACACCATCAACCCCAACCGGCGAGGCGATGCATACCACTGCACACCTTGGTGCCCGAGAGTAAGCTCGTCCAGTTGTGCGGTTAATGCATCAGCAAAGGCTTCTGCAAGTGTGCGCAGTGATTTTGGTGGTAACTCTTCAGTACCAATTTCAACTAAAAGATTCTGTTGTAACATAGGTATTCTTAATCCTTACACAGCGGGAATCCGAGCGCTTCACGCGCCGCGTAGTAACTTTCTGCACAGGCTTTAGATAAGGCTCTAACGCGCAGAATATAACGTTGTCTCTCTGTCACTGAGATAGCGTGACGTGCATCGAGAAGGTTGAATGCGTGCGATGCCTTCATCACTTGCTCATAAGCTGGTAATGGCAACTCTGCTTCTATGAGTTTTTGACTTTCCTTTTCGCACTGGTCGAATTGCTTAAATAGCGCATCAACGTCGGCATGTTCGAAATTGTATTTCGACTGCTCTACTTCGTTTTGGTGGAAAACATCACCATAGGTCACTTTGCCCATCGGGCCGTCAGCCCACACGAGGTCGTAAATACTGTCCACACCTTGAATATACATGGCTAAACGCTCTAGACCATAGGTGATTTCGCCGGTTACTGGCGCACACTCAAGCCCCCCTACTTGCTGGAAATAGGTGAACTGCGTGACTTCCATGCCATTTAGCCACACTTCCCATCCTAATCCCCAAGCACCCAGAGTTGGCGATTCCCAGTTGTCTTCAACAAAACGGACTTCATGCTTAAGTGTGTCAATTCCCAATGCAGCGAGTGAGCCCAAGTATAGGTCTTGGATATTGTCCGGAGACGGCTTTAAAACTACCTGAAATTGATAGTAATGCTGTAGGCGGTTAGGGTTTTCACCATAGCGGCCATCGGTAGGACGGCGACAAGGCTGCACATACGCACTCGACATTGGCTCTGGGCCAACGGCTTTTAAAAAGGTGAGTGGATGAAACGTGCCTGCGCCCACTTCTAGATCAAAAGGCTGTGCAATAACACAGCCCTGCTGTGCCCAGTAATCCTGTAACGCTAGGATAAGGCCCTGAAAGGTTTGTAAGTCGTATTTTTGCATAATGAGGTTAGGTTCTGCTGCTTTGAGTGCGGTTTTATTGCTCACAGTATACCTGCTGCCACGCTGTGTTTTAAGCAGTTTCTTTTACAGTGGCTCTGTAGCTAACAGCCCCTTCCTTTCACATTCATAATCTATTCATTTAAACATCACTGAATTATTTCTTCTCACCTAGTTCATTATTCGTATTTTTAATTCTTCTTTATTGCATTATCAGCAAAGTAGTCTAACTTTGTTAAATTAGTGTTAACCGCACTTTGACCAATAAAATATAACTAAGATAGGATTCGAAATGAAAAAGACACTTTTAGCCACAGCGGTATTCGCTGCATCCACCGGTATAGCCACTGCACAAAGCGCCCCTAGTTTTACCGGCATGGCGGCACAGATGGAGATCGATAATACCTGTATTATCCGTTTTAATGACTCGGTTTCTCGCTTTGATGTCGAAGGTAAAGCACGCGGTATGTTGACTAAGGCACAAGCTCAAGCCAAGCACCTATATAAAAATGCGATCAAAGGTATGGCTGTTAATATGAGCTGCGCTAAAGCGAAAACGGTATTTGCAAACGAGGCCGATGTGATGCGCTTCACCGAAGATGGCATTGCCTATGCCTCACCAGCAAAAAAAGGTAAGCCCGGTGGCGGCGGCAGTCAATCTCAACAAACGCCTTGGAGCGTCACGCGTGTTGGAGGTCCAGTGGATGGTTCCGGCTATACCGCTTGGGTACTCGATACCGGTATTGACTTAGACCATGCTGATCTCAACGTTGATGCTAACCGTGGCTTTACCGCTTTTACAAAAGGGCGTGACGCAGACATGGATGATGGCAATGGTCATGGTACTCATGTCGCCGGCACTATCGCTGCTCTTAATAACGGTATCGATGTCGTTGGTGTTGCAGCAGGTGCTGATGTGGTCCCTGTAAAAGTACTCGATTCTCGCGGTTCTGGCAGCTGGTCTGGGGTACTAGCAGGTATTGATCATGTCGCCGCTAATGCCTCACCAGGCGACTGTGCAAATATGAGTTTAGGCGGAGGCTTCAATCAGGAACTTAACGATGCGGTCGAAAATGCCGCACAACAATCGGGAGCCTTTTTTGTAGTGGCCGCAGGCAATGAAAGCCAAGATGCCAATAATGTCTCTCCAGCGAGCGCCTCCCATAACCGGGTTTATACTATTTCAGCAACAGATAGCAGCGACCGCTTTGCTAGTTTCAGTAACTTTGGCAACCCACCTATCGATTATGCCGCACCCGGAGTCGGTATTCTTTCCACACGCCAAGGGGGTGGCACTACCACAATGTCTGGCACATCAATGGCTTCACCAGCGGCGTGCGCGGTGATCATGATGAGCAATGGTAATCCAGGCACAGACGGATCGGCGTTGAACGATCCAGATGGCAATGCCGATGATATTATCCATCTTTAATATTAAGTATTAAATCAAAAAAAAGCCCTTACATGTTTGTGTAAGGGCTTTTAGTTATACGTTATTAAGCTGTATTTCTACACATCTAGATTCACAACACGAAGTGCGTTTTGCTCGATAAAGTCACGGCGCGGCTCTACTTGGTCACCCATTAGAGTTGCGAACAATTGGTCTGCCGCTATGGCGTCTTCAATGGTCACTTTAAGCATACGGCGAGCACTAGGATCCATTGTCGTTTCCCACAGCTGGTCAGGGTTCATCTCACCCAGTCCTTTGTAGCGTTGGGTGTATAGGCCACGCTTAGAATCGGTAATTAACCACTCTAGTGCTTCAACAAAGCTGCTCACTGGCTGCGTTTTCTCCCCGCGTTGAACATAAGCGCCTTCTTGCATCAGGTCTGTGATTTTCTCACCTGTAACACTAATACGCTGATAGTCTTTGGAGGTTAAGAAATCGTGGTTCAGTACATAGACTTTATCAACCCCGTGCTGACGAATATTGATCAACGGATAATAGAGTTTACGCTCTTCGTCGAATTGCGTGTGTGCGCTGAAAATAGCCGCATCTTCATCCTTAGCAATTAAATCTTCTACCAGTGTTTTCGTCCATGCTAACACTTTCTCTTCATTATCAAGCTCAGACTCACTAATACGAGGTTGGTAGATTAAGCTGTTCATCATTGAAGATGGGTACTTTCTCGCTAAACGTTCAATAACTTTTTCGGTACTCTGATAATCGCGAACTAGGTTTTCTAGCGCGTTATCTTGAATGGCACTTGCTCCCTCACTGGTATACAGTGCGGCACCGTTTAGTGCGAGAGAAGTTAAGTACTCAACGAGTGCATTATCATCTTTTATGTACCGCTCTTGCTTACCTTTTTTAATTTTGTACAGCGGAGGTTGAGCAATATAAACATAACCACGCTCAATAATTTCTGGCATTTGACGATAAAAGAAAGTCAGTAGCAGAGTACGGATGTGCGAGCCATCTACGTCAGCATCGGTCATGATAATGATACGGTGATAGCGAAGCTTTTCAGGGTCGTATTCATCACGGCCAATACCACAACCTAACGCCGTAATGAGCGTAGCCACCTCTTGCGAGCTAAGCATTTTATCAAAACGGGCTTTTTCAACGTTTAGAATTTTACCCTTTAGTGGCAAGATAGCTTGGTTTTTACGGTTACGCCCCTGCTTAGCAGAGCCACCCGCTGAGTCACCCTCCACTATGTAAAGTTCAGATTCCGCAGGGTCTTTCTCTTGGCAATCAGCGAGCTTACCAGGTAGGCCGGCTAAATCCATGGCTCCTTTACGACGCGTCATTTCACGCGCTTTACGCGCTGCTTCACGCGCACGTGCGGCGTCAATTATTTTACTGACAACGACCTTCGCATCACTGGGATTCTCAAGTAAGAATTCACCTAATTTTTCGGCCATCGCTTGCTCAACAGCAGATTTCACTTCGCTGGAAACAAGTTTATCTTTGGTCTGCGATGAGAACTTAGGATCTGGCACTTTAACGCTAACAACTGCGGTTAAACCTTCACGGGCATCATCGCCACTGGTCGACGCATTGGCTTTTTTGTTAAGGCCTTCTTTTTCCATATAACCATTCAATGTACGGGTGAGCGCTGCACGGAAACCGGCTAAGTGCGTTCCACCATCACGTTGAGGAATATTATTGGTAAAGCAGAAAATGCTTTCTTGGAAGCCATCGTTCCACTGCATCGATACTTCAACGCTGATGCCATCTTCACGCTCATGGGTGAAGTGGAAAACATTTTGATGAACTGGTGTTTTCTTGCGGTTCAAGTATTCAACGAAAGCTTGTATACCACCTTCATATTTAAAGTGATCGCGCTTATCTTCCTCGCGCTCATCGGTCAAGATGATAGATACGCCAGAGTTCAGGAATGATAATTCACGTAAGCGCTTAGCTAAAATATCGTAATGGAAGTTAATATCGCTGAATGTTTCTGAGCTCGGCCAGAAGCGAATTTCTGTGCCTGAGGTTTCCGAATCACCAATCACAGAAAGCGGCGCATCAGGCTCACCCATGGTGTAGGTTTGCTTATGTAATTTACCTTCGCGGCGAATTTCTAGCGCTAGCTTTTCTGATAATGCGTTAACAACCGAAACACCTACACCATGCAGACCACCGGATACCTTGTATGAGTTATCATCAAATTTACCACCGGCGTGTAGTACGGTCATGATAACCTCAGCCGCTGAGACTCCTTCCTCTTCATGGATTTCAGTTGGGATACCACGACCATTATCGCGAACTGATACTGAGCCATCGGTGTGGATAGTTACGAAGATGTCGTCACAGTATCCTGCTAATGCCTCATCGATTGAGTTATCGACAACTTCGAAAACCATATGGTGTAAACCGGTGCCATCATCGGTATCACCAATGTACATTCCTGGCCGTTTTCGTACTGCATCTAATCCTTTCAGTACTTTAATACTTGATGAATCGTAATTTTCAGACATGGTGTTTCCATCTATCTTGTTATTAGTTTGCCATGTTTCACGTGGAACAAAGCTTCAGTTCTATCCAAAGCTTCTAACACGGCAGAGACACTTTCGGACTCAATTGTCGTTATAAATATTTGCGCTTGGCAATGGGATAATAATTGGCCCACCTTGCGCTTTGTATCTTCACTGAGCTCCGAGGGTAAGTCGTCTATTAGCAACAGTGACTGCTTCCCGGTCTCTTTTTCAATTAAGCTATTTTGCGCTACTTTAAGCGCATATAAAAGCAGTTTTAGCTGTCCTCTTGAAAAGACATGCTCTGCTGCACCCACATCGGTTTTTATCGTTATATCCGCCTTGTGGGGCCCTCTCGATGTATATCCACGTGCAAGGTCGCGTTCGAGGTTTTCTGACAGTACATCAGCGAGTGAATCTGACTGTTTCCACCCGCAATGGAACTCGATTTTCAGGCCTTGCATCAATTCAAGTTCAGCACACAGTCTATCAAAAAAATGCGCTTTAAACCTCTCAATATAAGATTCTCTTAGCGCCGTAATATGCTGCGCCAAACGGACAAATTCTTTGTCCCATACAGCAAGTTGAAGCTTGATATCTCGGGGTCTTTGCTTGAGTAAAGCATTACGTTGCTTAAGTATACGGTTAAAGTTTTGCCAAGCATTTAAAAACTCATGTTCCACGTGGAACACACCCAAATCAATAAATGCCCGTCGCTCCTTCGGCCCACCAAAGAAGAAAGAGTAACTTTCAGGTGTGATGACTTGCACAGGCAATACCTGGGCTAAATCTGATATACGTCGGCTTGCCTTTCCCTGAATACGGACTTGGGTCTCACCCTGTACATTTTTACTTATCCCCATTGGGATGGTGAGATTATTACTGTGCTTTTTTGCGTGCAGAGTAAATTTTTGCGCCCCATGACGAATCACGTTGCGATACTTGTTGGTACGAAAAGAACGTCCATGGGAAAGGAAGTATATGGCTTCGAGAAAACTAGTCTTGCCGCTGCCATTCTCCCCGTAAATGATATTTATGTCTTGGGGAGATAAAGAAACAGCCTCAACATTTCGAAAATCATTGAGGCTGAGAGAAGTAATGCTCATTATCTATAGACGCATGGGCATAACAACGTAGAGCGCTTCACTATCACCTGTCGCTTCCATGAGCGCACTACTATTCGAATCGGCAAGCGTAATTGTAACGTCTTCAGTTTTTACCGTGTTTAGAACATCCAGCAAATAAGAAACATTAAATCCGATTTCTAACTCATCACCTTGATACATAACCTCGACAACTTCTTCGGCCTGTTCTTGCTCTGGGTTATTGGCACTGACTTTTAATAAGCCATTACTCAAATTTAAGCGCACACCACGAAACTTTTCATTAGACAAGATAGACACTCGATGTAGAGCATTGCGTAGCCACTCCCGATTTGCAGTGATAATCTTGTCACCCCCACGAGGTAAAACGCGGCGATAATCAGGGAAGCGCCCATCAACTAATTTACTAGTAAATGTAAACTCTGCATCGCTAATTCGAATATGATTGGCACCAAACTGAATAGTCACAGGATTATCATCTGCCGGCATTAACCGCATGATTTCTTGCACACCTTTGCGTGGCACTATAAGTTGGCGCTGCGAATTAAGCGATTGAGGTAGCTTTTTAAACGCTAATGCGAGGCGATGGCCATCGGTGGCAACGGTTTTTATTTCATCATTTTCTAATTCAAATGACATACCATTAAGGTAATAACGAACATCCTGATTCGCCATGGAAAAGTGGGTGTTCTCGAGTAGCTTTCTCAGCTCCATACGGCTTAGCTGAAACTCAACCTCGCCATCCCACTGTTCTAAATTAGGAAAGTCTTCGGCCGCCAACGACAACAGCGCAAAACGGCTTTTACCACTGGTCAGTACCACCTGATGCTCTTGCGAGTTTAAATTGATGTCACTGCCATCAGGCAAGCTTTTACAGATATCTAAGAGCTTCTTAGCTGGCAAAGTAATCTTGGTGTCGGCAGTGGGCTTCTCCAAAGTGACCGAGGCAACAAGCTCTATCTCAAGGTCTGTCCCAGTCATATAAAGTTGACCATCACGCACCTCTAGCAATACGTTTGAAAGAATTGGCAGGGTATGTTTTCTCTCAATAGCACCAGACACTTGCATGAGTGGTTTTAAAAACTGATCTCTAGCGATAGTAATTTGCATAAGGCTGACCTTAAGATGACAAAGTTCTTATTAGATTTTGATAGTCTTCTTTCACTTCGTGATTTTCTTCACGCAGTGATTTAACCTTGCGGCATGCATGCAGCACGGTTGTGTGATCACGCCCACCAAAGGCATCGCCTATTTCTGGCAGGCTGTGATTGGTTAATTCTTTAGATAGCGCCATGGCCACTTGTCGTGGACGAGCTACAGAGCGGCTGCGGCGTTTAGATAGTAAATCTGATACGCGAATTCGATAATACTCTGCCACTGTGCGTTGAATATTATCGATAGTCACCAACTTATCTTGCAAAGCGAGTAGATCGCGCAAGGCTTCTTTAACAAAGTCGATTGAAATTGGTCGTCCAGTAAAGTTTGCGTTAGCGATGACCCGGTTAAGTGCGCCTTCCAACTCACGCACATTTGAGCGCAGTTTCTTCGCAATAAAGAAGGCCACTTCATGGGGTAAATTAATCTTACTCTGCTGCGCTTTTTTCATCAAAATAGCGACCCGAGTTTCTAACTCCGGTGGCTCAATCGCAATAGTTAAGCCCCAGCCAAAACGTGATTTAAGACGGTCTTCAACGCCTTCTATTTCTTTTGGGTATCTATCAGAAGTCAGAATAATTTGCTGATTACCTTCTAACAGCGCATTAAAGGTATGAAAGAACTCTTCTTGAGAGCGCTCTTTATTAGCAAAAAACTGAATATCATCAATAAGTAAGGCATCAACACTGCGGTAATAGCGCTTGAACTCTTCAATGGCATTATTTTGCAGCGCTTTGACCATATCTTGCACGAAGCGCTCGGAATGCATATAAACGATTTTAGCGTTTTCTTTTTTAGCTAAAATACCATTACCCACGGCATGCAGTAAGTGCGTCTTACCCAAGCCTGTACCACCATAAATGAAGACAGGGTTAAATGCTGAACCTGGGTTATCGGCCACCTGTGTGGCTGCTGCTTTAGCTAATTGGTTTGACTTACCTTCAACAAAATTGTCAAAGGTATAATTTTCTTTGATATTCGATTTGTACTGTGACTTGGGCGCCGGTTCTACGGCGGCAGGTGCCTGCGCACTTTGGGTGACCGCTGGAGCGCTGCTAGCACTCGCTGCCTGGATATTATTCGTATTGCTACTGGAGGCGGGCGTGTTACCGTTGAGTATCGGTTTGCTGCCCACGTCAAAGCGCAATTCAGGAGCTTCGTCACCGCATATTTCAACTAATAGTTCATTGATCCGATTAAGGTACTTTTCGCGAACCCAATCAAGCACAAAACGGTTAGGCGCATAAATAGTTAAAGTGTCGTCTGTACTTTCAGCTTGGAGCGGGCGCACCCACATACTAAATTGTTGCGACGGTAGTTCATCCTGCAACACATATAAACAACTTTGCCAAACTGACAGATACACAGTGTACTCCCGAAATTAGGTTTGTATTATTGATACCCGTACATCACGGGTGAAGGTTGTCGTTGCTTGTCTTCCCTGAATCTGCGCCTTGGTGCGATCCGGCTGTCCATTATGACGCCTATTTATCCACAACTTCAATATTGATTTTTTTAGAAATTATGCTCCCTGCGCAAAATTTACATAAAATATTGTTTTTATTTAATATAAATTTTAAAAATAGAAGTTAGGCAGACCATTAATTAGGGTTTGATCGTATTCAATTTTTAAGATCAATTAAGGTTATTAAGTGGATTTATGCACTTTTTAAACAGAGCCTGTGGAAAACTTCAATTAATCACCGATCTTTTTAGGATCGCTTGCCGATCTGAGCACAATTTTTTCGCTCCCCTACTCCTATAGCACTGTTATTTTCATTGACTTTGACCAAGACTATCTATAGAATTCCGCGCTCGCTAAGGCACCGCTTATTGTCCGGTGTAAATCACTTGGCTTTGTGCAGTGTCTGCGTCTGTGTGAGGATCGCGACCCACACAGTTAATTTAAACCTTAACCGATCGGATGGAATTGTTATGAAAAGAACTTTTCAACCTAGCGTACTTAAGCGCAAGCGTACTCACGGTTTCCGTGCTCGCATGGCGTCAGCAAATGGCCGTAAAGTACTAGCACGTCGTCGTGCTAAAGGCCGCAAAGTACTTTCTGCTTAATTAGTGGAAGACTTTCGCTTTGGCAGGGAGTTACGACTGTTAACTCCCTCGCATTATTCCCGCATTTTTAACGAGCCCGCTCGGGCAGCAACCGCCCTATTCACATTACTAGCTAAACCAAACGACTTAGATAATCCTCGCATTGGTTTAACCGTAGCTAAAAAAAATGTGAAGCAAGCCAACCAACGCAACCGCATTAAGCGTATCGCCCGTGAGAGTTTTCGTCTCAATCAACATCAGTTAGATAACATTGATATTGTGCTTATGGTTAAGCGCGGTATTGACGAGCGTTCTAATGCCGAGATTCGTGCTGAACTTGATAAGTTATGGCGAAAAATCAATGAGCGTTGTAAACCAGGATACAAGCCACCACCCAGACGTCATGGCAAAAAGCGTCCTAATGGGCAGCAAAAGCGCCAGCAATCATAGAATTTAGCGTCTTTTTCAGGTATCTTTAGCTCACCTTTTAATCGACACTCACTGAGTATTCACAATCACTCTGCTCAGTACTGAGGCTTACCTATGATCGCCCATATTTTGGCTATACCAAAACACAGCCTCATTATTGTAATTAGAGGTTATCAAAAGTGGATAAGCCCCCTACTTGGGCCCAGTTGTCGCTTTAATCCGAGCTGCTCTTCGTATGCTCTGCAAGCTATAAAAATGCACGGAGCAATAAAAGGCAGTTGGTTGGCAACGAAACGAATAGTAAAATGCCATCCTTTACATGCTGGTGGGGATGACCCCGTACCCAGCAAACGTAACCATCATTAATCTAAACGACGAGAAATAAGAGCTGTTATGGAATCGCAACGCACGTTTTTAATAATCGGCCTGTTGTTGGTGTCGTTTTTATTATTCCAAGAGTGGAATAATGACTACAACCAACCGCAGCAGCCTAGTGCCCAAACGCAACAAAAGACGCAAAGCCAGCAGGCCGGTCAGTCAGATGTACCGCAATCAGACGTTGATAATTCCCTTACTGCCACTGCTGTGGACCGTAAAATTATCGAAGTGACTACCGATGTATTTGCCGTAAAAATTGATACCTTGGGCGGTGACATCATCGAAACTAAGTTGCTTAAGCACGCCGAAACCCATGGCAGCGATACTCCTTACCTATTATTGGGGGAGTTTGATGGCAATCAGTACTTCTCACAAAGTGGCTTAATTGGTTTAAATGGTCCTGATGCGCAGGCCGAACGCCCAGTGTATGACTCTGAGAAGCTACAATATACTCTCAATGGCGATACCTTAACGGTGCCACTGACTTTCGTTGATGAACAAGGCGTTCGCTTTACTAAAACTTACACCTTTAAACAGGGTCAGTACGATGTAGCGATGGACTACAACGTAGAAAATACCACCGCAGCGCCACTGCAAGTGCAGTTGTTTGCACAAGTTAAGCGTACAGTGCAAGAAAAAGGCAGTTTAATTGATCAAAGCTACCTTGGTGGTGCTTACGGTACAGACGAGATAAATTATGAAAAATACTCGTTCTCTGATATTGAAGACAAACAATTAAATAAAACCACCCAAGGCGGCTATATCGCTTTCCTTCAGCACTACTTTGTCAGTGCCTGGGTACCAAACCAAGAGCAACAAAACACCGTCTATATGCGCCTTATCACGCCTTCAGTTGCGCAAATTGGTGTAAAGTCAGAGCCAATTACGGTGGCAGCCAATAGCACAGCGGACATCAGCGCCACTTACTATATGGGCCCTAAAGACACTGATGCCCTTGAAGCCATTCACCCTAACCTTGATTTGGCTGTTGACTATGGCTGGCTGTGGTTCATTTCACAACCGTTGCTCACCCTACTTAAGTTCCTTTACAGCTTCTTAGGTAACTGGGGTCTGGCTATTATCGCCATCACTATTGTGGTGAAGTCATTACTCTTCCCATTAACGAAAGCACAGTACACCTCTATGGCGAAGATGCGTGCCCTGCAACCGAAAATGCAAGCACTGAAAGAGCGCTACGGTGATGACCGCCAGAAGTTCGGTCAGGCCATGATGGAAATGTACAAGAAGGAAAAAGTAAACCCGATGGGTGGTTGTTTCCCGCTGTTACTGCAAATGCCAATCTTCTTGGCGCTGTTCTATGTATTCCTAGAGTCGCCAGAGCTGCGTCATGCTGAGTTCGGCCTATGGCTAACTGACCTGTCATCAAAAGACCCTTACTACGTACTGCCTATCTTGTTCGGTGCGAGTATGTTCTTGATGCAGAAACTACAGCCAATGACGGTTACCGACCCGATGCAACAAAAGATGATGACCTGGATGCCAGTAATCTTCTCGGTTTTCTTCTTATGGTTCCCATCAGGTCTGGTTCTATACTGGCTCGTGTCTAACCTTATCTCCATTGCGCAAATGCTGATTATTTATCGCGGTATGGAGAAAAAAGGCATGAAAGTACGCGGTTAACAACCCGCTATTGAAGCTAAAAAAAGCGGCCTAAGAGCCGCTTTTTTATTGTTTATAACAACATTAGGTTACAATACATCCATTCAGGCTTTATCGAGTAATTCTATGCTTTCACAAGATACAATCGTTGCTCAAGCCACCGCGCCAGGTCGTGGTGGTGTGGGTATTATTCGTGTTTCTGGCAGCCATGCAAAGCTGGTCGCAGAGCGCATTTTAGGACGCTGCCCACGCACCCGCTACGCCGAATACCTGCCTTTTAATGACCTGCAGCAACAACAATTAGACCAGGGCATAGCGCTGTTCTTTCAAGGCCCACATTCTTTCACCGGCGAAGACGTGCTAGAACTACAAGGCCATGGCGGCCCTGTGATTCTCGACATGTTGTTAAAAGAGATTAGCCAACTTGAGGGCGTACGCTTGGCCAAGCCCGGTGAATTCTCGGAGCGGGCTTTTCTCAACGATAAGCTTGATTTAACCCAAGCCGAAGCAATTGCCGATTTAATTAATGCAACCTCAGAACAAGCGGCTAAAAGTGCCCTGCACTCACTACAAGGCGAGTTTTCAAAACATATTGAAGAGCTGGTGGAGCAAGTTATTCACTTGCGCATGTATGTGGAAGCGGCCATTGACTTCCCTGATGAAGAAATCGATTTTCTTAGTGATGGTAAGGTTGGCAACGACTTGCAAGCTATTCTCGATAAGGTCGCGGCAGTTAGCAAACAAGCGAAGCAAGGCAGCATTATTCGTGATGGTATGCGCGTGGTCATTGCTGGTCGCCCTAATGCCGGTAAATCAAGCTTGCTTAACGCCCTTGCTGGGCGTGATGCCGCCATTGTCACCGATATCGCAGGCACCACTCGTGATGTATTAAAAGAGCATATCCATATCGATGGGATGCCTTTGCATATTATTGATACCGCAGGACTACGTGAAAGCCCAGATAAGGTCGAGCAAATAGGGATAGAACGCGCTTGGGAAGAAATCAACCAAGCCGATCGCGTGCTGTTTATGGTTGATGCCACGGAAACGGATGCCACCACCCCAGAGCAAATTTGGCCAGAGTTTACCGCTAAGCTGCCCGCCAATATGGGCATTACCGTGATCAGGAATAAGGTCGATCTCAGTGGCGAGCAACCAGGGTTTGATGACCACCCTACTCATCCGGTTATTCGCCTCAGCGCCAAACAAGCACAAGGCATTGACCATGTGCGAGAGCACCTTAAATCATGCATTGGCTTTGAGGGCACCCAAGAAGGCAGCTTTATGGCTCGCCGCCGTCATTTAGATGCATTAGAGCGAGCGCAGCAGCACTTGTATACCGGTCAAGAGCAACTTGAAGCCCATGTTGCCGGGGAGATCTTGGCAGAAGAGCTGCGCTTAACCCAGCAGTATTTAAGCGAGATCACCGGCGAATTCACCTCTGACGATCTGCTCGGCAAGATCTTCAGCTCCTTTTGTATCGGTAAATAGATTAATAAAGTCTAGCGAGCCCATCTTTGTGTGGGCTTTTTTCAGCTCCCTCTCTGTAACTCAACACTCCAAATCATCAGAAAAGCAAAGCTCGGCTCACCTAATAGTCAACAACTCAATCCAAAAATGACAGCTATCAGGGCAAAACGAACACATAAGTGAGCTCGTCACTCCCTAATTTATTGGCATAAAACAACGCTAAACTAGCGTTAAATAAGATCTCACCGATGCTAGATGCCCACAGCAACAACAATAGTGATGATGCATATTTGCGACAAATATCGGCGCTATTTTGTGTGAATATTAGCTACCAGCGACTCGTTACTGAGCAATTTTTATAGCGATCAATTAAAAACTGACATGCCTATCTGCACCAAAAAACGTGATTAACAGTGAAAAGATCAGTCAGACATAGCTAGTTTGGGTAGCAGTCATTCATGCGTTTTAACATTAACAAAGCATTTGAGGCTGGAGACTTGGCACATTAAGGGCATCAGATCCAAAAATACGGGCACTCACAAAAGAAATGAAGCCAATAAATAGAAAATTTATAGAAGTATTGGATCTATTAAATGAGTTTTATAGATCCAAAAATACGCCGAGATAATCTCTATTGATCATTATCCACAAGCAAAGCATACACACCCATGCAATTTTTCTTTATCAGTAGAAAACAGCGTGAAATTACCCAGTTATGATGAACGGGCATGGCTTTTTAACCTAAGCTTATCGACTTTTTATCAACAGCTTTAAAAATTAAAAACTCTATATTTATCATAACTATATATTCATTTTAAACAGCTATTGATGTTCAGAACTACACACAGGGATTAAGATCAATTGAGCCTAACCACAGATCAGGTATCATGGGCGCAACAACATTTAGGCGTAGTAACAATGAGCCAGCTCGAAATTATTATTGGTAGTCAAATGGGCGGCACTGAATATGTGGCCGAACAGTTAAGTGACTTAATGGAAGATCAAGGCATAAGCTGTACTTTACATGAGCAACCTGATCTTAAGGATATGAAAATGGAGGCTGCGTGGTTGATTTGCACATCAACCCATGGCGCTGGCGACTATCCTGATAATTTGCAGCCTTTTGTTGAAGATCTCAATGGCCTCACTAATCTCGACAATATTCGCTTTGCGATCATTGGTATAGGAGATTCTAGTTACGATACCTATAACTATGCGGCCAAAAACATCGAGCAATTGTTGCTATCAAAACAAGCTCAACCACTCTTACCTCGCTTGGAGATAGATGTTCTTGGCGAAGATCTACCTGAAGATACGGCTGAACGGTGGTTACCAGAACTATTAAAACACTTGTAAGAAAACGATCTTACTAAAAAGTTATACACATATTTATTGTTTTTTAGATCGGTATGTGGATAAAAGCTTGGTATCTTGCGATCTTAACCATGATTATACACTTGATAAGATCGAAGCGAATCTTGCCTGTGTATAAAAGGGCCTTTTGATCAGATGTTCTCCCCTACTAGATCCGATCATACTCACAATAACTTAGATCGCTTAATCTGTTGTTAATCATACGTTTTATAGGGTTATCAACAGAAAAGTAGGATCCTAGTAGTAAGATCAATAAAAGATCTCTTTAAAAGATCCTTTTATATATAAGATCTCTTTACCTTGAGTGAACATTATTTAACCATTTCCCTTAAGCTAATTTCTAGGTAGAATACGCCTCCTCTTAATATTTCACTGGTTGTAGGAAGCATTAAATGATTTTTCATGAGCACTTTGATGTCATTGTTGTTGGCGGCGGTCACGCTGGTACAGAAGCCGCTTTGGCCTCTGCACGAATGGGCATGAATACGCTATTGCTAACGCATAATATGGACACCTTAGGGCAAATGTCATGCAACCCTGCAATCGGTGGGATCGGCAAAGGCCATTTGGTGAAAGAGATCGATGCCCTTGGTGGTGCCATGGCAAAAGCGATCGACAAAGGCGGGATCCAATTTCGAACATTAAACTCATCGAAGGGCCCTGCTGTACGTGCAACTCGTGCCCAAGCTGATAGAGCGTTGTACAAAGCGGAAATACAAGCGATTCTGCAGCGCCAAGAAAACTTAAAGATCTTCCAGCAATCCTGTGATGATCTGATTGTAGAGGGTGATAAAGTTACAGGTGTTGTCACCCAGATGGGATTGAAGTTCAGTGCGCCATCCGTGGTACTCACCGTAGGAACCTTTTTAGGTGGCCAAATCCATATTGGCTTAGAAAACTTTAAAGGTGGCCGCGCTGGGGATCCGCCTTCAATTGCGTTAGCACAGCGCTTACGTGAATTACCTTTTCGCGTTGATCGTTTAAAAACAGGCACGCCTCCACGAATTGATGCTCGCACCGTCAACTTCAGCAAAATGCAAACACAACCTGGTGATACGCCCACACCTGTGTTTTCGTTTATGGGTAAGGTGGAAGATCATCCGCAGCAGATCCCTTGTTATATCACCTACACAAACGACAAAACGCACGAGATTATCAATGACAATCTGCACCGATCGCCTATGTATTCAGGCGTGATTGAGGGGATCGGTCCGCGTTACTGCCCATCGATTGAAGATAAAATAGTTCGTTTTGCCGATAAAGATAAGCACCAGATCTTTGTTGAACCAGAAGGGTTAACCTCTTATGAGCTATACCCAAATGGTATCTCCACGAGTTTGCCATTTGACGTGCAGATGCAAATAGTCAACAGCATCGCTGGATTTGAGCAAGCCCACATCTGTCGCCCTGGTTATGCCATTGAGTATGACTTTTTCGACCCTCGGGATCTTAAGCCGTCATTAGAAACGAAGTTTATTCAAGGGCTTTTCTTTGCTGGGCAAATAAACGGCACCACAGGCTATGAAGAAGCCGGAGCACAAGGGCTTATTGCAGGTATGAATGCCGCGTTGCAAGTACAAGGCAAAGAAGCTTGGACTCCACGCCGTGATGAAGCATACACAGGGGTATTAATTGATGACTTAGCCACGCTAGGTACCAAAGAGCCCTATCGCATGTTTACTTCACGTGCCGAATACCGATTACTACTTCGCGAAGATAATGCTGACTTGCGCCTTACCGAGAAAGGCCGAGAACTGGGTTTGGTCGATGACCAGCGTTGGGCTGCATTTAATGAAAAATTAGAAGTGATGGAACAAGAAACACAACGTATTCGTTCCACTTGGATCCATAAAGATCACCCAGCACAGGACGCAGTGAACGCGTTATTAAAATCACCGATGACCCGTGAAGCCAGTTTAGAAGAGTTGATCCGTCGCCCTGAGATCAATTATCGCGATCTTACCGCTATCGAAGGTTTAGCGAGTGAGTCAGACAACCAGCAAGCACTTGAACAGGTAGCGATTCAAACAAAGTATGCTGGTTACATTGCTCGCCAACAAGACGAGATCGCAAAGCAGTTGCGCCATGAGCAAACTATTTTGCCAACGGAGTTTGATTACAGCCAAGTATCTGGCTTATCAAATGAGGTTGTTGCCAAGCTGAGCGAAGCTCGCCCGGACACCATTGGCCAAGCATCGCGTATTTCTGGTATTACTCCAGCGGCGATTTCGCTATTATTGGTGTATCTGAAAAAGCAGGGCATGTTACGCAAATCAGCGTAACCACATAACACATCCATGTTAGAAAAAAAATTTACGCAGTTATTGGCCGCAGCCAATATCTCTCTAAGCGAGCAACAAATTAATCAGTTGCTCGCCTATGTTGCTTTATTAAACAAGTGGAACAAAGCATACAATTTAACGTCTGTTCGCGACCCTAATGAGATGCTGGTAAAGCATATTATGGATAGTTTGGTGGTAGCTGAACATTTAGAGGGTAAACATTACATTGATGTTGGCACCGGCCCAGGTTTACCGGGTATGGTGTTAGCCATTGCCCTACCCGACACCGAATTTGTACTACTGGATAGCCTTGGCAAGCGTGTGACTTTTCTTAAGCAAGTAAAACATGAGCTTGGCCTAAAAAATGTAACCGCCGTACAGAGTCGAGTTGAAGATTATCAGCCAAGTGTTAAATTAGATGGAGTGCTTTCTCGTGCCTTTGCCTCTATTGATGATATGTTGCATTGGTGCGCGCATTTAATTGATCAAGATGGACGTTTTATAGCTTTGAAAGGCCAATATCCTGAGCAGGAACTTGCCAACCTCCCTGCTGGATTTTCGTTTACCCAGGACATTGAGTTATCAGTTCCAGAGCTTCAGGGCGAACGTCATCTTATAATTCTAAAAAAAGCTTAATTGGCAGAGGATCACCGTGGCTAAAGTCATTGCAATTGCAAACCAAAAAGGAGGCGTGGGTAAAACCACCACAGCCGTGAATTTGGCGGCCTCTATGGCTGCGACCAAGCGTAAAGTTTTACTTATCGATCTCGATCCTCAAGGCAATGCGACCATGGGTAGCGGCGTTGATAAGTACGATGATGTCGCCACTATTTATGACTTACTCATTGAAGAGCAACCTTTTGATGACGTTGTCATCCAGCAAACCTCGGGTGAGTATCATTTAATTGCTGCCAATGGCGATGTGACTGCCGCTGAAGTTAAGCTTATGGAATTATTCGCACGCGAAGTGCGCCTGCGCAACGCGTTGGAGAAAATTCTGGAGCAATATGATTATATCTTCATCGATTGCCCACCTTCACTGAATATGCTGACCGTTAATGCCATGGCCGCCGCTGATTCGGTACTCGTGCCTATGCAGTGTGAGTACTATGCCCTTGAGGGAATTACAGCGCTGATGGGAACCATCGAGCAATTGGCGCAGTTAGTGAACCCTAAATTACAGATTGAAGGCATCTTGCGAACCATGTACGATCCGCGCAACCGCCTTGCCAATGATGTTTCTGAGCAATTGAAACAGCACTTTGGCGATAAGGTCTACCGAACCGTTATTCCGCGCAATGTTCGTCTCGCAGAAGCCCCTAGCTTTGGTGCGCCGGCCATGTATTATGACCGAGCCTCTGCAGGCGCCAAAGCCTACCTTGCCTTGGCCGGTGAAATACTGCGCAGAAAAGAAAAACAAACACCTGCAGTCGCCTAAACGTAGAGGTAAGCCAACCAATGTCTGCTAAAAAACGTGGATTAGGACGGGGTCTAGACGCCCTACTGACGTCATCTAAGCCAGCTCCTGGCCCAGCGCCAAGCGCAGATGCACCTGTTGAAGAACACTCACAAGCGCAAGCGAATGCGCAAAGTGGTGAGTTGCAAAAGTTAGCGATCGAATTTTTACGTCCTGGAAAGTATCAGCCGCGAAAAGATATGTCGGAGGAAGCGTTAGAAGAACTTGCTTCCTCCATTCGTGCACAAGGTATTATTCAGCCCATCGTCGTGCGCCAAGTTGCACCTGACAGCTATGAAATCATCGCCGGTGAACGCCGTTGGCGCGCCGCTCAGTTAGCTAAACTTGATGTGGTGCCTTGCCTTATCAAGGCAGTTCCGGATGAAGCAGCAGTTGCTATTGCGTTGATTGAAAACATTCAACGTGAAGATTTAAATGCTATGGAAGAAGCCATCGCTTTAGGTCGACTGATTGATGAATTTGAGTTAACGCACCAGCAAGTGGCTGATGCCGTTGGCAAATCGCGCACCACTGTCACTAACTTATTACGACTCAATAACCTTAACGATGATGTTAAAATCATGTTAGAGCATGGCGATATTGAAATGGGTCATGCTCGGTGTTTATTAGCGTTAAGTGGTGAGTTGCAGTCTGAAGCGGCACGCACTGCCGTAGCTAAAGCGCTAACCGTGCGTGAAACCGAAAAACTCGTGCGTTCTATTCTGGAGCCCGTAGAAAAGCCGCAGAAGAAAGAAAAAGATCCAGATGTCATACAGTTAGAGCAAAAGCTCGAAGATAATCTCGGCGCTAAGGTAGAAATTAACTACAACCAAAAAGGTAAAGGTAAGTTGGTGATTTCTTATACAAATCTCGAAGAGTTAGACGGAATTCTTCACCGTATTGACCCACAGTTTAAAGATTAGTCGCTAAGGCGCTCTCACCCCCGTTTCGCGGGGGTGAAATTCCCCCAAATCGCACTGACTCAAGTTGCAAATCAGCCAAAAACAAGTATAATTTCGCCAGTTTTCACACCCTAATAAAATTTAAAGTTATTAAGGTTAATAAAAAGTGACGCAAAGGTTAGCAGGCCCGTATCGCCGCGCCGCATTTAAGGGCGTTCTTTTTCAGGGTGTCGTAGCAACAATCGCTGCAGTAATAGTTTTAGTAGGTTGGGGAGTAGAAGCCGGTCTCTCAGCATGGCTTGGAGGCTTGACTGTTGTACTCCCTAATTTTGTATTTGCCGCTTATGCATTTAGATATATGGGCGCAAGCAAATCAGAACAAGTCCTAAGCTCGTTGAAACGAGGAAAGGCGTTAAAGTTTTTGCTCACTGTGTGTATGTTCGTACTGGCTTTTAAACATTTTTTATTGCTTCCAGTACCCTTTTTCAGCGCTTATGTGCTGATATTTGCCACACAGTGGATAGCACCGATTTTTTTTAATCATTAACTTTTGGGATAAAACATGGCTGCAGAAGAAGTGACTCTATCGAGCCATATTCAGCACCACTTGACCAATGCTAAGATGTGCTCAACCGATGCCGGTATTGAGTTCAACAAAGCATGTGCGGACAGTGGCTTCTGGACATGGCATGTAGATACCCTCGCATGGTCAATCGGATTAGGTCTTATATTCTTATGGATCTTCCGTGGCGCCGCTAAAAAAGCACACACAGGTGTACCTGGTAAGTTTCAATGTTTCATTGAGATGATTGTTGAGTTTGTTGGTGACAACGTACGCGACACTTACCACGGTAAAAGTAAGTTAATTGCCCCCCTTGCCTTAACGATTTTCGTTTGGGTATTCCTAATGAACCTTATGGATTTGATCCCGGTTGATTTCCTTCCTGCATTTGCAGGCTGGGTGGGCGAAACAGCATTTGGTATGGACTCTCATGACGTATACATGAAAATCGTACCAACCACTGACTTGAACATGACTGCAGGTCTTGCCATTGGCGTTTTCTTGCTAATGATTGGTTACTCAATTCGCATTAAAGGCATCGGTGGTTTCCTTGCTGAGTTAACGCTGCACCCGTTTAGCACTAAGAACAAACTAGCAATGGTGTTCTTAATTCCATGTAACTTGCTGTTAGAGCTAATTTCATTGATTGCTAAGCCGTTTTCATTGGCACTGCGTTTATTCGGTAACCTGTATGCAGGTGAGATGATCTTCATCCTTATCGGCGCTGTGGGTTTAATGCAGTTACCACTGCACTTTGTATGGGCGGTATTCCATATCTTGGTTATCGTACTACAGGCATTCGTATTTATGATGCTGACCATTGTTTATCTAAGCATGGCTAGCTCAGACAACCACTAATAAACTGATTTATTAACTTTTATTTTTTAATTTACTTTAAAAACTTTGGAGAAAAAAATGGAACTAGTATTAGGTCTTAAGTATATCGCTGTTGCTCTACTTATCGGCTTCGGTGCAATCGGTACTGCAGTTGGTTTCGGTAACATGGGTGGTAAATTCCTAGAAGCGTGTGCGCGTCAGCCTGAGCTTGCACCTTCACTACAGGTTAAAATGTTCATCCTTGCTGGTCTTATCGATGCCGTAGCTATGATCGGTGTTGGTATCTCTATGTACATGTTGTTCGCACTTTAATTCACTAGTAGCTCTTAGAACAACTGTCAATAAGGAGGAGCGGTCGTGAATATTAACGCCACTCTTATCGGTGAATTAATCGCATTTACGGTGTTCGTGCTGTTCTGTATGAAGTACGTATGGCCACCGCTAAATAGTGCGATTGAAGCTCGCCAAAAGAAAATTGAAGATGGTTTAGCTGCTTCTGATAAAGCTGAGAAAGACTTGGAACTGGCTCGTCAAAAAGCCACGGAACAGTTAAAAGAAGCGAAAGCTCAAGCTGCTGAAATCATCGAGCAAGCTAAAAAGCGTGCCTCGCTTATTGTTGACGAAGAGACAACTCGTGGTCAGCAAGAGCGTGAAAACATCATAGCTCAAGGTCACTCTGAGATTGAAGCAGAGCGTAACCGCGTGAAAGAAGATTTACGTAAGCAAGTTGCTACTCTAGCAGTAGTCGGTGCTGAGCGTATTCTTGAGCGCGAGATCGACCAAGCCGCACACAGCGACATCGTTGAAAAACTTGTCGCAGAGCTGTAACTAGGAGGGTATGAGCATGTCTGAATTGACTACCATCGCTCGCCCATACGCTAAAGCGGCTTTTGAGCTTGCCGTTGAGAAAAACGCGGTTGCCCAATGGCATGAAATGCTGCACTTCGCTGGCCAAGTGGCCAGCGATGAGCAGGTTAATGCAGTCATTGGCAGCCTGCCGTCTGTGTCTGACCAAGCCGATGTAATCATCAAGGTTTGTGCTGACCAACTCAACGAACAGGGTCAAAATCTTATCAAGCTAATGGCCGAAAATGAACGTTTAGCCGCCCTGCCTGACGTTGCCGAACTATTTGCCGAGTTTAAGGCTGAGTTCGACAAAGAAATCGAAGTCACAGTGATTTCTGCAACGGAGCTTGCTGCAGCGCAGCAAGAGAAACTAGGCGCGGCACTTGAACAACGTTTCGCACGCAAAGTTAAGCTGAATTGTAGTGTTGATGCCTCCGTCGTTGGCGGGTTGGTAATTCGTGCCGGTGACACCGTAATCGACGGGTCTATACGCGGCCAAGTTGACCGCTTAGCGGCCACACTACAATCGTAATTGGGAAAAAGAGCATGCAACTTAATTCCACAGAAATTTCTGCGCTGATCAAGCAACGCATTGAGCAGTTTGAAGTTGTAAGTGAAGCACGTAACGAAGGTACTATCGTATCTGTTACTGACGGTATCATCCGCATCCACGGTCTAGCTGACTGTATGCAAGGTGAGATGATCGAGCTTCCTGGCAACCGTTATGCTATCGCATTGAACCTTGAGCGTGACTCAGTAGGTGCAGTAGTAATGGGTCCTTACGCTGACCTTAAAGAAGGCGTAAAAGTTAAATCAACAGGTCGTATTCTTGAAGTACCAGTCGGTAATGGTCTTCTAGGTCGTGTAGTAAACACCCTAGGTCAGCCTATCGATGGTAAAGGTGCACTGGACAGCGAAGGTTTCGAGCCAATCGAAAAAATCGCCCCAGGTGTAATCGACCGTCAATCAGTAGATGAGCCAGTTCAAACTGGTTATAAGTCTATCGATGCCATGATTCCAGTTGGTCGCGGCCAACGTGAATTGGTTATCGGTGACCGTCAAACTGGTAAAACTGCATTAGCAATCGACGCTATCATCAACCAAAAAGACACAGGCATTAAGTGTGTGTATGTAGCGGTTGGTCAAAAAGCATCGACTATTGCTAACGTAGTACGTAAATTAGAAGAGCACGGTGCCCTAGAAAACACGATTGTTGTTGTTGCATCGGCTTCTGAATCTGCAGCCCTACAGTACCTAGCACCGTTTGCTGGTTGTACTATGGGTGAATTCTTCCGTGACCGTGGTGAAGACGCGCTTATCGTATACGATGACCTGTCTAAGCAAGCGGTAGCGTATCGTCAGATTTCACTTCTACTTAAGCGTCCACCGGGCCGTGAAGCATACCCAGGTGACGTTTTCTACCTTCACTCACGTCTTCTAGAGCGTGCAGCACGTGTAAACGCTGACTACGTTGAGAAGTTCACCAATGGTGAAGTGAAAGGTCAAACAGGTTCATTGACGGCATTGCCAATCATTGAAACTCAAGGTGGTGACGTTTCTGCCTTCGTACCAACCAACGTGATTTCAATCACCGATGGTCAGATCTTCTTGGAAACTGACTTGTTTAACTCAGGTATTCGTCCTGCGGTTAACGCCGGTATTTCTGTATCGCGTGTAGGTGGTGCTGCGCAAACTAAGATCGTTAAGAAACTAGGTGGTGGTATCCGTCTAGCGCTTGCTCAGTATCGTGAACTTGCGGCGTTCTCGCAGTTCGCTTCTGACCTTGACGAAGCAACACGTGCTCAACTTGAGCATGGTGAGCGCGTAACCGAGCTAATGAAGCAGAAACAGTACACGCCAATGTCTGTTGCGGAAATGTCTCTATCACTTTTCGCTGCTGAAAAAGGCTTCCTTGCTGACATCGAAGTAAGCAAAATCATGGACTTCGAAGCAAGCCTAATCGGCTTCGCTAAAAGCGAGTACGCAGAGCTAATGGCGCAAATCAATGAAACTGGTAACTACAACGCCGAGATTGAAGCACAGTTGAAAGAACTTCTTGAGAAGTTCAAGTCAACGCAAACTTGGTAATTTAGTTATCTAAGGTGAGTGCATTGCGCTCACCGAGATTCGGAGAGAGAGTCATGGCCAGCGGAAAAGAGATTAAAAGCAAGATCGGGAGTATTAAAAATACTCAGAAGATCACCAGCGCAATGGAAATGGTTGCCGCTTCAAAAATGAAGCGTGCACAGGAGCGTGTTGCTTCTAGCCGTCCATACGCTGAGAACTTACGCAAAGTGATCGGTCGTATTGCTCAAGCGAATCTTGACTTTAGTCACGCTTATTTAGAAGAGCGTGATGTAAAGCGAGTTGGTTATATTGTTATCTCTACAGACCGTGGTCTGTGTGGCGGCTTGAACACTAATGAGTTCAAGAAAGTCTCACAAGACGTAAAGGCTTGGAAAGAAAAGGGCGTTGACGCTACTTACGCAACCCTAGGCAGCAAAGCTGCTGGGTTCTTCCAAAGCTTTGGTGGTCAGCTTGCCGCGAAAAAGGCAGGCCTTGGAGATGCCCCTTCAGTTCAGGACGTAATTGGTCCTGTGAAAGTGATGCTCGATGAGTTCGCTGAAGGCAAAATTGACCGTTTGTTCGTGGTATATAACCATTTCGTTAATACCATGAAGCAAGAGCCAGTAATCGATCAGTTATTACCTTTGCCAAAAGCTGAAGAAGAAGTATCAGCCCACGCTTGGGACTACTTGTACGAGCCAACACCAGAGGCCATTTTGGAAACTCTGTTGGTGCGTTTCATTGAGTCACAAGTTTATCAAGGTGTGGTTGAGAATGCTGCCTCTGAGCAGGCCGCCCGTATGGTTGCAATGAAAGCTGCAACTGATAATGCCGGCGACCTGATGGATCAGTTGCAATTGCAGTACAACAAAGCGCGTCAAGCAGCAATCACACAAGAAATCAGTGAGATTGTGAGCGGTTCGGCAGCGGTTTAACGCTTCGGCAAAGTTTAACGAGAGGAATTGACATGAGTTTAGGTAAGGTCGTCCAAATTATCGGCGCCGTTGTGGACATCGAGTTTCCACAAGACAACGTGCCAGCCGTATATGACGCACTAAAAATTACAGAAGGCGACCTAGCAGGTTTGACACTAGAAGTGCAACAACAGCTAGGTGGCGGTGTGGTACGTGCTATCGCACTAGGTACTACTGACGGTCTACGTCGTAGTACAGCAGTAGAGAATACTGGCGAGCCAATCATGGTTCCAGTTGGTACTAAGACCCTAGGTCGTATCATGGACGTATTGGGTAACCCAATTGATGAAGCTGGCCCAATCGGTGAAGAAGACCGTATGTCTATCCACCGAGCTGCACCTTCATACGAAGAGCAGAGCAACTCAGTTGAACTTTTAGAGACTGGTATCAAGGTAATCGACCTTGTATGTCCATTCGCTAAAGGTGGTAAAGTTGGTCTATTCGGTGGTGCCGGTGTAGGTAAAACCGTAAACATGATGGAGCTTATCCGTAACATCGCAATCGAGCACAGCGGCTTCTCAGTATTCGCTGGTGTTGGTGAGCGTACGCGTGAGGGTAATGACTTCTATCACGAAATGAACGACTCAAACGTACTCGATAAAGTATCGCTAGTATATGGTCAGATGAACGAGCCACCAGGCAACCGTCTACGTGTTGCATTGACTGGTCTAACTATGGCTGAGAAGTTCCGTGACGAAGGTCGTGACGTACTATTCTTCGTAGATAACATCTATCGTTATACCCTAGCCGGTACTGAAGTATCAGCACTACTAGGTCGTATGCCATCAGCGGTAGGTTATCAGCCTACACTTGCTGAAGAGATGGGTGTACTACAGGAGCGTATCGCGTCAACTAAAACCGGTTCAATCACTTCAATCCAAGCGGTATACGTACCAGCGGATGACTTGACTGACCCGTCACCAGCAACGACGTTCGCGCACTTGGATGCAACAGTTGTACTATCTCGTGACATCGCGTCACTAGGTATCTACCCAGCGGTTGACCCACTTGACTCATCTTCACGTCAGCTAGACCCGCTTGTTATCGGTCAAGAGCACTACGACATCGCGCGTGGCGTTCAAACCGTGCTACAGCGTTATAAAGAGCTGAAAGACATCATCGCCATCCTAGGTATGGACGAGCTGTCTGATGAAGATAAGCAAGTAGTATCACGTGCACGTAAGATCCAGCGTTTCCTATCTCAGCCGTTCTTCGTTGCTGAGGTATTTACAGGTGCGCCAGGTAAATACGTTTCATTGAAAGACACTATCGCAGGCTTTAAAGGCATTCTTGACGGCGAATACGATGAGCTACCAGAGCAAGCGTTCTACATGGTAGGTTCAATCGAAGAAGCTGTTGAAAAAGCGAAAAGCATGTAACTAGGAGGGGAGTATGGCAGCTATGACCGTACATCTTGATGTTGTAAGCGCTGAAGAGATGATTTTCTCTGGTCGCGTAGAATCACTTCAAGTGACAGGTAGTGAAGGTGAGCTTGGTATTATGCCTGGCCACGCACCGCTACTAACTGCCCTCAAACCTGGAATGGTCCGTTTAGTAAAGCAACTAGGTGGTGAAGAAATCATCTATGTTGCTGGCGGTACATTAGAGGTACAACCTCATAATGTAACTGTCCTTGCAGATACCGCTGTACGAGCTGAAGAGCTTGACGAACAAGCGGCAGAGCAGGCTAAGCGTGAAGCGCAAGAGCAAATGGATAAAGCTGGCAGTGGCGAGCTTGATTACCATAAAGCAGCGATCCAACTCGAAGAGGCGCTTGCGCAGCTTCGTGTTATTCGTCAATTGCGTAACAGCTAAACGCTTCCAACCTCATAGGTTTGCAAAAACCCGCGCTTTAAGCGCGGGTTTTTTTATGTCTGTTCTTTCTATGTTCACACTGTTGCAGATACAATGGTCGGTATTGTCGATAGCCATACCAGAACATCGCTGGCGGCTTTTTAGCCAGCTGTGTTCGGACACAGGATGTGCCAACTTAAAGCGTGAGCTGAGTGTGCGCTGTAACGTCGCGAAAAAAGGATATTAGAATGAATTTAACGACTGTAATTTTAGCTGCGGGTAAAGGTACACGCATGCGTTCTAAGTTGCCTAAGGTGCTGCATCCGGTTGCCGGCAAGCCGATGGTTCAACACGTCATTGATAATGCTAAGGCCTTAGGGGCCACCAGCACCAACCTAGTTTATGGTCATGGTGGCGAGTTGCTTAAACAACAACTCGGTCATAATGAGGTCAATTGGGTGCTACAAGAGCAGCAGCTAGGCACGGGCCATGCTGTCGCTGTAGCCAAAGAACATATTGGCGATGACGATAGAGTACTGATTTTATATGGCGACGTGCCACTGACCAAGCAAGAAACCTTAGAAGGGTTATTAAAAGCTACTCCTGAGCGTGGCCTAGCGGTGCTTACCGTGGATTTGGCCGATCCTAATGGCTATGGGCGTATGCTGCGCGATAATGGCAAACTGGTGGGCATTGTCGAGCAAAAAGATGCCAATGAAGAGCAACTGAAAATTACCGAAATTAATACCGGTATCATGGCCTGTCATGGCGGGTTGTTGAAAAAGTGGTTGGGCAATCTATCGAACAGTAATGCTCAAGGCGAATATTACCTTACCGATATTGTCGCTATGGCCCACTCAGAAGGCGTTGAAATCAGTTCAAGCCAACCATCGCACCCTATGGAAGTTGAAGGCGCTAACAATCGCGTACAGCTCGCTCAGTTAGAGCGTGCCTATCAAGGTTGGCAAGCCGAACAGTTGATGATCAACGGTGCGAGTCTAGCCGACCCGGCCCGCATCGATGTACGTGGCACAGTGACCACAGGTCAGGATGTACACATTGATGTTAATGTCATCTTTGAAGGTCAGGTAGAGCTCGGCGACGATGTTGTTATCGGCCCGAACTGCGTATTAAAAGACTGCAAAATTGGTGATGGTGTGGTGATTAAGGCCAATACCTTGATTGAAGATGCCAGTGTCGCTGCGAAGTGCACCTTAGGCCCGTATGCGCGCCTACGCCCCGGGGCAGTTATGGAAGAAGACTCTCATATCGGCAATTTTGTGGAAATGAAAAAGTCCCGTCTAGGAAAAGGCTCAAAAGCCAATCACCTGACCTACTTGGGCGATGCACAGATAGGCGAAAAGGTGAATATAGGCGCCGGCACAATCACCTGTAATTACGATGGCGTTAATAAGTCGCAAACTATTATCGGCGATCATGCCTTTATTGGCTCTAACTCCTCGCTGGTGGCTCCGGTAGAAATTGGCGCCACTGCCACAGTGGGTGCCGGCTCAGTCGTGACCACCAATGTGGGCGATAAGCAGCTGGCGGTAGCGCGAGGCAAGCAGCGTAATTTAGACGGCTGGCAACGGCCTACAAAAAAGAGCTAAGCTGTTAAGCATTCGCCAAGTGATAATAAAACAAGCCGCGCTATGCGGCTTGTTCTTTATAAAAACTATTTTAAAGACGGTTGCAGAGCCTGCTATAATTACTAGTACGTCATATATTTAATTTATGTTTCAAAGTTGATAACATTGCCGAAAAGGCTCCAGGATTGAGTCTAAACTTTTACATTAGCAAGGAGTGCAAAATGCCAGGCCCATTTTTACATCAAAAACCCCATCAACACCCAAGTATCACTCGCGGCCGTAATCAGGCTGCTCTCAGAAGAGATCTAAACAAAGAGCAACACGATATTTATGCACTGACAAAAGAAGAGTTTGTCAGGCTGTGGATTGAGTTTCATAAACGTAGAAATAAAACCATAGAAGAAGTTAAAGACTATTTTTCCAGAGTTACAGCACTTTCTGCAATCGAGAGCGCGGCTTGGTTTGGTGCAAACTTAGGCGCAGCGGTCAAGGACACTCCCTCATTTCTAAAATTAGCTAATGACTTTAGAAAGTCTGGGAATATAAAAGGAAAGTTTGACCTTGTAACTAAAAACGGTAAGAAATATATTGTTTTTAAAGGTAATCATAAATTACGAAGTATAGTTACAAGTGCGCGCTACCCGATTAACAGTCCTAAGCTTATGACAGTAGGGGTTGGGCGAGAAGCGATGAAAGCAGGGGCGAAACAAGGTTTTCTTATTTCGATTTTCTTTTCTATTACGCTGAATACAATTGATTGGATTTTTAAGGATGAATACCGATGGACCGATTGGCTTGCCACAACTGCTACTGACATTGTAAAAATAGTTATAGCTACTTTGCTTGCTCTAGTAGTAGCGGCTGTGATATCCGCAACAGGGTTCGTAGTTGTTGCTATAGGTGTTGGTCTAATACTGGGTGTTGGTATTGGTATGGGCCTTAGCCTGCTAGATGAGCATTTGGGAGTAACAAATGCTCTTGTGAGCTTCCTTGAGCAAACAGAAAAGAAAATACAACGACAAAAAGAACTTCTGAAACGTGAGTTTGATAGATATGTACAAACAGCTTACATTTTTGCTTCTAAAGTCATTATTAAATCAGTCGAATTAGCTATTTCAAGACGTTTACAGCGCCTCTTAAGCGATAACCCTTACTACAACAGGAGATATTAAATGCGTAGGGATGTGGATACTATGTACTTGTACGCTACAGTATTTCTTTTACTTGTCGTTATTTTACTTACATGGTTTATGTTAGCGCTTGGATTTGAGCTATCAGCTATACAATTTAATTACCCAGCAAGTGGTTTGTCACTCGTAGTATTTGAACCTCTATTCCCCCTCATACCTATAAGTTGGGCTATTACCATATTCGCTTTTGTAGTAGGTATTTTTGGCTCTATGAATGAAATATGGCAAGAAAATAAACATATTAAATTAGCATTAAATAGATTAGGAAAGGCCTCAGTGGTTTTCTTTGTTTTAATTGTCGTTGTTGTGAGTGCCAATTATGTGGCCTGGCCTATCAGAGCATCGCATAATGGTTATCAGTCATGTCCGGATTTCACCTTGTTGCATAATGAATCATTTGCCACCGCATGGGTGACGGATATTGAGATCTGTCATAATGACAAGGTTGATGCCGTATTGGAAAACAGCTTGCATGAGACCGTTCTGCGTACCAATAAGCTCATTGAAAACCTGAAGTAGTTAGTTTTTAACGCAAGTTAAACAAGTCGCGCTATGCGGCTTGTTCTATTTTTACGCAGCCCCATGAACTAAATCGTCGTATCTGCAGTCCTTATAAGGTGATGTTATTTTTGTAGCATAGGGATATGTTTTTACGCGCCTTACTCATTTCAATTACTTGCCATATGCTAATTCTTGGGTATGTGTTGAGCACCGCCACTCCGGCGATAATGCGAGCGCATCAGGAAGAGTCACCGGCAACCATGCAGGTGGTGATGATTAGCTTGCCACCGCCAGAAAATAAGAACCAGCAGCCCGTGCATGCGCCAGAGCCGATTGAGCCGCAGCGCTCAGTAAATAATGACTCTCACTCAGCCACGCCCGTTCAAAAAGAGGAAGGTGAAGGAAAAGCTAATCAGCACAGTGAAGCTCTAAAAAGCCGAGCGGCTGCTGCTGAAAAAGCAGACAAACCCCCGGTGAGAATAAACCCTTATGCGCACTTTGAGCAACGCGTCACTCGTGCGTTTGCGAAAACTCAGTCATCAGTTGGGGTGGGCAAGGTACAGCTTGATGAGCTTCCTCATTACTCCGGTCCAAATATTACATCAGTGCAGCAATCAACGGGCGCGATGCAGGTGCTCGCTGGTGACAAGGTGACGGGTAACTATCTGTTACGCCAAGATGGCCGCTGTTTTGTCATGGATGCTTCTTCACCGATGGCGCAAGCGGATATGCCCGCAGGTGAAGTCATTTGCCCGCATCTCAAACAAAGAAAGCAGGCCGCCTTTGATGCGGCCATGAGTAAATGGTTGCAGGATTAACTGCGTGATAGAAACACGGTGAGGGTGTCGCCAACCTGTAATATATTGCTTGAAAGGTTGTTCCACTGTTTTAATTTGGCAATGCTCACTTGGTAATGGCGGGCAATTTTCCATAAGCTCTCCCCCGAGCTGACCTTATGTTCGATTTGCTCATCGGCTAATACCGGTAAAATCAGCTTATCACCAATGCGAATGCGATCGGAGCTAAGGTTATTGAACGTCTTTAGCTGCTTAACACTAAGAGCATAACGCTCGGCAATAACACTTAAACTATCTCCTTTAGCAATGGTGTAATGCTGCCATTGGCTGTAATCACTACTTTGTTGTTTGGCAATGGCTTGCTGCCAGTGTTGCTGTTTAGCCTTGGGTACGACTAAATGCGGAGCGTCGATGATCGCAGGAAAGCGGATTACACCGTGATTGAGGTCTTGCACATCTTGCCATTGCGACTTATCGGCTAAAATAACTGCGCCTTTGATGGGGAGAGGCGAAATGGCTGGGCTGTTATCAATTGCTGGGAAGTCCATTTTTTCATGTTTTAGCAAATGCACTGCAGCAAGCAGTTTGGGCACATATTTGCGTGTTTGTTTGGGCAGTTTGAGTGCGAAAAAGTCCGTGCTTTTCCCAGCTTTTTTATTGGCCGCAATAGCATTGCGCACTCGACCTTCGCCAACATTGTATGCAGCAATAGTATGATACCAGTTGCCATCAAAACGCTTATACAGGTACTCAATAAAGTCCAGCGCCGCCGCTGTGCTGTCAAATACATCTTGGCGGCCATCGTACCAAGGCGTGATTTTAACGCCAAAGTATTGAGCAAGCGAAGGCGTTAACTGCCATAGGCCGCTAGCATGCTTGTGAGAGTAGGCGCTGGCATCAAAGTCACTCTCAATCAGCGGCATTAGCGCTAATTCTATTGGCAGGTTTCGCGCTTCTACCTCTGTCACTATATGATACAAGTAAGGCTCGGCACGACGGCTTATTTCATCCATATAATTAGGATGTGATAAATACCAGTCAACGCGCTTCATCACATCCGGGTGAGTCGAGTCTGCAAAGCTCAATTGCATACGGATACGCTGCCATACATCGTCCACTTGTTGCGGTGTTTGTTGCGGCTGTTTCGGTTGCACTGACGGCGGTACCGCCTTTTCACTTACACTTGGGGACTGAGCCTCGGTTTTTATGGTGTCATTGTTTACAGGGGGCTGGGGCTTCGAGCTCATGCTCTGGCAACCCGCGAGGAACAAAAAAACTAATAGCGCTGAAATTCGATACATAAATGCTACTTAAATAATAAACTGAATTCGGTCATTTCGGCGAATCAGCTTAGCGTTGGCACCTTAACATAAGGTGAGCTAAATCTGAGCGGCCGCTGAAGCGAGGGCTTGCTAACTGCGCCCTCAGAGCCCATTGGCGTTAGCCAAAGACGCAGCGTAAACATGCCCCTTGGGGTTGTTCATGGTAGGTTAGGTCGCCACCATGGCTAACCATAATTTGTTTGCTTAGCGCTAAACCTATCCCTGAACCTTGCTGTTTAGTGGTGAAAAAAGGCACAAACATCATTTCTTGAGCTTGTTTACTGATGCCACCACCGGTATCACACACGGCAATGTATAACTGCCCTTGGCTATTTTTATCAACAACCATAGACAAGGTTTTGTCCGCACAGTTCACACTCATCGCTTCTATGGCATTTTTGATCAGGTTAATTAATACCTGCTCAATTTGCTGGGCATCACACATCACTAAAGTGTCGCTGTGGGTTTGTAGCTTTAGAGCAATATGCTGCTGCTCCAAGTCTGTTTTGAATAGGGCACAACAACGTGTTACCACATCTGCAAGAGATTGCGCCTTGAGATCTGGCTTGGGCAGATTACTGATGGATCGAAAACGTGCGATAAAGGCGCTTAACCCTTCAGTGCGGCTATGCAGGGTTTGTAAGGCGAGTGCTAAGTCTTCTTTATCTTCGCTATCGGTAAAACTCAGTCCTTGTGGCAACAGACCGGTGCAGGTGTGTGCCAATGATGACAGCGGGGTAATCGAGTTGGCAATTTCGTGCGTGAGAACGCGCGTTAAGCGCTTATAGGCTTGTTGTTCTTTCAGTAGTAATTGCTCATGAATCGACTGCAAAGTGACAATTTTTAGCTCTTGCCCTTGGATGGTGGCCAAGCTTATTTGTATAGACAAGGTGTCCTGCTGTTCTCCTCGCTGCCATAGAGCGGTTGATTGACACTGACTTTGTGCTTCACTAATAAACTCACCGAGCTGCGCTAACGATTGCAGGTCTTTCACGGGAGCCCCGAGCAGCCTAGCGACAGCCGGGTTTTGCTCAATAATATTGCCCTGCGCATCGAACACTAACACCGCCATATCGATATGGATTAGCAGGGTTTGCATAAACTGGGCTTGTTGCTCCGCAGCCAACCGGGCTTGCAAGATTTGCTCTTTTACTTCGTTATACTGTACCCGCATAGGATGGTTGCGAGGCAACCCTAGGCTACTATCCCCGTTAGCCAGGGCTTTAAGTGCTAATTGCGCTTGGCGGCTTTGGCGTTTAAACAGCACTAAAATACTGCAAATGCAGGCCAGTGCGACCAATACCATGCCTGTGGTTAGCGCCGGTAATTGTAAGCTGTACCAACTATATTGGGCGCCTAATGCCGTGAGTATAACGCCAGCTAACAATAACGACAGTTTTGTATTTGCAGACATCAGTGTTAAAGCCCATATTTTTCTAAGCGTCGATACATGGCACCACGAGTCAGCCCTAATGCTTTAGCGGCGTGGCTCACATTACCTTGGAAGTGAGTGAGTGCAGCGCGAATTGCGCGATGTTCCAGCTCTTCTAGGTTGAAGGTATCGTACTGCTCACCTTGCTGTGGTGCTGCGCTACCGGTGGTCGCCGGTGCGCTAATAACTGAGCCAATATCTAGCTCAGTGCCGGTAGAGAGGATCACCGCTCGTTCTATTGCATGCGCTAATTCGCGTACATTGCCTGGCCATTGATAGCTACTTAACGCCTGCATGCTGGAATTGCTAACGCTAAGTTCGCGTTTGTATTTTTGGCCAAAATGGTTGAGGTAGTAGTCAACCAGTAAAGGAATGTCCTGATGACGCTCGCGCAGCGGCGGTAGGGCGATTTCCACGGTATTGATTCGATACAGTAAATCTTGACGAAAACGGCCTTCGCTGACTGCCTCATGTAAATTATCATTGGTGGCGCTGATTAAACGAATATCGACATCGATGGTTTTGCTGCCACCAATGGGCGTGATTTGCCGATTTTGCAATGCTGCCAACAGCTTCACTTGTTGCTCCAGCGGCAAATTGCCCAGTTCATCCAAGAATAAACTGCCACCGCCAGCGAGTTCGAAGCGGCCAACGCGGTCTTCTTTGGCATCAGTGAAAGCGCCTTTTTTATGGCCAAATAATTCGCTCTCCATCAGTGATGCGCTCATGGCTCCCATATCAACGCTAATAAAAGGGCCGCTATGACGTAGGCTTTGCTGGTGGATAGCATGGGCAGTGAGCTCTTTACCGGTACCACTTTCACCGGTGATAAGAATATTGGCGTCGGTTTGGGCTGCTCGTTCGATGGTATCGAATACTTTTAACATCGCATCGCTTTGCCCTAAAAAGGCAAATTTATTGCTATTTAATGCATCGTTTAAGCCTTGGGTTTGGCGCTTGAGCTGACCCACTTGGCGCTTATCTTTGGCGTGGCTAAACGCAGCAGCGACACTGGCTAACAGCTGGTCGTTTTGCCATGGCTTGGCGATAAAATCTGCGGCACCAGCCTTTATTGCATCTACAGCCAGTTGAATGTCGCTGTACGCGGTCATAAGCAGCACCACAATCGTGGGGTCTTGCGCGGCGATTTTTTTTAGCCAGTAGAATCCCTCTTGGCCACTGATGGAGTCTTGGGTAAAGTTCATATCCAATAAAATCACATCAATGGGCTGGTCAGCCTGCTGTTGCTCGTTAACGATTCCCTCTATATCAAAGGGATTATCTGTGGTTTTAACGCTTTGATAATGCTGTTTAAGTAATAAACGTGCGGCGATAAGAATATCGGGGTTGTCATCAACCACTAGTATAGAGCCTGCCTGTTTCATATCCCTGCCTTGGCTTTTTCTTTTTAGCCTACCCCAGTTATTCATTCCCTGTCCACAAATGGGCACTGTAAAGAATTGAGGTGTTCTATAAGCGGACACCTTATTGCTCAGAATAATCTCGATTTCAAACTAAGTAAGTGAAATTTATGGAATTTAAATTTTGGCACGGAGCTTGATAGTTACCCCTTATATAGCGAACACATATATTGGGTGACTGAGATGGATAGAAAAATAGAATCATCAGGCTTAAAAAAGCACGCGAAGAAAGTCGCAATGTCGGTTATTGCTCTCAGTGTTGCGGCCGCTGCTTACGGGTTTAGTCAAAGCTCTTCACAAGGTCGTAGCCAAACGGTTAATGCCAGTAATTTAACGGTAAGCACCGTGAACCAAGGCGAATTTGTCGATGCACTAAGTTTACGCGGACAAGTAGTACCAAAAACCACCATCTACCTCGACACTATTGCCGGTGGGCAGGTGGAAGAGCGTCTTGTAGAGCAGGGTGAATTTGTTAAAAAAGGTCAGCCTCTGGTGCGTTTAAGTAACACCAATTTGCAACTTGATGTAATGAGCCGGGAAGCACAAGTTACTGAGCAACTTAACTTTCTGCGTAACACCCAGATGAATATGGAGACCAGCCGCTTAAACTTACGTCGAGATTTATTAGAAATTGAACTGAAAATCACTCATCTAACTCGCCGCCTTAAGCAAACTGCGCCCTTGGTAGAAAAAGGCATGCTTTCTCAAGAGCAGCTCTCTGAGATAAAAGAAGACTTAGCTTATTATCAAGCGCGTAAAGAGCTCACCATTGAGCGTCAACAGCAAGAGAAAAGCATTCGTGAAGTGCAGTTGGCACAGCTACAAGATAGTGCTGAAATGCTCGAGAAAAACCTTCAGTTTGCGCGCCGCAACCTCGATAACTTGCTGATCACTGCCCCTGTGGACGGGTATTTGAGTGAGTTGGATGTTGAAATTGGCGCATCAAAGAGTCGTGGCGCGCGTTTAGGTCAGATTGATATACCCAACGAGTACAAGCTAGTGATCCGCTTAGACGAGTTTTATCTCAGCCAAGTACGCTCTGGTATGGAGGTCATTATTGAACTTGAACAAGGGGATGTCAGCGCCACAGTCACCAAAATAGACAGTCGCGTGCAGCAATCACAATTTCAAATTGAAGTCGAACTGCCAGAGCAAGCGAGCAACATCAAGCGGGGACAGAGCTTGGATGTCGAGCTCATGCTTGGCGGTAGTCAAGATAATGCGCTGTTGTTGTCGCGAGGTGCATTCTTTAGCAGTTCAGGCGGTAACTGGGTGTATGTCATGAATGATGATAACAGTGGCGCCGTTCGCCGCGACATCCGCCTAGGTCGAAAAAACCAAGATTATTACGAAGTGCTCAGCGGTCTTGAGCCCGGTGACAAAGTGATCACCTCAAGCTACAGCAACTTCGATAAAGCACAACAATTACAATTTTAAAGGAACAATGATGATCAAGCTAACTAACTTATCGCGCGTATTTCGTACTCAAGACGTTGAAACAACTGCACTTAACGATATAAACCTCAGCGTTAAAGAGGGTGATTTCTTGGCCATTATGGGCCCTTCAGGGTGTGGTAAATCTACCTTGTTATCTATCCTTGGCATGCTTGATTCGCCAACTAGCGGACAGTTTGAGTTTCTGGGTGAGGACATTGCTGGCTACAACGAAAAGCAATTAGCGCAGCTGAGAAAAGCCAGCATTGGTTTTGTGTTCCAAAGTTTTAACCTTATTGATGAGCTCACCGTGTATGAAAACGTTGAGCTGCCGCTGCAATATCAAAAAATAGATAAAGCTGAGCGCAAGCAACGTGTTGAAGCTATTTTAAAGCGCGTTGGCATCGATCACCGTGGCGACCACTTACCGCAACAGCTTTCCGGTGGTCAGCAGCAGCGCGTCGCCGTCGCGCGAGCACTGGTAATTAATCCTAAGCTGATCCTCGCCGATGAGCCCACCGGTAATTTGGACTCTAAAAACGGGGATGAAGTCATGACCATGCTGCGTGAACTTAATCGCGAGGGCACCACAGTGATCATGGTGACGCACTCAGAGAAAGAAGGGAACTATGCCGACCGCCTAGTTCGCCTGCTTGATGGCCAAATCATGGTGGATAAAGCCAATGCCGCTAATCCTGCGGTTAATACAGAGGTGGCATAGCCATGATCTTAAGTTACATAATTACAGCGCTGCGTGCTTTTAAGCTACAAAAGCAGCACTTCGCGCTCAACGTGTTTGGTTTGAGCGTGGGCTTAGCCGCAGCTATTTTGGTGGCGCTTTTTGCCGTCAATGAGCTTTCCTATGACGCGCAGCAGCCTGACGCTGAGCGGGTTTATCGCGTGGGCCAAGACTTTAGCAAACTTGGCTTGGCGGTGATCCCTATCTCTAACTACACGCAGGCAAAAAATGCGCAAAGTTACAGTCAAATCGAGGATGTGTTTGCTCTAACTTTGTCAGAACAAACTCAGGCCACCCCTGCCAATGTGACCTATCGCTCTCAAGGTTATAAGTTGGATGGCTTGTTTGGCGCCACCGCTAATATTGAGCGTTTTATTGCCTTGCGCACCTTAGATGGTTCATTAAGTCAGGCGTTGAGTACGCCAAATGGCTTGGCATTGAGCGAATCCGAGGCACTGCGTATCTTCGGGAAGGTGAATGCAGTGGGTGAAACCTTGGTGCACGAGCATGGCCAGTACACCGTGCGAGCCGTGTTCGCCGATTTGGCCGACAATACCCATTTTGCCTTTAAGTCCCTAGCCTACTTTGAACATAACCCGGAAAACCTGCGTGCCAACCACAGCTATGTGTATTTAAAGCTGGCTCCTAACACCGACACCCAGGCTCTGGCGAAAACGCTCACAGAGCAGTACTTCGCTAATGATGAAAGCTATCAGGTGAGTATTGAGTTACACCCACTGCGTGATCTGCATTTAACCGCTAAATCACCGTTTGAAATGAAAACGGGGGGTGCCAAACAGGTGGTAGTGATTTGTGCCGGGCTGAGTGTATTGCTGATACTTATCGCTGGCTTTAACTTCATTAACATGACCGTGGCGCAATCGGCTAAACGCGCCAAAGAAGTGGGTGTGCGCAAGGCCCTAGGTGCAAGTAAAGCTCAGCTTGTGACGCAGTTCTTATCAGAGTCGGTGTTGGTATCATTGCTGTCTATGGTGCTCGCATGCATTGCCGTTGAGCTTATTCTCCCTAGTTTTAATGCCTTGGTAGATAGAGAACTGGTGGTTAACTACGCCTCTATGTTTAGCGTTGTGGTGCTTGCGGTGGCCGTAGCGGTGGGCTTACTTGCAGGGCTGTATCCTGCCTTCTTTATTTCGTCATTTAGCGCGAAACGGGTGTTAAGTGGCGATTTACAGCGAGGTAATACAGCAATATTTGTTCGTAAGAGCTTACTTACCTTGCAGGCCTCGTTATCTATAGCTTTAATTATCGCCACTGTGACTTTGCAGCAGCAATTAGCCTACTTACAAAGCTTACCTTTGGGGTATGAAACGCAACAGCGCTTAGTTATCTCTGAGTTGCCGCGCAAAATGGTGCTGACCAAAGAGCCCAGTGCCTTAGTTAAAAATCTCGCTGCAATTGAAGGCGTAAACAATGTCAGTGTGGTGGATACTCAGCTCACTGTCTCAATCAACAATACCGTGGCACCGGTGTGGCCTAATGGTGAGAGCACCGAAGGCTTAACGCCAATTATAGGTACCGATTTTAATGTTGTGGAAACATTAGGTCTTAAGCTCGTTGCCGGTCGTGGCTTTAGCGCCGAGTATGCTGGTGATTGGGCGCAGCGAATTAACGGTACCACTCAGGTTGGCACCTTGGTAACCGAATCTATTGCTAAGCAAGCGGGGTATTCACAGCCGAGTGAGATGGTGGGTAAAACCATCACCACTCAAGGGCAAGGGATGGCAATGCGAGTGGTCGGCGTGGTAGCCGATGTAAAAGTGGGCAATGCCCAAGATGCAAACTCGAACATCATGTTCCTATGTGGGCTGAGTTATGGCCCTGTGGCTGAGGTGATAATGAATATCGATCAGCAAAACTTGCCATACATTCAGCAGCAAGTAACAACGGTATTAGCCAATCATGCCAAGATTTATGAGCCTAAAATCAGTTTACTCTCAGAGGACTATAAAAACTTACTGCGTGGCGATGAGCGCGTGTCGCAAGTGGTGTTTATATTCACTGCGTTGGCCGTGTTCTTAACCTGCTTAGGCACCTTTGGTTTAGCGTCATTCGCGACTATTCGCCGACAAAAGGAAATTGCTGTACGCAAAGTTCTTGGCGCCTCCCGAACCAGTATTATCAACATTTTAGCTAAAGAATTCTTACTGCTAGTGGCGCTGAGCATTGCCATAGCCTATCCAGTGACCTACTGGTTGGTGGGTGACTGGTTAGCAAACTTCAACGACCGTATTGAGCAGGCTATCTGGGTGTATGGCATCGCCGCTCTCGCTGTTGCCGGTATTACCTGGCTGACGGTTGCGGGGCTAGCCTTTAAAGCGGCCAGTACGCGCCCTTCATTAACACTGAGATACGAATAGGGTGTAGGCGGCGCCATTAGGGCGTCGCCGCAAAAAATCACAATGATAAAAAACATATGCAATATGCCGACGAACAACAATAACGACTTCGAAGTGGCGAACAATAGCGCGCGAAGCAGACAGATATTGGCATTACTCAGCTTGTATATACATCAGCAGGAGTGCACCTATGCTCACTAGTTACTTATCGGCTGCGCTACGCGCATTCGTAACCCATAAACAACATTTTCTATTAAACGTATTTGGCTTGGCGGTGGGCTTGGCTGCGGCTATTTTAATGGCACTGTTTGCCCGTTTTGAGGCCAGTGTCGACGCGCATCAGCCCCACTTTGAGCACACTTATCGGTTATCGCAACACTTTCGTGAAATGGGAGTGAATGCGCCGATTACTAATTACTACGCAGCGCAAGAGGTGGCAAAAAATGGTGCGGTAGAGGATATCTTTGCCTTGAAAATGCACCCTCGGCTATCTGGGGATTTTAGTGCTCATGGCAACTATTACAAAATGAAAGATTTATTTGCCACAGGCACCAATATCACCGACTTTGTTGCGCTCGATGTGCTTTTTGGTGATTTGCAGCGCACGCTGAGCGCACCGAACAGAATCGCGTTGAGCGAACATGAAGCCATACGTATTTTTGGCCAGGCTAATGCTATTGGTGAGACCTTAAGCAAAGGGCAAACGACCTACACAGTTACCGCCGTATTCGCCGATTTGCAAGATAATACCCACTTTGCTTTTTCCGGGTTAGTGGCAATGCAGGACGAAAATCCTAATTACCAGCTCAATAACTTTTATGTGTATGTACGCTTTGCTGCCGACGCTGATATCAAAGCCGAGCAAGCACGTTTTGCCGAGGCTTACCCTGAACTTGTTTATCCAGATCAGCCGCTCGGTTTCGTGACCTTATCCTTTGAGCACCTACCTAGCATTCACCTGCATTCCGATAGCCGTTACGAACTTAAAGAAAATGGCTCGTACACCGTGGTGTTGATCAGCTTTTCGCTGAGTATTCTATTAATCGTGTTGGCGGCTTTTAACTTCATTAATATGAGCATCGCGCAGTCGGCTAAACGAGCCAAAGAGGTGGGTGTACGTAAGGCGCTGGGGGCGAGCAAGGCGCAAATTATTAATCAATTCCTAGTGGAATCCTTATTGGTAACCAGTGTGGCAGCGGTGCTTGCGTGCGCGTTATTGGAATTAGCATTACCAGCGTTTAACCAATTGGTAGGACGCACTTTGGTGATCAACTATTTTTCAGAGTTTGGCATTATTTTAGTCGCGGTCGTGGTATCGGTGGGCGTGTTAGCTGGCGCGTACCCCGCATTTTTTATGTCAGCGTTTAGTGCGAAACGCGTGCTCAGCGGTGATATTCAGCGTGGTCGTACTGCTATTTTGGTGCGCAAGTTGTTGCTGACTTTGCAAGCCTCTTTATCTATTGCCCTGATCATCGGTGCATTCTCCTTGCATCAGCAACTTAGTCACTTGCAATCGCTGGCCGTTGGCTATGAAAAACAATACCGTTTAGAAGTGGATGATATCCCGGCTAGGCAATTGTACTTCAAGCACAACAATGTCTTGAGTCAGCGCATCAATGCTGTACCAGGGGTGATCTCTAGCAGCATTACCGATGCCTCTTTTACCTCGTCATTCAACACTAGCTTTACTGTGACTTCGGATAACGGTGAGTTAAATGATGCTGTGATCCCTTTTATTGGCGTGGGCTTTAATATTGCTGAAACCGCTGGGCTAGAGGTTATCGCTGGGCGCGATCTGAGCGCCGATTATGGCAGTGATTGGCATAGCTTAGGCGACGATGGCAACGGTCGGGCTGGGGTGCTGGTATCGCAATCATTCGTTAAAGTGGCGGGTTATGACAGTGCTGAGCAAGCCATTGGCAAAGAGCTTTACAGCAGCTCCGGAGACAACCAGGAAGTGCTCAAAATTGTGGGCGTGATCAATGATGTCACCATTGGTTCAGCGCGTGAGGCTTCGGCATCGCCTTTAATCTTGGTGTGCGGCTTTAGCTGGGCCAACGAGGGCAAGTTGATTATTAACTTTGAGCCGAGCCAGCTTAACGCGGTAAAAACGCAGGTGCAGCAGATCGTCAGTGACCAGTTAAATGTGCACAATGCTGATATTGAGCTGGTAGCAGATAACTACCGCGCGTTATATAAAAACGATGAACGTGTTTCCACCTTAGTTGCCATCTTCTGTATTTTGGCAATCTTATTAACCTGCTTAGGTACCTTTGGATTAGCTGCATTCTCTACCTTACGCCGTCAAAAAGAAGTGGCTGTGCGCAAAGTGCTCGGTGCATCTAGGTTAAGTATCGTTAACTTGCTCGCCAAAGAGTTCCTACTGCTGGTGGCCATAAGTACTGCCATTGCCTTTCCATTAACCTACTGGTTAGTGGGTGACTGGCTGGCCAACTTTAACGAGCGTATTGATCAGGCTATATGGTTTTACGTTGTCGCCGCCGCTTTGGTAGCTATGATCACCTGGTTAACTGTGGCTAGCCTCGCCTATAGAGCGGCTAGCACCCGGCCTTCGCTAACGCTGCGCTATGAATAATTAACCCAACCCTACTCAAAGCGCACGAAAGTGCGCTTTTTTTAATCCATTCCCGCTGTTGCTGCGTTTAACAGTTAATAGAGTGAGGAGTGCAACCTATGCAAGCAAATCAACTTAAAGCCGCGTTAGCCGATAGCCAATATCGCGCCATTATCCTTAGTTACGCCGATGCTAATCATTATTTAGCCGGAGCCCTTGATACCGACGGTAATTATCATATTCTGAGTGATAACAACGACGCATTGAAACCCTTTAATTCTTTGCGTGAAGCCGAGTGTGCGCTGGTTGAACTCGGCGCGACTCAAGCATTATTGAAAATGCAGTCTGCGTATGAAGAAATAGGACCCAGTGATTTTTGTGGTGATGGTATCAGCAATATGGAAATTCGTCAGCTCAAGCGAGCCGGCTCAACGGTGTAGCGCTGCTACACACGGCAGTAGCAACCAGACACCTTGCTTACTAGCATCGAGCTGTGAAAGCCATTTTCGTAGTTGCTTATAACGGTATCAATAATGCCATCTTCGATGGCGCACCCGAGCCCCACAGAGAGGGGGCCAGCGTAAAGCACACTGCCCTGCGCTAACATAATGGCGGCGGGCACAGCAGGCAGTAGGCCTGTGGGCAGTGATGATGCATCGACCTGGCGAACCTTTATTCCTGCTCGGCGAGCATCAGCGATGACCTTACTTTGGTGAGGCGCAGCGACTCGTTGGCAACGACATTGCTCGTTGCCCACCAATAGCAAGGTGGTGCTGTGCTTTTCACTATCAATATCCGCCAATACCGGCAGTAACGAGCGTTGCCACTGTGGCTGCTGCAACATGTTGCTTGGATCAAATACAGTGGCCCGTTTGTCGGCCACAAACCATAAAGCGACTGCACTGCACAGCAGCCATAGGCCGCTGATAACCAACTTCAATATTTGTTTGTTAGCGCTGGACAAAACGAGATACCTGAGCCTTCAAACCATCTAAAGCATTGAGCATGTTCGCCACCTGCTCATCAAGCTGATGGATGTTGATGCTGTCTTTTTCTGATAGTTCGCGTACATGAACACTTTGCTGGGCTATTTGCTGAGTATTGCTGGCTTGCTGCAAAACAATTTCTTTAACATTATCAGAATCATCCTTAATCACTATCATGGTTTGTTCCACCGCTGAGATAGCCTCCAGGACTGAGGAACTCAGTTGCTCGACAATATTCACTTTATCAATGCAGTGCCCCATGGAGGTGGTCGACTTATCGCTGTTAGCGACCAGCTCTTTAAGCGTATGCGCTATTTTGTCGGTGGCTTGCTTTGAGGTATTGGCAAGCGATCTTACTTCATCGGCGACTACCGCGAAGCCTCGGCCTTGTTCGCCCGCCCGGGCTGCCTCTATAGCGGCATTCAATGCTAATAGATTGGTTTGCTCGGCAATGGCATTTATGTCATTGAGCAGGTTAGAGATAAGCGCACAGCTAGACTCCAAATCCTTTAACTGCTGCTGCGTGGTGTCGAGCATTTGCGCTAAAGCATGGCTTTGTGCATCGGTCTCATGGACTTCTTTCATGGCACCTTGCAGTTGCGTTGAGATCATCGCGTATTGGTCGGCCACGTGCTCGCTTTGGCTTTGAACTTGGCTAAAGCCATCACTCACTTGCTCTCCTGCTTGAGAAATCAGGTTATTTTGCGTTTGCTTATGTTCGGCGTTTTGGGTGAGTAATTGTTGTAGCTCAGCCACCTTGGTGGCGCCTTGAATAAGCGCTTGCTGCTCTTTATGGACCGAATCAACAACGCTACTGAGTTGATCGAGTAGGGTATTGAATTGTGCCAGTGCATTGCTACCTTTTGCATCAACACGCACAGAAAGGTCTAGCTTCATTGGGTCGCGGGCTATCTTCTCTATGGCAGACTCCAGCGCTTTTCCACCTTGATATTCCTGATACAACATGTGTGCGATATAAGCAGCAATGAGTGCTTCTGCTGTGGCGTATACAGCGTGGATAAGCACGGTACTAAAGGCGAGTCTTTGTGGGTCGAATACGTAAACGCCCACATCGCCCGTTTGCATAAAGTAAAAACTGATGTGATGCGCAGCGACTAATAAAAGTGCGGTGATAAAAATGCGCCAGTTTTTAAAAATGACCAAAATCGCCATAAAGATAAAAATCTCAAAATGCACTTCAATCAGGCCGTAGGCTTGGTGAATATGCAAAAATGAGAACATCATCAATGCGGCAGCACTCACATGATGTGTCAGCCGGCTCTGCGGGGCACTTTTAAGCAGGTATATGGGTAAAGAAGCGATAATAAAGCTGATGACTAAGCCTTGCCCGATATTGTCGTAATACAGACCCAGTGCGAGTGACTCAACGGTGAGAATAATAAACAGCGATATGAACAATGATGAGGATTTAACCAAGTTGAATTTCCTTTATTAAACACTCCGTTGTTTTAGGCTAGGCGCTGGCGAGAGCAAGCGCAAATTAAGTAATGAAATTATTACGTTGCTCGTATCAGTGTTGATCACTCACTGATTGTGCTTAAGCCGTAATTAAGCGTTTTGCGACTATTTTTGTGCGCATACCATTTGTGCATTGAGCTTGACATAAAGTTTCGACTATAATGGTTCATCTTTCGAATCGAAACTTAAGTGTAACTGAATGACTAAGCGCAATACCCAGCAACGCCGCCATACTATTCTTAGCCAAGTTAATGAAGTGGGTGAAGTCTCAGTAGAGGCGTTAGCGGAGCAGCTGCAAACATCAGAAGTTACGATTCGAAAGGATTTAGCAACACTTGAAAAAAACGGCCTCTTGCTACGCCGATACGGTGGCGCGATTGCCTTACCCAATGAAATCGTTGCCAGTGAAGAGCCGCAAGATTCAGCCCGTAAACGCGCTATTGCCAAGGCAGCCGCTCAGCTTATTAAAGATCATCACCGCATTATTATCGATAGCGGGCGCACCACCGCCGCCTTGATCCCTGAACTGGCGAGCAAACGAGGCCTAGTGGTGATGACCAATGCCATTAATGTTGCTAATCGTTTGCTGGCCTTAGAGAACGAGCCGACCTTATTGATGACCGGTGGCACCTGGGATCCACATTCAGAGTCTTTTCAAGGGCAAGTAGCAGAGCAGGTATTGCGCTCATATGATTTCGACACTTTATTTATCGGTGCTGATGGCATCGATGTTTCCCGTGGAACCACTACTTTCAACGAACTTATCGGCCTAAGCCAAGTGATGGCTGAAGCGGCCCGTGAAGTGGTGGTGATGGTGGAGTCTGACAAGATAGGCCGCCGTATCCCAAATTTAGAACTGCCTTGGCACAAGGTCAGCACTTTGATCACCGACAACACCTTGGCTGCAGACTTGCGCCAAGAGATCAGCGCGCATGGCGTACATTTAATTTGTGCCAAGGTATAAACACATAACCCGACCGACAACATCGGGCTTTTTAACAACACATACTGTGCAAATGGAGAATCTATGTGTGGAATAGTAGGGGCTGTCGCCGAACGCCCTGTGAACCGAATTTTAATTGAGGGCCTTAAGCGCCTTGAGTACCGTGGCTACGATTCAGCAGGCGTAGCGCTATCGCAACAAAGCACCTTAAATTGCGTTAAAGCTGTAGGTAAGGTGGCGGCGTTGGAAAGTGCGCTCAATGAAGCCAATGTTTCTGGCACAACGGGCATTGCCCACACTCGCTGGGCAACCCATGGTGGCGTTACCGAAGCCAATGCCCACCCGCATGTCTCTAACAGTGAATTAGCACTGGTTCATAACGGCATTATCGAAAACCATGCCAGTTTGCGCGAAGCGTTGCAAGGCGATGGCTACGAGTTTGTATCGCAAACGGATACCGAAGTTATGGTGCACCTTATCCATCAATTGCGCCAACAGCACAACTCCTTGCTCAGTGCCGTACAAGCGGCGGTGAAGCAACTAGAAGGTGCCTATGGCACGGTGGTATTTGATAAAGCCAACGATAATGAAGTGATTGTTGCGCGCTCAGGAAGCCCGCTGGTTATCGGCTTAGGACTCGGCGAGAACTTTATTGCCTCCGATCAGCTCGCACTATTACCTGTAACTCGCAGCTTTATCTTCCTAGAAGAGGGCGATGTGGCACGTATTACCCGCGATAGCGTGGAAATTTTCGATAGCAACGGCCACAGTGTTGAGCGTGAAGTGGTGGAGTCTAACATTACTCAAGACGCCTCTGGCAAGGGCGACTATCGCCATTATATGCTGAAGGAAATTTACGAGCAGCCATTGGCAGTGCGTAATACCTTGGATGGTCGTTTACACGATGAGCGCGTCAGTGTTGATGCCTTTGGTGAGGGCGCAACGCAAATTTTTAAAGACGTAAAACACGTGCAAATTATCGCCTGTGGGACCTCCTATCACTCGGGAATGGTCGCGCGTTACTGGCTAGAGCAGTTTGCCGGCGTCAGCTGTAATGTCGAAATTGCCTCAGAATTCCGCTATCGCGAGTCGTTCGTGCACGAAAATAGCCTATTAGTAACGATTTCTCAATCGGGTGAAACGGCTGATACCTTGGCTGCCTTGCGTTTGGCTAAAGAGCAAGGGTACATGGCGTCAATGACCATTTGTAACGTGCCGGGCTCATCGCTGGTACGCGAGTCTGATTTAGCCTTTATGACCAAAGCAGGGGCTGAAATCGGCGTCGCTTCAACTAAAGCCTTTACCACACAATTGGTTGGCTTATTGATGCTAACGGCGTCTATCGCCCAAGAAAAAGGCCTTAATCAACGTGCTATTGTAAGTGCAATTAAGACCTTACCTAACAAGCTTGAAGAAGCGTTGACCCTGGCCGAGGGCATTGAGGAGTTAGCGGAAGAGTTCGCCGATAAACACCACTCGTTATTCCTAGGCCGTGGCTCGCAGTATCCTATTGCTATGGAAGGGGCATTGAAACTCAAAGAAATCTCTTACATTCACGCCGAAGCCTATGCTGCGGGTGAGCTCAAACATGGCCCATTAGCCTTGATTGACGCCGATATGCCGATCATCGTTGTGGCGCCGAATAACGAGTTGCTCGAAAAGCTGAAATCGAATGTAGAGGAAGTGCGTGCCCGTGGCGGTATCATTTACGTGTTTGCTGATAAAGATTCCCACTTTGCATCGGACGAGACCATGCGCGTAATCAATGTAAATCATGTGGAAAACATCATTGCCCCAGTGGTTTATACCATTCCACTGCAATTGCTTTCGTACTACGTTGCGGTTATCAAAGGCACCGACGTTGACCAGCCCCGAAACCTAGCCAAATCGGTAACGGTGGAATAAGAAGAAATTGAAAAAGGCGCGAAAGTGTCGGAGAGGAATAAAGTTTCATACTAAGTATTAAAGAATCATACTGTGTAATATAGTTTCATACCGATATTGAGCGAGAGGCCGGCATTGTTGCCGGCTTTTCTTTATTTTTGATTAGAGGTAGAGTCGTATCAACACAATCCCATGTTCATAGGGATTTTAAATAAAAGGTGAAGTATGGAAGCTGGCGACGAAAATTTTGACTGGGAAACATTCGATGAAGAAATGGAAGCGGACTTACGTGAAATTGAAGTTTTAGAACAGCAGATAGAAGAAGGGTTTGAGTGGGTCGATGTTTTTGTTGATTTAGAAGAAAAGTTAAATAAATTTAACTCAAATATGGAATCTATATATCAAGGAATAGTCTCTTTAAATGACAAAAATAAGCCAAGCGGTGCTTTCTTAAATGGAATGCTCCTTGTAGGTATTGTTTCTGCTTATGAGAGCTTTGTGCATGACTTATTCGACGGTTGCTGTAGAAAAAAAAGTTATATATCACGGGCTGTTTCTAACGTAGATAAGCTTACAGAAAAGGATCGCGTTCACCTTCGATTGAAGAAAAATAACACCGAAGAATACTTAGCCAAGTGCTTGAAGAAAGCCACTTTGCATGATCCGGTACAAATAGCGCGTATATCACTAGCATTGTTCGATCTAAAAATGCCTATTCTTAGGTTTGATCATACCGAGAAGTTGTTAGAAGAAAGAAATGTGTTTACTCACCATGGTGGATATTTAAACGGACAGCCGATTGATATGAAATTAGGGTATGTTTTAAATGTTTATAAGGTGATTTACCAACTAATCAATGGTTACATAGATGCGATAAAAGGTCATGTGGATTTGTGTCTGGGTGAATTGACATAGCAATTAGTTCTTTAGGTTGAACCTATAGGTGTGTTAAGTAATAAAGTTGCATACCGATACCGCTCTGACTATGATGAAAATTCAATCGGTTAGAGCGTTTTTTTATGGCTTCGAGAAAGAAGGGGTTTACCGAGGCCCAGTTTGCGAAATGGATTAAAGAGGGGCGCGGCAGCGGCGAGCAAGCCGACTACAAGCCCTGGCTGACCGTGCGGGATCTTCCGTCGCTCGGGCGCATCCACCGGGTGTTCGGCCACAAATCGAGGCGTACACACCATCTGCTGTCCGATCTTGAGCTGGCTGCCTTCCTGCTGTTGGAATGGCACAGTGAAGTCACCCAAATCCGTGAACAGTTTTCTTTGGAGCGGGATACTACCCGTCGGCTGGCGGTCGAAGCAGGAATCAAGCATTCCAATATCGCAGGCGTCGACCAGTATATGTCGTCCGATTTTCTGGTCGACACCACCGACGAACAAGAACCCAGATTCGTATGGCAGGCCAAGTATGCTTCGGCACTCGGCGATGCCCGCACGGTCGAAAAGCTGGAAGTCGAGCGAAGATACTGGGCGGAGAAAGAGTATCCCTGGTATTTGGTTACCGAACGGGAAATCCCCGATGTCGTTTTCAAGAACATCAAATGGCTCTATCCGGCGCAGCGCGACGACGAAGAGGACATGGAACTGGCGCTGCAGCAGATCGAGTTCTACGCCCACCACTTCGAAAAAAATCCGAACAAAACGCTCATCGCCATATGCAAGGAGCTGGACGCGGCCTACGACCTGCCGCTCGGCGAATCCCTCTACGAGGTCAGGAAGCTGTTGGCCAAACGCTACTTTACCTTCGATATTTTCATTCCCAGCACCAAGCTCAAGGCGAAGGATTTGCAGGCCGGAGATCTGGGCTTTATCCGGGAGGTGTATCTTGTTTCGAATCAATGAGGTTTTGAAATATGGCGAGAGCCGCTATCGGGTGCTGCAGTTGCTCGGCGAGTACCTGGTGTGGATCGATATCGACGACGATTCGGCTTTTCCCGAGCTTGCAGCGACGGCCGAGTTGGTCGACGCCGTCGACCAGGAAACCCTGAGCCGCATAGACGACCCTTACCGGGAGCTTGCCTTTGAATCGCCATTGGAAGGTACGACCGCCAGAACCAAGCGGGATACCAATTTTGCTCTGATCAAACCTTTGCTCGATCTGCCCGACTTCTACGAGCCGAAAAGTCGAGGAGCTGCCATCAAAGAGATTCTCGAAACGCAGGGTTCTACCAAACAGACTTTGTATCGCTTGGCTCGGCGCTACTGGCAAAGGGGCCAGACTGCCAACGCCCTGCTACCAGACTATAAGAACTCCGGTGGCAAGGGTAAAAAAAGAATCGCTACAGATAAGAAGCTCGGGCGCCCGCGCAAGTACACGCCGGGCGTCGGGGCCATCATCGACGAATCCGTCGAGCGCCTGTTCCGAATCGCCATCGACCGCTATCTGCTGAAGGACAAGGGGCACTCGTTTCCCTATGCCCATCGCCGTTTCGTCACCCTGTATCGAAACTACTTTCCGGATACGCCGGAAGAGGAATTACCCAGCAACTGGCAGATGATGCACTTCTACAAGCGCGAGTACGGCCAAGTCGAAGTATTGAAAAAGCGGGTATCGAGCAACGAATACAATAAGGACATCAGGCCGCTTCACAGTACCGCCAATACCCAGGTGCTAGGGCCCGGCAGCCGTTACGAGATAGACGCCACCATCGCCGATATCTACCTGGTGTCGGACAGCGAACGCGGCAATATAGTCGGCAGGCCCGTGGTGTACATGGTATTAGACGTGTTCAGCCGCATGGTGGTCGGTTTCTACATAGGTTTTGAAAATCCCTCCTATGCGGCGGCGATGCAGGCCCTGTATATGGCCGTAACCGACAAGACCGATTATTGCCGGGCGCTGGGTTTTGACATCGAAACCCAAGACTGGCCGAGCGTGGGCTTGCCCGACGCCATTCTGGCCGACAGGGGCGAACTCCTTGGCCACCAGATAGAAAACCTGGAAAGCACTTTCTCGGTCCGGATCGAAAATGCCGCGCCCTACCGTGGCGATGCCAAAGGCATAGTCGAGCGCAACTTCAAAACCATTCAGGCGACCTTTACGCCCTTCGCGCCCGGGTTCGTTACCGGCAACAAGGTGAAAAAGCGCGGTGGCAAGGACTATCGCCTGGATGCCAAACTTATGGTAAGAGAGTTCGCCCAGATCATCTTGTCGTCTGTGCTGTACCACAACCAGCATGCCGTGCTTGAGAAGTACGACAGGGATGCGGATATGCCCACCGACCTGCCGATGACGCCAATTCATTTGTGGAACTGGGGCCTGCAGCACAGAACCGGCCGATTGCATCAACAGGATCCGGACGCGGTCCATATCGCCCTGTTGCCGAGGCAGAAGGCGACTCTGTCGGAGCTCGGAGTCTGCCTGTTCGGACTCTACTACACCTCGTCTGAGATCCTGCAGCAGGGCTGGACGCATCGCGGCCGAGACGTGAAGCGTCCGGCAAGTCTCGAGGCCGCCTACGATCCGTTGGTTGCAGATCGCATCTATCTGTTTCCCGAAAAGGGCAGCAACAGGTATTGGGTTTGCAATCTGGCCGACCGCTCGAGAGAGTTCCGCGGAGCTTCGTTCTGGGACGTCTGGCAGCTGCGCGACGAGCAGAAGAAAACCACGGGCAAGGCCCGAATAGCGTCGGGAAGCAAAAAGCGCGAGCACGAGGAATTCGTTATCGAGAAGATTGCCCAGGCGGAAAAGAAAACGCCGGATACTTCCGGGTTCACCGATGCCGAACGGATCCGGGCCATCAACGACAACAAGCGAGCGGAAAAGGCCAAAGAACGGGCCGAGAAGGCGCGGCGTCCAGAGCCGGACGACAATAGCACGCCTGCGGATGTCGTTCATTTGTCGGAACAGGATCCCGATCTCGACTATCCGGATTATATCGACGAGCTGTTCGGGGAGGACGACTGATGCCGTTGCCAGAAAACTTCGTCGATGCGATATACACGGATCCTGGTGTTGCTCGATACAGAGACAACCCGCTTATCGAGGCTCTGCCGCCCATCATGGACCTGCAGGACCTCAAGGTTAAGCTGACCGGCAAGGTCGACTTCGATCCCAAGGATTGCTTCGAAAAAGGCCATCTTCGAGCCCACCAGATAAGCGCATTGCTCGACGACTTTTTCCAGCCGCTGTCCATCCATAAGCAGCTGGAAGAGAAAATATCCATCATGATCCGCGGCGGCTACGTGGGCCGCAATATTGCGGACGGCTCGCTGAACAAGAAGATGCAGGAAGGTTATCGGAAGATCAAGGAGGGAGTGGCCAGCGATTTCCGCTTTTCTCAATCCAACTCTACCGCAAGAAGCCTGTCGTTGATCGGCTGCTCCGGCAGCGGGAAAAGTACGACCCTCAATCGGATTCTGGCAACCTACCCGGAGGCTATCTATCACCCGAAATACAACTTCATTCAGTTACCCTACCTGAGGATCGAGTGCCCTTCCAACGGCTCGTTGAAAAGCCTATGCCTCAATTTTTTCCGCGAGGTCGACCGTACGCTCAATACAAATTATGAGGAAAAATATGCCCGTAAGCGTCACGGACCAGAGGTGTTACTATCCCTGATGGGTCAGGTTGCAACTCAGCGGGCCATAGGCGTACTGGTGATCGACGAGATACAGCGCCTGACGATCAAAAAGAACATAACCAAGGAGCAGATGCTGGAGTTTTTCGTCGCCCTGGTGAACGTGGTCGGCGTTCCCGTGGTGATAGCCGGTACCCCCAAGGCCAGGCCCATGTTTGAAATGGAACTGCAATCAGGAAGGCGCAGCGCCGGGTTTGGCTCTCTGTTCTGGGAGCCGATGAAGACCGGACCGCGTGCAATCGACGTAAAAACGGGCAAGCCGAAAAGAACCGAATGGCGGGCGTTTACCGATAAGCTGTGGCAATACCAATGGCTGACCAAGCGTGACGAGATACTGAGCGAGGAGATCCGCGATTGCTGGTTCGATCTTTCCCAGGGCGTGCTCGATATCGTGGTCAAGCTGTTCGTACTCGCCCAAATGCGGGCCATATCGACCGGGTTGGAACGGATCACCGTCAAGTTGTTGCGTACCGTGTACGAGCAGGAGCTCAAACCGGTGCACCCCATGCTGGATGCGTTGCGTAGCGGTGATCCCCAGCTGATCACTAAGTATTCGGACCTGCGCATGCCCGATTTGGACAAACGCCTTCTCGAACTGCAGAAGCTAATCGAAGAACGGCAGACGGAAAAGCAGGACGAACCTACGTTCGGCAGCAATGAAAAGGCGCGCAAGCTGTATATGATGCTGCAGGCGATGGGTTGCGAGTCCGATTTGTTGAAGCCGTTGGTAGAACACGTCTTCAAGCAATATCCCAGCCTTTCCATGCCCGAGTTGAGCAAGATCGTATTGGAGTGGTATTCCGAGCCTTCGGAACCGAAAAAGCCCAAGGCAGAGAAGGTGAAACCAAGCGACTGGCATACTTTGCCGTCCGACGATTTGAGATTCAAATTCTCCCAGGCGGAAAAGGGCCGTTTATATGACGACTTGAAGCCGGGACAAGAGCTGTTCGACGTACTCGGCTGGCTGAAGAACGCGGGCTGACATGCTTGGCTTTCCCCTGCCATATCGCGATGAACTGCTCTACAGCACGATAGCGAGGCACGGGATACATAGCGGCATCGTTTCGCCGAAGGAGCTGCTTTCGGAGGTGTTCGGCGACAGAAAGATTTTGGCCACATCCGATCTTCCGTCCCACCTCAAGCGCATCGCTGCGCTTTACCCTGAAAAAATCGGGATCACGCCGGAAAGCCTACTCTATCGGAATACCCTCTTTCCCTTGTATGCGCCTTTTGTGGGCGAAGCGCGTCGGCTTGCACTTATTCGAGAGCTTACCGCAAACGGAAAAAGCTCGGTGCACCTGACGTCCGGTGCAGCGGCTTCGCGCATCAAACAGCCGATGTATCTCAGGTATTGCCCCGAGTGCATTCGCGAGCAGTTGAACGAACATGGCGAATGCTATTGGCGACGCGACTGGCAGGTTGCCGGGGCAGAAAGCTGTCCGGTTCACGGAAGTTTGGTCGATTCGAAAATACGCCGTCACAATGCGCACAGGCACCAGTTTCAAGCAGCGGATCTGGAGGTATGTCCATTGCTTGAGCAGCAACCGGGAGAGCGGCAGAGCGACTTGTTGGCGCAAAGCATCGGCGAGCTGCTGAACCTGGAGCCGAGACTTACGCCCGAGTTTTCCCAATGGACCCTTTGGTATGCCAATCTGGCGGCCGAAAACGGCTTCAATCGCGGTACTCAGGTACGCCATGACCTCGTCCGCGACAAAGTCGTGGGGTTTTGGGGGGCCGACTGGCTTTCCCGCTACGGACTCTTGCCCTACGACACAGAAACCAATTGGCTCAAGAGCATGTTTCGCAAACACCGCAAGGCGTTCAGCTATCTTGAACATCTGGTGGTGCTTCATGCCTTTATGGAGCCCGGGTGGAAGCTGGCCGACATTGTCGATGTGGTTTCGCGGCTCGAACTGAGTCAGAAAACCCCTACCAAGGAGCTGAAAGGAACGGGTGAAAGCGAGCTGAGCAAATATCGCAGCAAGTGGTTAGCAGCGGTGAAAGAGCACGGCACCAAGCTGGCTCGTCTGAACGGATTCGGCGATGTATATGCCTGGCTGTATCGCCGCGACAGACAATGGCTGATGGAAACAAACAGAAGCCATAAGGCGCCGGAGCCTAAACAGCAGGTCAAAGTCGACTGGCATCGGCGGGATATGGATACGCTCAAAACTCTGATCACACTGCGCAATGTAAGCGAGTTGCGGCTGGATGATCTCCGGCGCTCAAGGAACTGGTATTTGAACCGGTTGGAGCATAAGGCCCCGATAGAGAAGCATTTGGATCTACTACCTTTGTGCAGTTTGTTTTTTGATCGCTACTGTGAAAATATATTTGAATATCAAATAAGAAGAATGACCCGCACTGCCATACGGATAACGCGGGACGGCGAACCATTGAAGCGTTGGCAGGTGCTGAGGTGGTCCGGGTTGAGCGAAGAACGCCTTACCGAACCGGCCAGCCGTTTTCTCAAGGAGGTTTTAGGGATTTGAACGGAAGTACCCAACTCAAAGGATTCAAAGACGATACCTGGATCAACGGCATCGGCAGCCTCTATCGCAAAAAGGGCGCTATCAAGTGGGGCATCAATCTCAGTATTCATCCCAAAGGGGATAATGGAAAGGATTCAACCACCCTGTCGAATGCACCTGTCCTGGTGCGGAAACGGAAAATAAACCCGACATACGACTACTACTTCAAGGAGTCTTCGGAAAAGAGCTTTGCCATATCAACGACTCGCGAATGGTCCGTTGATCGGATCGGCAACTGCCCTGCCCGAGACAGGCTTGCAAAGAACGAAGCAGGAGAATATTGCTTCGTGTTTTCTCTGGCCGACGGCACCACGGTTTATCTTCCCCAGTTCGAGCTGGCGCGAATGCTTTTCTTTAAAAATGCCTACCTGGTTAGAACGGCCCTGGAGCACGACCTGCTGAACATCGAATACAGCCCAGAGTACGACGAAGAAAACGATAGAACCATCGTTAATGTATTGGATAGCTTCTCAGGCGACAAAGAACTTTTTAGCGACTATGGCTTTCGAAGGCTGTTCGCCTGGATATTGATGGATTCCGAGGCCAGGCGTTCCTACGACAGCATAGGCGCCTACCAGCTCAACCACGGATACGATGTGGGACAGTACAGGCGCTGGAGCTTTCAATTCGACCCTCCTGCATTGGAGGATGCAAGAATGAAGGTTAAGGGGTATCTTGATAAAGACAGCCGAACCATGCTCGTTCACGAAATCATAGGATTAAGATATATTCCTATGAATGTTCCCGAGCGCGTAGCCTTCTACCATCCCAGTTTCTATACCCAGGAAAGCGGCAACGGCCAAGGAAGCGGTTCGGGTGCAAACCGGCCGCCCGGACACAAGGTGGACGATGCTTCCGAGGGGAGCCGGGAAAACAAACCGGTTGTGCTGGAAGGGTATGCAACGGAATTCGAATTCGACCGCGCTATAGAGACGTCCAAGATCTGCGAAAAGAAAAAGCCGACCGGTCGGGGCCGCAAGGACGATGAAGAACCGGGCGAAGCCTCCAGCGATGTTAGTACCGAAGAGCAAGGGCCCGGCGGTGATCTGCCGAGTGCCGATTGGGACAACATGAACGACCAAACCGACGACGCCCACCTGTATCTGAACAAATTCACCAGCTACTTCAAAATGCTCGAACTGCTTGAGAAAGAGTATGATTGCCAGGTTGTCATATACCAGCTCAGGAAACTGCCGATCGTTGGCAAATGCCAAAAGCATTTGGTGGAACCGGATAAAGAACCCAGGTGCATGTCCGTAGCCCATGTAACTGCCGGCACTACCGGGTACTACCTGCTGGAAGTCGACACCTCGGATGCTGCCAAGGCCCTGTCGACCAGAGTGATCCGCGCCAGCGCGATCGGCGACCTCGAGCCTCACCTATACGAGATCGAAAAACAGCTCCTAAAAGCATCTCTGTCTTGGCCGAAAGAGCACTTGGACAAGCTTATAGGCGCGGAAAAACACTTTTGGGTGCCGCATCAGAAGTCGAAGAAAGGTGGGGCGTTAACTACTGAGGATATTGGGAAATGGACTCAAAGAATGAGTGAGCGGCTAAAATCGTAATTTAAGTGGATTTGTTTTACTCAGCCAATCGGTTGGTAATAGGGAAATTAATGAAAAATGAAATAGTTGAGAAAACCATACGAGATTTAGTTGGTGATTATGAGCGAACGGGAGAAAAGCTATCTCAAGAAGCTCTAACAAAAATATTTGTAAAGCGGGAATTGTCAGTCGATGAAAGCAGCTATGTTATCGAAGAGCTTATGTCACAAGGAATTCCTGTCGAATGGGGGGAATTGAATGACGATGATATTGAGCTCATTGATGAGACGGCTGAAGCGGGATCATCTTCAAATTTTAGCTTTATAAATAGATATAACCTATTAACAAAAGAAGATGAGGTGAAGTTAGGCCGTACAATAAAGTTGGCTATGCAAGTTCAAGATAGCCATTCTGGCGATGATATAAGTACACATCGGCACTTAAACATAATTGTCGAAAATGGACGAAAGGCTAAGGAAGCTATGGTTTTAGCTAACTTAAGGCTGGTTAGAAAAGTCGTATCATACTTCAGTGTTAGTGCAGATCTTACGGTAGAGGACTTATTCCAAGAAGGAATCATAGGATTAAGTCGAGCTGTTGAAAAATTTGATCCAGATTTGGGGTTTAAGTTTTCTACATATGCGGTGTGGTGGATAAAACAAGCAATTGAAAGAGCAATTATTGATAAAGGACTAACAATTCGCGTGCCGGTTCATATGCACAATAAGGTGCAGTTATTTAAAAAAGCCATCTCTGCACTTTCAGCTATAAAAAACGGCAAATCACCAAAACCTTATGAAGTTGCAGAAGAATTAAATTGGAGCGTTGAAGAGGTGCACTTTTGTTGGGCTATTTCTGCTATACAACCGAGTTCCTTAGACGAATCAAAGCATGATGGGGAATATTCACTGAAGGATTTTTTAGTCGCGGATATACCGTCCCCTGAAGACGAGATTAATTCACAGGAATTAACAGCCGGAATAAAAGAGCATTTAGCGATTTTGAAAGATAGAGAAATAGAGGTGCTTGCGCATAGATTTGGGTTGTCCGACAACCAAGAAGAAAGGACATTGGAATATATAGGAGAAATGTTCGGAGTAACTAGGGAGCGGATACGGCAAATTGAAGCTGAGGCATTGAAAAAGCTAAGACGGCCAAGTAGTGCTTCTGTCTTACAAGAAAACTTTTTAGACGATTAATACAAATGGAAATTAAATGAATATACAGGATGCTCAAGAAAAGTTTGTAACTTGGCTGGGTCAGCGAATGACACAGGTTGGTCGAGGTGATTGCGATAGTTCAATAGCTGTTAAACCATCAGGAAAATATTGGTTGGGGAGGATACAGTCAGAGCAGGCAGTCAAAGAAAGCGACTGGGGGGAAAAAGGTGAACGGCTAGAGCCTTGTGCTTTCGGTATAAAGTTGAAACCTGGAGACCCTAACGAAGAAAAATGGAAACTTGAATTAAATGTTGGGTTTCATGTTTGGTTAAAAATGAAAGGTAGTTCTAACTGGATTAAATCTGAACAGGTAACATTTTCCCGCGAAATATCAATTACGAGTGAGCTTGGCAAAAGTAGACTGTTAGAGGATGAGCTCTCCAGTGAAATTACTAGAGTTATTGGGACAAAGGGCTTATCCGCTGCAATAGAAGTTGAAGTTGGACGCGATCAGTACTCAGATTTTGAGCTGTTTATTACGCTGGTTAACACGTCACCAAAAGAATGCTCAGAATTATCGGATACTCGTTTTTATCAATGTGAAATGTCTATTAAAGGCCTCGTTACTAAACCTTACCTCTTGTCCGCTTTAGAGGATTCCTTTCGCTATGATCGGAAGGTGCCAGCATACGGAATAAATTGTGGGATTGTCTTGGGGAGTGATGGGGCTTTTCAAACAGAAGATGCTATTTCGGTAGACAGGTTCCGACCTAAGTACTGGAATGTTAGTGGGTCTCCCCCCTCATTCGATTTCATGCTTCTGTCTGAAGATCCAATTAAGTCATCCAATCTTTTACTAGAATATCTGCTTAGTTGGGGTAATGAAAATTGGTCAGAACATGCCTTAAGGGCGAGGTCTAAAGAAGAGCAATGGTCAGAAGAGGCGTTAAATAGCGCTCTAGATTCTTCGCGACAATTTGACGAAGAGTGTGGCAGGATTAAAAACGGTATTAAGCTCCTTGAAACAAACAGCGAGCTATTTACAGCTTTTACCTGCATGAATGAAGCGATGAGTTTAAGTTCTAATGGTAAGTACACCTCATGGAGAAGCTTCCAGTTTGGCTTCTTGCTCGCAAATTTAGGTTCAATTGTTGATCAAAAAGATGAGGCGGACATTGCAGATGTGGTGTGGTTTGCTACAGGGGGAGGGAAAACAGAAACTTACCTTGGGCTTTTGATAACAGCTTCAATTTACGATCGCCTTACTGGTAAAAGCTCTGGAATCACGGCATGGAGCCGATTTCCTTTAAGAATGCTTTCTCTACAACAAACTCAGCGTTTTGCTAATGCAATAGCTGCTGCTGACATAGTCAGAAAAAAACATAATATCCAAGGAGCTAGATTTTCTCTGGGGTTCTTTGTTGGTAATGGAGCTACTCCTAATTCGATCCCTGTAGACGCGGAGCCAGGGCAGCCGGATATAGATGATCCAGGGATGCCTTCAAAGTATCAAGTGCTAGATTCCTGCCCGTATTGTCATGACAAAACAATTGAAATGGACTTCGATAGAGCAAGTTGGCGTTTATACCACAAGTGCACAAGTGCATCTTGTATAACCCAAGGAGAGCCCCTGCCGATATATGTTGTTGACGATGAAATATATAGATTTCTTCCAACAGTTGTCGTTGGCACACTTGATAAAGCAGCATCCGTATCTATGCAGACTGCAATGAGGGGGCTGTTGGGGGCTCCCAAAGGAAAGTGCTCCAAAGGTCATGGCTATACATATTCCCGAAGAAGTCAAAAGCCTAATGGATGTTTGGTTCCTGGCTGTAAAGGTGAGGTGTGTGACTTGGGAATGGACGTAAAGAGGTTTGGGCCCTCGTTCAGGTTGCAAGACGAGCTTCACTTGCTTCGCGACAGTCTTGGAGCTGTTGATGCTCATTATGAGGCCATTTTCGATTCCCTTGAGGAAGAGCTTTGCGATAGAAAACCGAAAATTCTTGCTTCATCGGCAACATTGACTGGTTATGAAAAACAGGTTGATGTTTTGTATCGCAGAAAAGGAAGGGTTTTTCCTGTACCCCCTCCAAAGGAAGGTACCGGTTTCTGGACTGCTGATTCCACAGATAAAATGAGAGAGTTTATAGCTATAGCGCCTAAAGGAGTCACTATTGAGTATACGGTAGATAGGTTATTAGCTGAGTTGCAAAAGTCGATTAGGCGGTTGCAGGAACATCCTCAGGAAACATGTAGTGAAATAGGTATTCCTATACACTTCTCAGAAGAGCTAGTGTCTCTGTATGGAACTAATGTCGTTTATGGAAATACTATAAGAGACCTTGAAGCTGTCACTCGTTCAGCAGAGACCCAGCTTTCCGAAGTGAATGGAAAAGTTAACATTGCATCATTAACGGGAAAGACGGAGTTTAAGGAAGTAAGTAATATCTTAAATCGGTTGGATAACCCTGAAAGCGAGTTCGATGAACGGTTACACATAATCGCTGCTTCTTCCATGATGTCACACGGTGTTGATATTGATAGATTGAATATTATGGTAATGCTGGGAATTCCCCTGTCTACAGCTGAGTTTATACAGGCTACAGCTCGGGTGGGGCGTAGATATCCGAGTTTGGTTTTTGTTGTGCACAAAATCGGTCGGGAAAGGGATGCGGGTATTTACCGCTCTTTTAGCCAATTTGTCTCACAAGGCGATCGATTCGTGGATCCTGTTCCAATAAGCAAACGTAGTCGACAAGTATTGAATAGGACTATCTCAGGCTTACTTCTAGCAAGGTTGATTATGATTCATGAATATGACTCAGAGCTCCCATTAACTACTGTAAAGGCATTGAGGGAATATTATAACAATGGCAATTTCGATAGTGGTAAAGAGGCTAGAAAACTAATTCAGGCTCTGGAGTTAGAGGGAGATTTAGATAGCCACATTCGAGCTGATATTGAAGAGTGGATAGAGGGATTCGAGTCCAATATCAAAGAACCCCCAAATAGTGCAATTTTCCCTTCTGAGCTTTCCCCTACGGAAAGACCTCCTATGAGATCTTTACGTGACGTTGAAAAACAAGTACCTATTAGAGCATTTGTTATGAAGAATTCAGGGAGGAAAAAATAATGGTTGAATATAGAAGTGTTTCACAAGTGTTGTTTGGTTTTTTGCCTGAGCAAACTGTCGATTTAAAAGGTCGAGTATGGAAGGTCAAAGATTGGGTTCATTTTTCAAGGAATGATATAGATGTTGCCTCAATAAAGCGGGCGATAATTAGGCACGCTGGCGCTTGGGAAGCATCGGGAAAGGACGGGGATTTTGTGACAAACTTGAGGAAGGGGTTTCCAATACAAGTTGTGACGATTGACGAAGATAATGGAGTGAAAATTGAACCATTCCCCAATAAGTCTTGGGTGTGTAGAAGCTGCTTTCGAGTTCATAGTGAACCTGATGCTCCATGCCCATGCGGCAAAGATATAGGTAAAAGTAACCTTTATTTTGTTGGGTATCACGATGAATGTGGTGCTCTTCGTGAGCCGTACATCCCCAAGTGCAAAGAGCATAAACAAGTCCGAGTAAATTTTCCTGGTACAGCGTCTGCCGCTGAAATCGTGTTCGATTGTCCAGTTTGTAATGCGCCATTGCGAAAAGGGTTCGGTAACGTGAGTTGCGAGTGCGGAAAAGGTAATTTGAAGTTTCTTCCGCATCGAGCATCCTCTGTATATACACCTCATAGTGTTGTGATTGTAAACCCGCCAGATAAAGAAAAGATTAGAGTTTTAACTGAAGCAGGGGGGCCTCCTCGAGCACTTTCATGGGTGCTAAGTGGTATGGAGGAAGATAATATTGAACAAGTGAAGTCTAGTTCAGAGTCCTTGCGCAGAACTCTACAAAGTCAAGGGTTGCCTGACGATGTTATTGATAAAATGCTTCAAGCTGCTGGTACTTCAGATGAGTTTGATTCAGTTCCTAATTTGAGACTTATTCGAGAACACCAAGAGGAAGCTGAAGCTCAGGCTGTTATTTTAGCGCTTGCAACATTGGATTCCAGGGTACAGATAAAAGATCTTATTGCATCGGTACAAGGAGAATCTCGCTTTACTAAAGTTTATCAAAGAGACTATTTGTCTAGCCTGTCAAAAGCGGGCCTGAAGAGTGTTGAGCTGATAGATAAGTTCCCCGTATTGACAGCACAGTACGGGTATACACGAGGAGGGCATAAGCCGGGTGAGGATAAATTAACCCCTTTCAAGTCTAAGGGTTCGAAAGGTTATACTATCTACTCAGACTTAGCTCAAACAGAAGCTTTATATGTTCAGTTGGAGCCGAATCGGGTCATCGATTGGCTACAAGGCGAAGGTTTTAATATCATCCAAGGGCAGGATGAAAAATCTAGTCGTCAAAACATATTAGAAGCCATTAATAAGTACGATGGTACCGGAGGTGAACAGAGTCTCGTTGATGTCCTTCAAAAGCTTATTCATTCTTATGCACATCGATTCATTCGGGTCGCTTCGGTTTTTTCAGGTATCGATAGAAATGGGCTATCTGAGCTTTTATTACCTTATCACTTAGGCTTTTTTATATATGGCGCTGCTAAAGGAGACTTTGTTCTAGGGGGGCTGCAAGCTGTGTTTGAAACAGAGCTGCATAAACTGTTAGATGCTGTCTTATATGAAGATCATCGGTGTGCAATGGATCCTGCGTGTCACGATTCAGGAGGCGCCTGTATGGGATGTTTACACCTCGGGGAACCTTCGTGCAGACACTTCAATATGAACTTAAGTCGCAAAACCCTCTTTGGTCGAAAAGGGTACTTACGATAGCCGGGGAGTTTATTGCCAATTGAGTTTGTCTTTTACTCGTTTGGATGAAACTAGGTATAGAGCCGACTTTGCGCGGCTCATGCCTACGTAACATAGTGATTGTGTTGAATCATCAGTTTCATTGTCGTCAATTACAACAATAACTACGTGGTTTTCTAACCCTTTGAATCGACGAATAGTTTCTGCACAAATGCCAAATTTATCATAGCTAGAAAAGACGTATTCTCCAACGCACTGGGTTTTGAGGTCTTTTATAAATTGACTTGTGTTGCTTAGAACACTTATGTGTTCTCGATCGACTTTTTCCGAAATTAGGTGCTCAACAATTGTTGAAACAAAATCTAAAGACTCACCTATTGTATTAGCTTCAACAAACTGCGGAGTAGGTCCTTGCAACCCGCTTACAATCACTTTTTCTTGGTAGATGGCGGCTACTGTGGTGGCTATTGGGGTTGTATTTCTGCAGTTTTGGAGTAATTCGTACGGGCTTACCCCTTCGGGTTCTTGCCAGTCTCTCTTATATAAATCTTGGTGAGAATCAGCGAATATGTAGAAAGTACCGTGCTGTGACAGGCGTTCTCGTAACGATATTATCCATTCATAAGAAAAGTCCTGTGCTTCGTCAATAATAATCACATCATAGTTTGTTTTATTAATATTCGCGGCGTGTTTGAATAATTGCCCAGCTTGAGATTCATACCATTCGGAATCCAAATGATTTGGTATATCCAGGTTAGCTTTCTGAGCCTCTTTCAAGGTAAGGGAATGAAATGTTTCTACAGTTATCGTCGAGCTGGCTAATAAACTACTTACTTTCTCTTTCAATAGCTTGTTGTAACAAATTAATAGAGTCTTAAACTTTAATTTATCTAGTTGTCTTGCTTTTTCAATCGCTAACACCGTCTTTCCAGTGCCGGCACCTCCATAAATGATAGCTTGTTTCGCTCGTTTCAAGGATTCCAAAACTTTCATTTGTTCGCGGGTTAATTCGATGATGCCTCTTTCTGTTTCGTCTATATCGTCTGAAATTAGCCTCTGGACGTATCGTGTAGGGGCTAGTAGGGCGCAAACGTCGTTTAAATAGTTATCTGGAAATTTGTGATTATATCCCCAATGCCCAGTAACCCTTCCTATAACGTTTTCAATATTGATTAAATCTTCTCTATCTATGATTAACTCTTTTGGTGAGTTCATCGACAGCGATTTACTGACGGAAATATCTGGAAATACAACTGCATGCATTATAGGGATTGCTTTTAACTTTTTGTCTTCATGGGTCAGGTAGTTAAGTAAGGCATACTTTGAGTCTTTAACTTGAACAAAGGGATCTTTGATTCTGTGTTTTGATTGAAATCTATCAGTTGAATACCAAGTCCCGTTTTCAATTTCAATATCACCACCCTTAACTTCAAGTATTAGAATACCTTCTTTCGGAATTAGGACAATGAAGTCGGCTTCTCCATCTCCTTGACGGTTGTTCCTTTGTGATTGCCAGCAAACTGAATGAAGGATCGTAATGCCATCAACATTCGTAAGTGAAGCTCTTACCTTTTCTTCTGAGGAAGGGCATTTTTCGGGTAAAAAAGGGGGGTAAATAACAGCCATGTTCTAATTCCCTGTAGTTTTAAAGTTTCAGTTCTTCAATATGCTTTTTGAATGATTCACCTATCACTTGTCCCAGCCTGGGAGGAACGGCATTACCGATCATTTTTCCTACGACGCTGGTTTGAATTGGCTTAGTATCTTCAGTAAATTTGTACCACTCAGGGAACGTTTGGAAAATTGCACCCTCTCGCAGCGATATTGCTCTGTTTTCTTTTGGATGTCCAAATCTGCCATTACCAAATCCGAAAAATTGGGTGGTCATTGTTGGAGCAGGTTCATCCCAACTCATTCTGGAATAAACACTGGAGTAGGTTTGACCGCTTGGTTTTCTATGGCATTCTGCTATGAGGTGTTTCGGCCAATCTTTCCAGGAGCCTCCAGGTCTAGAGGCTTTCATACGCTTCATGTTGAGTTCTGATAGGCCCGAAGCTTTGTGAAGGCGATCAAGTTTGGAGGCAGAGCCAGCCTTTATTTTTGGCAGCTGTTGTTCTGAGAGAGCCTGTCTCACTGTGATATATTCATCAGGGTTGTGAGTCTTGGGAATTAATGAAATAGAGCCGAGCTTAGACGCTAGTAAAACATGGCGACTTCGAGTCTGAGGAACCCCATAATCCGGGCAATATACAGTATCAGCCCAAATATTATAGCCCTGCTTTTTCAAAGTCTTAACAAAGTCATGGTATACCTTGTGTTTGGTCACATCAGGAACATTCTCCATTGTAACGAGATCTGGTTGGGTGTCTTTGATTAGTCTTGAAAATGCATAGAGCAAAGGCCATTTCTTATCTTTTTTCACATCTCGTCCTTGAGAATATGTGGAGAAAGGTTGACACGGGGCACACCCAGCTAATAGCTTGATATCACCTTCAGAATACATACCTAATAGTTCTTTCCCTTTCAAAGATGTTACATCTTTACAGTGGAAAGTCGTTCCGTTGTTTGACTCATATGCATATTTGCAACTGCTTTCTATATCTAGTCCAGCAGATACATGAATTCCAGAGTCAAGTAGCCCTCGAGTTAATCCTCCCGCACCGCAAAATAGATCTACACTAACTATGTTTTTCATGTAGTTATAACCAATAAATGATATCCCCTTCGTAGTTTACCTCATAATGCTCGCTAAATCGAGGTGGATTGAAGTTTTTCTCTTCCAAAAGAAAGGGATACATAAATTTCCTTATTATTTATAGACTTAATTTATGGTAGCTGAAATCTGCGATAATGCGGATGAAATTGGAATGGATAGCAAAGGTAAAGGGCTTTCTGGCATCATTAAGTTAAAGGTTTGGTTGTATGGGAGTTGGGACTAAAAATGGGAGCGGTTTTAATATTCATCAACCTTGTTTAGAGCATCCTATTTGTAGAGAATGCTTTATAGGAATCAACCAATGTTTTTATATAACCATGTATGACGACTACAGCAAGAAAAGCCCTAGATGATTTAAAAGTTGCTCATCACCTCTTAGAAATTGAGGAAGATCAAGTGAAATTTCGCGTTCTATGGGTTTCAGCCATTGCTCTTTCTCGAGCAGTAGGCCATGTTTTACATAAGATAGATGGCCCTTCATCAATTGCATTAGAAAATGCAATCTCAGCAGCGTATTCAACTTGGAAGCAACAGAATGAAGGCAATGAAATATTCAAAAACTTTATAGAAGATGAGAGAAACTCTGTTCTAAAAGAGTATGAATTTGGTTTTCTTTCAGCTTCAGTGGAGCTTGCTGTACTCCCCTGTAACTCAATATTTGAATTGTCAAAAAATCTTTTTTGCCCTATTAATCAAGGGCCATATGAGGGTGAAGACTGTCGTGATGTTTTAGCCTTGGCTATCAATTGGTGGGAAGAAAAACTCACTGAAATAGAGTGTGTTGTTGATGCTTCAAAACATGATTAGCGGATAAAAGCTGTTAATAGGTGTTTCAGTAGAGGGAAGCTGAGTATCAATGCGTATTCAGTATGAAACTTTATTACTTTAAATAAGCTCTATTTCAGAGCTTATTTGCCTTTTAGTATGACACTTTATTTTTTTATGGGCGTTCTCGCCTGATGTAATGTAAGGGCTGCGGAGCAACCCAGTATGAAACTTTATTACTGCCCCACAGAAAGCGCCTTTTTTGTTGCAATGGCATAAAGTGTTAGACCGAATGTTTATTAGTAGCTGGCCCGACGGTCAGCGCAGTGCCATTAACCGCCATTCAACCATTAGTCACCCATGCTTTATGTTATGAGATTGGCGACTTAGTTTCAGGTAGACAGTCAGCAAATTCTCTTTGAATAAGTGGCATTTTGCCACGCTGCGCACCACCGCCATGCAATATGACCAATAGCATTCCTACCATTACTGACACACCATTGGATATTCGGACCATCTGCTCGAGTAAAGGAAGTGGATAGCCTTTGCTGTGGCGGTGGATTGCATGAATACCGCCGTGGATGAACGAACTTAGAGGCTTCCAAGAGTACTCTTTAAATTCCAGCAGCATATTCAACGGTTCCTGGGGTGCTTTACCCTGTAATTTCTCAAGCATTTCGCTGAGCATCGGAAGCCTATTCGCTTTATTAGCTGTCTCTTGTGTCAGCTCACTGGTCAACTTAGAAACGGCGCTGTCGGGAGCCGCGTAGAGAAGCCACATTGCCCTGACCAAAGCCTCATACTGAAGACGAACAAGTCCCGTCGCGGAGGTGAGATTGCCACCCGAAATCAGCATCTTCGCGCTTTCAGCATGCTCGAATGCAATACTACACATGACTCTACTAGCCATGACTCTCTCCGAATTATCAAAAGGAGCGAGCGCTAAAAACTCCAAGAGTCTGCTTTCGAGTTCAGCAGACCGTGATAGCAAACTATTTATCAATGGTGTCTCTACTCATAACGCCTCATTAAGAGGAAATTTATAGTTGGCTAAAATGTTGAACGCAGTGAAAACAGCCAACTGTAAATTTTCCTGCTTTAATGACTTGTTAGTGTTCTTTTGGAAACTGCTCTAAAGCTACATTATATGCTTTAGACATAAAATCAAAAACTAAGTCTGCACAATTGATACAGCCTTCTACGTTTAAATAAACAATGTCATCTTCAATAGTGACACCATCGATTTGAGTTGCAAATGACTCAATAACTTTTCTTTTCCCAAAACCGTCTAGGCATGAACTGTTGTGGACAATACAGTTTCTCACTTCGATTAAACCAGTAAGTAATTGCTTTGATGAGTTATCACTGACAGTGGCAAAACCACAGACCTTTGTTGAATAAGTTATAAATCGCTCTAAAGCTGAACCTTTAAGTTCATTCCACTTTAGTGTTTGCCCTGTGGTTTCTTTAAGAATTCCACAGTAAACCTTAAACTGCTCGTCTAAAGTAATAAGCAATGAAACAATAAAGCTTTTTCGAGTGATATCAGGAAAAATGTCAGCTATAAGTCCGTTTTCATGCCCTGGAAAATCAATATCTTCAGTTTTAGCTAAAACCAATTTGAGGTCTTGGATTATGCAATCCAAGTCAACAAGGTTTCCGAAAAATTTATAATAATGCGCCAAACTCGATTCCTTCACCATTGAACACTAACAATTTAATATCGAGCAATTGGGTCGTCTTTCTCCGGCAATCTGTCTCGTTTTTGTCCTGTGACCATTGATAGCAAATTTAGGAAATACTTACCAGCGCTGAAGTTACACGACATAGCTTTAACCGTAGACTCGACAAAAACGATCCAGAGGGTCGTTTTCCTGACTATGGGAGAAACTCAACGATTATGGATGTATCACTGTGACTTTGGTGGATGACCGTCTGACGCTCGCTTTAAGCTACCGTAGACTACGGTCTAGAGGTGCGAGCTAATTCAGCATGATTTTTTAACTTTTTCACGCAACGTATAAATACTGATATTGCTGTGATCCCCCCACAAATAATGCCGATTTGCAGAATTGATAACTCAACCGTTGCGGTGATAAATAGACTGCCAATAAGCGAACCAATTATATATGTTGCAGCAATAAATACAGCGAATGAAATCACTAACATTAACCATGTTGTAACCTTTTCCCGTTGAGACATATGACCTCCGTGACTTTCAAAACTGCGCACAAAACCTCCACTGACTAAAATGATGATAAGTTTACTTTGGTCGCTAATTTATTAATATCAAATAATGTAAGTTATTGCCATTATGGGTTTTTATCGCGCTTAATTATCATAGTAAACCTTTGATTCTTTTATCTGGCGCTGCACGTTATTTGTTCTTTTTTACTGTTGCAGTTGCCTACTAATGTGTGTATTTTCGAAAAGAATCATATATCTATCGTCTATGCGCTTTTGCGCAATGTAACAGGGAGGTGATCATGTCGATAAAACCTTTAGCGATATCCTTCATAGCCTTTATAGGGCTAAACCTAACGGCCTGTGGCTCTGGCACAAAAAATGATGAGCCGAAGCAACTGACACCAACACCGACAGGTAACATCGTTGATAATAGTGCTGTTGCTGACTATCGGTTGGTTATTTATGGTAACAGTCATAGCTCACAATTAGGTTCAATCATTGAAACACTGATCAGTGACCAACTTCCAAATAAGACGATTGAAACGGTAACAATTAGTGGGCGGTTTTTAGATGAAATTGCTGCGGTTACTGCAAACTTAGAGCAATTAGAAAAAAACACTTGGAGCCACGCCATATTTCAAGGGCAAAAGTACTCTCAGTTCGGCGCAACCGACTATCCAACGCACGCAACTGAGCGTTTAATTGCAAAGGCTAAATCAAACAACATCACACCGATATTATTTCCAGAGCACCCACAACGTGGTGACCCATCTGAGGCAGAGCGGGTATACAATTTACATCAATCAATTAGCCAACAAGAGCTTAGCTGTGTCGCGCCCGTAGGCTTGGTTTGGAACCGTGTATTAGACGTTATGCCAACGGTTGAGCTACATCATGCAGATGGTAATCATGCATCCTACGCAGGGAAGGTGCTCACTGCAATGACCTTTTATGAGATCATTACTGGCGAATTGGCGGACGCCATTCCCTATAATCCGGCGCTTCAGTTAGACCAGCAGCAGCAAGCGCTGTTTGGGCAAATTGTCACGCAAGTGCTTTTAGAACACCCTGCGTGCCCACAGAGTTAACAGTCGTTGCCCTAGTTGCCTAGGGCGACGTCAAAGCCAGATAGTACCTGTTGGTAACAATGGCTGTGGTGTATCGGGCAGAAGTGTTGGCGTGTTGCACCTGCATCACCCGGGCAGTACTTGATTACAGCGCACACCATATTAAAGGGTAACAGTTATGCGTTTATCGTACAGATTAAGGTGCGTATTCTGGCGTTCGCAAGAAAAATAGAATGATTAACTCGGCGAGGCTAATGGCGGCCAATTGCGCCGTTACGCCTAGCATAACGCCGATACCTGACTGTGGGTCTGATTGAATCCCAAACACTAAGCCCAGCATGATGAAAAAGCTGAATATCGCCGGCGTGGCTCGCATCACGGCTAATTTTGTATTGCGATAGCTGTGACTGTTGGCCAAAAAATACAGGATAGCATAGGGCGATAGCAGCAATAACAGAGCCAGACCGGCTCCCCAATATGTAAAAGCAATGGCAGCAAAAGATAAAACAGCAAGCGCCTTAATTGCATAATATGTTTTCTTATATTGCATAGGTTGTCCTTAACTAAGGTGTTCAATGATTAGAGAGTGGGTTTGCTCGCACTCGCGTTTACACTAAGGTCCACAGCAAGTAGCCGTTGTAGGCGAGATAACCGCTGAGCAATAGCCCCCCTTCTGCCCGGTTGATACGGCCTTGACGGCCGATGCCATAGGCCATGACCAGCAAAGCAAGCGTTAACACCAGCATCACTCCCCAATCACGATAAAAAATATCTGCGCCAAGGCCGAAGGGTTCAATCGCTCCAGCAATACCAATAACGGCAAGAATATTAAACATGTTCGAGCCTACCACGTTGCCAATGGCGATATCATGCTCGCCTTTTTTCGCCGCAATAATAGACGCAGCTAACTCTGGTAGTGAAGTGCCCAAAGCGATAATAGTCAGGCCAATGACTAAATCACTGACTCCCAATGCCGAGGCGACTTGCACCGCACCCCACACTAATATGCGTGAACTTAGCACTAGAACCACTAAGCCACAAACTAACCAAAACAGTGCGCTCTTTAGCCCCATGGTTTGGCTGGTGACACCCTGCTCGGTGTCGCTTGCCAGTGGGTCGTTGTGGTGGCGTAGGCCTGAATATATTGACCATGCCACCACGCTAACAAAGCCACCAAGCAGCAAGGTGGCGTCGAATGTGGTCAATTGACCATCGTAGAGCAAATAGCCACACAGCAACACCACAGCTAAAAGCAGTGGTAGCTCTTTGCGAACAATATTCGAGTGCACTGTGATGGGAGCAATCAGTGCAGTGACCCCTAAAATTAGGCCAATATTGACAATGTTTGAGCCAAGAGCGTTGCCTAGTGCTAGCGCTGGATTGCCATCACTCGCAGCCATCGCCGAGACAACCATTTCCGGTGCGGACGTGCCAAACCCGACAATAAGCATACCGATCAAAATAGTGGGTAACCCTGCGTGTGCCGCTGTGGCCGCAGCGCCGTCTACAAAGCGTCCGGCACTGTAAACCAGTAGTATAAAACCAGCTACAATCGCTGTTATTGCAAGCAACATTGTTCCTCCGCCATCTTGGCTTTTATGGCCTTAATATGGGCGTATTAGTTGTCCTTGTAAAGCATTTACTTTCATCTACTTAGTGCCAATAAAGCGTTTTATAACGCACTATCGAATTGTCCTTTAACTTGCCCTTGTGGCCTGCTCGTGGTCGCGGTCCTAACCCAGGGCGAAGCTGGGCTGTAGAGGTTATTAGTGCATGGCTAGGTTGGCTATCTAGATGACGGGTGCAATGAAGTGGTGTAGCATTGCCACCCAAAAGTGAGGCCCAGTTAACTGAGCAGGCATGCGGTATATAGCGCCAGTGAAGCGGCTTGGTGAGCGATAATTAATGTATTGGACAGAAACACGGAAATGAAGTCAGTAGAGTTATTTGCGGGTGGGGGGGGACTTGCCATTGGATTGAGCCGCGCTGGCTTTGAACATGTTAGCGTGGTTGAGTACAACAAAGATGCATGTGAAACCTTGCGCCTGAATCGATGCACTGGGTTCGGTGCGCGTTTGTATGAAGGTGATATCCGAGGATTTGATTACAGCACAATCGCAGAGCCTGTTGACCTTGTATCGGGTGGCCCGCCCTGTCAGCCTTTTTCGCTTGGTGGAAAGCACCAAGCCCATCAAGATAACCGTGATATGTTCCCCGAAGCGGTTAAAGCCATTCGCACACTTAACCCGAAAGCCTTTATATTGGAGAATGTAAAAGGCTTACTGCGCAAAAGCTTTGCTGAATACTTTCAGTATATATTGCTGCAACTACAATACCCCTCTTTCCCGGCACAACCGCAAGAAAGCTGGCAAGCTCACCTGAGCAGACTGCAGCAGCAACACGAAGCAACGCAGGGGGAGAGCGAGTATCAAGTGTCCTTTAAGCTGGTCAATGCCGCAGATTATGGCGTGCCGCAAAAGCGTGAGCGAGTGTTTATTATAGGCTTTCGTAATGATATTAAGGTGCAATGGTCGTTCCCTGAACCAACACACAGCCAAGACGCCTTGCTATGGCGCCAACTTGTCGATTTTAGTTACTGGGATAACCATAAACTACCTTCCCCTGTTTTGAGTGATAAAGAACGTGCTAAGGCCAAAAAGCTACAAAAGCAGTACGATTTGGGTACCTTTAAGCACCAGCCTTGGGTAACGGTAAGAGACGCTTTGCAAGATTTGCCCGATCCGAGGGACGAGAAACATAGTGGCTTATTGGATCACCATGACTACAAGCCCGGAGCACGGACCTACCCAGGTCACACCGGCAGTTATATCGATGCCCCGTCGAAAACCCTAAAGGCGGGTGCCCATGGGGTGCCTGGGGGAGAAAATATGATCCGCTACCATGATGGCTCGGTACGCTATTATACCGTGCGCGAGAGTGCTCGTATTCAAACCTTCCCTGACGACTTTGTGTTCTCAGGTTCTTGGGGCGAAGTGATGCGTCAGCTGGGCAATGCGGTGCCCTCTCAATTGGCTGAAATTGTTGGCACCAGTGTGTTTCGGGCAATTAACCAAAGCCAGGGCTAGGCTGGCTTTGGTGACGCTGTATTTAGCTTTGTAGTTTGTCGGCCCATTTTCGACCTGGGTGTTTACGGTCCCAAGCAGAACGGGCTTGCTCATACCGCCCTTTGCCGGGATCATGATTACCAAAGCCGTCAATTTGAGTGTTCCAAATAGGCCGATACTTGTTAATCAGCATTGATTCAACAACGGGAATAATGGCACTCATATCTACTGGGATAATCATAAACTGGCATTTAAAGTCAGCGATCTTTAAATTACTTGCTTGCTGGATACTGCGCGCATGCTCATTGAGACGCGACTTTAATTTCGGCTCTTCTTTTCTGACCATGGAGCCAGTTCTAGCGCCAGTGGGTACCGCCTTGCCTACATAGATAGGTACATTGCCGATGCCTGCATAGTCTTTGTCGGCGCCATTATAATAGAGCGCATACACTCCCGAACCCATAAACTGGCTTGCGATGGGCAAGATGTGTTTAGGAGTGGCTTCTAAAAAGCGTGCAGCCTCGTTGGCGAGTTGTATTAATTGGTGGGACTGGAATGTTTGCGCGATTACATTAATGGTCATAAGTATCATCCTTGAAGTGTGTTTATTTCGTTCCTAAATATAGAACGTCATATATAACTTGGCAATATAATTGTAATTGCAGCTTTTAGGCTGTCTTAGCTGTTATTCCTTATCCGCAATTCAATGTACGAACCAGTTAACAATACCTGAGGTAAAGCGATTACTTTCATTCACTTAGAAAAAGAAAGTACTTTAAAAAACAGCATAAATTTGATCTTCAACTAGCATTAAAGTGATAGCAACAACAATTATAAGGAATCACCGTGCGCATAAATAAAACCATGATTGATGAAATGGAGCTGTTGGCAAAGTTTCCACGTGCTAGCCACATGCAGGGCATAAAGGTACACAGTGATGCTGATGCAACGTTGCGTGATGCCGCGCAGCGGTTGTTCGATAAAGGCATTACCGATAGTCCCGATGGGGGATATTTAACCGATTTAGGCCTCGACTTAGTGAAACATTTAGACACTCTCTACGCGGCATTAAGCTCAAAAGCCGGGTAATGGCCTGTAATAGCAAGCGTGAGTGTCGCCGCTGTAAGCTGCAAGTATCACAACAGCTGACGAGGTGATCATGGTGCACACTCACTTGCCTGCTATTTTGCAGTTTTTCGATGATATCGAGCTGCCTTATCGCTTTGCTCCAGTGGCTGAAGAGAGCTTTCTTCCGGGTATCAATATTCATCAAGGGATATTAGTGATCGATAAAAAGCGCTTAGCCCATGAAGGGGATTTACTCCATGAGGCTGGGCACCTAGCGGTTACAGACCGACATCACCGCGCCACACTCAGCGGTGATGTTAAAAAATGGGGTCACCAAGGCGGCGAAGAAATGGCGGCAATGGCGTGGTCGTGGGCAGCACTTCAAGCGATAGGTCTGCCGCCTAGTGTCGTGTTTCACGAACACGGCTATCGCGGCGCTGCCGCTAACTTAATTACTGCCTTTAGCACTAACCCAGGCCCAGGTGTGCCGCTACTTTATAGTTGGTTTATGTGTCTTGCACCCGAGCAACCACAGGGGTTTCCCGTTATGCAACAGTGGTTTCGCGATGACGCTTACACCCACAGGCAATTAGCACTGTTATAAACTTGGTGAGTAAGCCAGGCGTTACTTTGGCAGTCGATCACCACATTGATGCGGTCTTCAGTACTGCGGTTGTGCACGCTATGTGTCATGTTGGCATTGAGATACCAAAGCTCTCCGCACTGCATCGGCACACGATGATCAGCTACGTTGAATATAAGGTGCTCGTCGCTACGCAATGGCAAGTGTAATCTGGCCTCGCCGAATTCCAGTGCGAGCCCTAGGTCTTGATGGGGTTTTATTTCCGCGCCGGCTCGTAAGCGCATGAGTCGCACAGCTTTTACCGGACAAGGCAGACTCGCCAACACCTCAACAAGCGCATGACTGTTTTGTAATAACGGTAAGTTGGTCCAATGTTCGCCTTGGTCAATACTAAAGCTTTGTAAGATCTCATGGGCGCTTTTATGGTGGGCTTGGCAACGTAACGGAACAACATCCCACTGGCCCTGATAATGTTGGGTATTTACATGAGGAACCCAAGGCAGAGTTGTTAACTTAGGCAATGAATTGAGAATATCCAACGGCGAAAAACAGAGCGAGAGCTGCGCAAATGCGGCTACTTGGCCGCTGAGTTGATGATTCTGACACATAGTAAAAAAAGCCGAAAAAGCATGCCAATTAGTACAACACCCTCAAAATTATTAACCATTACGGGTCATTACAGCGCCTTACTAGCCGAGTGCTGATATTTTCGGTAAGTTACTGGCTGATATCAGCCATTTATTATCGTGATGACCCCAGTTTTAGTGAGTGCCTGCCTGTTGGGCAGTAAAGTGCGTTATAACGCCACCTGCGTAAGTGCAGAGTGCGAACATATGCAATGGCTGCGTAGCCATTGTCATATCATGCCATTGTGCCCAGAGGTTGCTGCGGGCTTGCCGATTCCCAGAGCGGCAGCAGAAATTGTAGGGGGTGATGGCGATGATGTGCTCGCAGGGCGGGCTAAAATAGTGACCGCAGATGGTGAAGATGTCACAGCGGTGTTTTTGCAAGGCGCTCGCCAGGCACTAGCATTGTGCAAACAGCACGACATTCGCTATGCGGTGTTAACAGAATCGAGCCCTTCCTGTGGTAGCAATACCATTTACAATGGCGAGTTTGGTGCTCGCAAGGGGTCGTGAGTGCACTGCTACGAGCAAATCACGTGAGTGTGTTTAGTCAACATACCTTAAAACAATTGCGAGTACAGCTCAGCGATTAAGAAGTCACCATTTAATGCTTGCCTTGGAGCTAACTCTAAGTAGTATGCTAGGTGAAAGTTTGTTCACTTTTAAGAGCGTCCATGACCTTTAGTCAAGCCATTAGGTTTAGTGTGTTACGTGAGTTGGTGTATGCACGCCAAGCCCAGCATGCCAACGACCCCAATAAACAGTTTTTTCATTTGCAAAATGCCCATGTATTGGGGCAAGAGTCCACCTATTGGCATACTTATGTGCATATGTTGATGTTACGTTGGGCGTGGTGTAACCGCGTTTTACCAGAATTCACAGGGCAATTGGTAAGAGTTCTCGGGGCCGCTAGTAAAACAGCCTTGGGTTGGGTGCCTAGGGGGAATACTGGTGGCGCTAATGTCAGCCCGTTTAAAGTGATGCCCATCCCTGCAAATTACGCTCAAACCATTGCTAACGCTAAAAAGAGGGTCGCAACATGGGAGCAATAAGTTTGTCGTTGCGCGCGATTACTAAAGGCAATTATGAGGCCGTATGTGATCTTGATGTAAGTGAGCAGCAACAAGATTATGTGGCCTGTAATATGTGGTCCTTAGTTGAAGCGCAATTTAATAGCGGCTATAGCACCCGGGCAATTTACTTGGGTGAGCAGCCTATCGGGTTCTTTATGTGGGTACAGGAAAGTGCGCACAAAGTCTCAATCTGGCGGTTTATGATTGACGAGCGCTATCAGCGCCAAGGGTATGGCCGTTATGCCTTAACGTTGGCCATTGCCGAAATTAAAGAACAGTCACAGATCACAGAAATTGAAATTTGCTATAACCCCTCCAACCCTGTTGCGAAGCAGTTTTACAGCCAGTTTGGGTTCATTGAACAGGGCATGGACGACGATGAGGAAGACATGTTGGCCCTGTTGTATATAGAAAACCAAACTCCCTGGCACTAGCTATCTGATGGGTAGCGTAGAGCCGCTTTAACCTATCCATAAGAATTAGCCCATCACTGCATCGGTTGGTCGCGATAAGTCACATTTATCATACAAGTATTTTGTTACTTTATATCATTTGTTATGATATAACAAATTCTACTTGGGTGATGTTATGAAGTATCCACTTTCGCTTTTAGTGCTGGCTTTGCCGAGTTGGGCATTTGCACAGCAAAACAATGACATAGAAACGATTACCGTTGAGCACAAGCAAGCTTTTCGCGGTGATATTCCCGCACAAGAGTTGCCACAATCAATTACCACACTGGGCAAAGACTTAATTTCAGATAACGGCATTACACGTTTTCGTGATGCCCTTGATTTCTCTGCCAGTATCTCGCGCAAAAATAATGGTGGCGCGTTGTGGGATAGCTATTCAATTCGTGGCCTGTCGGGCAACGAAAATATGCCCTCGGGGTACCTTATCAATGGTTTCAGCGGTGGCCGTGGCTTTGCTGGGCCGCGAGACGTATCCAATATTGAATATATTGAGGTACTTAAGGGGCCAGGCTCGGCATTATATGGGCGCTCAGAGCCGGGCGGTACAGTTAATATTATTACTAAAAAGCCACAGTTTTATCAGCAAGGACAGTTACAAGCTGAGATAGGCAGTGACAATCACACGCGTGTGCAAGGAGATTACACGAACGCAGTTAACGACGATGTTGCTTTTCGCATCAATGGGGCTTGGCAAGACAGTGATAGTTACCGGGATTATGTGCACCATGATAAGTTCGCAATTACGCCGTCCCTGTACTACCAAGTGGGGGATGACTCTTCACTGACCTATGAGTTTGAGTATGTTGATCAGCAGCAAATGTACGATCGCGGTATTGTGGTTTTAAATGGCGATATTGAAACCCTGCCTGAGTCGCGATTTTTAGGAAACCCCAACGATACGCCTACCAAGGTACATTCGCGCGGCCACCAGCTGCAATATCATAATGATTTAAATAGCGATTGGTCACTGCTTGTCGGTGCCAGTTATCGAACGAGTACATTAACGGGTTATTCTTCTGATGCGGAATTGTCGCCGTCAAGACAGTCTGTATACGATGATGGTCGTACTCTCACGCGTCAGCATCGTTATCGCGACTATAAGTCTGATGATCTATCGGCACGTATCGAGCTAAGCGGCCACTTTGAGGTTGCCGGCATTACTAACCATGTGTTGCTCGGTGTGGATGGTTATGACTATGAGTTGCGCACGGGCCTATATCGGTATCGAGGTGGCTACGCCACCTATACCCTAGATATATTCGAGCCTGATTATAACTCTATGCCGGGCCCTGATGTGAGCATGCAATATGAGAACAATGAACAGCAAGATGCCTATGGTATCTATGTACAAGATCAGCTCGACCTAGGTGATTCGCTAAAAGTGATGCTCGGGCTCAGATTTGATGAAATAGCCCAAGATATTTTCGAAACCAAGTCTGGGGTGGCTTCAAAAAGCACTAAAAATCGTATAAGCCCGCGCTTTGGTGTGGTTTACGACGTTAATAGCGCTATTAATTTATATGCCAGCTATTCAGAAGGCTTTTTACCGCTCAGTGGCACCGATGCCAACGGCAAGCCGTTTGGCTTTGAGGAAAGTGACTCGTTTGAGGTCGGAATAAAATTTAGTACCGAACACCTTAGCGGTACGCTGGCGTGGTTTGATGCGACCAAGAGTAACATGCTGGTGTCTGATCCAATCAATGTCGGTTACTCAGCGCCGGTAGGCGAGGCGAATAGCCGAGGCGTTGAGCTTGATTTATCCGGCTCGCTCGGTAGTAACACCGATTACATCTTGTCTTATGCCTATGTTGATGCGAAAACGGCCAACGACGTAATTAACGCTGACTGGTTAGTACCGATACCCAAAGGCAGCCCGCTGGTAAACGTACCCAAGCATAATGCTGCTGTGGCTATAAACCATGCCCTGACACTGTGGCAGCAAGACATAAAAGTAGGGGCTCATTACAAGTATAACTCTGACCGCCTGGGCGACCCCGCCGATCTCAGTTTTCGTATTCCCAGCTACCAACTTGTTGGTCTATACGCAAAATGGTTTGCATCACAGCAGCTATCGGTGGCGCTGAATGTCGATAACATTTTTAATGAGCACTATATTGCCAGTAGTTACAATGCTATGTGGGCGTATCCGGGTGCGCCAACACAGTTTAAACTGAGTGTCGGTTATGACTTCTGAGCAGCTAAAGAAGCGTATTCATAGCATTGATATTATGCGCGGTGTGGTGATTCTGCTGATGCTGGTGGATCACGTGCGTGAGCGTTTCTTTTTACACATGCAAGTGAGCGACCCTATGGTCATAGAAACGACTTCGCCGGGGTTATTTTGGAGTCGTTTCGCCGCTCATTTTTGCGCGCCTGCATTTATATTTTTAACTGGCATGTCGGCGTGGTTATATCAGCACGCCAGGCAAGGCCAACCACGCAGTGCCACCGGGTTTTTGCTCAAACGTGGGCTTTTTATTATAGCCCTTGAAGTAACCCTGATTAGCTACTCGTGGATGGGCAGTTACCATACCCTATGGCTACAGGTTATGTGGGCGATTGGCCTGTGTATGCTGGTGCTGGCGATATTGCACAAGCTACCTATGCCGGTGTTGCTGACCTTAGGTTTAACCATTGTATTTACCCATAACATGCTCACCCCCATCGAGTTTAATGAAAATGAGTGCGGGTATACGCTGTGGCGTATTTTGCATGATCGCGGCTACATCTTGGAAACAAGTTGGCTCAATGTGAAGGTCAGTTATCCAGTGTTACCATGGATTGGCGTAATCTTGCTTGGTTATTGTGCCGGACCGCTGTATGGCAAAGGTATCGCGATGCCACGACGTCAGGCTTGGCTATTAGGGCTTGCGTTAATCTGTGTGTTGCTCTTTGCTTTGTTACGCGGTGGCAATATTTATGGTGAAACATTGCCTTGGCATTCTTTCGACTCGGCGATGCAAACGACCATGTCGATTTTCAATATCACTAAGTATCCCCCCTCTTTGAGCTTTTTACTCATTACTCTGGCGGGTATGTTTGTCGGCCTCTATGTCTTTGAAAAGCCGCTGGGAAGCGTCACCAACATGTTGCGTACCTTTGGTTCGGTACCCATGTTCTTTTACGTCGTCCATTTGTATGTGTTACTGGCATTGTACCAAGCTGCTTATTGGCTGGTGGGAAATAATCAGGGCGAGTATGTGGGGGTTAATCACATTGCTTGGATATGGCTTATCGCTGTGGTGCTTGCCGTGGCTCTTTACTTGCCTGTGAAGTGGTTTAGCGATTACAAGCGCACTCATCATCAGTGGTGGCTAAAGTATCTATAACATTAGGCCACAGCATTGCTGTGGCTTTGTTAACTGAGCATGAGCTTGATAAATAACACGGCGGCCAGTAACAGCAGTAACCCATTCATCACCCGCACAAAACGCTGGGCGTCGAACCTTTGCTGAATTTTGACCCCCAGCCAATTACCTACTAGCGCCAAAGGGGAGAAAGCCAGGGCGAGCAGCAGGATATCGAGGGTTAACAACCCTTGGCTGCTAAAGGCAATCAGTTTTACGCCATTCATCAGTGCAAACAGGGCAGCGGCGGTGGCAACATAGTGGTGGGGCGGCAGTGCTTTAGCATTAAAGTACATAATCAGTGGTGGGCCGCCGGCATGAACCAAGGTGCTGGCGAGACCAGAGAGCAGGCCCATCGCTTTCGCTCCCCAATGACTGGCCAACAACGCATAACGAGTATTCGCAAAAAATAGGCTGCGAATGGCAAAACCTGCACTAAAAGTGGCGATAGCCGCGCTTAACCAGCGCCCATCGATCTCAGTAATGAGCCACTGCGCGACAATTACACCCACTATCACCGCAGGTAATAGCTGGGTAATTAAATCCCCCCGCCACTGACGCCAGTAGCTTTTTAAGCTCAATACATCAGCAACAATTAAAATTGGCAGCATCAGGGCGATAGCATCCACCGCTGGCATTACCAGCAGTAACAGAGGCACAGCAAACACCCCGAGGGCGCCAGCAAATCCGGATTTGGAAATGCCGGTCAGCACCACGACCAAAGCGACAACAGTAAGAGTCAGTAAGGTCATTAAGGCAGCTCGAAATACAATGCTTCTAGCGCGCTTTCAGCCTGTAGCTCTATACTTTGCTCGCGCTCCAAGGCAAATCCATCGCCGCTGGAAAAATGCGCGCCATCGGCTGTTAATGCACCTTTGACAATATGCACATAGCCAAGGTTAGTACCGCTTTGTAAGCGAAACTTTTGCTGCGCGGTGAGCATCAGCCGCGATAAGCGCGTTTGCTGGTTAATGCTTAGGGTGTTGCCTTCACCTTGCGGCGTCACTAGCGGGGTCATCGCCCCCTGCTGAGGTATGCGCCGTTGCTCATAACTGGGGGTGATCCCTTTAAACTTTGGCAGAATCCAAATTTGTAGGAAATGCGCATGTTCGCTTTGCGAGGCGTTATATTCGCTGTGCATAATGCCGCTGCCGGCACTCATTCGTTGTACTTCGCCGGCAGTGAGGGTAAAAGTGTTGCCCTGGCTATCTTGATGGGTTAAAGCGCCCTCAATGACATAGGAAATGATTTCCATATCGCGGTGGCCGTGGGTGGCAAAGCCTTGGCCCGGTTCTACCTTATCCTCGTTAATAACGCGTAAGGTCGACAGGCCCATATGCTGGGGGTCATAGTAATGGCCGAATGAAAAGCTATGCTGGCTTTGCAACCAACCTAGATTAACCTGACCTCGCTGCTCAGCGCGACGAATATAGTTCATAGTAGACTCCAAAAGTATGTTGATAGAGCCAGTTTAAGAGCATACAAAAGTGAATAAAATGAGTTAAAAAAGTACTTAGCGTTCGTTTTTAACGAATGTATTTGCTTAAGACCTCGGGCTTATTCGTCTGCCATCAGTCGGTAGCGCAGCTCACCAATAAATGTACGCGCGGCGGGGCCGAGATTATCGCCGTCTTTAAAGAGCAGATATAACAACGCCGTACGGGTGTCTGCGCCGGCAATATTAAGTGCCTTAAGGGTGCCCTGCTCAAGCTGCTCGGTAATAGCGATGCGGGGCAGCCAGGCAAAGCCCAATCCCTTGCTGATCATATTGATAGAGGTGTGTAAATGGCTGACCGTCCAGCGCTGCTCAGCGCCGAGCCAACCGGAACTTTGCTGCGCATTTAGCGCTGAATCGCGCACCACGATTTGCCGATGTGCTTTGAGGTCTTCAAAGGTGAGGGCGCGGGGGATTTGCTGCAATGCGTGCTGCGGATGCGCAACCGCGATAAACTCAAAGTGGCCAAGCTCCTCACAAAAATCATCATTGGCCAATGGCGAGATGGCGATATCCACTTTATTGTCTTGCAGTAGTTCGTTGGCACCGGCTAGTACCGATTCAAACAGTTCAATGCGCAGCAGCGGGAACTGGCTGCTGGTGGCTTCAAGCACACTGAAGAGCAGCTCTTTGGGGAGTAACTCGTCAACGGCAATACGCAATTGTGATTCAATGCCTTCACCTAGAGTATGGCCCATGGCTTCGACCTTGGCGGCCTCATCAAGCAGGTACTGAGCGCGGCGCAGCATCATATTACCGGCCTCGGTCAGAGTGGTTTTACGGCCATGCACGGTAAATAGCTTCACGCCTAAAGCGGCCTCTATTTTTGCCACGGCATTATGGATACTGGACTGGCTTTTATGCACGCCTGCGGCCGCTTGGTTGAAGCCGCCATATTCCACCACGGCGCGAAACATGCGCCACTGTTCTAACGTTATTCTTAACACTTAACAATCACCATTATCACAGGTATTGAGTTTCTGCTGTGCTTGCTTATCTTGCGCTAACACATGTTTTAAATCGTCCATACGCTGGCGTACCGCAACACCATAACTGTGATCATCGCCCCATAACTCAGCCAGTTGCAATAGCGATTCCCGATCATGGTTGCGAAACAGCTCACCGGCGCGTTGTGCATCGGGCTCGCTATTTCCTAGTAGTTGCAATGACTCAACGGCAAGGTTAATGGCGGAGTCGACTGTTTCACGATTAAAGGCATCAATATCGGCACCAATCAATTGGTAAGCATGGCGTCTATCACGTGCGCGAGCGACCAATTTCAGGTGCGGATAATGTTTTTTCGCCAGCTCGATAATGGTCAAGGTTTTATCGGCATCATCAATGGCGATAACGAGCATTTGCGCATGTTCAGCACCCGCAGCATCGAGTAATTCTTTGCGGCCCGCATCGCCGTAGAAAACTTGCGTACCAAAGCGTCGCAACAACTCGATTTGGCTAGGGCTATGGTCTAGCACGGTGATATCGTAGCCTTGAGCGCTGAGTAAGCGCCCTATGACTTGGCCAAAGCGACCATAGCCAGCGATGATCACATTTTTGCTGGCCGCGATGTGCTCGGGTTTATCATAGGCCGGTGTATTACTGCTATTGCTACGACGTTGTAAGCGTTCATAAAGGATCAGTAAAAGGGGGGCCATCAACATCGAAATAGCCACGACCAAGGTCACTAGATTGACTTGCTCGGAGGTTAAGATTTGCAGTGATGAAGAGGTGGTCAGCAGCACAAAAGCAAATTCGCCCCCTTGAGCGAGCGCCAGGGTAAATAGCAGCTTGTGACCACTTGCAAGCTTAAATATATGGGCAAGGGCAAATAGAATCACTGCCTTAACGGTGATTAGTATCAACACCATTAGCAACACGTCAGCGAAGTTGTCAGCCAACAAGGCAAAGTCGATATTGGCGCCAACGGCAACAAAAAATAGCCCCAATAATAACCCCTTAAAGGGTTCGATATCGGCTTCTAACTCATGACGAAAGTCACTCTCTGCTAGTACCACGCCCGCGAGAAAGGTGCCTAACGCCGGGGACAGCCCCACTAGCTGCATAAGCAAAGCGATCGCCACCACTAAGAACAGCGCAAAAACAGTGAAGATTTCGCGCATACGGGTTTCCGCTATAAACCTAAACAGCGGTGCGGATACATACTTGCCGGCGAGAATAATTGCGGCAATAAGGGCGGTGGAAATACCTACTTGCGCCAGCACCGGCAAATCTTCAATAAGGTTACTGTGGGCCGTTGCCGCAGACGTGGGTGCAAACGCCAACAGTGGCAGTAGGGCGAGCATGGGTATAACGGCGATATCCTGAAATAACAGCACCGAAAATGCGTTTTGTCCCGCCTCAATACGCAACCAGCCTTTTTCTTCGAGCGATTGTAAGACGATGGCGGTGGATGACAGCGCCAGCATTAAGCCAATGGCTAATGCGCTTTGCCAAGGTAATGGCAACAGCCAGTAACACAGGGCAAATAGCACTGCCGCCGTTAAGGTGACTTGTAAGCCACCCAGGCCGAGAATGGCATGACGCATGCGCCAAAGCCGTGCCGGGTGCAGTTCTAGACCGACGAGAAAGAGCATCATCACTACGCCAAATTCGGCAAAGTGCATCACCTCTGTTTGGTCGCCGACCAAGCCCAAGGCATAGGGGCCAATTAGGATACCGGCGAGCAGATAACCTAATACCGAGCCCAAACCAAGGCGTTTAGCAAGCGGCACAGCAATAATCGCTGCTCCCAAATAAATAAGGGCCATCAATAACATAGGTTATCCTACTCAATCACGGTTAGGCCACTTAGAGTGGCGGAACTACAAACTAATTACAACGGTATAAACTCGTTATCGTCTCCGGGAATATCGGCAAAGAGGCGTTGTTGCCAATCCGATTTAGCTTGCTCGATGCGCTCGCGGCTGTAAGCAACAAAATTCCAGTGCAAATAAGGCGCTTTATTAAAGGCATTGCCACCGAGCAGAATAAAGCGACAGTCACTTTGGCATTTGAGCTCCGTGTCCCCCTCTTGCAGAAGCACAAACTGATGAGCTGTTGCAGCGGTCTCGCCTACTTCGACAGCGCCAAAAATAACGTAGATGGCCGCTTCTTGAAGCGGGTTAGGGTGCGCAATACGACTATGAGCCGTGGCGATAATATCGAGGTAAAACAGCGGTGAGTAGGTTTTTACCGGGGAACTCATGGCAAAGGCATCGCCAGCAATAAGGCGCATGGTGACCCCATCAACAATACGCTGTGGCAAGGCGGCCTTATTGATATGTGTAAAACTAGGTGCAATTTCACATAAAGTGGGCGGTAGCGCGACCCAGCATTGTAAGCCATTTATATCGTGGTGACTGGCTCGGACTTCTATCGACTCGCGTTCAGAATGGACGATACCGCGCCCTGCGGTCATCCAATTAACATCGCCAGGGCTTACTTCAACGTGATTTCCTAGCGAGTCGCGATGTAACAAGCTGCCAGTAAATAAGTAGGTGAGGGTAGAGAGACCTATGTGTGGGTGCGGGCGAACATTCACACCTTGTCCCGGCGCAAAGGTGGTGGGGCCCATATGATCAAAGAAGATAAAGGGGCCGACCATTTTCTTTTCTAGGTGTGGCAGTATCCGCTTGACCGTGAGGCCGCCAATATCGTGCTGCGTTGCTTCTAGTATTTTTGCCATAGTATATGGGGTGAGCCAGCGCTTTGGCACTGGCTCTGTGCTGTTAACTGCGGTCTTTAAGTAATAGCTGATCTAGGCTGTATTTTCCTGCGCCACTAGCTGCGAGAGCTAAAAAGCCACCGGCAATGGCGATATTTTTATAAAACATCAAAAACTGTGTTTGCTCACCCAAGTCAAAGTGGAATAGTAAGGCGCTGACGATACTAAAAATGGCGAAGGCCAGTGCGGTTAAGCGGGTAAGTAGACCTAGTACCACCATTGCGCCGCCAATCACCTCAAGAGCGATAACTAAAGGCAGTAAGACGCCGGGTACACCCATTGTTGCCATGTACTGGGCGGTCGCATCGTAAAACTCAACCTTACTGAGTCCTGTGAGTATAAACAGCGCCGCTAAGGCAAAACGAGCAAGTAGCTTGGTAATGTTGTTAAAGGCTTCGGTGTGGGTGATGTTAATGATATTCATGGTTCTCTCCTCGATAAAAGTGTGCCACCGCAGTGGCGATGTAATCACTATAGGTTTAACCTGAGAGAATGAAAATTAGTTAAATTACGCTATTTCGTTCGTTTTAAAAGAATGAAATGACGTAAACGTTCAAGTGTTCCACTGTGGCGCGCTGTAAGCTGATAGTGATTATTCATAGGAGGAACTAACCATGCTATCTCAGCAGCAGCTTTATCAACTATTACCACAACTCCCTGAAGCATTGATGGCGATGACCGAATCCGCAGAGCATCAACTTGAGCCAGAGTTAATACATATGGTGCGTTTGCGCGTATCGGCTATTAATGGCTGCCGCTTTTGTATTGCCATGCATACTCGTGAAGCCCAGCAAAGCAATATTACTGAGGCGACGATAGCTGCATTGCTAAACTCGCCAGCGGCATCAACTTTTACAGCGGCTCAATGGGCGGCGCTGCAATGGGCTGAGGCATTAACCTCACTTTCGGGGCATGAGCCGCTGAAGGCTGATATACAAAGGCTGCAAGCGCATTACCGTGAAGAGCAAATAGTGGCTTTATGCGCAGTTATTATTCAAATTAACGGCTGGAATCGAGTGGCCATCGGCTTTGACTTTTAGTGAGGGCAAGCAGCTTAGCTAAAACTGGCTGCTACAGTCATACTCAGGTAGCGGCGCGTCTTGATGGCGTAGCTGTGGGTGACGAGTGTGCAACTGCTGGTATAGTGCTGGGTTTTTGCGGGCGATGAGTGCCAACATACTACGGTGCCAGGGTGTAAGCGGAGGCTGATAGGTCATCACCTCATCGAGTACCTGCAAGCTCGGTGCTTGGCCCGCGAATAGCTCAATGCCCTGTAGGCTCAGGGCAAGCGGATCCATCGCGGTTATGCCTTGATGGTAGGGGACGCCAGCGGCCACTAATTGCGTTAGTAGCTCGGTATCGTAGTGGCTAATCGCATAATACAGTAGCGAATGTCCGTGACTATCGAATCGCGGCAAATACTCCCGTAGTTGCGGGAGCGTCAAACCTGCGGGTAAGCGCACGTAGTCCAGCTGGGATTGACCCAGTTGTGAGCTCTGCAGTCGTGTGAATGACTGTGCCCCGACGCGGCTCAGTGAGGCGTAAAATAGATCTCGGCGTAACACTTCGGTGAGTGGTTGCTGATATAACGATGCTAAGGCGGCCTCTAACCCCTCTCTGCGCAGCACCTTTAAATAAGCTTTTGCAGCTTGACTGTGATGAACGGTACGCTTGGCGTTGCGCGCTTGGTTGCGGGTGTAACACTCGTAAAGTTGCACGGAGCGAGCATTCAACGCGGCCAAATCAACGTCGTCTTCGTAACTCACTTGTGCCAGAGCATGCGCTAACCCGAGCGGTTGCCAGTCAGTACGAAACTCTCTCAGTAAACTAGGGCATTGGCTTAAACGGCTCTTCAATTGTTGGCTTATAACCAGTTGCTGGTCGGCGCGCTGCTGCAGTGGCTGAATCAGCGGCTGAGCAAGGTCCAAGTGCAAAGCATCTCTTTGCCACAGGCTGTCAAAATCGAGTTGGTGGTGGGTATATATTTGCTGTATACGCTCAGCGGTCAACTTAAAGCGACGCCCCTGCGCTTCAATAATGTCGCCCTTTTCGTTGTAGATAAATGCTGCTCTAGCCCCTCGGCTGGTCAATAACTCAATCACCTCGACATAGTCCGGCCAACGAGACTGTGGAGCGTTACTCAACCCCCATATTGCCCACTCTAATGTGGAAGGCAGATAATTGTCGTCACTCAGCGCGGCCCCTTTGTTTAATAGGGCTTTAACCACCTCCGTTCGTCCTGCTCTGGCGGCCAAATCAATTAACCGCAAGGCATCAGCATAATCTTGTGATACGACGAGGTTAATATCATCAAAGTGCTTAATAACGGTGACAATCTGCGCATCTAAAATGTCAATATTACTAATTAGCCAGGCTATATCGTCGACATATAACTGTTGCCCTGGCGCGAGGGAGAATGAAGGATGAGCTAACTTTTCCAGTAGCCAAGGTTGTGGAGAGTGGGGCTGAACGAGTAGCTCCGTTGCGGTATTTTCACTGAATTGTTGGCTTGCAGTCGCGATTCGCTGCGCCATTTGCGTATTGGCTTTTAATTGTTGATAGCGCCATGTTGTTGCATGGCTTGGCCCGAGAAAGTGCGCGATAGCGAGAGTGACTTGATCTAAGGAGTACCCTTGGCGTAATAGGGCCTGGTAGTTCAAAGTGGTGAAATACCTGAGTCGTTGATTTTCATACTGGGCCAATTCGTTGGTGCATTGATGGATGCTGGGCTTCGCTAGTGAAGTGGACGCATCACTGAGTGATAGCACTGGCTCTTTATCAACCGTTAAGCTCGTTGAGCTTGTAACCCTTGGTGTGCTGGTTTCGTGCGTTTGTTGCTCGATTGGTAATAATTTCTGCCAAGCAAGCCACATCGCCGTAACAGTAATAAGCACAATAACGATGGGCTTGTGGCGCATAATTGATCGTGGCTAAGCGCAGGGTTTGGTAATCGCCTTAGCGCATAAAGCCTGGGCTTGTTCGTCGTTTTTACCGCCAATGCAATAATCGAAGCGTAAAGCCATAGGCAGATCCTCGCTACTTTCTCTGGATGGCAATTGCCAATTGCGAATGTACTCGCGTGTTGCCTTACGAAGCTCCCGAGCATGGCGCTGTGGCTGGCGAGCAATGACCTCGATATTTTTAGGCTTGCCTTCAGGGCTAATATCAAAGCCTACAACTGCACAGCCAGCAATTCCATCCCGTGCTAGTTCAATAGGGTAGCGGGGGGTATTTATGGTATCAAGTGGCTGCCAAAGCTGCTCCCCGTCTTGGCTTACTAGATAGTGCACTTTCACATCGGCGTGAATCACCTCTTTGGCTTCAACCGAAGCACTGGCTGCCAGCGCCAGTATCAGTGGTATGGTTTTAAGCATAATACATCCTTGTTTACAGTAATAAAAAATGGCGGTGCGAAACACCTTCCTTAGCTAGCTTAAAGTTTAAGCGAGAACATGTGAAGAGGATGACTAAAATTTATTCATTAGCCAGGCCATAAGGTAACACCCACCTAGGAATAGCACAGCGCTTACGACGGCAATGATGGCGCGAGCGCGGTGCGCAGGTTGTTGAGGATAGCTTGGGCAATAAGCTAAATAGGCCAATACCAAGGCTTCAATTGCCGCAACTATCGCAACAGCCCACGTCGGGGCAGAGGAGTGCATCATAAAATATAGGCCTATGCTCATTCCTATCGCGGCGAGCCACTTGGCTTTATGTGGCACTACTTTATGGCTCTGCCAGTTGTGTAAAATTGGCCCGAAGCGCGCGTGATTCAGTAGCCATTCTTCCAAGCGTTGTGAGGAATGAGTGAAACATGCCAAGGCAAGAATAAAGAAAATGGTGGTGGGCATCACTGGCAGCGCAATACCAATGACTCCGAGGCCAACAAAACCAAGCCCTAGGCCTTGTAAGCAGTAGTTTTTATAGCGGGTCATCAGACCCGCAGCAGTGGTTTTGCTCACTTGTACTTCCGTTACCCTGAATACACTTGTGCTTGATAAAGCTGAAAGCGCGTAAATGCTTGACGCGCGCCAAACACAATGGCTTCTTCTTGGTACGCATCGAGCTCAATGTTGTCAATTAAGTGTACTAGATGTCGCCAGGCACTGCCACGTCCTGCGCCCGGTCCAGCAAGAAAGCGTGCGCCGTATTCACCATTTAAAGATAACTTCTTTTGTACTTGCTGACCCAGCATCGCCGCGCCCACTTTAGAGCCCTCTACCACGTACAGCCAACCTAAAGCGCGAGCTAATTCTGTGGTATCACTTAACACTGGCTCTAAACGACCACTGGGTAAAGGATAGCCGAGGTCGAAAAAATCTTGCTCCAATAACCTGATGCGTGAGCGCATGGGCAGATCGTCAATGCATTCAAGCAATGCGGGGTGAGTGTAAAGAACCTCCACATCGCGCAGAAAATAAAACTGCAAAGACAGGAAGCGTAAATAGTTTTCGGTACTTTCGAAGGGGTGCTTGGCCATAATGGTGGTATCAATTTTCTCATGCAAGTCGTGAGTGCTTTGCTTAAGGCGTTCACTGCGAGAGAGTAGGGTGTCGCTATGAGTCATGTATTACTCCGGGTAGTCTTTAAACGGTTTATAGGTATAAAGTGTGAATGTGAGTCACCAGCGCATGGCGGCACTGGTGAGTGACCATCAAAGTTTCACTTCCAAAGCGACCGTGACAGTTCGTCCCGGCTCTGGCATGGCAACAATTGATCCCGAGGAAACCACGTATCGATCGGTTACGTTAGTGATAGCAAGGGAGCTTGATAGTGCGTCATTTATCTTGTAATCAAGGTACATATCTAGCTGGTAACTGGCAGGGATCCTTTGTAATGCATCAACTCCGGTGCCTACTAAAAATCCGCCCGGATGATATTTTTGCGAATGCCCCTTGTAAATCAGGCCAGCATCAAGCGTATCAGCAAAGAAGGTTTTACCTAGAGTGGCAACCAACTTTCGTTTCGGTGGAATACGCAGTGGCGTTAGGCTGCCAGAGAAACCTTGCGCACTGCAGCGCTGAGCGTCGTTAAACGCAGCCGCATCAGTGGCGCAGATCTGTGCCCCCGTATATTGGGTATAAGCGATAGAGCCATAGAATTGGGCACCGCGATAATTAACTGTTAATTCAATACCAGGAAGGGTAAAGCTATCGTAATTGGTAAAGGTGAATGCTGATTTTTGCCATCCCTGCGCCTGAGGGTCTGGATTGGCTAACTGCGCGGTTCCTAGCATGTCATCAATACGGGTGTGGAAATAGGTGGCTGACCAGGCAAGGGTGTCCTTTGGCGTTAGTAAGTCGGAGAGTTGCTGACCCAGAGCTAGCTCAAATGATTTCGTTTGCTCCGGTGAGAGTGGGTAGTAAGGTGAATATGAAAACACCTCATTGGAGACGGTTGTTTCATAGACATTCGGCATGCGATAGGCGCTGCTATATTTAGCCAATACATAGGCGTTATTGGAAAAGCGATAGGTTAGCTGTGCGATTGCGTCAGTTTTGCCGTTGAACTCGAGTCTGTAATGACCTTGGTAATCTTCAGTTTCGGAATCGTGATGGTTAAAGTTAAGGGCTAACTCGAACGGCGCAAGATCAAATTCAGCATCTATAAACGCACTGCGCTTCACTTGTTTACCATTGCGAGAAGTGGGCTGGTCTCCATAAAAGTAATTAGCAGCGTCCTTTTCTGGCTGCAAACGTTCAGATTGCCAAGACAAGCCATAAGTGAGCGTAGTCGGTAACGTGTTGGCGAGCATCAAAGAGGCGGTATTGTATGCGCCAATACCATGACGTTTATTCGTGTATTTGTGGAAGTATTGCAGGGCATTGGGGCCAAAGTTACTGCCTAGCGCATTGTATTGCTCTAACTTGGCATGTGTGCTCCAAGCGTTCAGGCGAACATCGAAAAGCGCATTATTTGTCGGTAGAAAACGGTAGCTAGCACTCACTGTATTAACCTGTGCCGTGCCGGGCTGCCACTGTGGCATGGTTTCGACGCCTTCGGGCATGACTTCCCAAGAGCCATCTGGAAGTTGCCAAATATCGTCAGCCCGCTGTTTATACCAATAAGACGCGAGCATCTCCCCGGCTTTTTGCTGATGGTGGCGGGTATTGAGTTCAAATAGGTGCTCATCGCTGGGCTGGTAGCTCAGTTTGGCCAGAGCCGATTGACTCTCAAAGCTAGTATTAACCACTTCACCGCCACGGTTTACTGGCGGTAAAACGTCGCCCCAATCGTTGTACTCGACAAATTCGTGGTAGCCATGAGAGCCGGCAAAGTAATTCCCTGTTTTCTTATCGCTGTACGCAAGTACGGCGCTGAGTTGTGGACCGGCGAACGCAGACGCTACAAGCATAGAGCCGTGATTAAAATCGGTGACATCGCTGTCATTGCTAATCTGATAATAACTTTGTTGCTTTGCATCATCGCTGACGTTGGGCATTTTATTGTTGTTGTAGGTTTTAAGCTTAATTAGCCCACCATACTGCTTACCTCCACTAACAATATCAGCGGGTGTTAGCGTGGTCATAGTCACGGAACCACCAATCGCACCGGCTGAGAAAGGCGCTGCACTGACACTGGTTCCTTTGCTGATGTGCACTGTACTGAGGAGATCTGAATCAATGTAGGTGCGCTCAGAAGTACCCATATACCCCCGGTTAGTGTGGGTCGATTGTAAACTTCCATCAATAAAAATGGGTACTCGCCCTTCGCCTTGCACGCCGCGAATACCAATATCGAGTGCCCCCGCTTCATTACGTAAATTGTTGGCATCAATGCTGGCAAAGGTGGAGAAAATATCGGCGTTGCTAAACCCTTTGGCATGCTCGATTTCACGCTTCTTTAAATACAGCTGCTGACCCTCAACGGTGATCACTTCTATTTCTCGAATGGGCTCTTGAAGAGAAGAGGGGTTGGCGGAAACATAAAAACTGCATAGTAATAATGAGTAAATTGTACTGCTTTTCACAATGTGCTCCTATTTAAGAAGGTGCGTATGATAATGGTTCGCATTAACTTTTCCACATATTGTTTGTGTTTTAAGTACAACTCAGACCAGTTTGCTGTTGTGTCTTTCCTTACTAATAAGCCCATGTGTCGGAAATAACAGGCAATATGACGTGTTCACCTGACAAACAGGCGCTTTCTTCTACACTGTGGGGACAGCTGTTCTGCTTTTGGAGGGAGTATGTACAACGTTAATATCGAACGCTTAAAAGAGACTTTATTTACTTTGTCGCGGATCGGGTATAACGAGGAAGATAAGGGAATTTATCGTCCTGGCTTTAGCGCCGCCGATTTTGAGGCGCGCAATTGGCTCATGGATTTGGCCCAAAGCGAAGGCTTTCGCACCCACATGGATGGTGCAGGCAATGTACACATTGAGTATGGACCAGAAAATGCCAGTGCGGTTGTAGTCGGCTCACACCTTGACTCCGTGCCTGCGGGGGGCATGTTTGATGGCACTTTGGGGGTGATTGCTGGGCTCGAATGTTTACGGGTATTGAAACACCATGACGTTGCCTTAAAACACCCTGTGCGGGTAGTTGCTACTGCAGAAGAAGAAGGGCGCTTTGGCGGGATGTTTGGTGCGCAAGCACTGACGGGCAAATTAACCCCGCACGATATTCTCACTATGCATGATGCAGACGGCTACCTACTTAGTGACGCTATGAAAAGTTGCGGCCTTGATCCTATGCAAGCGCTGAGCGCAGCGTTTAGCCCAGAGGATTTAAAATGCTTTATTGAACTGCATATCGAACAAGGCCCTGTGCTTGACCAAACTGGTATACAAATTGGCGTTGTTGATGGCATTTCTGGTGTATTTAAGTGGATTGTGAAGCTGGTGGGTAAGGCCGACCATGCGGGCACCGCGCCGATGGAAATGCGTTCTGATGCGTTTATGGGGCTGGCGGACTTTGCCCATGAAATAAACCGTATTATTGATGAAGATGGCACTGAGTACAGCCGTATTACCGTAGGCAAAGCTGAGTTAAAGCCCGGGTTTGCCCACACTATTGCCGGTGAGGTGGATTTCACCTTAGTGGTTCGTGATATGGACCAACATATCATGGAGGCGTTGAGCCAAGCCTGCCGTAAAGCCCTTTCTGCTATCGCTCGACGCCATCAATTAATGTTTGAATACGAGCAGGTAAGTTGGTTAGCACCGCAGCATTGCAGCCCTGTGTTAACAGACTTTATTGCCGAGCAAGCGCAGCAGCTGGGGCTGAACTATCAACGTATGCCCAGTGGTGCAGGCCATGATTGTCAGTTTTTTACCAGTCTCACAGAAACTGGGCTGATATTTATCCCTTCGGTCAATGGCATAAGCCATGCCCCTGATGAGTGGTCGCATTGGCATGACGTAGAGGCCGGAGCCAACTTGTTGCTGGCCTGCGTTGCCACCCAAGCAACCAGTTCTGGGTTAGTCAAAGCGACGCGTAAAGGCGATAAAAAAGTCACAAAGATTGCTAATAACTCAAATAAAAAAGTGGGTTAACAGCAATTGCATAAAGATGTACTAGGCTTATTTCACTAAACTTTTTTAATTAAATGCTTAGTTTGAATTCAAAAAATTTGAGTGTTAGGGTTAATTTTTACGCATTAGGGACGCCTGCGGCAGTATGAAATTACTAAGTCAGTGTGTATTGGTAAGCTTCACCATCTTTGCGCTTGCAATGGGATGGGGTGTGGCTGGTGCGCAGAGTCAGCGTCCTATTGTTATTGAACCCGCAGAGCAGAACGTCAGCGCCGGCTATTTTGATGTAAAGTTGCGTGCTGCACCGTCCTTGGCCCTTAGTGAGCAAGAACTCACCTCTATATTAGCCAATGCGCACTTGCATATTGAATCTGATTCCCACCTGTTTCCCATAGAAGCTGCAGTCAATGGCCAGCAAGCCGTTACTATTAGTGGTTTGGCAGAGGGTCATTACACCGTTAATTTAGTTGCAGAGGGTCAAGCACTCAGCGACAGCGCCACTGTTGTTGTGCAGCACCACAGTATGACTTTGGTTTGGCCGCTATTTACGCTTGGCTTGGTGCTTTTCATCGCTTTGTTCCTGGTGCTAATGCGGGGCTATGTAGCCGATAACCGAGCGCCGGATTCTTAGGAAGTAGCATGTTAGATACGCAAACTGCGCTCATTATCACCGCTATTTTTGCTATCGTTTGGGTTGTTTTCGGCTGGTGGCTTGGACGTCATATTAAATCCCATGAAGACTTTGCTTTGGCAGGACGTAATGTTGGCTTTGCCTTTGCAACCGCCACCGCGATGGCAACCTGGGTCACCAGTAATACCACCTTGGTGGCACCACAATTGACGTACCAATTTGGTATTTGGGGGATGGTAGGTTACTCCTTTGCCGCGTTAGGGCTGCTGTTATTTGCTCCGCTTAGTCAACGCATTAAGCGGCTGTTGCCCACAGGGTTTACCAGTGGCGACTTTATTCGCTTACGCTTTGGTCGCTTTAGTTGGCGCATATTTCTCATTATTTCCTTGGTTTACGCTTTTAGCTGGCTAGTCAGTTTAGGCATGGCAGGGGGGATTTTACTGGAATCACTCAGTGGCCTAGATTATCACTTGGGGATGACTGTAATCCTCACCATGTGCGTGCTATACACCTTATTCGGTGGGATGCGCGCGGTGATCGCTACCGATTTTATTCAAGCGCTGATTATCGTGATTGGCGTGATCATTGTGGCTGGTGTGGTGATCGATAACTACAGCTTGGAAACGGTGCATCAGAACCTCGCCGCAGAGCATCCCATGCTGTTGGATTTATTGTTTCCTGCGGCATTACTGTTTTTGTTTAACAACATCTTTTTTGGCTTAGGAGAGATCTTTCACTCTAACGTATGGTGGTCACGGGCTTTTGCCTTTCGTGTTGATACCGCTAAAAAAGCGTACTTCACCGCCGGATTATTATGGTTGCCGATACCCATAGTGACAGGGTTTATTGCCCTTGCTGCGCCAACCTTAGGTATTTTCCCTCCCAGTGCGGATATGGTCGGCCCCATGGTGGCGGCGAATGTGCTTGGTTATGGGGGCGCTATTTTACTGTTTATCATTGTTTTCTCCGCGCTTGCCTCGAGTCTTGATTCACTTTTAGCAGCCACCTCTGACCTTATTACTCAGGATATTTATAACAAGCATATTAATCCTGATGCTGACTCTGAAACGTTAATGCGTATCGGTAAGCGAGTTATCGTCATTCTAGGGGTCGCTACATGGGTGTTGTGCCTGCCCAAACTAGCGACTCTGGGTGCCTTACTTAATTTTGCCGGTGCGTTCGTTGCGAGCACCATTTGGCCCATCGTACTTGGCTTATATTACCGCCGCTTAATTGGCAAAAGTGCTGGTTTGGCCATGCTCTTGGGCACAACAAGTGGGTTGATTGGTTACTTTGCAATTGGTTTTTACGTCGCGGCATTAATTTCCTGTGCCGTGTCCTTGGTGGTTTGCATCATTGCATGCAAGCTGAATAACACGCCCTTTAATTGGCAGCAACTAAAGACACCAACGGAGGACAACCATGATCTCTAGCAGTTTGTTTTCTCTGTTGATATACGCCGCTCTGGTGCTGGCGTTGTTGTGTCCTATTTTACTCGTGACCTTATTTGTTCGCGATCATATTAAGGGAAAATTATGGTAAGTGCCCTCGCCATTGAAAAAGCCGCTTTTGATAGAGCTCGACCTGATGTTTACGGTGATGCTCATCCGAAAGCGTTATTACGAGCAATTGAAGAGGATGGAGACTTACTCCATCAAGTCGAAAATCAGCATATCATCAGTGCTGATCAGTTGAACCGCGATATTTTGGTGCAGCTATTTCGTCTGGCTGCGAAGTATGAAAGTAACCCTGCACGCTATCGCTCGCCGCTGCAAGGGAAGATTCTCATCAGTGCTTTTTATGAACCAAGTACGCGTACGCGGTTATCATTCGAAAGTGCCTGGCACCGCCTAGGTGGCGATATCATGTCAATTACCGATCGCTCCTCTACAGGCATTGCCAAAGGGGAGTCTCTCGCCGATGTCGCAGAGATGTTTAATAACTACGGCGACTGTGTGGTACTGCGAGACAATGCCAATGAGTCTATAGCGGAGATGGTTGGGCCGCTGCGTATTCCTATTATTAATGCCGGTAACGGTATTGATGAACACCCAACACAAGCAATGTCCGACCTATACACTATTTTCAAATGGTGTCCAGCGCTACTTAATCCAGAGCATGAGGATTTTCGCCAGCTCAAAATCGGCATTGTTGGTGTTCCGAATCAAATGCGCACGGTGCGTAGTCTGCTTAAAATGTTTGTGCATTTCCCCGAGATTGTCGATGAAATAGTATTACTCAACGACCAAGATGAAAACACCATATTCGACTCTGGCCAAAAACAGCAACTCATCGATGCCGGTATCCATATTCGTACCAGCAAGGAGATGGATGAGGTTCTGCCTCAGCTAGATGTGGTGTACATCAATGCCATTGCTTGGGTAGGCGATAGCTTTGAAACCTATGGCAAAAAATACGGCCTCAATTGCAAATCTCAGCTGAAAAAAGACGCCATCATCTTGCACCCTTTAGCTCGAGGTGAAGAGCTCTCCACCTGTTTAGATGATACGCCTCATAATTGGTATTTCTCCCAAGCGCGAGGCGCAGTATTTTTACGCATGGCACTTCTCACTTGTATGGTGCAGCGAGCCGATACAGTGATGGATGTCATTTAGCTAGCAGTTTAATTTAGTAAGGATTTTACATGTGCGGTATAGCGGGAGTATTTAATCTCGATCCAACTCAATCCATTGATCCACAGCTGCTTGTCAATATGGCGGCTATCCAACACCATCGCGGCCCCGATGGTTTCGGCTACCGTCGTATTGAGGGTAAAGGCATCGGCTTTAGTCATGCCCGCCTTTCTATTATTGACCTAAATGAGCAACGAGCACGACAGCCTTTTATGAACAGTGATGAGCAACTGATGCTTACACACAACGGCGAGTTCTATGATTATGCCCGAATTCGTGCCGACTTAGTGGCTCAAGGCGCTCGTTTTCAATCGAAAAGTGACTCAGAAATTGTGCTCCATCTTTATCAGCGCCAAGGGATGCAAGCGATGCTGGAGCAACTGCGTGGGGAGTTTGCTTTTGCACTGTATGACAACAAAGAAGACACACTGCATTTAGTGCGTGACCGCTTCGGGATAAAGCCCCTGTATTACACGCAAACACAAGACGAAGTGGTGTTTGGCTCAGAGTTAAAAGTGCTGTTTGCGCACCCCAAGGTTAAGCGACAGTTTTCCAGTGCTGGGCTCTATCATCAGCTTATTCAAGTGATGGTGCCGGGGAGCACGGCATTCGCTGACGTACACCAAGTCAAGCCGGGTCATGTTGTCAGTTTTAAACGGCAAAATGGGCAGTGGCAAATCACGGATAATCGCTATTGGGACGTTAACTTTCCCCGCGCTGAGGAGCACCAAAATGACGCCGATGAACAGTTGTATATACAAGGAGTCCGCGAAAAGTTACTAGAAGCGGTGCAGCTGCGTTTAACAGCAGACGTGCCAGTTGGCTGTTACCTGTCGGGTGGCATTGATTCTTGCGCGATTCTCGGGCTCTCTTCGGCGGCGAGTCAGCAACCTATCAAGGCATTCACCATCGGCTTTGATAGCGACGATTATGATGAAACCCCCATAGCAAAAGAAATGGCCGAAGCCACGCAGGCCGATCATCACATCATGTCACTCAGCGGTGATGAGCTTTACAGTCATTTTGAGCGCACCTTATGGCATACCGAGCGCACCATTTACAACACCTTAGGTGTGGCAAAATACCTCATGAGCCAGCAAGTGAACGACGTAAACTATAAAGTGGTGATGACTGGAGAAGGGTCTGATGAGCTCTTTGCTGGCTACCCTTCGTTCCGTAACGACTTGTTCCTTTATGGTATGGATGAAGTGGATGCCGATGAGCGCGCAAAGTGGCAGAGCATGTTACAAAAAACCAATAAGCTCTTTAAGGGCGCGATGCTCTCGCGCAATGAGTGTCGTAATGAGGCCTTGGAAAGCCTAGTTGGTTTTACCCCCAGTTGTTTACAACCTTGGCTGGCTTGTGGTGAGTTCGCCGATGGGTTGGTGGCTGAGCAACATAAAACAGCCTTAGCTGATTATGATGCTGGCAAAGCCATTGCGGCCACCTTTGACAACGATATGTTAGCAGGGCGTCACCCTCTCGATAAGGCGCAGTATGTATGGATTAAAACCATGCTCGAAGGGCAGATTCTCACCTGGGGTGGTGACAGAGTCGATATGGCTAACTCGATGGAAGCGCGGCCAGCGTTCTTAGATCATCATCTTGCTGAGTTTGCTTTTAACATCCCTCCTCATCTGCGTATTAAAGACAACAAAGAAAAATACGTGTTACGTGAGGCAATGAAAGGGTTACTGCCGGAGACCTTATATAAACGGGAAAAGTTTGCTTTTATGGCGCCGCCCGCTCACACCGATGAGAAAAAGTGGCAAGCGATGAAGCAGTTAGCTGACAAGTACCTAAGCGACGAGGCATTAGCACAATCAGGCCTGTTAGACCCGCAAGCTGTGGCGGATTTATTTGCCCTTCACGATGCCCCTGACACTGATGATGCATTGAAGGTGCAGTTGGATGCGGTGATTAATCACATGATTGGCGTTCAGGTATTGTATCAGCAGTTTGTAGCAACCGATGTGCCTCAACAGGCTGCACAATTGGCGCAACATTATGGTTGGCGTGCTGACGACGCGCACCAAGGTGCACAAATATAGAAACCGAATAGGGCTGCAAGCGCAGCCCTTTTTATGGTGTTAGGCAAAAGGTTTAAAGGCATCGTCCAGTGGTGTGTCGGCGAGGTGATTTACGTAGTTACTCATCACTTTTTGGCTGAGAGCAAGAATAATATCCAATAAATTCTGCTGACTATAGCCGGCAGCGAAAAAGGTCTTACTTTGTTCATCGCTCAAGTGACCACGCTGACGCACAATTTCGAGCGTGGTATCACGCAGTACTTCTAGCTTGTCATCACCTAATGGCGCCTGGTCACGCAAAGCCTGATTAAGGTCGTCATCTACCTTCATTGATTTGGCAATCGCTGAGTGCGCAGGGACACAGTAATGGCATTCGTGTTCAACGTTAATACTCTGCCATACCACTGTTTTTTCGGCATTATTGAATGAGCTGTTTAAAAAGGCTTCATGCAATACTTGGTATCCGTGTAAAAGCTGTGGCGATTCGGCCATGACTGCGTGCAAATTAGGAATACTACCAAAAGCTTGTTGTGACTTCTCTAGTAAGGGTTTGCTGCTTTCTGGCGCGGTCTCTGGGGTATGTAAAGTAAATTCTTTCATCGCTATCTCCTTTTGGTGTATAGGGAGTAGACTAGGCTTATTTGAATGTTTGTTCAAATAAGATTTAGTTATATCTGACTTCACACCCATCTAAGGTGCGGTGAAATAAAATAACGGTACATCGGGTCGCACAGGGCAATAAAAAAGGGCCATCAGGCCCTTTTTTTGAATCACTCACTACTTAGAAGTAATAACCAATATTGATATTGAAGCGGCGTTCTGTTTCGTCACTGTCACCAGCAATAGAACCCCCTACAAATGGCTGATTCTTAGCATGTACTAAGTCAAAGTAGGTGAATAACCCGCCTGCGGCAACAGAAACGCCGGTTACGTTCATCCACGTGTCTTCGCTGTTGTCAGACTTGTCGTAGATGATGCCGTAGTCATTGTAAAACTGCAGATTGGTTACCGGACCCCACTCAACAGGGAGGCTGTAGGCAATGTTGGCGTTGGTCATTGTGGCTTCTGCGGCAATACTGTCATAGAAGGAGTAAGCACCTACCGCCATGCGATCGACGTTGTCGATATCGTAGTTGTAGTCACCGTGTTGCAACTGGAAGTTCCAGGGGCCGATGTTGCTATTTACGTGTACAGCCCACGCTTGGTAATCTCCGGCACGGTCATTACCATCATGCAGGCCACCGGCTAAGCCAGAAACACCAATCTCAGTTTTGCCACCTTCATGCTCTAAGTGATAAGCGTAACGACCTGAAAAGGTGTTGTATTCACCAATCGGGTTGGTTGGCTCTGCGTAGATACCATCACCCACATTTCTAAAGCCAACAACATCATAAGAGTAACGATCACTGCGATTATCGACGTAACCATCAACGCCACCTAGCTCATCATTTTTGAAAAAGCCAAGATCGAGTTGCCAGTTATCGGCTACTTTACGCTTAAATAGCACACCCATGTCATGGTCATCTTCTAAACCAATGTAGTAAGTGGTGCCGAAGAACCAGTTGTGTGAGTTGTACGGCCAATTACCAAAAGGCACTTTGGTAATACCGGCCTGCACTTGCCAGTCTTCTGCGAAATCGTAGCCAACATAGGCATATTTCACGGCCGTCATGTAGTCGAAGAAGCGAATCTCAGCGTTGAGCTCGACATCACCAATATCGCCAGAGAAATTTAACCGGAAGATATCGAAGTCAAAGTCGCCGCCACGATTTTTATTATCATCATCGTAAGAGGTATGGCTGAAGTTAGTACGTACTGCACCACCAACATGAATGCCATCTTCTTTCTCGGCGCTCTTTTCCATCGCCACTGTTTGCTCAAGCTGCTGTTCTTGTTGAGCAATACGGGTATTAATCTCTTCTTGCTGCTGTGCTTGTTGCTCTGCACTTTGCTCAGCGGCATCAAGCTTTTTCTGCAACTGCTGCATTTGCTTTTGCAACTGTGCCAGTTGCTCCTTCATTGCCTCCATTTCTGGGTTCGCCATTGCGGTGCCAGAAACACAGGTAATGGCAAGAGCCAATGCGGTCTTCTTGAACGTAGTCATAATTGCCCTATGTTGTTGCCATAATCACTTAGCCTAGACTAAGTATTTGAATTTTTCGAAGTTGATTAACCAGATTAAATACTGGCCAGTGGCGTTAAGGGATCATCCTAGATACGACCCCTCTATACCAAACCGTGCTTTAGTGTAGCAAGAGGAACCGTTTTGGGGAAATGTGTAAGTGTTTACTAATATTAGAGTTATTCTGATTTTCCAGGGTCAACCTGACGGGTAATTGCACCCACTTCCAGTAGCGGAGAGGCATCTATGTTGTCTGCGTCCATCATTGCGGCGATGCGCTGCATCGACGAAAGTAGCAGAGTTTGTTCCCATTCAGAGAGACTGCTGAACTTCTCGATAAAGTGATCTTGAAGTGGTTGTGGTGCCTGATCAAGCAGCGCTTTGCCTTGCTCGGTTAAATATAAGCTCACTCGGCGTTTATCAAGTTGGCTGCGCACGCGGCTTACCAGGGCTCGACTCTCTAGCCTATCTAAAATATTGGTGACTGTTGCCGGGCTAAGATTCACATTTTGGGCAATGCGGCTGGCCGTGATGCCGTCGGTTTGTGCCACTTCATGCATAATTAGCAGCTGGGGGCCAGTGAGGCCGGACGTTTTGTTCAGTTGTTTGGAGTGCAGATCAATGGCGCGGATGACCTTACGCAGGGCAATTAATAACTCGTCATACTTTTGCATTTCCAACCTCCAACTGACTAAAGCAGCCATTATACCTTTAAATACCAAGCGGACTACACCCCCTTGATAAAAACCGTTACGTTTAAGGTTTATAAAAACGTGGCGAGTTTAGGCTATTGAAACTAAAGTTAATCATTATTACCTAGCGCAATACAACTATGAGTATTAGAAGCAAGTTATTACTGGCCTTTGTCAGTGCAATTATTCTACCTCTGGGTATCATTGCTGTTATTGTTATTAATCAAGCGCGTGACCAAGCGCTGAGTAACTTTCAAGACTTAACTAATCGCGAAGTCATCCAGATTGATAGAGGCCTCAGTTCGTTTTTTGCCGAGGTTGTGAAAGATGTGGACTTTCTCGCCTCACATCCTAAAGTGTTGGCAGCAACCACGGATGTCACCCTGTATAAAAACAGTGACACCAGCAGCGAACTCGATGCGCTAGCTGGCTCGCAAATTGAGCGGCAGGCGTTTACGTTGTTTAGTCATTTTGGCGAAACCCATCCGGGCCTTGCCTATGTGTATATGGGCAACCAAGAGGGCGGCTATATTCAGTGGCCACAATCAGCAGTTGGCCCTCGCTACGACCCGACCCAACGTCCGTGGTATCAACATGGTGCAAATGCAAATGGCGAGACGGTGCGCACCAATGCTTATTATTGGGCTGCTGATGATACGGTAATCGTGTCCACCGTAAAAGCGGTGAAAGAAGGCGGGCAAGTCGTGGGTGTGCAGGGGATGGATGTGTCGTTAAAGGCACTCACCGATATGGTTAAAAAAATCACTTTGGGTGAGTCGGGTTACCTCATGCTGGTAGAAGATAGCGGCACGGTATTAGTTAACCCTAAGGATCCAGAGCATAATTTTAAACAATTCTCCCAAGTCAGCAACGGCGCTTTTAGCGAATTGGCGCAAAGCCGTAATGGCGACTTTGAAGTGACGTTGGCCGGTGAGGACTACTATGCCCACCTCTATACCTCGCCACAGCTAGGTTGGAAGTTCATTGGTTTAGTACCGCAAAGCGAGGTGATGGCGGCGGCTAACGCCATGACGTGGACGATTATAATCGTTTGCTTGGTACTTGCTGGGATATTTGCGTTGTTAGGTAATACCATATCGGGGCTTATCAGCGGCCCAATTATTACTGTTAGCAAAGGCTTAGAGGATATCTCCGAAGGAGATGGCGATCTTACCCAGCGGCTGCAAGTAAGCTCGAAAGATGAGACGGGTGCTTTGGCAGCGAACTTCAATGTGTTCTTAACTTCTATTGCCAAGTTGGTGGCACAAATAAATGACACCGCGAAAGAAGTGAATGAGGCCGCAACACATTCATTGTCACTTTCGAGTAGCTTAAACGGTTATACTGATCAGCAGCAGCAGGCACTTGCAATGGCTGCCACGGCCATTAACGAAATGGCGGCAACCGCAAATGAAGTGGCGCAAAGTTGTGCCAATGCTGCCGATTTAGCGCAGCAAACACGCGATGCCTCCGAGCAAGGGCAAGAAGTCATTACCGAAGCCGTGGCCAGTGTCACTGAGTTGTCGCAGGCGATTACCTCGGCGGCGAGTGACATTACCCAGCTCGCACAAGAGAGCGAAAGTATTACCTCCATTTTGGATGTTATTCGCGCCATTGCTGAGCAAACTAACTTATTAGCACTCAATGCCGCAATTGAGGCGGCCCGTGCCGGTGAGCATGGACGTGGCTTTTCCGTTGTTGCCGATGAGGTGCGGGCGCTGTCACAACGAACCTCACAATCGACAGAAGAAATCGCCACGCAACTGGATAAGCTCAGAGCAATGAGCGAAAGGGTTGCGGGGGAGATGAATCAAAGCTTGGCTCGCAGCACCCAAACTGTTGAGCAAACCAATGCGGCGCAACAGCAGTTTGTGGAAATTAATCGCTCAGTGATGGATATTAGTGATCTCAATACGCAGATAGCGACGGCTGCAGAGGAACAGCAGCACGTGGCGGAAGATATTAATCGTAATGTCGTAGAGATTAAAACCGCCGCTGATGAAGTCAGTGAGGTGGCGACTAAAACAGACAGCAGTGGCCAGCGTTTAGATGCGCTTGCGAAACAATTGGCCGCTCTAGTTGGGCGCTTTAAAACCTAAATGCAAAGTAAAAACATGACCGAGAGATGAATTATTTTCGCGATATATTTACTTAATTATGATTATTTGGGTATGGTGAAGCTGCATTGGCTTTTTTAAGAAGGAACGAAGTATGCAGCTTTCACCTAGTGTTACTATTGCTCGATGTGAGTCGGGTTTAGAATACTTACAGGTTAATTCACCCTTGTGCCAAGCCCGTATTTTTCTTCAAGGCGCACAACTGACCGAATACACTCCAGCTAACCAAAAACCACTTATTTGGGTATCGAGCGAGGAGGATTACCAAGAGGGCAAAAGTATTCGTGGCGGGATCCCCATCTGTTGGCCTTGGTTTGGAGTGCATCAAAATCCCGAATGGCCCATTCATGGTGTGGCTCGAGTATCGTTATGGCGTGCAGAAGAAGTAAAAGAAGAACAAGACGCCATTCGCATCAGCTTGTCTTTGCCGATGGCGAAGGTGGATAAAACCTATTGGCCTCACAACACCAAGTTAGAGGTTGAATATGTACTGAGCGATAAACAGCTCGAGGTACGGTTGACTAACACCAACTTAGGTGACAGCCCAGTGCAACTAACACAAGCACTGCATAGCTACTTACCGACCCCAGATATTACGCAAACATCCGTAGACGGCTTGCAGGGGGCACAGTACATCGAGTTTGGTGAAGGGCCCTTTGAGCAACAAGAAGTGGTTCACTTTGGCCGTGAAACCGATATGGTCTACAGTGATGCACAGCCATTGCAGCGTATTCGCACCCCTGACGGCACCATTGAGGTTGCCCGGGAAAACTCGCGTTCGTGTGTTTTATGGAATCCCTGGGTAGATAAGTCTCAGCGGTTATCGAACTTTGCGGACGACGAATACCACAAAATGCTGTGTTTAGAGGCCGCAAATGTGCTTGACGATAAAGTTGAACTTGCGGCGCAGCAAAGCCATACACTAGCAACCATTATTCGCTGGGGCTAGTAACGGTCTATGGGCTCGTCATTTAGTAATGAGCAGATTGAGCACCTGCCACAGCACCAAACCGTGCAATTACAACCTTTGCCGGGAGCGGCGTTAGGTTATCGCCTAACAAGGGCTCTGTTGTGGTTAGTGGGGTTGCTCGTTGCTACAGCCGCTGTTGCCTATTTGCGACCGCTTGATTTTGCCGCTTTGCGGCCTTGGTTGCCCTACGTTCTCCCAGCTTATGCATGCCTACACATATTCTGGCAGTACCTTACTTATCGCCATAGCGGTTATGCGATTCGCGAGCATGATGTGATGTATCAACGGGGGGTTATTTGGCGAACAACCACCCTACTTCCTTTTGCTCGTATTCAGCACAGTGAAATTCATCATGGGCCACTTGAGCGACTCTGGTCTGTAAGTACCTTGCAGTTATTTAGTGCCGGTGGTTTTGCTGCCGACCTAACCATGAGTGGGTTGCATCATCAACAAAACCAAGCCCTGCGCGACGTTATACAGCAGTACCACAACGATGAGCAATAATAGCAGTAATACAGCTGAACCAGCGCAGCAGTGGCAGCGCTTGAGTCCATGGGCGATTCTTTATTTCATTGTGAATACCGGTTACCGACTTATCGCTGATGGCTTCTTAAATATGTTGCCGGTCTTGGTGCTCTTTGTTGTAAATGTTGAACGTAAGATATTTTGGGCAACATGGGGTGGAGGAATCGCGCTGCTGGCATTAGTTGCGTATGGCTGTGCTTATTACGCAACATTTCGTTTTCGGGTGCAAGGCGATGCTCAAGTGTTGCTTCATAAAGGTGTGTTTACTAAAGAGCGTCTGGCGTTACGTTTTGCACGGGTGCAAAATATTAACCTTGCCACGCCTTTTTACTTTGCTCCTCTGGGAAGAACAAACTGCCAGTTTGACGCCGCTGGTAGCAGTGACAAAGAGATAGTCTTACCCGCTTTGAGTAATGCCCATGCGCAGCAACTACGTCGCTTTATTTTAGCGTCGAAGCAGCGCAGTGATGAAGAGGAGGCTGATACAGAGCAAGAGACTCAAGTAGCAACCTCGGCTGATTTAGCCTTGCCGAACCATGAAGTGGCTAAATATGGGTTGATGTCGAATATGGCATTGCTGGCGCTAGCGGCCCTCATGCCTATTGTGAATATGGTCGATGGACTATTTGAGCAAGTGGTGATCGCTAATTTAGATGCCTTTTTCAATGCTCACGACCTTTTGGCTGCATACGCTGAAGAGTTAACCCTGATCACTTTGCTTATCGCCGCAGTGATACTTACTGTCGGTGGCTCAGTGATCATGGCGTTATTACGGTTTTATAATTTTGAACTTTTTATCGAGCAGGCCCGTTTTCGTCGAGTTGCTGGGTTGTTAGAGCGCCAGCAACTCAGTATGCGTTTTACCAAGGTACAAAGCGCGACCATTAAGCAAAACTGGGTCGCGGTATTATTGCGCCGTTATACCCTGAGTTTTGCGCAAGTGGCTACCTTCGGCCCGAAACATCAGCAGGATAAGCAATCGCTGTTATTGCCGGTGTTAACGCATGCGCAGATGACCCAGATGATGGCAACGATGTTTCCTTGGTTTGCTAACTATGACGGTGATTTGCAGCCGGTATCTCGGCGCTACTTTTGGCATCGCGTCGGTTTATTGGCCGCATTGCCATTAGCTACAGTGAGTTGTTCATTGGCGGCTTTTTTACATTGGGCGTTCATTGCGTTGGCGCTGTTAATACTGCCTTTAGCGCTTTATCATTATTGTATATACAAGCGTCTTGGCTGGCAGTTAGTCAGTCATCAAGGGCAGGAGTTTTTAATCCATCGCAGTGGCCTAATTGGCAGTGTGCTCACGGTGTGTGAGCTCTTTAAAGCGCAGCAGGTCAGCGTGGTGCAAACAACATTAATGGCCAAAGCACAGGTTGCAACCATTAGTATTCAGTTTGCTTCAAAGCGCCTCACCTTGCCATTTATGCCTGAGCAGCAAGCACGGATGCTGGCCGATCGACTGTTATTTCATATCGAAACCGACCAGCGCGCTTGGTTTTAATGGCTTTTTAGCCTAGCTATAAGCCCGCTTGTGGTGTGTTTGTGTACGACGGTTACGCTTAGAAGCCTTCTTACGGCGGCTTCGCACATACCACAAGTAAAACCCTGTGCCCGCCAACCAAACTGGGCTTAAACCGATCACCGCCCAGATGATTTTGCTAACAAGACCGGCAAAATAGCCAAAGTGTAACTTGCGAAAGCTATCGATTAATTGCCAACCAAATGCTACCTCACGGATATCCCAGTTGCTCATATGGGCACCTGTGTCACGGTTATAAGTCACCATATTACCGTATTCACTGAAAAGCGGATTGCTGCTGTCGACTTCTCCCCAAAAGGTAATATGGTCATCTCCCTCATGAGGTAACGTGATAAAAGTTGGCTTAAAGCTGGCAATTTGTGTGCGACTGTCGTCCATTAATGACTGCAGTGATAAGTTTGCCGAATGTTGTTTATTCATCACCACAGGGTGCTCTTCATCGGCATGTTCAATTACTTCGTGATACCACACAGCGTAGTTAAAGTAGCCCCCGGTGATCGCCAATATAATGAGAATGGGAGAGCCAAAAACCCCCGTCATTTTATGAATGTCACTGAGCACAATTTGCAGCGTTGCTCGCCAGCGTAAAGTGAACAAACGACGCCAAAATTTGCGATAAATGATAAGTCCCGTAACCCCTAACACCAGTAAGAACAGTGCGAAGAAAAACCCCAGTACTGTTCCTGTTTGTCCCGGTAAGGAGTCCAAGTCATTGAGCATAAAGGTGTAATGCAGCTCTACCAAGAAATCGGTAATGTAATGTGTGGTGCTAACAGGTTCAGAAAGTGTCTCGCCAGTGTATTGATTGACGTGGAACTTGTACCAATCCTCGGTGCCTTTTTTGATTGTGTACACTCTATCTGCAGTGTCATTATCAAACACTTCCCACGCAGCAATAACGTGTTCTGGATAACGTTGTTCGATGCGCTCGGTGAGCGTATCAAGCGACAACCGCTGTTCAGTATTGGCGACGGCAAAGTGTTTTTGCGGCATTAGCCAGCCATCTATTTCGCTTTTAAACACCAAAATAGCACCAGTGATACTGATCAACAGTAATGGCAGCATGGCAGCAAGAGCTAACCAGCTATGAATTTTAAATAGGGTTTTACGCATGGGACTAAGCGAGCTTTCTGACGGTTATGCAAATAATAACGATTATCAAAAATAATACAACCATACTCGTTAAGCGTAAACATAAGCTGAAAATGTAATTATATCTTTACGTTTGCATGATGCGTTGAGTGCCGTATTGCTATTGCTTAGTAGGCTAGCATCTATACAATGCGCGCCTTCAAAAAGTTGTTAATAATCATGCGTTTACATTAGTTGTTTGTTTATTAACGGCCTGTTTTCTATTTTAACGATTAGTTTAACAAAAGAGGTTGCTTTGACTGAGTATTTGCCCATTATTTCGTCTTTTATCTTAGCTTTTAGCTTTATGCCGATGCTAAATAAAGTTCGCAAAAACCGCAGTGTTTCTGGGCTTTCTTTGCTTATGATGAGTTTTGGCGTAGCGCAAAGTATTTACTTTATTGCCTTCAACCTATTTTTTGAGCGTTACTACATGGTTTTACCTTTTGTGGTGACCGGTATGCTCAGTAGCCTTATTTTGTACTATTTTCTTCGTTACGATGCCGCAGCCAAGCAGCGTAAGCAATTATTGTACATGCTACTATTCAGCGTGGCGCCGTTCTCTTTATTGGCTAGCCCTTACGTTGATGCCGATAGTCTGCTTATCGCTCTGACGTATGTTGGTCTGGTTATGAGCTCAATTCGCGTTATGCCACAAACCTATAAAACTTTGCGCAGTGGTGATGTTAGTAACTTGAGTGCGCGCTATTTTATGTTGCAGCTTTTGGCAGGGTGCTTTGGTCTGACGGCTGAACTTTATATGGCGGCGCCCAGCGTGTCGCATATTCTTAACTTTGTGATGATCTTATTGACCAATGCGGCGCAATTAGCCTGTATTCAATATTACCGTCATCGTCCTGCTATGGCATAAGTTCGAAGTAAAAAAGGCTGCCCGTATGCAGCCTTTTTCATCGTTTAAATACCCCACTTTATGCCCTCTCTTGTCGCCCTTTCAAGTCACCTAATCTCTCCATCTCGTTGATACGTATTATCGGTCATGGCTACAGGTGATGCCGTGGTGTAAAGAAACTGCAAAGTAGTAATACTTCCTTACAAATGTCACCTTACTTATACACGGCAACTTGTTAATATAACGTGAGTATAGATTTATCAAGGTAAGTGGGTATGCACAAGGTACTGAAAAAGTTGTTGGTGGCGCTGGGAGTCGTGTTAGTAACGGGGCTTGCTGGAGCCGCTGTTATGGTGTCGGCAAAGAAGCCAGATGAGACCAAGCAAGTTGATACACGCCCAGTCGTTGAGGTAGAGCAGCTTGCGGCCAACGATCATCAAGTGTTGCTATCCACATATGGTGAGGTACAGCCTCTTGAAAGCACTCAGCTTGCCGCGCAGGTTACCGGCGAGGTGGTAAGCTGGAACGAACGCTTTGTTGCAGGCGGTATTGTTGAGCGTGGCGAGCTGCTGTTCACTATTGAAAAAGATAACTATGAAGCTGCGGTATTACAAGCCGAAGCAGAGCTTGCTCGGGCCCAAGCGGCATTAATTGAAGAGCAAGCACAACAAGACGTCGCCAAAGACGAAGCTGCCCGTACGCCGGGTGTAAAGCGTTCAGCATTATTCCTGCGTGAACCTCAGGTGCTCAGCGCCAAAGCTGCTGTGAAATCAGCAGAAGCAGCGTTAAAGCGTGCTCAGCGTGATTTAGACAACTGCGAAGTCCGCGCCCCCTACGATGCCTTAGTGATCAGCCGAAACGTAGGCCAAGGACAGTTCGTTTCTGTGGGTAGCCAAGTAGCTGAACTTAACAATATCGAGACGGCGGAAGTGATTGTCCCCGTGGCTGGTTTTGACAGTGCCTTTTTACCACAGCGTGTTGCTGGCACGCCAGCCACCATTATCCGGGAGGGTTTAAACGGTTTCACTCGCAGTGCCGTGATCGATCGCGATTTAGGCGTGGTCGACAGCGCTACGCGTATGAGTAACTTGGTGGTGCGTGTTAACGATCCCTACGCTATGCACGGGCAATTGCCTAAGCTGAAGTTTGGCAGCTATGTGCAAGTGCAGTTCGCCGGACAAACTTTGAAAGAGATTTTCCGCCTGCCGCAAGAGCTGGTGAATAACCAGACGGTGTGGGTGGTGAATAAAGACAACCTGCTGCAACCTCGACAAGTCAAAGTGGTACGTGAAGAAGATGAGTTTTTTCTGATCAGTGGTGGCCTTGATGCTGACGACCGTGTGGTTATCACTTTGCCTGAGTACCCGCAAGAAGGCATGGAAGTGCGTATTGCCGGAGCTGTAAATAGCTCTGAAAATAGCCCCAAGACAACGGATCAACTGTAGGAGCCGATAATGCAACAGCAAAAACAAACCGGCATTATCGCTTACTTTGCCAATAACCCTGTGGCTGCCAACTTGATGATGTTATTCATCATCATCATGGGTATTGTGAGTTACATGACCATCCAGCGGCAGATGTTTCCCAATGTTGAAGTCAACTATATCACCGTTCAGGCTAATTACCCGGGAGCCTCACCACAAGAGATTGAAGAAAGCATCCTGATCAAAATTGAAGAGTCACTTAAGGATGTCACTGAAATCGAAAAAGGGGTGTATCGTGCCTTTCGCAACTCAGGAAGCGCGCAGTTAGAGATAGACCCAGATGTTGAGCTCACCGATGTTTTAGATAAAGTTAAGCTGCGTGTTGATGGCATCGCGACCTTTCCTGCGGGAATGGAGCCTGTCACCATTAGCCAAGTAGAATTCCGCCAAGATGTCATAGGCATGTCTTTGGTTGCTGATTTACCTCTGACAGAACTCAAGCCTATAGCCAATAACATTGAGGATGAGTTACTACAGCTAAGCAATGTGTCGTTGGTGCAAAACGATGTGCCACTCGATGAGATTGCTATTGAAATCAAGCCTGATACTTTGCGCCGTTATAGCCTCACACTTAATGATGTGGCTAGTGCGGTAAGACGTTATTCGGCTAACTTCTCCGCTGGTCAATTACGTACCGATGCCGGCATTATCTCTGTGCGTGTAGAGGCGCAGTCATACTCTGGTGAGGAGTTCCGCTCTATTCCAGTGAAAGTCGGTGCTAATGGCGCGAAGGTCCTACTGCAAGATGTGGCGGTAATAAAAGACGGTTTCACCGAGGGTGAGCGTTATTTCAAGTTCAACGGTAAAAACGCCATTTACCTCAGCGTGAAAGCAACCAAAGAACAAAATATGATTCCCGTGGCCGAATCGGTTAAAGCCTATATCGACAGTAAGAATGAGTCGCTCCCCTCTGGAGTGCGTCTTGTCCCCTTGATGGATATGACTTACTACCTCAATGCGCGCTTGGACATGATGCTGAAAAACTTGTTCCAAGGGGCCATTTTGGTGGCCATTATGTTGAGCTTGTTTTTACGTTTTAAATTGGCTCTGTGGGTGATGGTGGGCTTACCTGTCTGTTTCTTGGGTGCCCTGATGACCATGCCGTTATTTGGCATTAGTATCAATATCGTATCGTTATTCGCCTTTATCATGGTACTTGGAATCGTGGTGGATGATGCCATTGTCATAGGCGAAAGTGCCTATACCGAAATTGAGAGAAAAGGCGGTGGCGTTGAAAATGTGGTGCGCGGCGCTAAACGTGTCGCCACACCGGCGACCTTCGGGGTGCTTACTACGATGGCGGTATTCGCGCCGTTTACATTATCAAGTGGTCCTGAACGAGCCTTCTTCTTCGGTATCGCCGTGGTAGTGATGGCGTGTTTGGCGTTTAGCTTGATTGAATCAAAACTGATTTTACCCGCGCACATCGCTCATACTAAGTTCCCACCTATTAAAAAAGATGGGTTCAGAACGCGCTTTAATACTCGGTTCTTTGCTTTCGTTAATGGCCCTTACCGACGCACGGTAGAAAAGTGCATCGAGTGGCGTTGGGTGGTGCTATTAGGTTTCTTCGGTATGTTAGTGCTCAGTTTTACACTTATAGCCAGCAACCATGTGCGTATGGTTCCTACACCAAAAGTGCCGCATGACTTCCCGCAAATTAATATCGAGATGAACGATAATGCCTCGGACATGCAAACTATCCGAGCGGTGCAAAAAATTGAAGCCATGGTGCGTGAAGTTGATCGCGAAACCGAACAACAAGCTGGGCAAAAAATGGTGCGTGATCTGTTGGTGTTTAACCAAGGCCGCACGGAAGCCACGGTATTGGCGCCACTCGTTGAAGAAGAAATTCGCCCTTATAACGCCTTTGAATTGTCGCGCCGTTGGCGCGAAGCTATGCCAGAAATAGCCGGCATTAAATCACTGACTATCCAAGATGATGTCAACGGTAACCCGGGAGGGGACGGCGAATTCGGTTACCTACTATTTGGTTCCGATATTGATACGCTTAATGCCGCTGGGCGTCAGTTTATCTCCATGCTGCAACAGCAAAAGGGGTTGTTTGATATTAGTTCAACCATCGACCCAGCAAGCAAGGAAGTGCAGCTTAGTCTCAAGCCAGTGGCCTATGACTTGGGTCTAGATTTGCAAGATATTGCTAATCAAGTTGGGGCAAGTTTCTATGGTGGTGAAGCGCAACGGGTGATCCGCAATGGTGAAGAAGTACGGGTGATGGTGCGTTACCCTAAACTGACACGCGAGGCGTTCTCATCGTTAAAACACACCGTAGTGATGACTCCTAGCGGTCAAGAAGTGATGTTAGGTGATGTGGTTGAACTTCAAGAGCGCCCGGGTGTGAGCTATATCCGCCGCGAGGGTGGTTACCGCACCGTCTATGTGTATGGCAGCATCGATGAAGAAATGGTGGAGCCAACAGCCGTTGTTAAACGCATTAAAGAAGACCTACTGCCACAGCTAAAAGAGGACTTTCCTTCGGTTAAAACTGAGCTTGGCGGCTCCATTGAAGAGCAGCAAGCGCAGGCAAATGAGCAAATGCTGTTTTTCATTGCGGGAATGATCATTGTTTATATTCTTTTAGCTGTGCCGCTGAAGAGTTATAGCCAGCCACTCATTGTGATGTCGGTGATCCCGTTCAGCTTAACAGGGGCATTGTGGGGACATTTTTGGTTCGGCCTTGACCTCAGTACCATGTCTTTCTTCGGCCTAATCGCCGCCGCCGGTGTGGTTATCAATGACTCATTGGTAATGACTGACTTTGTCAACCAAGCGCGCCGTGAAGGACACAGCACGGCCAGGGCAGTGGTTGAGGGTGGCTGCGCCCGTTTTCGTGCTATTACCCTGACGTCGATTACTACCTTTGCCGGTGTCCTACCCATTATGTTCGAAACCAGCCTACAAGCTAAATTCGTCATCCCCATGGCCGTAGCATTAGGCTTTGCGGTAATGTACGCAACGTTACTGACACTCATTTTGGTACCTTGCTTATATATGATACTCGCTGATGTGCGCCGAGCATTTGTTAAGTTCTGGCAGTTATTCAGTCGCAGGCCAAAAGCGGCAAAGGCGTAAGCAACTAATAGAAGGGAAGGAGACTTCCCTTTTTTAGTATCAAAGTATTATATTGCTTCAATAAACCAATACTTTATTGCGCTATGGCAAAGGGTGAAAGTAGAATATTAATCTTTCAGCTGGTTAAAAATTAAGTTACCTTTAAGTTTTAATTAAGCTTTATTGGGTTGCTACCTGGTTTGTTTAGGAAAGCCAAATTGTGAGGTTTGCAATGGTGAAGTCTTTACCCGAAAGTGAATGGATCAGCGTGGGCACGCTCAGTAGTCATACCCAGTTGTTTCGTGGCGACGTGGTTGAAGTAGAAGTATACGACACCCAAGGGCTAGTCAAAGATCTCAGTTTTGTCATCAATATTGAATCGGACCAGCAAGGGGAACCTCAGAATTGGTCCCGTGAAGTGGCGCAATACATTAACACTCATATTCCTTTAATGCAGGCTGGGCGCATGACCGAGCAAGGATTGATTGTTGGCTATCGTGGTAATGAAATTTATGCCAGTAGTCGCTGTGGCATTACTGAAGTAGTCATTAATTATAACTGTGTAGCTAAAAGCCAAGATCAGGTAGGAGAAATGGCTTCCGGCTATGATCACATTTTTCCTGTTAACCACGAGTCCTATCGCGCTGGTGACCGAGTACTGCATTTAGCGACTGGAAAGGTGTACCGTTGCAAGCCTTGGCCGTATACCGAACTGTGTCGTTTGGGTGGTAAAAACCACGATCAATACGAACCAGGCGTTGGCTTAAATTGGCAAACAGCTTGGCAAGAAGTAGAGGAATAGTCGCCCTGTTGAGCAAATGATACACTGACGGCTCAGTTTCAGTGTATTGAGGTCATTTGTGCAAGCACCCATCGCCAAAAAGGTTCCCCACTTACTTTCCCACCATGGTCAGCAGCGCCAAGATGATTACTATTGGATGCGTGACGATAAGCGTGAAAACCCCGAAGTTCTCGCTCACTTAGAGGCGGAAAACCGTTATTGTCAGCAAATGCTTTCGTCTACTGCGCAGCGCCAGCAACAGCTGTTCGCCGAGCTCAAAGGGCGCATAAAGAAAGACGACAATACCGTGCCGGTCAAAGATGGCGCTTATTGGTATCACAGCGAAGTCAGTGGTGATGAAGAGTACGGCCGACATTTTCGTGCCACCAGTTTTAGTGGTGATAATAAAACCCTACTGTTGGATGTTAATCAGCTTGCACAAGGCCATGACTTCTATGATTTAGGTGAGGTGGCAGTGAGCCCCAATGAGCAGCTTCTTGCCTATGCCGAAGATACCTCGGGAAGACGTATCTACACCGTGGCGTTTAAGGATCTCGCCACCGGTGAGCTGCTTAGCGACACCCTCACTAACACCGAAGGCCAAGTAGTCTGGGCCAACGATAACCAAACAGTTTTTTATGTGCGTAAAGATGAACAAACACTGCTGGGTTATCAGGTGTTTCGTCATCGCTTAGGTACGGCGCAAGAGCAAGACGTGTTGGTATACGAAGAGAGTGACCGCAGCTTTTATATGGGGCTGGGCAAAAGCCGTGACGAGAGCCTGATCTTTATCGATTTAGAAGCCACAGAAACCAGCCATACCTTCGCTATTGATGCCGATAACCCGTGTGCTCCAGTAACGGAGTTACTGCCGCGCACCCAAGGGCACCTGTATGATATTGATAAGCTAGGTGAGTACTTTTATATCGTCAGTAATTGGCAGGCGAAGAACTTCCGCTTTATGCAAGCCACTGCCGCGCAATTAGCCGACTTACAGCAATGGCAAGAGCTCGTTGCCCACCGCGAGGATGTGCTGTTAGAGAGTGTCGAGCTGTTTGAGCACTACTGGTTGCTCACCGAGCGCCAGCAAGGGCAGATAGGCTTTGTGGTGTACCAGCATCGCCAAGGCATGGCGACGGGGTCGCCGGTGCCACTGCAATTTGCCGACCCCTGTTACTTTGCCGGTGTGGCCATGAATCCCGAACCGAATGTGAGCAAGGCGCGGGTGTTTTATTCGAGCTTAACAACGCCGGGTAGCTTGTTTGAGTTTGATTTAGCCACGGGTGAGAAAACCTTGTTGAAGCAGCAGCAGGTGGTGGGTGAGTTTAATGCCGATGACTACGCCAGCGAACGCTTGTTTATCACTGCGCGTGACGGTGAGCAAGTGCCTGTTTCTCTGGTATACCGTCGTGATTTATTTAAAGGCGATGGCAGCAACCCGCTGTTACAGTATGGTTATGGTGCCTATGGCATTACTATCGATCCAAGCTTTTCCAGCACCATCCTGAGTTTACTCGATCGTGGCTTCGTCTATGCTATTGCGCATATTCGTGGCTCAGAGATGCTGGGCCGGCAATGGTATGAAGCAGGCAAGCTCAAACATAAGCAAAATAGCTTCAATGACTTTATTGATGTTACCGAGGCGCTGGTTGCCAAGGGTTATGGTGCTGAGGATAAAGTGTTCGCCAGCGGCGGCAGTGCCGGTGGCCTGCTGATGGGGGCGGTCATTAACCAGGCTCCGCATTTGTATCGTGCGATTGGCTGTCATGTGCCCTTCCTTGATGTGCTGACCACCATGCTGGATGAGAGCATTCCGCTGACCACCAACGAGTATGATGAATGGGGTAACCCCAACGATGAGGGCGATTATCAAACCATCGCGGCTTATTCCCCGTACGATAATATCAAGGCGCAAGATTATCCCCATATTTTGGTAACCACTGGGCTGCATGACTCACAAGTGCAGTACTGGGAACCGATGAAATGGGTTGCGAAAATGCGCGAGTACAAAACCGATAATCACCTATTGTTATTTAAAACCGACATGGAGTCGGGTCATGGTGGGGCTTCTGGGCGATTCAAAAGCCTGCAAGAGAAAGCCCTTGAGTTTAACTTCTTCCTACATACTTTGGCTGAAGATGAGCATCAATAAACCTTTTTCACAGGCGTGTGAAAACAATAAAGCGCCAATATTGGCGCAATTACAGCGTATTTTTAAAAATACTGAGCAGGTGCTTGAGATTGGCTCGGGCACTGGCCAGCACGCTGCTTTTTTCGCTCCTCGATTGCCGCACTTATTGTGGCAAACCAGCGACTTACCTGCTAACCATGATGGCATCGAGCTATGGCTGCAAGAGGCACAGTGTGACACCCTGTTACCGCCATTGTCTCTCGATATTGGCGAGCCTTGGCCGGTATCGCAACCAGATGGTATGTTCACTGCCAATACCCTTCATATTGTCAGCGAAGCGCTGGTTGAGGCGTTCTTTGCAGGGGTTAGTGAGCACTTGCCATTACATGGCCAGTTATGTATTTACGGGCCTTTTAAGTGTCAAGGTCAGTTCACCAGTGCCAGCAATGCACAGTTTGATGCCATGCTCAAACAACGCGATCCACGCAGTGGTATTAGGGAGCAACAATGGCTGGTCGCCTTAGCCAAGCAAGCGGGGCTGACCTTGATTGATGATGTAGCGATGCCTGCGAATAATCAGTTACTGCACTTTGAACGGACTAAGCGCTAAGCATTGTTGTCTATACAAGTCCAGCTGCGCACTTTCGCGAGCCACAAAGTCCGTTAATGCGGCAGTGAATGGGCTGTCACAAAAGCGATGGCAGGAGTGGGTGAAAATCGGCGCAAAGCCACGGGCGATTTTATGTTCCCCTTGAGCGCCGCTGTTAAAGTTTGTTAGCCCCTCGTTTATACACAATTCAATACCTTGGTAATAGCATAGTTCGAAGTGCAAGTGCTGGAATTGCTCATCGCAACCCCAATATCGACCGTACAAGGTTTGCTGGTCGCGCAGATAAAGGCTTGCGGCGACAATGGTGCCTTGGTGCCAAGCGCTGATAATGACCAAATGGTCAGCCATCAGCGTGAGTAGCTGGGTGAAAAAGTTTGCAGTTAAATAGCCCAGATGGCCTGAGCGCTTGAGGTAAGTTTGCTGGTAAAAGCGGATCATTGCATGCATTAACTCGGGGCTAATTTCCCGGCCTTGATGCACTTGTACCTGCAACTGCTGCGCCGCAATCTGTGCTCGTTCTTTTAACACTTGCTTGCGCTTACGAGACTTCAGTGCGCTACAGAAGTGTCCGAAGTTGTTATAGCCGTGATTGCGCCACTGAAACTGTACGGTTTGACGCTTTAGTAAAGGGGGATGTGCCAAGTGTTGGCTGACGTCGTCATTGTAAAAGTTGATATGCCATCCCGACCATTGCTGTTGCTCGGCTTCGTGATCTAGGGCGTTGGCGAGGGCGATAGCCGCTTGCTGTGGGTCAATATCACGGTAAGCGATACGCGGGCCGGTGATGGGCGTAAAGGGGATGGCGCTAAGCCATTTAGGGTAATAGTCAAAGCCGTATTGCTGGTAGGCCTCGGCAATACTCCAATCAAATACATACTCGCCATAAGAGTGAGATTTTATATAGCCTATACATAGGGCGACCAGCTGCTCACCTCGGTATAAACCTAGATGGTAGGGCTGCCAGCCGGATTGTGCGCAGGCACTCCCGGATTGTTCTAGGGCGTAAATAAACGAATATTGGCTAAAAGGGTGAGCGCTGAAAAAACGTTGCCAAGTGGGTTGTCCAACCTCGGTGACCGACGTAAAGAAGCGATGCGTCAGTGCCGTCATGTTACTGCATGACCCGAGCTAAAAACGCGCTCATATCTTGCTCTAGCTGCGCATAAAACGGGTTATAGGTCAGGCGCTTGAGCGGCCGCTGCTGCGAGAGGTTAGCGGCGGTGCGCTCACCGACGATCACCTCACCCACTTTGCATTGGCGGTAGCGGGCATCATCCTCTAAATAGCTGCCGCAGTTACGATAAAGCCCTTGCCGACCATAGTATGGGTGCTGTGGCGCGTTGACCACACCAATATGAGAGATATCAATAACGTCCTCACAAGGAGGCTGTCCACGCTGACATGAATAACTACGAATATCGAACGCGGCCCCTAACAATGCTTTGGCAGCTTGTTGTTGACCATAAAACACCAACATATCGTGCCGGGTTTGCGGACGTTTTTGTGGGTCATGCCATACCTTAAGCATATTTAAGGTCGCGCGTGCATCAATAGTGGTATCGACCTCGCTTTGAACAACAAATAACGGAATATTGGGCAGCTCGGCTTCAGTCAGCGCATCTTGACTAATTCGCGACATGGCTTGATGGGCTAGGGCTGCGGCAGCGAAAGGAAAGCTTTCATATTTGGCGAAATCTATGTCGGCGTCTTTATCGATCCAGTTTACGAATGGAACCCGATCAATCCACTTTGCTAGCCAGCCATTTTTATTATGTGGTTCACTGGCGGGAGACCAAAGCATAAGGGCGCGGATATTGGCTCTATCAGGCTCGGCTACAAGCTCGGCCATGGCTAACGCCGCACCGGTTGAGTAGCCGCCAATCACCACCTGTTCGAACTCGTTAGCGGCACGGTTTATGGCATAGCGAGCAAGTTGCTGCCACTGCGAAAACTCGGCGTCCTGAAGCTGAGCTGCGGCACTGCCATGGCCTGGTAACAGTACTGTCCGCACGGTGAAACCTTGGCGATAGAAATAGGCCGCGAGGCTATGATAGCTAAAAGGGGAGTCGGTAAGGCCGTGAAACAGCAACGCGACCTTGTCATTATTATGCTGACGCAGCTCAAATGGGCTGAGTAAATGATGCACTTGAGTATTGGCAGGAAGCTGTTGTTGCTGCTGCAGCAGTTGCACTGTGGCTGTGTTTACGGGGCAAGGAGTGTGGGCGCGGGGGTTGTGTGTCTTTAGCCACTGATTGGCACGGCGTAAATAGGTAGCAAAGCTGGGGTTGTCGCTGATATCAACCGCAGCTTGGCCATCACCAATGGCGTAGCGGTAGCGGCCTTGTTCTTTCGCCGCCATTATGGTGTCGACATCGCTGACTATATCGAGGCAAGTTTCGCTGCTGTGGCCTACACCGCTGATCAACATCAGCATAAAAATAACGATACGCATGGGAGTACTCCATCAATCCAAGTTAGCAGCATACCAAAGCACTGCACTGACAGCTAGCGGATAGCGAGCAACCCTGTATATACAACTACAGCGGCAGCTGCCAGCGAGAGAAGCGTTGTTTTAAAACCACGGTGGAGTCAATGGCGGCAATCTCCGCAAGGCCTCCGAGAGTATGTTTGACGAAGTGTTCGTAGTCACCAAGGTCTTTGGCAATAATTTTTAGCAAATAATCGTACTCACCGGTGATCACCGCACATTCCTGCACCGCTAAAAAGCCATCCACTTGGCTTTCGAAGTTATCGGCGGCCTGAGCGGAGTTTTGCTGTAATTTAATAAGCGCATAGACGGTAACATGAAACCCCAGTTGTTGGGCGTTTAAACGGGCATGGTAACCACGAATATAGCCAGCTTGCTGCAGCTTAGTGATGCGGCGAATACAAGGAGTATCTGACAGATTAACGCGCTGCGCTAACTCGCTGACACTCATCCGGCCATTGTCTTGCAGCAGCGCAAGCAACTGCAGGTCCTTGGCATCTATTTTAATTTTTGAGTGGTTATCGCTATTTGTCATTTATTCAATGGTGATTTTTATTGTTTTTATACGTTTATGTTAGTGGAGGTTAATAAAAAGCACCACCGGCTTTATGCTATTTTTACCTTATGTAAGGCAATATTTTTGTAGCTCCTATGACACCGCACGCACAGCAATTTGATGACTGGATCCGCAGTCGCTTTGTCGAAATTAATAATCAATTAGAACAGCGCTACCAAGCACAGGCCGATCGTGCCAATGTCCATGGTGTCGGCGATGCACTGAAGCAGCAACTCACAGACGAAGGAGACGCGTTAATAGCTAATTTAGTTGATGAGGGCAATACCGATGAGGGCTTCGATAGTGCCTTTGATTTGCTCGGCAATGTTGGCTTATATATGGCGGCGTGTCGGCGTCATGAAATCACCGAGCCGTCACGAGAAACGCATTCTCCGCTGCAACAAGCGTCGACTCTGGCTATGCACATTGGCGCGTCCATAGGCGTTACCCCTCGTTTTGCAACGGCGCATTTAACCACCCATAATCGCGCTATCAATGGCCAATATAAACGTTTTACTGATCTGCCCGATGAACGCTTGTTTGTTGACTATAACACTAAGGGCATAGTGGCCTTCAAGCGGGCCGCCGATGCGTTGTTGCGTATCCAGCCTTTGGGCATTTCTCACCCTGTGGTTCCTGATTTATTGTTAGTGGCCGAACAAGCGCTAAAAGATGTACTGGAGAGTAACCGCTATTTATTTCAGCACCTTGATGCACAGCAGTTCTTTTATGCCGTGCGCCCCTATTACAAGCCTTATCGGGTTGGCAAAGAGGTCTATCGGGGCGCCAATGCCGGTGATTTTGCTGGTATTAACGTGATCGATATGTTGTTGGGGTTATGCTGCGCCAATGAACCGGCTTATTCACAAATGCTGGTAGAGAAGTTTTTATACATGATGCCAGAAGATCAGCGCGTACTGCGCAATTGCATGCGTTTGCCGTCGATTATGGATGAGTTTTTAGCGGTGGCACCGCAGCAGCATAGCAGTTCCTGGTTTCAGCAAAACCTCAGAGCATTTTTGAGGGTGTGTAAATTGCATGGGCAAACGGCAATTCAGCACCATAACCAGCTGGTTGATAAGTATATTCGTATTCCTAATGAAAATCTTGGTAGCCAGCATCAAACGAAGGTAACGGCCAGTGGACCGCCCTTACCTGTGCTGTTGGCCGAACTCGCTAATCTGCGCGATAAGCGCGCTGCGCGTGAGCGCGATGATATTCACACCCGTTATCACGATATCGCCACATTAACGGCGTTGGTGGACAACTAATGAAAGATACCTTTGCCTTGCCTCAAGGGCCCTACTTACTCAGCCACTCGGTGGGTCGGCCATTAACAACCGCACAGCACGCCTTCAATGAGGCGTTCTTTGCGCCTTGGCAGCAGGGCCAACAAGAGCCTTGGTCACAATGGCTGCAGGTTATTGAACAGTTTACTCAAGCACTCGCGAGGTTATTTAATAGCCCTGCTGGGCAATTTTGCCCACAGGTTAATTTATCCAGTGCATTGACCAAGCTGCTGATGGCCCACCCACGGCTAACGAGAGGTGGGTGCAAAGTGCTGCTCAGTGAGCAAGACTTCCCGAGCATGGGCTTTGTGTTGCAAAAAGCCTTACCTGAGGATTGTCAGCTGCGATTTATACCGGCTCACGAAGATGTCAGTGATGCTCAGGTATGGCAGCATTACTTAGACACTGAGGTTGATTTGGTGTTTGTTAGTCAGGTGTATTCCAACTCTGGGCAGCAGGCCCCGGTTGCTCATATCTGTGAGTACGCAAAAAAGCGGGGAGTGTTGTCGCTAATCGATGTAGCTCAGGGAGCGGGGGTGATCCCTTTGGATTTAACCGCAGTGGCACCCGACTTTATGATCGGCTCGAGCGTAAAATGGCTCTGTGGTGGGCCAGGAGCCGCTTACTTATGGGTTAGTGAGCAGCAATTAGCGCACTGTCAGCCCAAAGACGTGGGCTGGTTTTCCCACAGCAATCCTTTTGAATTTGATATTCATCATTTTGACTACCACCCCAGTGCCTTACGTTTTTGGGGCGGCACCCCCAATATTGCACCTTATGTTTTGGCCGCGCACAGTATTAGCTGGTTCAATGAGTACGGCATCGATAAGGTGCGTAACCATAACCTGGCCATGCAACAATTGCTGTGGTCGCACCTGCAGCAGTGGATTGTCTCGCCGAAGGAGCCCGAGAAGCGCAGTGGTACCCTGATTGTCCATGGCGGACGTCACCAACAGGCCCTGCTAGCGGAACTAAACAAAGCCTGTATCAGCGTCGATGAACGCCGCTTGGGTATTCGTATTTCACCGCACATCTACAATGATGAGCAAGATATTGCGGCGTTACTCAGCGTTGCTAATCGAGTACTGGGCGACTAAGCACGCTTTGACGGGTGGTATGCGCGTAGGCATCGCCACCTAGCTTACCTATAGTGGGCAAACGTTCCGGTGCGATGCGACCATCGACCAACAGAGCATCATCAATGTCGATGGTTTTAACGTCGAGCAACATCATTTGCCCGCTTCCCGGCTCTGAGCCAAGCTCAATCACCTCTCGCAGCGTGCACTCATAGCGTACTGGCGCAGCGGCAACGCCTGGCACGGATACACTGTGGCTAGTGTGCTTATCAATACCCACGGCCGTAAATTCACTGATATCACTCGGGTAGTTGGCGCAGCTTTGATTCATCGCCGTGAGCAAGTCTTCAGTGACAATATTTACCACACATTCTTTGGTTGCCAGCAAGTTTTTCAATGTGTCTTTCGGCTCTCCTGTGCGAGGTGTCACATGAGTAACTGATAACACCGGCGGTTGGCAGCTGGCCACGCTAAAAAATGAGTAAGGGGCGATATTATCGACGCCAGTGGCGCTGCGGGTGCTGACCCAAGCAATAGGACGAGGGGTGATGGCACCGACAAGGTGCTGATAAAGTTGCTGGCTAGACTCTGCGTCTTGAGTATGTAATAGCATAGTGAATATTCATCGCTGTTGATAATGGGGCGTTATGGTGGCAAACGTGGTGAAAAAGTAAAGGCCAGGTTCTGATAACGGTTGTTGGGATAAGCGCGCGTACATCCTGTACTCGTCCCTACGGGCGCCTTCGCGGCTCAAAATGTTCCGGACATTTTGTCGAACGGAGGGGGCTCACCAAGTCCGCCTACTCGAAATTTAGTTATAAAAAAACCGCCGTAAAGGCGGTTCTCTTATAACTAATGGCGGAGAAGGGTCGAAGAAATCGAAGTATTGCTTCGCAGTTCTGAGACGCCGAAGGCTGGACGCTTGCGACTGGACGCCGAAAAGCAAAAAACCGCAACAATGTGCGGTTTTTTAACTTAACTAATGGCTTCGACTCGGGATGAGCACTCGTGTATCCATACACTCGCCGCTACGGGCGCCTTCGCGGCTCAAAATGTTCCCGACATTTTGTCGAACAAAGGGTCCTCACCAAGTCCGCCTACTCGAAATTTAGTTATAAAAAAACCGCCGTAAAGGCGGTTCTCTTATAACTAATGGCGGAGAAGGAGGGATTCGAACCCTCGATAGGGCTACAAACCCTATACTCCCTTAGCAGGGGAGCGCCTTCAGCCACTCGGCCACCTCTCCGGCGCGAATCAGTTTGTAAAATGTGGCGGAGAGATAGGGATTCGAACCCTAGATGGGCTATTAACCCATGCCGGTTTTCAAGACCGGTGCATTCAACCGCTCTGCCATCTCTCCATGGGCTAGGATAATACTGAGGCAAAACGCAGGTGTAAATAGAAAAACGGTCGTTTGCTTGATTTTTGTGCTAATTCAGTGAAATAGAGGGTATTTTAGACTGCGATGGGGGAAGGTTGAGGGTGTAAAGCTGGTTGGTGCCTTACACCCAAAGTAACATTAATCTAACTTATTACTTGTAACGAACGACGCCACTAAGAGCGAGTTCCTTACCGAAGCGGTTTAACTTTGCCAGCATTTTTGCTTTACGCTTGCTGGGCTTCACTGCGACTTGGCTTGCTGCCGTTTGGTTTAATGTGTTTACTGGGTTCATCTTGGTTGCTCCGCGCTATGTCTGTGTCTGAAAACATGGCTATTGTGAGGCTGAAGTGGTTAAAAATAAAACGATAAATTTTGGCCCTTTCGCATAAGTTTTTTTTATATATTTTGCTTTTGTTAAGTTTCGCTTTAGCGTGTTTTATGCATGATTATATTTGTGTGCTTTTACCTTGAACCTTATTATATTAAGGGTTTAAAGCTTGATAAGCTTTCTGTATTAAAATAGGCTGCATATTTATTCAGATAAAACATATTTGTTTTAAGGTGTCCATTTGCCGACTTGTTCATCTTGGTTGGTGGTCTATCACCCCAGTTACCAAAAAAAGTTGCTCGACCAACTCGAAAAATGTTTGCAGCAAGCGGCTATTGGTTACTCCCGCCTAGCTACGTCCGGGGACTTTGCGCGTGACTTAAAACGTTTGAAAGCGCGTAGCAATGGTTTAACAAGGGTTGTGGTGCTCGGTGGCGATGGCACCTTACACTTGGTTGTCAATGCGTTTGCCTACACCGCTGTTGAGGTGGCATTGATCCCCTGTGGCAGTGGCAACGACTTTGCTCGGCAGTGGCGTGTTAGCCAAGCGCATTGGTTAGCTACAGCTTTACGGGCGCCGGCACAGCGTATCGACTTAGGGCGAATCAACGATCGTTACTTTGTTAATGTGGCTGGAGTTGGTTATGACGCTGAGGTGGTGCGCGCAACGCAGAACAAAAAAGGCCGATTAGCCCGTTGGCGATATAGCTGGGAGGGGCTTAGGCACTTTTATACCTACTCTAACCCACAGGTCAGGGTAGAAATTGATGGCAAGGTGACTAACCAGCGCCAGCTGATGTGCTGCTTTGCCAATGGTCAGTTTTTTGGTGGTGGCATGAAGGTCGCGCCGGATGCTAATGTGACAAGCGGCGCTCTAAATTACCTCAGCGTTGCTCAAGGCGCGCCACTGCGCCAAGCTGTGGCGCTATTATTTAGTTACTTTGGCGCGCATACCCGACTTGCACAGATCACCACAGCGGCTATAAAGCGCTGTGAGGTGACAACTGTAGGGTTGGGTATTGAAGCCGATGGCGAATACCTTGGCACCACGCCCGCCGTGATTAGCTGCCAAGCGGACGCACTGCTTTTTGTGGTACCTCGGTAACACGGGGCTTACGAAAGCGAGCCGTTATTTTGTGCACTGGCGTGAGCACAATGGCATTGCCAAGCAGTACACAGGCAAAGCCATATACGGTGTTCGCTTGCCATACAAAGCCTTCAAATAGGGTGCTCAGTACCACCGCTACGAGCGGGAATAAGACGATCACATAGCTGGCTTTCTCAGGGCCAATATTTTTTAATAGCACGAAGTAGCAGGCAAAGGCGATGACCGTACCAAAGGTGCTTAAGTAAAGCAGCGATAGCCAGTAACTCATTGTGGTTGTTGCGAAGTCGACACTGGCGCCAGTGAATACAACATATAAGCTTAAACCTAGGGTTGCATACAACATGCCCCAAGCATTGCCTTGTAAAATTCCGACCTCGGCTTGTGAGTTACGCACACTGACCATATTCCCTAACGATGCCACTAAGGTGCCCGACAACGCCAGCAGCAAGCCAATTAATACGCCATTGTTTAAATCCAACGACGAAATTGCCGGCCAAAACAGTACGGCAATCCCTACCACGCCCAGTAGGGCGCCAAAATAAATGCGTTTGGCGATGGGACGAGAGAAAAACAGCTTGGTATTAATGATATTCATCAACAACAGCATACTGAACGCAATCGAGGCCAGTGCTGAGGTTAAATAGGCTTGCGCCCAATAGAGAATGAGGTAATTCGCGCCAAAATTACACAATGCTAATAAGGCAAAAAAGACATGATCGCGGCGATTAAAACGCATAGGCAGGCGTTTGATGAGCACATACCCCCACATCAATAGCGCTGCTATGGCAAAGCGCAGCAACAGTGATACCTCCACGGGCACGCTACCTAGTTGAAACTCAATCGCCAGCCAAGTTGAGCCCCAAATGAGTACAGTGACCACATAAAGCAGGATGTTGTTCATGATGAATTCTCGTGATCGTAAAAGGTGGTATTTTAAAGTGATTCTGTATACTGTACATACACAGAAAAGTGATTTTGATACCTATACAGATTATGTCGCGGACGATTAACAAGCAGCGCGCTGTTTATCTTTATCAGCAAGTTGTCGACTTGATTAAAGATATGCAGCAACACGGCACCTTAAATGCAGGGGAAAAACTTCCCTCGCTGCGGGCCATGGCGCAGAAACTCTCGGTTAGCATTCCCACGGTACAGCAAGCGTATCAGGAGTTAGAACGTCAAGGGGTGGTTAGCGCCCGCGAAAAGTCTGGGTTTTACTTAAATGCGGCGGTGCTCCCGTGCAGCCAGCCTAAACGTTCACGACTGGCGCGCTCGCCCGTGGCAGTTAACAAGCAGGCATTAATTGAACAGGTTTTCGATGGTTTACATCAGCCCGGTGTGATCCCGCTGGGGATCGCCAACCCGGTGGCGGTGAGTGCCACCGATAAAGTATTGAGCCGAACTATGCGCAAGGTCATGAACGCAGCCGGCGACCAAGCGATTAACTATGGCCCACTGGATGGCTTTGCACCGCTAAAAAAAGAGATCATCGGTCGATATTTAGATTTTGCCATCGGTGTGAATAGTGACGAGCTCGTTATTACCAATGGCGCGCAAGAAGCATTAAACATTGCGCTGCAATGCGTTACGCAAATGGGTGATATTGTCGCTATCGAATCGCCCTGTTACTTCGGCATCATTGAGATGATTGAAAGCTTGGGGCTGAAAGCCATAGAGATCCCAATGTGCCCGGAAGAAGGTGTCTGTGCAGATGATTTGGCGCGTGCCTTCGCAGAGCACGACATCAAAGCCTGTATTTTCTCTACTACAATTAGCAACCCCTTAGGCTCGCAAATGTCCGATGAGCGCCGCCAGCAACTGGTGCGCATGATTGAGGAACGAGGGGCGGTGCTTATTGAGGATGATGTGTATGGTGAATTGGCGTATGAACATAGTCATGCCAAACCGGCGCAATACTTTTCTCGCAAAGGGCAAGTGATCACCTGCTCGTCGCTGTCTAAAACAGCGGCGCCGAGTTATCGCGTAGGGTGGATGATTGCTGGTAAGTATGCAGCGCAAGCGCGACGCTTAAAACGGGCGATTAGCTGTTCATCATCATTGATGAATCAGTGGACCCTGTACGAATTTATGAGTAGTGGCGATTACGACAAAAACTTACGTACACTACGCCAGCGCCTAGCCTTGAACAAGGAGCGCATGCGGGCGCTGGTGTTACAGCATTTTCCGGAAAAAACGCGGATGACTAATCCCAAGGGCGGCTGTGTATTGTGGCTGCAGTTACCAAGCCAATACGATGTGATTGAACTTTTTCATTTGGCGTTGGACGCGGGGATCAGCATTACACCGGGCTCAATATTTAGCGCTACCGATAAATACCGTCAATGTGTGCGCCTGAGTTATGGTATTCCTTGGAGCGATAAAGTGGAAGTGGCAGTAGCGCGGTTGGGAGCGCTCTGCCAGCAAGTGCGAAAGGGGTGATTATTCCGACTATTTAGTAATTAAAAGCTGGAAGTCACTTAGTTCTGGGACCATGCTCACCAGTTGGGCCTCTTGCTCTGCCAACTCTGAAAATGAATGGCAAAGGGCATCTGCGCGCTGCTCGATATTGGCAGCTTGAAGCTCAACACGCTGTTCAATTTGCTCACCCATTCTTTCCATGCGCTGCTCGAACTCGTCCATGTCGCCACCTGAGCTGACCATTTGCGAACCCAAGGCCATCAGCACGCTGCCTATTGATTGCACCATTGCCTGTTCAACGGCTTGTTCAAAGTTTTCATCGAATTGTTGCTCAATATCTTCACCTAGCTCATCAAAGCTTTGTTTGCCCATCACAAACTCGCCATTTTGATAAAAGCTATGCTCGATATTATTGCCAATATTATCCACGACCTGCTGCAACGCGTCATTATGCTCAATGCCAAACGCTGCACTCACTTCTTCAATGGCCACACCGGCTATTTTCACGCCATCAAGGGCAATCTGAGCAACTTCAGGGACGTAACTACGTAGTTGCTGAGAGTAATTATCCAGTGCTTGCTGCTGAGCTGCAGTCAGAGGCATAACTTCACCATCAACGAGCAGCTGCTGACCATCGTACACCATGTGTTGATTATCGACATTGGTGATTTGTATGCGTTCAGGGTTGATACGAATATCACTTTTAAACTCAATATCGCACTGTTGTGAACCAAATGAGAGGTTATCTGGCTTTTGCTCGTGTGCCAGTGCGCTTGTGGTTACCGTCATGGATGCAAAAAGAAGGGCTGCTGTCGTTTTCATTGTCTTTATTCCCGTTGATTGTTGTTACGAGAGATACATTACAAATTCGGTGCCAAAATTATTATTCCATAATAAACAATAGGTTATGAATTTATAGTGAGCTGGCTTTTGCTAGAGATTTAAAAAAAAGCTAACTTTTAGTCGTTTTCAATAAGGTGTTAGTGAAAGTCGCACATTGATGATCATCGTCAATAAAAGATATTTGTTGAAACGATAAAAAAATCTCACTTTCCAGTTTTGCCATTTGCAGCTATTTATTCATTTTAAGGGCGTAGGCTCTTGGTCGTGGTGAAGCTAAGCTTGAGCCGCGCACAATGATTGTAATTAACTGGAGTGTATTGTGGGTAAAACATATTCCTATGATGCGTTAGATGACGAATTTGTTGAAGATGAATACGAAGCGATGGGGCGTAACCAACATGACCGTCGTAAGCGCAAGGTCAAAAAGAAGCTTGATGATTATCTAGAGCAGCGTAAGCTGCGGAAAAATCTCGGCTACGATGATTTTGACGATTACCTCAACGAGTAAAGTTAGGAAGGGGCGAAAGCCCCTTTTTTGTTTTTCAGCGCAGCAGAAAATAAGCAGCCATCCCTACTAAGGTAGTGAGATAGATGCTTTTACTGCGATAAGCAACAATAATGGCCAGTACGGCGGCCAGTAAATAAGGATTGCGATAACTAATATGCCACTGCCCCTCAGGAAGGAGGACAATGGGCACCCAAATAGCGGTCAGTACCGCCGGCGCACTGAAGCTTAAAAAGCGCTGTAATTTGGGCCCGACCCGAAAGGGTAAGGCGCGATGTAAAAACAGGTAACGACTGGCAAAGGTGATACATGCCATAAGCACTATGGTCGTCAGTATCATTGGTTACCCTTACTGACCACGTAGCCCACCGTCATACCACTTAGGGCGCTAAGTACCAACCAGAGTTCCAGTCCCCAAGCTTTGAAAGTGGCGGCGCAAATCCCGGTGATCACCACGCAGGCTAAGGTTGCTTTGTTTTTTATGGTGGGCACAACCAAGGCAATAAAAGTAGTGGCGATGGCAAAGTCTAAGCCTAAATTGGTTAAATCGGGTAATAGTTGGCCTGCCAAGATGCCCAATAGAGTCCATATATTCCAGGCCACATAAAAGCTAAAGCCAGCGCTGAGCGCATAAATAAGGCGTGTTTTCGTTTGATATGCCTTGCGGTGGTGGGAAAAGGCGAATAGCTCGTCGGTTAACACGAAGCTGACGGGCAAGCGCCAGCGCAGCGGTTGGCTAATCACCTTTTGGCGTACTGCCAGACCATAGAGAAAGTGGCGAGAGCTAATAATGAAGGTCGTAAACAGCAGTGTCAGCAGTGGCGTATGATCAGCGATAAGCTCGATGGCCACCAGTTGCGCCGAGCCGGCAAAGACCAACAACGACATCAATTGTGTTTCCCAGGCGCTGAAGCCGTTTTGCATCGCTAACGAGCCACACAATAGCCCCCAAGGTAAAACCGCTAAGTTTAACGGTAACATATCGAGCTGACCTTTGATAAAGGCCAGTCGATGTAAGCGGATTCGGTTTTTAGCGTTTGTAACAGCAGACATAAGCAAAGTTTTTTACGATCAAGCACGCAGCATGACACAGAGTTTGGCATAATCGCAATATTGCCAAGTTAAGGAGTCAAAAATGAAAGTTTGGGATGGGTTTATACGCTTTTTTCATTGGAGTTTAGTGCTGTGTATTGCTGGCCTCTATTTCTCTGCGGAGGAGGGCGCGATGGAGTTACACTTTGTGCTCGCCTACATTACCTTAGCATTGCTTGCAACTCGCTTGTTATGGGGGCTTTTTGGTAGCGAAAGTGCTCGTTTGCGCAAGTTATTACACTCACCCAAAGCCGTGTTTAGGGCGCTCAAACAAAGCGAACAAGTGGCCGGGCATAATGCGGCGGGCAGCTATATGGTGTTGCTATTTTTTGCACTGTTATTGGTGCAACTGCTCAGCGGATTGATGACCACAGACGACATTCTTACCGATGGTCCTTTAGTCCAATATGTATCTTACGATTGGGTTGAGTGGGCCTCGTCCGTGCACCATCAAAACTTTGACTTTATCCTAGCCGCCATTGCTTTGCATATTGCTGCTATTGTGATTTATGCATTGAAAGGTAAAAGACTGGTACCAGCGATGATCACCGGTCGCAATAATGCATTACAAGAAACAGCGGTAGTCAAACCTGCTTGGCCCGCGTTCGTCGTTTTTGCAGCTATACTGGCTGCGTTGTTATGTACTTGGGGTTACGAGCCACTCGTAAGTCTTATTTAAAACATACTTTGTTACATATTCATGGTGACCCATTGAGCGGGCATAGCCCGCTTTCCAACTTACTTATAATAATTTTACATTAATTTAATCTTGCTCCTCTTTTTGTTTTCATTATAGTTGCAATTGAACAACAACAATAATGATGTCTTTCAGAGGAAAATTATGGCTTCAAATAAACTCAAATTGAGTGCATTAGCACTGGGCGTGTCGTCTGCCTTGCTTAGCACTCAAGTCGCAGCTTCAGAACTAGAACCACAGAATAAAATTTTTACACCGCAGCATCAAAGCAAAATTGAGCGCCAACTTGGCGACATTAAAAAACAGAACAAACGTGCTGTATCTTGGCTTATTGAGCTTAACAGTGAGCCGATGTTTTCAGTAAGCAAAGATCAGCAAGCCACGCAAAGTGCGCAAATCTCGCAAGCGCAAGAGCGTGTATTAAGTAATATCCAAAGCGCCGATTTAAATCTCAATGTGATCACACGCACCACTAAGCTGGTTAATGCGCTTGTCGTTAACGGCGATGAGTCTGAAGTGAGAAAAGTGCTGGCACACGAGGATGTGAAAGAAATCTACCCGGTTTACGACTACGAGCTTAATGTGGCTGATAGCGCTGATTACATCAAAGCAACGCCCTTAGTTGAGAGCCAAATCGCGACTGGTGAAGGAGTTCGAGTGGCAGTGCTTGATACTGGCATTGATTATACCCACGCAGTATTTGGTGGTGAGGGTACGCAAGCAGCTTATGACGCAGCCACTGCTGATCCAACGACGGTAACTTGGCCGCAAGGTATTGTTAAAGGTGGCTATGACTACTTTAATAATGATGCCGATCCGATTGACTTCGGAACAAGTCACGGTACACATGTTTCACACTCGGTAACGGGGATTGCACCTAATGTAGAATTGTTTGTGTATTCAGTGTGTGGCGGTGGTTGTCCAGGGCTTGCACAATTACTGGCGCTAGAATCAGCGATGGACCCCAATGGCGACATGGATATTGAAGACCGCGTCGATGTAGTTAACATGTCTTTAGGTGGCGACTACGGTGACCTTGCGGAAGATGCGGTAGGCCTATTTATTAATCGCGCCGCCAAGTTAGGTACAAGTGTGGTTATCTCTGCCGGCAACGATGGTGCATATCCATTTATCGTTGGTGGCCCAAGCACCACTGAAAATGCACTTTCTGTGGGAGCCATGACTCACCCAACGGATGAGACTCGTGTGGCTGAAGGCACAGTGGCAGGCGAAGAAGCTGTTATTCAGGGCGCCAATTTTGGCCCAGGTGCGTTCAGCTTTAGCAGCGATGACATTGAGCTGGTTTATCCAGATGCCAACCAAACCGCTTGTGAGCCTTTTGCTGAAGGTGTTGATTTTACAGGCAAGGCTGTAGTGGTGGACCGTGGTGGCTGTAACTTCACTGATAAAGTACTGGCTGCCCAAACTAATGGTGCTGCTTTTGTTATTATCGCCAATAACGTTGATGATGGCACGCCTGCGCCTATGGGCGGATTTGACGAAGCAGTGAGTATTCCATCAGTGGGGGTTACTTTTGCCACTGGGGCGCAATTGAAAGGCGGCGCTAGTTTCAATATTTCCTCTGAGTTAGTGGCAACACCTGGTGCAATGGCCGATTTCACCTCTCGTGGACCTTCGGTCAGCGGCCTATTAAAACCTGAGATCACTGCCCCCGGTGTTAATATCATGACCGCCGAGCCTGGCACAGGAACAGGGCTTTCAGGAGCAACAGGCACGTCATTCTCAGGCCCAATTACTGCTGGTGCTATCAGTATGCTTAAAGAGGCTTTACCAGAGCGCAACGCGATGGAACTTAAAGCAACCTTGATGAACGCAGCAAACCTTGATGTTACCGTCACCCCACGTGCGCTAGATGAGAACGCTGCAATGGCACCGATTAGCGCCATTGGCTCTGGTTTGGTTGACGTAGAAAAGGCTGCGAACCTGCCGGTAGCGGCTTGGGCAAAAGACACGCATCAAGCTGCGCTGTCATTCGGGCTGCAAAGCTTAAGTGAAACAACCACGATGACTAAAACCGTGGTAGTTAAAAACTTTTCAAGCAGTGCTAAGACATATGAGCTCAGTTTAGAGCAGCGTTTTGCAGATGATGTTGAACGCGGCAGCTTAATGGCTGAGTATCCCACCTCAGTGACTATTCCGGCGGGCCAATCCGTCGAGTTTGAAGTGGCAATGACTATTGACCCCACAACATTGCCAGAGTGGCAGCTAAGTGGCAGCAATATTGACACCTTAGCAGCGACTGAGTTGCTGACTGACTCAGAGCTAGATGGTGCGTTGGTCTTTAGTGAAGGCGGTGAACAGGCCTTGCACTTGGTTTATCATGTACTTCCACGTGCAGCGGCAAAACCTGTGATCAGCGCCGAAAAAGGTGAGCAAGGTGTCGTTTATACATTGCACAACCAAGGTGCTGCGGAGCTCACACCGGTGATTGTTGAAAATACAGTAACAGACACAGTGGGTGATGGTGGTCGTTTAGATATTGTAGCTGGCAGTGTCGAGACATTGGCTGTACCAGCCTCGTTCTGTGAATCAGGATATGGCGTATTTACAACTTTGGTTGTTGACCAGCCTGTAGCCCACGCTGATATGGGTGGCTTCGCCGCAGATTTTGATATGGATGGTGATGGCCGCTGGGATGTCACAGCCCACTCGCTAAACTACTCACTGTTTGGCGGCGCGACACCTACACCTATTACCTTTACAACGCCTTATGGTCAACTAAGCGGTAATCTGAGCAACTTGTACTTCGACAGTGCGACTAACTACGTAACACTGCAAAACTGTATTGGTGATTATGGTCTGACTGCGGCGGACTTGGGCAATGTCAATGCTACGGTACGTTTCAGAACCGCACCTGATAATTTCCCAACAGGTGGCAGTAACGCCGTTGATACTGCTCAAGGTAACTATAACTTCGCACCTGCACAAATTGTGGCAATGGCAGTAGATGCTCAGGGTGATGAAGTACAGAGTATTGCTCCTGGGGAAAGTGCACAGTTCTTATTTGCTGATGCTAACTTCACTATTCTATCTACCAATGGTGCCAAAGCCGTTGTCACCTCACCGCGCAATGATATGCAAGTGGCGCCTAGTTTGGCCGATGCGCAGTTCTCGGTAGATGAAAACACCGAACAAGGTACGGTTATTGGTACACTTACCGCTGAGCGAAATGCGACCTTTGCTGGCGCTATTTCAGAGTTTATTGTTGTGAGCTCAAGCTCGACCGCCGTTGATATCAACAGCGATGGTGAGGTCGTTGTGGCCAATGCCGAACAGCTTGATTACGACAGTGGCCTTGAACAGGTAATGTTTGAAGTTGTTGCCACAGATACCAGCGGCAATATTTCTAACACGGCAACGGTGATGGTCAATGTCACTAACCTAGCTGATGAAGCATCTGAGCAACCAGAACCACAGCCTCAAGTTCCTGTGAAGAAGAGCACTAGCTCGGGCTCATTAGGGTGGCTAGCGCTACTGATGGCACCACTTATGTGGTTGCGTCGTCGTCGCAGCTAGTTCGTTGAGCTATGGACATAAAAACGGCGCCTGAAGGCGCCGTTTTTTATAGGTGTTCCAACATGGTAATCAGCTTGAGCTTCATACTGGTTGATACCGCCATGAGCGGGTTTGTTTAGTCTTTAAATGACTTGTGGCAATCTTTACAGCCTTTCGCCCAGTTTTTAAAAGCAGGAGCGATTTGCTTTTTATCACCACTTTTAGCAGCAACAGCAAGTTCTTGGGCATATTGCGCAAAGGAGTTGGCTTTTTTATCAAAGGTGGCCTTGTCTTCCCAGATGGCTGCTAAGGCATCGGTATTACCCTGATCTGAGCCCGCAGTGAACGCTTCCCAAGGCATTTGTGATAGCGCTGCAGCGTTATCTGCGCGTTGTTGAAAGCGTGCCGCGTCAAAAGGAACCTTACCCTTAAGCATATCGCCCATGTCACCAATTTGCACCCGGATCAATGAAAAGACCGACTGCCGATACTCAATCGCATCTTCCGGCTTCTCGAACACGGAGTTTGCTAGTGCTGAACCCGATGTGGCGATCAGAGTCGCCGCCAATAATGTTTTTAGTTTCATTCCATTTGCCCCTTTTCGTAAAACAACCTTCTTTTTACCTAAGCAGGGCAGTGAACACAAGAGCAAGTGTGCTAATAATCGCTGCAATGACTAATAAGTCCTACTAAACGCTGAAGGTATGTGCAATTGTGGTTATTCTCCGAGATCAATGTCTGCGAATATCATGCCCCTGCGCATACTTCTAGTCGCTAAAAAGACTTCTCCTAATAACGCGATAAATGCCAATATAAGCAGCAGCATCGCGACCATAAAACACCCAGCAATAGCAGTACCAAGGTTAATGGCTTGGATATTTGCCATAAACAACAGCATAACGACTGCACTCACTAAGGTAGCGCTGAGTACACTGAAACTAAAAGCGATATGAATACAACGCGCACGCTTTAACAGGGCGCGCAGCTCAGTTGCTAGTGAGCGATTAAACTCTTCATCGCTGCTGATTTTTAGTTTTCTCTCCAAGGCACGAGCACGGTCGGTGATCCGCGCCAAGCGGTTTGATAGTACCCCAAGGGTGGCCGCAATCCCTGTGATTAGAAATACCGGAGCGACGGCTGTTTGAATGACCTTTGCCATGGTTAAAATATTAACAACTTCAGTACCCACGTTAACTCCGACGATGATATTACAAGAGCCCTAGTCTAGCGCTAATACGCCGTAATACCAATGCTTAGGCTGTCCTCACAGAGCCAACCTATACGCACCTGGTTTGTTATTAATACTGAGCGGGTATCTAGACACAAGCAAGAAAACCTGCGAATCTGAATACCAAACCCATAAAGCAGGAGAGAATATGGAACCCGTATTACCAGAGAAGAATGACACCCCGCCACCGGCAAACAATAACAACAAGCAAAGCAATGATGAGAAAACCATGGCGATGCTGTGTCACTTAGCCGCACTCGCGGGTTTTATAGTGCCATTTGGATCTATCATTGGCCCGTTGATTGTCTGGTTGGTGAAAAAAGATGAGATGGAAGTGGTTGACCGTCATGGCCGCGCGTCATTGAACTTTCAGCTAACGATGCTTATTGCTTTCATCGTCTGCTTCTTACTTATTTTTGTGGCTATTGGGGTTGTGCTACTGCCTTTAGTCGCCATTTTCTCGTTCGTAATGGTGATTATTGCTAGCATCAAAGCCTACGAAGGCAAAGAGTTTAAGTATCCGCTGTGTATTAAGTTTTTATAAGTATTAGACATACAAAGTAGCAATACAGGAGCGTTTTGCTGGCCTATTTTAGTTTATTTTTAACCGCCTTTGTGTCGGCAACGCTCCTACCTAGCTCATCGGAATTGGTACTTACTGCGATGGTGACGCAAGGGGGCTATCACCTAGTGTTGTTATGGTTGTTTGCAACACTTGGGAATGTTCTTGGTAGCTGTGTCAATTATGCCTTGGGGACCCAAGTTACACGCTTTCAGCACAAAAAATGGTTTCCGGTCTCAGCCGCAGCGATGGAAAAAGCGACACGCCGTTTTCATCGTTACGGTGTGTATAGCCTATTTTTCGCATGGTTGCCGGTGATTGGCGATCCACTCACCGTGATAGGTGGTATCTTTCGGGTCCGGTTTTGGCTGTTTGTTGCTATTGTCAGTATCGGTAAAGGCGTGCGGTATTGGGTGGTTATATTGATGGCTCTTGGCATACAGTCATTGTATGGCGGGGGGGAAGCACTCGCCAATTAATGCGAGTGCTTAATCATAGCTAGACAGCTAAGCGTGCCAATCCAAGGTCAACGATACAGAGTCTGCAAATCGCAACGCATGTGGCTTGTCCACCCGTACTTTAGCGTAATGCACACTAGGGTGCTGGTGGCAGAGCGCTAAGATATCCGCGACTAGCTTTTCTAAAAGTAAAAACTGTCCTTGCTCTACCAGTGCGATCACTTCCTTGGTGACGGTCTTATAGTTGAGTGCTTCTTGCACCTCATCACTGGTACACGCCTTATCTGCCGGATAGTGGATCTCGATATTAATCACAACATCTTGCTTTTTTTCCCGTTCTTCGGGGTTGAACCCAATATAGGTTCTTAGCCGGAGATTAGTAACATTGATAATGGCGTTGGTCATGGTGTGTCCTAATTCTTCACTAGCTGCAGGAATTCATTGCGCGTTTTCGGATCAGTGCGGAAATTACCAAGCATAACTGACGTACGCATTTTAGAGTTTTGCTTTTCGACCCCACGCATCATCATACACATGTGCTTAGCTTCAACGATCACGCCAACGCCTTTGGCGCCAGTGACTTCTTCAACTGCTTGAGCGATTTGATGAGTCAATTGCTCTTGGATCTGGAAGCGACGGGCAAACATATCAACGATACGGGCAAACTTCGAAAGCCCTAAGACTTTCCCTTCGGGAATGTAAGCAATATGTGCTTTGCCGACAAAGGGTAACAGGTGATGTTCACACATTGAGTAAAGCTCTATATCTTGGATCAGAACCATGTCATCAGCATCAGAGGTAAACACCGCATTATTGGTGATTTCTGCTAATGTCTGACGGTAGCCTTGAGTTAGGTACTCCATGGCTTTGGCTGCACGCTTGGGGGTATCTAGTAGGCCTTCGCGTTGAGGGTCTTCGCCAACGGCGGAGATTAATTGTTGGTAACTTTGTTTTAATTCGTCGTGCATAATGTTCTCAATTACTTTAGATGACGGCCGCCATCAACGGCTAAGCTGCGTCCGGTTATATAGTCGCTGGTTAGCAGAAGCTCGACAGCATTAATAATTTCTCGACACCCAGGTTCAATGCCCATGAGGGATTTTTGTAATGTCTTGTGTTTATACTGTTCACTGTCGCCCTCGTTAAAAATAATCAGCGAAGGGGCAACAGCGTTCACTTTGATATGTGGTGCGTACTTGGCTGCAAATGACTTAGTTAAATTATCCAATGCCGCTTTGCTGGCTGCGTAGGCAAGATGTTTGGCACTGCCTGTCTCGACCACAAAGTCGGTTAAATGAATAATGTCGCCATAGCCATCGCTGTGCTCGAGCATGTCTTGGCAATGTTGGTTGATAAGGTAAGGTACCTTGGCATGAATACGCATCATATTATCGAACAAGGCTGCGTAGTCGTCGTTTTTACTCTCACTATCCCAACTTGATGCGTTATGAATAATAGCGCGTAACTTTGGCGTATGTACTCGTAACTCATTGATAAAGTGAATAATGCTTTCATCGTCACTAAAATCTGCTTGAATACAAGTAACACCTTGCGCCGCTAACTCATCTACTGCATTGTGCCGAGTACGGTAGGTAATAATGACATCGTGCTGCTCAGCTACAAAATGCTGGGCAAGGGCAAGACCTATACGTTGTCCGGCCCCGGTTATTAAAATTGGAAAGGACATAACTTCTTCAGTTTAAGCGTGAACTGCTCTTACTATAAACAAATGACAAAAGGATTGCAGTGTTTACGCATGGGCGAGAGCGGTCGATCAATTACGCCTGAGGTTAGTTTTGTTGTAGTCATAGCCCATGTACTGACATGGGCTATGTGCACTAATCGTAAATGGTCGGAATCGGTTGGCGCTTATGCTGAGTGCGCTGATATATGGCGATTATGCGTTGCTCTATTTCTGCACTTAAGGGTTTCGCCTCAAGGAAGTCGTCGATTTGGTCATAACTCAAGCCCAGCGCTTCTTCGTCTGTGAGGCCGGGGCGATCGCACTCTAAGTCGGCGGTCGGTGCCTTGGTAACTAAGGCGTCAGGCGCTCCGAGGTGTTGAGCAAGGGCGCGTACTTGGCGTTTAGATAAGCCAAACAGCGGCGCTAGATCGCACGCACCATCCCCAAACTTAGTATAAAACCCGGTAATGTTCTCCGCGCTATGATCGGTGCCAACGACTAAACCTTGATGTAGACCCGCTAGCTCATACTGGGCAATCATGCGCTGGCGCGCTTTGACATTGCCCTTAACGAAATCAATATGGCTTTGTGCGGGTAAACTTAAATCACTGCCAGCGAGGCTGCTTAGCACCTGTTCATGCATATGGTCGGTAGCGGGTTTGATATTCACGGTAACACGCTGACTGGGTTGAATAAAATCGAGCGCCAGCTGCGCCTCATCCTCGTCGGCTTGCACACCATAAGGTAAGCGCACGGCAATGAACTGATATTGTTCAGTATCGTGATCGGCGTTGAGCTCTTCAATGGCAAGCTGGCAAAGACGGCCGCAAGTAGAGGAATCAACACCGCCACTGATGCCAAGCACCAAGGTGCGGCAGTGGGCTTGTTGAAGCTTGTGTTTTAAAAATGACACCCGACGAGTAACTTCTTGTTGGACATCAATGCTAGGTTGCACTTTCATTTCGGCAACGATTTCGGCTCGCATAATTCCCCCGCTTGAGCAAGATGGTAAGCAGCTATTATGTAAGCATTTACAAAAAAATTAAAGCGCCGACCTCGGGCTTGCTATTTTGCTTCGCGCTATTCACACGGCGGTGCCATATGTGCCCAGATGGTCAGCTTCTCGTAGAGCGCGTCTGGCTTAAGGGGCTTACTCAAATAATCGTTCATACCCGATTGCAAACATTTTTCCTTGTCGCCCTCCATTGCGTTGGCGGTCAGGGCAATAATCGCAATGTTTTGATGTTGCTCTCCGGCCTTGCCTTGGCGGATTTGAGTGGCTGCTTGGTAGCCATCAAGAATGGGCATTTGGCAATCCATCAGCACCACATCAAAATACCCCGAAGGACACTGTTGCAAGCGTGTTATCGCTTGTTGTCCATCATTGGCAATTTCGTAGTTGCAACCGTGTTTGTCCAATAAGGATGAGGTAACAATTTGATTGACCTGATTATCTTCTACAAGCAAACAGTTAATAGTCTCTGAGAGCTGCTGCGCACCAGTCTCTTCTGAGCGCGTATAACCGCTGAAAATATCAAAGCTAGTTAATGGATGAAACGCCAATCGGAAGTGTTCAAATTCCAATTGCTCGCTGACTTCATTAGTTTGCTCCATATTCGCTAAGACCAACAGCTGACATTGTTCGCTAAGCGTGCTTTTCAGTCGATGCTGTAACTCGAGGGTATTTTTTAATAGCGGTTCGGCATCGATAATGAGGCGCTCGACGCTTTGGTTAGCCAAATGCTCAAGCAAGTCATTGCCATCCGTAAAGCAGGTGACCTTTGCTCCCATCAACTCACAGTGTTGCCGAGCGAGGGTACTCTCTTGGCGGTCATGACAGAAAATAGCCACGTGCTCACCCACCAGGTGTTGAGTGATGGTAGATTGCTCATTAGCTTCCAGTTGAATGAAGAACGTAAATGTACTGCCTTGATCCACAGTGCTTTTCACACTGACATCGCCATGCATGAGCTGACATAGCTGACGGACAATGGCAAGACCTAAACCGGTGCCGCCAAAGCGCCGAGTGGTGGAGCTGTCAGCCTGGGTAAAGGCATCAAATAATTGCGCTTGAGCTTGTTTAGAGATACCAATACCGGTGTCTTGGACACTGCAGGTAAATACCCCATGCTCATCGAGTGTTGCGGTAATCGTTATCTCACCGTCTTCGGTAAATTTAATCGCATTCGATAATAAGTTGGCCAGCACTTGTCGCAAGCGGTTGGGATCACCCTCAACTATTTGCTGTGGTAGCTGATGCGCATCCAGATATAAACGGTTGTTTTGTTGCTGTGCTTTCAAGGCTAGCGACTCAACAACCTGTGACAACACTTGGTGAATATCAAAACTTATATGTTCAATTTCTACCTTGCCCGCTTCAATTTTAGAAAAATCCAATATGTCGTTGATAATACTTAACAAGGTGTTGGCAGAAGAGCGGGCTAGTTGCAGGTGATGATGCTGCGAGTCATTTAATGTGCTGTGATCCAGTAGCTCTAACATGCCCAATACGCCATTCATCGGCGTACGTATTTCATGACTCATACTGGCAAGAAACTCACTTTTTACGAGCGCCGCATGCTCAGCTTTATTTTTCGCGTTGCGAAGGGCAATTTCCGTTAGTTGTCTTTCGTGGTTGGCATAGACACCACCGATGATATTGGCGATAGCAATAAGAAAGTTTTCATCATTCTCACTCCATACACGCGGCTCATGAAGCTGTTCTGCGCACACCACGCCGACCATGCCATGGCGCCCCGGGATGGCACAGTCGAGAAGCGCATGAATATTGAGCGGCTGCAGATAGTCCTGTAAAAACTCCCTGGTCAGCGGATCGTTGTGAGCATCACTGATGCTTAATACCGCTCGCTTTTGTATCGCGCTAAAGTAAGTTGGGTATTGCTCACCGACTAATACACCGCTCTCGCTATGGCTGTTTTTCTCTTGCTCGTACAGCGACAGTAAATGCATTTTTTGGTGGGCATCGTCAAACAACCAGATACTGACCCTATGGGTGTTTAAGGTGCGGCTGACCATGCGGGTGATAATGTGTTTAGCCGCGTCTAAATCACCATTGAGAATCGCGTCATCGACCGTGAGCCCTGCTAAAGCGCTATTACGTTGTGCTAATTGCTGTTGCGCGAGCTGGCCGCGCTTTTCGCCATCTATATCTTGGGTAGAGCCAAAGATGCGAATACAGCGTTGCTGGTCGAACTCCGCCTCACCGCGCACGCGTACCCACTTTTTAGCACCTTGAGCTGTGACTATCTGTAGCTCAGTACAAAACGGCTGACGGTCATTGATAGTGCGACTAATGAGCGTATTTAACTGTGATTGGGAACTGGGTGTGAAAAAGTGAAAAAGATTATCTGCGGTGATCAGGTAGCTGTCATCGACGCCATGAATCTCGCGGTTCACTTTGGACCAGAACGCGCGGTTAGTATCGTTATTCAGCTCCCATGCGCCAATGCGTGCCTGGGTACTCATTGTTTCGAGCATTTGTTTATGCGTCAACAGCTGCTTGCTGATTCGTTGCTGCTCAGTGATGTCGCTAGCAACCATATAAATCTTGCTATTCTCTTGATCCAGAGCCAAGTTAATACGGCATAGCAGCTGTTTGTGTGAGTGGGTGCGCAAGTAGCAATCAAATTGAGTTTCATTGTCCTGCTGGCCCAACTTATCAAATTGTTGTTGTACGCGCTCTTTATCATCACAGGCGACAAAGTCGAGCAGCGGCTTGGCAAGTATTTCACTGGCTGTAAAGCCCAAGCCCCGGTATATGCGTGAGTTGGCGCGCTCGAAAAAGCCATGTACGTTGAGAATAGCCATAAAGTTAGCGCTGAGCTCAAAGAAGCGCTCGATCTCTTGCTTAGCATGGCGCAGTGCCGCCTCAGTCGACTTTTGTGAGCTAATATCTAAGTGCGTGCCAATCATACGTTTTGGTCGACCATCGTCGCACCATTCAATGACTCGGCCGGTATCCAGAACCCACACCCAATGGCCTAGTTTATGACGCATTCGGGCTTCACATACATACTGTTCACTGTGTCCCTGCCAGTGTTGCTCCAAACGTAGTCCTGATTCTTTTAAGTCATCAGGGTGGGTGTGATTGAGCCAAGTATCAATATTGATGGGGGTGAGCTCTTCGAGCTCATAACCAATGATTTGCGCCCAACGCTCGTTAAACGTCACTTCGCCGCTTTGTACTTGCCAATCCCAGGTTCCAACACCGATATTTTCAACGATCAATGCTAGGCGCTGACTCTTTTCAAGTATTTCTGCTTGTGTCGCCTTCTTTTCGCGCAAATCTTCAATGAGTAGCCACACAAAAGGTTCACCCTGAGCATTGGTAAATTGCACCCCATTCACATTCACCGGGAAGGTACTGTTGTTTTGCCAAAGAGCTTCTCCCGCAACAATATGTTGACCATGGCGCAATTGATCTAAGGCCGGTACTGTGCGCTCGTTGAAGCGCAGAGTGTTGGCGAAGTGTTGTTGTTTTAGCTGTTGTAAGTGGGTATCGAGCGAATTAAGTAAGGCTTTATTAGCATTGATATAGCGGCCCGTTTTGGCATCACATAACGCGATACCTAGCGGAAAAAGGTCGAATAACGCTTGAAGACGCTGCTCATTGACCATGAGTTTTAAGAATAAGGCTCGAAGCCAAGCTAAAAACAGTACCACTAACAAGGTGGTTAAAACAATCGCGATGCGCGCATAGCCAAAGCTCTCCCACGGAGGTTGCCAGCCCGTTTGCGGTTGGACTGCCAAATACCAAGTATCATTAGGTAGACTAATCGATAGTTCAATGGGGTCGCTATAGCGAATAGCGGTATCGCCAAACATGTGTTTATCAGGATTACGCTTATACAAGGCGACATTGAATTGTTCTTGTAATTGCACGAGTCCGCCATTGCTATAGACCTTGTTGGCGTCGAGCACGACCGATATCAGCCCCCAAAACTCTTGTTTCGGCTGCTGCAGATAAATGGGCAGTCGAGCAATAATGCCAACACCGCCCTGCACTAAATTAACGGGGGCATCAATGACTATTTCTCCACCTTCTTTAGCGGCCAAGGCTGCATCACGTTGACTGGGGGTGGCCATATAATCGAGGCCAATGGCCCCCTCATTACCCTTGAGAGGGTAGGTCATTCGAATAACCATATCCGGTGCTGCACCTATGGTGCGCAGTTCTTTAGAACTGGTAAACAAGCTTTGTGCAATGACACTGAATTGTTGTTGGTTGAGGTTGGGCTGGGCAGCGATGGCCGGTATTAATCCGCGTACAAGTTGAATGTTGGCAGTCATCAGTGCCTGTAATCGGCTGCGATAACTTTGTGCTACTTCCCGCACATCTTGGCGATATTGTTGTTCAGCTTTTTGATAATTGAGGTGATCGAGAAATACAGCCACAGCTAGGGTGAGGGCTATTAGGCCGTAAAAGGCAATGGCATAAAAGCGGCTTTTCGAAGCTGGTGGCATGGCTGCAGATAGTCGGTGGTTGAACAACACCTTAAACTATAGTGCAGTAGCGAGGCTTGTCTAATTAATATATCAGCTAAGGTGCTGATTTTTCGGGCATAGGAACAATGCGCCCAGGCTTTGGGCGCATCATCAAAAGAGTTTAGCTATCGCTTACTTGGCGATCCCAAAACTGCGCTTTTGCTCTGTGCAGTTTGCGGTAGCCATCGAGTAGTGCGTGGTGCTTTTTGAAGCCCTCAAGTGCTAAGCCTGGGAAGCTAAGCCCGTGGAATTGTATCCGCGCTTCTGCTATTTCAATCGCGAGTTCAACATTGTCAGCACCAAACATCAGCGCCAATGAGCTTTGATAAGTGCTGTAAGCTCGTTGTTCGTCATATTTGATTTCCAAGACCGCTTTTAAGCAGCGGAAGAAGCGAATCCGCTCTGGGCTAATTTGATCGGTATGCAGAATCCACTCGACCCAATCAATGGCTTCCTCGCTTTGTGCGGCAAGGCATAGATGCGCTTTCAGCTCGCCGATGCGCAGCGTATGCCAAGGCGTGTCGGCATCAGTCACCACACCGATAAATTCAGCAGCGCGGATAATATCGCTATGTCCTGCTTCTTCTAAGCGGTCGTAGATTTCCAGCCATTGTTCGGCGTCGTATTGATCCAGTGACAGGAAGTCCTGGCGGAATTTAGCGCCCTCATTATTGTTGCGCCAGATGAGCTCATCCACAGGGTAAATATCGGATAAACCGGGTACCAAGATACGGCAGGCGTACACGTTTAAGTGCGTGTAATCCATGATGTAGATGTCGTAGCCCATGTCGTGGATCAGATCCGTGCAGAATTGGTACTCTTGCTCGGTGTTGCCGCTGAAATCCCAGTGCACAAAGTCAAAATCAGCTTGGTCACGGAAGAAGTCATAGGAGATCAGGCCGCTGGAGTCGATAAAATGTAATTCGATATTTTCTGCTGACGCCACTTCGTCGTTATCGAAGGTGGCGCATTGGAATACGTCGAGTTGGTCAAGGCGACGGCCTTGAAGAAGCTCAGTAACGGTACGCTCTAACGCCACTTCAAATGACGGGTGAGCTCCGAATGAAGCGAACACCGAGCCATCAACTGGGTTGATTAGGGTCACACTCATAACCGGGTATTTACCGCCCAACGACGCATCGGCGATGCGCAAATGAAACCCATGGCTGCGTAGCTCTTCACAGGCTTGGTGAATCTTCGGATATTGCTTCACCACCTCTTCAGGTACTTCGGGTAGGCAAATTCCTTCAGCGATAATTTGGTTTTTAATGGCGCGCTCAAACACTTCTGAAAGGCCTTGCACGCGAGCTTCGTATTTGGTGTTCCCGGCACTCATGCCGTTAGATACAAAGATGTTGCCGATGACATTGACGGGGATGTAGGCAATTTCTTCATCGCGCACACGGGTGTATGGCAGCGCACAAATACCGCGCTCGGTATTGCCGGAGTTAAAGTCATAAAGGTGAGATGGGGTGAGTTCGCGCTCAGGGTCAAAATAGTCCCATAGCTGCTCATTCATCAAACCTTCTGGCACTTGTTCGCCGTCAACGGCAAACCACTTTTCACTGGGGTAGTGGGTGAATTCGGCGTTCGCGAACTCTTCGCCTAAGTAAAAATCGGCGAAGAAGTAGTTGCAGCTTAAACGCTCAAAATACTCCCCTAACGCTGACGCTAAACACGCTTTATCGGTAGCCCCTTTACCATTGGTGAACATCACCCCACAGTCTTTATCACGGATGTGGACCGAGTAGCAGTTAGCCACCGGGTTCAGCCACAAAGCCTCTTCCACATTGATATCTAATGCCACGAGTTTGTTTTGCATGGTAGAGATAGACGATTCTAAGTCTCTGTCTTTACCTTTGATAAAAGTCTGTTCAGTCATAATGTTCTCAATAAAGCGACACGCAGTTGATTGCGAAGAAATTTTACTATGGCCGTTATTATATCGGTAACTTGCCTTTAACACGAACAAAGCTTAAAAAATGTCATACACTAGCTGTGGGCAGAATAACAATAAACTCGATATGGACAGATTATGTTGATGTGGATTAAGCGCTTAGCGATAGCAGTCATTGTTTTGCTACTTCTGGTAACGGCAGTCCTTTATGCCATTTTATATCTCAGTTTGCCAAGCCTCGATGGTCGCGGTCAAAGTCAGAGCATTGATAAAGTGGTAACGATAAAGCGCGATGCGCTAGGGCAGGCCATTGTCGATGCTCACTCAATGGCCGATGCCGCATATGGGCTGGGTTTTGCCCATTCGCAAGACCGTTTCTTTCAAATGGATTTACTGCGGCGTAATGCGGCGGGCGAACTTAGTGCGCTTTTTGGTGAGGCCGCTTTGCCATTGGATAAGAAAATGCGTTTCCATCAACTGCGTCAACGCTCAAAGCGCATTTATGCTCAGCTTAAACCGGCACAACAGCAATTGCTTCAGCGTTATAGCCAAGGCGTGAATGATGCCCAGCAGGCGCAGAGTTTAAAAACCTTTGAATACTTGTTAGTGGGCGCCGATATTGAGCCTTGGCAGCCAGTCGACAGCTTATTAGTGATTTACAGCATGTACCTCGATTTGCAAGCCGGTACTTTTGCCCGTGACATGGTGCTAGAGCGTATCGAGCAGCAGTTTGGTGCACCAATGCGACAGTTTTTAACTCAGCCTTCATCCTATCAATCTGCACTCGATAACAGCGAACTCTTGGCACCAGAGATGACGATTCCATTGCTGCCGGCTTCAGCGCAGCATGCTCAGGTACGGGAAATCATTCCTAGTTTGGAAGTGGGGAGCAACAATTGGGCTGTGTCGGGGGAGTTAACCACAAGCGGCCAACCTATGGTCGCTGATGACATGCATTTAGGCTTAGCGGTGCCCATTATTTGGTATCGTGCGCAGCTGAATTTTGCCGATACCCAAGTAACAGGCGTATCGTTACCGGGTGCGCCCGCCATTGTTGTTGGCAGTAATAACCACATTGCGTGGGGATTCACCAATGCCTACGTCGACACATCTGATTGGATTCGCCTTAGCGACGACGCTGATTTAGTCGAGGTGCAAGAGAGCATCGCCCTTGATGATGGCAGTGTGCATCAATATCGCTTACTCATGAGCGATTATGGCCCGGTGCGCGAAGTCGGTGGTCAGCGCTACGCGCTTAGTTGGGTGGGCCATTACGATTATGCCTTGAACCTTGATTTAGCTGAACTCGCCACCACCCAAACGGTCACCGAAGCCTTTCAGTTAGCGAATACAGCCGGTATGCCGGTGCAAAATCTAGTGGTTGTTGATGCCCAAGGCCAGCTAGGCTGGCAGCCCATGGGCGCTATTGCAGCACGCACTCAACCTAGTGATACCGCCATCACCGAGCAGCAATTTGAACAAGCTTGGTTTAGTAATGAGCCGCAGCGACCACGCGTGATGAACCCTAAACAGGGGCGCATTTGGACCGCCAATGCGCGTGTTATGTCAGCACAGCAGCATCAGCGCTTTGGTGATGGTGGCTATGCGCTAGGAGCGCGCCAGCAACAAATCCGCGACCGTCTCGCTGCACGTGAACAGTTTGATGAGCAGGCATTCCTTGACCTGCAACTTGATAACGAAGCGCGCTTTTTAGGCAAATGGCAGGCGCTATTGGTGACGACTTTGCAGAGCGAACCTAACTCCCCACACTTAGAGGCGGTTCGCAATTGGCGGGGCTGTGCATGCACTGATTCCATTGGCTATACCTTAGTTCGCTACTTCCGCAGCGCAGTGATGGACACCGTGTTTGCCGATATTGAGTCGGCGCTAGCACAAGAGTCTTTGTCTCTAGGGCCTATCAAACGCAACCTTGAGCCCGCCACCTGGCAGCTTTTGGCGCAGCCTCAGCGCTGGCAGTTGGGCGATAAACAGAGCTTACTGATGCGCAGCTTCGCGCTCGCGACTCAGCGTTTGCGTGACAAATTTGGCGATGATATGCAGCAATGGCAATGGGGCAAAGTGAATGCGTTAGCGCTCAAGCATCCGTTTAGCAAACAGATACCGTTGCTGAGCTCATGGCTGGATATGCCAATTACCCCCGGGTTTGGTGATAGCTTTATGCCCGCAGTGCAGCGCCCAGAATTTGGCGCTTCACAGCGATTTATTGCGCAACCGGGGCGTTTGGAACACGCTATTTTAGCTATTCCTGGTGGTCAATCGGCACATCCGTTGTCTTCGTTTTATCGGGCGGGTTATCAGCAGTTTGCTGAGCATCAAGCGACGTCTTTATTACCTGGCGAGCCCTTGCATCGCATTGAATTTCGGGCTGCTGATTAGGTGACTTGTGTCAGTGTCACTGGCGCTGACGCCGCTAAGGTCGTTTGGTCACGACCGTTGGATTTACTGCGATACAAAGCGTCATCAGCGACGTTGATAACGTCCTCCACGCTCTGCTGTGGTTGCCACTGACTAAGACCAAAGCTCATAGTCAATGACAATTCGGGGCTCACCTGCCGTGCGTCCATGGTTTTGATGGCACTGCGGATAGATTCTATCCTTGCCGAGGCGGTATCAATATCAATATTGGGCAGGGCAATAATAAATTCTTCCCCTCCCCAGCGCGCGACAACATCGCTGGCGCGAGTGTGTTCAAGTAATGTTTGCGACAGTGCTACCAGCACTTTGTCACCGACTTCGTGGCCATATTGGTCGTTAATCTGCTTAAAATAATCGATATCGCCGATAGCGACACACATGGGTTGCTCTGCTGTGCTGCAGCGATTGTGTAACTTCAACATAAGCTCTTTGGCAAAGCGTCGATTATATAATCCGGTAAGAAAATCTTTGGCTGCCATATCTGCGAGCGTAGAGCGTTGTTCTAAAGTGATACGGCGGATCAGTGCAAGGGTATAAATCATCGGCACTCCGGCGACAAGAATATTAGCGACCTCGATATAGCGTAAAAACTCACCATACGCATAGGGATAGGCAACACCGGAGAACAAAATGTATATGGCAGCAAATATAGCGATCAAGGTCAGGCTGAAGCCCACTGCACTACCCATTCGCATTTTATAATCAACCATTAAAATACATGAGACACTCCATAGATAAAACTGAAAGCCCGTTTCCGTGCCCATAAAGGCACAGGCGGCAATTGAATGTACCACTACCTCAACGCTGACCACCCTTAACCCCCAACTTTGTCGGTTATTTTTAATTAACCAAATTCCGAGTAGCCAGCTTAAGGTACTAAATATGTTCAAAATCGCTAAAGGAGTCGCGCCGATGACATAAAAGCCGGGGATCAAAGCGGCGTGAATCGCGGCAGCGAAGATAGCAACGCGTACAATAATCTTAAACTTGAGCTCTTCAACCTGCTCAAAAATGCCTTCAGCTGAGTGTGTATTGCTGGGTAGCTTCTGCAATGGACGACCTACTGCCGATGAAAAATCGTATGACTATTGAGTATAGTGCATAAGGGTAATTTTGTTAGGCTGGCAACTATATGATTTATATAGCTATTGATAGTTGTTAACAAGTCATCGGGTACTGTTACCGTCACAAAGTGACGCCGCCAAAAGCGCGAATATGAACTAAACTGCAGACAATTGCGTTCTCTACAGTAATAACAACACCATCAACAGGAAAAACAATGAAATTACCCTCGTTATTTACAGCGGCAGTGGTGGCGACTACCATGAGCGTCTCACTTCAAGCTGAAGAAGTAGAAATAAAAACTCAGCAATTGAGCGAACACATTCATGTTCTTTTCGGGCAAGGAGGCAACATAGCCGCGCACGTAGGTAAAGATGGCACCTACATCATTGATGACCAATTTGCCAAGTTAGGCCCAAAAATAAAAGCAGCGCTGAAAAATCTCAACCCGAATGCGCCTGAGTTTGTGATCAATACCCATCACCATGGTGACCATACCGGCGGCAACGAAGTGTTTGCCCAATCTGGTGCCCATGTGATTGCCCACCACAATGTTCATAAGCGTTTGCAGCAAAAGCATGGTGAGGGTTCACAGTACTTACCCAAGCTAAGCTTTGGCCAAGACTTAACATTACATTTTAACGGCGAGCATGCTAGAGCGGTACACTTTGCCCATGCGCATACCGATGGCGATGCGGTGATTTTTTTCGATACCGCCAATGTCGTGCATATGGGCGATATCTACTTTAATTTAGGTAGCTTGCCTTTTGTTGATGTGGATAGCGGAGGCAGTGTGGACGGCATCTTAGCTGCGGTTGAGCAAGTGATGACACAAATAGATGACTCCACTCAGGTGATCCCAGGGCACGGGCCTATGAGCAATAAAGCAGGGCTGCAGAGATATTATCAGTTGCTCAGCAAAGCGAAATCACTGATGGTGGCTGCGATTGATGAGCATCAAGACCTCGAGTCAGTATTGGCGGCAGACCCACTCGGGGCGCTTGAGCTTGAATACGCCAACTGGTTACCCAAAGAGCGAGTAACCACCTTATTTTACCGTAGTTTAACCATTGAGAATCACGGGCATTAATATGAATGCTTAGTTAACAAATGTGAATGGTTAACTTATACTCGTTGTTCCTACAGTGAAGTAATTAAGGAACAACGAGGATGAACGATAATAACCTACCTGATTTAACCGCCTCGGTAGGCAAGAAAAAAGGACTTATCATTTCTGTCATTGCCATGGTATTAGCCGTATTTTTGGTAATGAGTGCGATGTACACCGTTGATGAAGGTCATGTTGGCATCATTAAACGCTTTGGCGAAGCCACCGAACAAGTGAATCCGGGGCTGCACACCAAAATACCTTTCGTCGATAGTGTCGAGATGTTAGAAATCCGCACACGCAAAAACGTAGAAAAGCTGCGTGCGGCTACTCACGAGCAAATGCCCTTAACTGCTGAAGTGAGTATCAACTGGACAGTGATCCGCACCGAAGCTTTTGACCTTTTTAAAAGCTATGGCGGATTGACCCAGTTCGAAAATCGCATCTTGGACCCGAAGCTTCGCTCGGCAACAAAAGATGCGCTGGCGCGTTACAAAGCAGAAGAGCTGATTCAAAACCGCTCGCAAGTTATCGCTCGTATAGAGGAGCTGTTACTTGATGAAATGAAAGCTTATCCAGTGAAGTTAGACTCGGCGCAAATCGAAGACTTGGTATTGCCGCAAAAATACATCCAATCTATCGAGACCAAGCAAACAGAAAAGAACCTTGCGGCGGCTGAAAAGCACCGTCTAGAGCGCCAGAAGCTTGAGGCTCAGCGTGAAGTAAATACCGCAATGGCTCAACGTGATGCCGCAAAAGCAAAAGCAGACGGTAAAGCCTATTCGATTAAAATCGAGGCGCAGGCCGAAGCGGAAGCAATTAAACTAAAAGGTTTAGCGGAAGCTGAAGCGATGCAGAAGAAAGCTGAAGCCATTAAGAATAATGCCACCCTAGTTGAGTACATGCGTGCACAGCAATGGAATGGTCAGATGCCGACTACGGTTATGGGCTCAGACCAAGGTATTCTTTGGAATATGAAAGAAAAATAAGAAAAGCGGCGTTAGCCGCTTTTTTTTGTGCAGTTAAGTTATGAATAAACATACCGTACTGGTCACCGGCGCAAGTCGTGGCATTGGCGCAGCAACAGCCCGGTTGTTGGCTGAGCAAGGTTATCAAGTCGTCATTAACTACCTGAATAATCATCGCGCCGCGCAGGCACTCGTAGCAGAGATTGAACTAGGTGGTGGCGTAGCGCTCGCCGTGGCTGGCGACGTCAGCCAAGAGTCAGAGGTAGAGCGCCTCTTTGCGACCATTGATGAGCATTGCGGCGGCCTTACTCATTTGGTGAATAATGTTGGCATCTTGGCAGCGCAAACCTCGCTGGCAGGGCTCAATGCTCAGCGCATCAATCGCATTTTGAGCGTGAACGTAACCAGCGCCTTCTTATGTGCTCAAGCAGCATTGCTACGTATGCCTGATAACGGCGCTATCGTTAATGTGTCTTCAGCTGCAGCGCGCACGGGTGCGCCCTTTGAGTATCTTGATTACGCAGCATCAAAAGGAGCCATGGATAGCTTCACTATCGGCTTGGCAAAAGAGGTTGCTGCGCGAGGCATCCGCGTCAATGGTGTGCGCCCAGGCGTGATTGCCACTGATATTCATGGCGACGGCGGGGAACCAGAGCGTGTGCATCGCCTTGGGCCGCAGTTACCCTTAGGCCGTTGTGGGTATGCTCACGAAGTAGCACAAGCCATTGCCTGGCTACTCGGTGAACAAGCAAGTTTTACCACTGGCACTTTTATTGAGGTCAGTGGTGGCGCTTGAGGTTGTTATTGCTGGTCAGGCTTGCCTAAGCTCAAGGCGATAACTATCCCTGCTAATAAGGCACTGGCAATGAAAGCGAAAGCGCCGCCGATAACGCCGTAGACATAAACAAACCCCCAAGCTGCTAAGCCATAACCAAGCACCGAGCTCAGCACAGTGAGTGGGGTTTTAGGGTGTTTACGCACTAACCCGGTGGCGGCCAACAGTAGCATCGAGACACACACGAGTATTATTAGCTTCATACTTGTTGCTCCTGATTAACAAGCTGCGACTGAGTTGCAGCGCCTTTATAGAGGCGTCTAAGGGCGTAGTAGCAACCCAAGCCAATAGCAAAAAAGCTGATATCAATACTACTTACCAATAAGCTGCCAGCATTAAACACGTGGTTTTCAGAGAGTAAAACATTAAGCGGTAGCACCAACAACGCTAAGCTGCCTATGCATGCTAATGTCGCTTGGAAATAGCGATGATAATGCCAAGGTAATGCGCCCAGCAGTAACCAGAGCAACCACGAATAGAAAAACAGCGGGCCGATAACGGCATTGTGCGTGGTGGGTGGAACATAGGCATTGATGAGCACTTGCGCCGGAAACAGTAACATACAGGCCAGTACTAAGCCGCCACAGCTGCCAATAATAAAGCGATTCCAGCGCTGATAAGCTTTGTGGCTTAAGCTCGGGTTGTTGCCTCGAGCGCGTTTACTTAACCACATCATGATCCCTGACAGTGGCAATAGTGCTGTGGTTAAGCCCAGTGCAGTCCACACGAGCTTGATAAAAATCCCACCGAAATTACCAAAGTGCAAGGGAAACAATAGCTCTAACACTTTGATGGACACGCCGGGGATATCGCCAAAGCTACTCATTGATTTTATGTACTCGCCATCGCCGTGATAATGCAGTAACTGCGAGGCCACCGACTCCCCGCCAAGCAAACGCAGGTAGACTTCGCTGTTGGCGTCGTTATGCGCCATAATCGTGGCATCAAGAATATGGGCATCGGCGAAGCGCTGCTCGGCATCAGCAAGAATATCGGCCAGTTGGGTCGGTTGATACTGATGGCTAATGACTGGCTCAGGAATAGCGGTAAATGTTTCCACCAGCTTATCTTGATCGCCGCCAAAGTTAACCAAAGCGGCGGCTGGCAATAAAATAACCGTCGCTAGGCCAAGGAATGCCCCGGTAAAACCAATCACGCCATGAAAGAGACTTCCCCAAATCCCCATGATTTTGTGCCCGTCACTTACCCACAGACTGGTCCCTTTATGGCGGCGAAAGGTAAACAGTTGCCGCAAAAACTGACGGTGGATAAACAGCCCGGTGAGCGTCGACACCAACAGCGTCAAACCTAGCACCCCTGTGAGTATTAGCCCAATCGGTCGGCCGAGATGTAAGTCGGCATGAAAGTGGCCAATAAAGCTGGCAGCATCTGTTTTGCGCTCAGCATAGAAGGTTTGGCTCGGACCATAGTAAGTCGATTGCAACGCCAAGGTGTTGGGATGAAATTGAAAAACGTGCGCCACAGCCTGGTCGTAATTGTCATCACCATGATGCGATTCAAATAACAAGGTCAGTAAATGAGTGTTATGGCCGCTAGGCAGATACACATGAATATTTTCACCGAATGGTGCGGGTACTTGCTCATGGTATTGATTCACAAGCTCAGTGATTGCTTGCGCTGGTATTTTTGGAGCTTGCTGAATTTCGGGGTTCGCCCATATTTTCAGCTCAGGGCGACTCAATACCGCAATAGCACCACTAAAGGCGACAATAAATAGCAATGCAGCGGTAATAACTCCCACCCAACTATGGATACTAAAGAGCTTCTTGATGGTTAATGATTTCATCCTGTTGCTCCTGTTAGGGCGATAAAACTCAATACGCCATGAATAACTATCAGCAGTACCATTACTGCCAACGGATGCCATGCCTTTTCCGCCATATATGCGTACATAAATAGCGCCGTCCAAATAAGCGGAAACAGCATAATTGGCATGAGAATTTGCTCGCTCATGGCAAAAGGTAAATAGGTTGTCATGCCCGGAATAATCACTACCGAGGTGAGCAGTGCCAACACGCAGGCAAGAAAGTGCCGACGCTTGGTGGCACTGAAGGTGCGTTTTTTTGTCATATTATTGCCCCTTGAGCGCGGCGCTGGGCCGCGCGATGAATGCCTAACTAAAATTGTGCTTCGAAGCGCACACTGAAGGTGCGCGGAGCGCCTAAGGTTTGGTTGCCAAGTCCCGCTGGGGCTAACACAACATATTGCTCATCAAGCGCATTTTGCACTAAGGCGTACACACCATAATGCTGCCATTGGTAGCCGACACGGGCATTGACCAGCCAGTAGGCGTCATTGCGTGGGTCTAACCCCTGCTCTAAGGGTGTGGATAGGCGTTGGGAGCTGCCGGTGTAGCTGGCATTCACATTGGCGACCCAACCTTGATGTGAGAAGTAATCAACTCCCATTAGCGCAGTCCATTGCGGCGCACCGGCGAATTCGCGTCCGCTGTAATTGGTCTCAACGCCATTAAAGAGTTGCACGAAGTCGTCAAACTCTGTTTGCGAATAACCAATACCGCCATAGAAGCGAGTGCTTGGGTTGAGCGAGTAACTTAATTCGGTTTCAAAACCTTGGACATGGGACGCGCCAACGTTGCGAACCTCACGATCATATTGGTTACTGGATAGATAGACATCAACTTGCTGGTCTTCCCAGTCCAAATAAAAGAGATTGGCGTTGAGTACTAATGCGTCGTCAAGCCATACGGAACGCATTGCTAACTCGTAGTTCCAAGTGTATTCGGGGTCGAACGTAAAGGGCGTCGACTGGGCGATATTAGTGCCCACACCTCCTGAGCGATAACCGCGTTGCACTGTAAAACTAGATGATACGTCATCATTGAAGCGATACGTAGCGCCCACTTTGGGCAGCCAAGCATCAAAGTCAGCGTCTTCAACGGGCTCGTCGCCTGAGGCGTCGGCGGCCATCGCGTATAATTGCTGATTAATGCCGCCAATCAGTTGTGCCAGCATGGGATCAAACGCATAGTCACTGGGTTGTGGTAGCGCTTGTTCGGTGCGTGCACTGATACTGATATCGGTGGTGTTGCCGTTTTCCTGTTGTTCGCGGTCATAGCGTAGGCCAGCGAATACGTCCCAGTGGTTGTTTAGCTCATAGGTAAAATCAGCGAACAAGGCGGTGGTGGTGATCCCTTGCACATAATGGGCAGACTGGCTAATAAACAAGGGGTCAGCGCCACGGTATAATTGCAGAACTTGTTCGGCTAACACAGCGGGTAGTCCCAGCCCGCCAAACTCTGGGGGGGCTGTCAGTAACGTGCGTACACCCAGCTGCTCAAAGGTGACACCACGCTCGCCACTGCTGATGTCATTAACATCAACATCGGAATAGTAAAGCCCGATCAACCCACTGAGGCGTTCACCATCATAGGTTAAGCGCAGTTCTTGAGAAGTGGTTTTGTCTTCGCGGCGATCGGTGAGTGTTGATTGCGGTCCAACCATCGACGCATCGCCATCCCATTCATAGCCATACTTTGAGTTAGAGTAAGTAGTGATTGCAGTGAGACGCCAAAAATCAGTAAGGTCGTACTGCATATTGAGCGCATACATGTCGGTATCGGTAAACTCAAAGGTTGGTGAGTCGAGATAAACGTAACGATCATCGAAGATATCGTTAATCGGATAAGCCGTATTACCGCTTTGTGTCGCTACCCATTCGATGCCTTTTTCGTTTTCGCTGTGCATAAAGCTCAGTTGTGCTTCAAACTGGGGTAAGGCTGTCGGCGTATAGCGTAGCTTAGCGCGATAGAATTCATTGTCGTCAAAGTCCGACTCTTCACCGGTAGCCACATTGGTGTTGTAACCATCACTATCACGTTTTTCAGCACTGAGACGAAATGCCAGTTCATCCTCAACCAGGCCACCTCCAAGAGCAATGGCGGCCTCTTGAGCACCGTATTCGCCCATGCCCAGGCGAGCTTTCAAACTGTATTCTTGCTCTGCATCGCGGGTATTCATGACCACCGCGCCTGCCAGTGCATTACGGCCTTGCAGGGTCGATTGCGGGCCTCGAAGAACCTCCACCTGGCTGATATCCCAAGTAGAAAAGCCGCCTTGTTGCATCATTCTGTACGGCACAGGCGCGCCATCGATATACACACTGGCTAAACCGCCAGAGCCGCCGCCGGTAACATTAAACGCATCAATGCCACGAATATTAAAGCCTGCACCGTCAGTTCCAGATACGTTGGGGGTACGAGCAAGGACATCATAGAAGGTATTGAGGTTCTCACGCTCTACCGTTTGCTCTGTTATTACGGCAACGCTGGTGGGGGTTTCTTGTAGACCGCGATCAATTTTTTGACCACTGACAATAATCTTTTCGATATCCTGAACATCGGCGTGAACGGTTAAGCTGTTTGCTGCACATAACGCCAAAGTAATAGCACTGGCTAAGGGGGCGAGAGCGGGAGAGGACTTCATAATAATTCCCTGTATGAAAAATGAAAATCGTTCGCATTATAGATCTGTTATGTAAGTACAAACAATAATCATTTGTTCATTTTTTGCTAATAAAGCTGATTAAGCGCTAATTTTTTACTTTCAACTCAATAGTTAAGGGATTAATTGTTATTTTTAGAGTGGTAGCACTATTGCAACACCCTCTTACTTCTCAACGCCGAGCACCGGCGAAAATAACTGCGCCGGAACGTTGCGCACACTAAATGACATACTTGTGGCAACCACCGAGGCAAGCACTAAGGCAATAGCGATAACACCGGATAGCCCCAGCCAGCGAATAGCAGAGGTTTTACGTCGCACTCGTAACCAGCCCATCACCACACCGGCACCGCTCACAAAGGTCATCAGCGCGCCAAAGAACGCCCAAATGAGCTTAGTGCCGAGGCCGGCGAAGTTACCAAAGTGCAATGGATCGGCGGTGTCTTTTAGGCGCGGCACTAAGGGCAGCTGCTCGCCTTTTTGAATACCTAATACGGCACCTGTTGCTGGGTGCAAATAGACCTTATTGGCGCGTAGACGCAGCAGTATATCGTCGTTGTAACCGCGAATTTGGATAGCCTGATGACTGTGTTGTGGGTAGCTGATATAGCGAATATCTAAACTTGGGAAGGCCTGCTTCGCTGCTTGATAAGCGGCACTCAAAGTGAGCGGCGGGCGTGTGCTCTTTTCATTTTGATTGGCCAATTGGGTCACTGCTGGCGGCGGTGCAACATAATGATCTATCTTCGCCGTTTGTAGGCCGTGTTCAACTAAATACCATAACCCCGTTAGTGCCATCACCAAGATAAACCAGTAGCTCCACAAACCGAGGAGTTTATGCCAATCGGACCAGCTATTGCGCTTGCTAAGTGTGAGAGCAGCGGGGCGCTTCAAAAAATGACGCCACCACTGACGATATACGTAAAGGCTGGACACCAACAACACCACTAACAGTAAGCTTAAGCTGGTGATGATAAGCTTCCCCGTCCAGCCCATGGATAGGGTCATATGCCAGTTACGCAAGAATCGTGAGATACGCGCCCACGGCCCTTCTCCGAGTAATGCACCGGTGGCACCATCCACATACACGAAGCGAAAAGACCCTTGTATTTTTAACTGAACTTCAGTGGCGAGATAGTCTTGTTTATGGCGAGCTAGATACATCACCTGAGCACCGGGGTAATGCGTATTCAAGGTGCGTTCAATGGCGGCAAAATCGGTGTCGCCACTGTCACTGATAGCGCGAAACTGACTATCACTCAGGTACTCAAGCTCGTGACTGAGCGTTGCCAAAGTACCCGATAAACAAGTCACAAAAAGCAGGGCGCCAACAAACAGCCCTGCCCATGAGTGCACATTAAACCACTGCCTAGCGCTCACTGGTATTCCTTAAAAACGATACTTGGCGCTCACATAAATGCGACGAGGCTCGCCAGGGAAGTGCCCTGTACGGGTAATAAAGCCGCTGGATGCATACTCTTTGTCGAAGAGGTTTTTAACCGAGAGCTGCCATTGCCAGTTTTGATACTGGGTTTGCCATGCCATATTGTAAATGGTGTAAGGCTTCACCGGCAATCCACCTAGGCTCATTTGCTCGTCGACATAGTCTAAACCTGCGGAAATTGATGAGTTAAGCTGTGGCAGCTCATAGCGAGTCCAGACTCCCAGCGTGTTTTGTGGCGCATTAGCAAACTTGTCGCTGTCGGGAATTTGGTTGCGAATGCTATCACTGGATTCGGTGATTCGCGTGTCGTTGTATGCATAGCTTGCGGTGATCACCCAACGCTCGGTAATATCTCCCACCACTTCCAGCTCAATACCCTTACTTTGCACTTCTCCCAAGGCCACCAAATCATCGGTGCCATCATTGCCAATATCACCGAGCAAGCTGGGCTGTAAGATATTCTCGCGAACAATATCGTAGGTGGCAATGTTCACCGCGAGGCTGTCATCGAAAAGTTTAGTTCTTAGCCCTAACTCATTGATACGGCTGTGTTCTGGGTCAAACGGGCCACCAGCAGCAGGGTCTTGATTGCTCGCGCTTTGCGGCACAAATCCGGTACCGTGCAAGGCATAAGGGAAGAACATGTCATTGATGTTATAGCTGGTGCCGAGACGATAAGTTATATCGCTGTCGGAGAACTCGGTGTGATTAAGCTCATCACGGTCTTCAAAGTGATCGTAACGTAGCCCTGCAGTCACACTCCATTGGTCGGTTAAGTCGACTTGGTCTTGTGCATAGACCCCCCAACGCGTCAGCGTAGTCGCGCTCAAGCGAGAGGCAATGGCGTCCATGTTATAGTCGGCGCGTGAAGTTAGACCATACTCAGGGTTGTGTAGGTCGAGCCCGGGCACGGGGCCGCCTTTACTCTGTTGCCGTGCAGTACGGTAATCGCCAGCAAAGTCATGTTTATACCAATCACTACCAAGCAGTATTTGATGCTGCGTATCGCCAAGTTGCAACTCAGCAATAGCGTTGGCTGTTAGACTAAAACCTTCATTTTCGCGTATTTGATCACGAAATTCGCGATGGCTCCAGTCAGCCACGCCGTCGTTGTCAGTATCGACTAGGCCGCGAGGCTCATGGTAATTCTGTAGTTCCTCGTTATCGAAGTAACGTGCGGTGATATCCATTCGCCAAGTATCATTCAGGTCATGTTTTATAATGGCTTGATAAACATGGGCCTCAACGTTCTGAAAGTCAGTCGCTTCGTTGTGATTCCAACTAATGTCGGTGATGAAGTTACCTTGTTCGTCTACAGGAACGCCACGCAAGCGTGCGCCTCCTAGCTCTTGTTCTATATAGGTATACTGTAGCGTCAGCTCGGTATCGTGAGTGGCCAGCCAGGTATAGCCCAGATCGACAATGGTGTTGTCGGTGGTGGTGTTGGCGCGAAAGGGCTCTTCGCTATCACGGTATAGACCAACGCGATAGGCATGAGCGTCGGAGTCACTGATGGCGCCGGTGCTTTCAAACGCTCCGCTAAGATAATCATCATTACCTACCTCTAGTTCTACCGTGGTTTGCTCACTAAACTGCGGCTTTTTAGTCACGTAGTTAATAATGCCGCCTGGGTTACCACTGCCATACACTGCGCCAGCTGGTCCTTTGAGCACGGCGACTTGTTCAATATTAAATAGCTGGGGAACGGCAAAACCATTAAATGGGTCGCCCTTTACACCATCATAGAGAATTTCGTCTTGGCGAAAGCCGCGAAAGGTCACCCCTGAATAACTAAACGCATTAACGCCGGCGATATTGCTGTATAAATCGGTGATCTGCCTTGCAGCTTGATCGCTTATTAATGCTTGTGGCAGTACCTGAATCGACTGTGGAATTTTTTCCAAAGGCGTATTGGTGCGGGTACCGAAACTTGACTCTGTTGGCCGATAAAGAGAAAACGCGCGACCAACTACCTCAATTTTCTCTATGGTATCGTTATTCGCTTGATCTTGCTCGGTGGCCGTATTGGCAAGAGTAAGAGCCGGTAAAGAGCTAATTACAGCTAAGAAAATAGAAAAGTAGCGCATAGTTATTGTAGTAAGTAAAACTGAAAACAGAACTTAATTATAATGAAAACAATTATCACTTACAACTTGGTTGTATAAGGCTTATATAAAATTGAGCAATAGTTAGGAGCACTCTCGATGCTTTATCTTTGCTCTGAAAGCGATAAAAATCTCAATTTATTTAGATAGTTACTATGTGGTTGTGATAGAGAGAATCACCGTTGTTTGTTGATGATGTAGGCACAGCTTGTATAAATAAAGTAACACTTTATTGATCTTTTATTATCGTTACCGACGTAGTTGAGTTTGCTGTCTCACTTAAAAAAAAGGAAAGCAAACGTGAAAGACTATCTGAAATTAACGCTCATAGCAGGTTTGTTGGCGCTTACTACTGCTTGTAGCGATGATGATGACAACGATACTGCTGTCGTCGAGCCGCCCGAAGCGCCCATTACTACAGTGGTTGATGTTGCCGCTGCGTCTGAGGATTTTGAAACCTTGACCGCTGCACTTCAGGCCACCGGGCTAGATGCCACTCTCAGCGATACCGACAGTCAATTTACAGTGTTCGCACCCACTGATGACGCTTTTGCCTTGCTTGGGCAAGAAACCATTGATGCCTTGCTTGAGGACCCTGATACCCTCTCGGCGATCCTCACTTATCATGTTTTGGACTCTCGGGTCAGCTCAAGTGCCGCAATTGACGCCGCAGGCTCAACTGTTGCGACAGTCAATGGTGCAGCATTGGGCTTGTCTTTATCTGGTGACGAGTTATTGGTCAACACGGCAACCGTGACCACCACGGATATTAGCGCCAACAACGGCGTGATCCATGTGATTGATGCGGTATTGACGCCGCCACAATCGCAACCGCAGCAGCCAACGATGAATATTATTGAAACAGCGGTTGCCAGCGACGACTTCACCACCTTAGCGGCGGCCCTTGAAGCGACTAATTTGGTCGCAACCTTGAGTGACGAATCGCAGGAGTTCACTGTTTTTGCTCCGACTGATGCGGCTTTTGCGGCATTAGGGCAAGCCACTATCGACACGTTACTGGCCAACCCTGAAGTGCTCAAAGAGATTTTGTTGCAGCATGTTGTCAGTGGCTCGGTAGACTCAATCACGGCATTTTCTTTGAATGGCCAACAAGCACAGACGGTATCAGGCAATCAGATAGATATAACCATTGATGGCGAAAACGACACGCTAAAATTTGGTGATGCCACAGTGACCATGACAGACATCCAAACTACTAACGGTATTATCCATGTGCTCGATACTGTTGTTGTCGGTGAAGTTCAAGTTCCGGCACCAGCACAATCTGTGGTTGATGTCGCCGTCGGTAATGGCAACTTCAGCACTTTGGTGGCGGCTTTGCAAACCACTGGGCTGGATACCACTTTAGCCGATTTAGAGCGTGAATTTACCGTTTTTGCCCCGACCGATGCGGCCTTTGAGCAGCTTGACCAAGCTACTGTCGATGCGCTATTTGCCGACGCTGAAGCGCTATCAGATTTGTTGCTTTATCACGTACTTCCTGATGCCACAGTGCAATCAGACGCCGCCATTGCTGTGGCTAACTCAGAGCAGCCGATGATCACCATGGCCAATGGCGATACAGCGACGTTATCGCTGAAAAATGACATGTTGTACATTGACAATGCGCAGGTAACCACCGCCAATGTGGCTGCTGACAACGGTGTTATTCATGTGATTGATAGCGTGCTAATGCCGCCTAGTGGGCAGTCAATCGTCGATGTTGCCGTAGCCGATGGTAATTTCACAACCCTAGTCAGTGCGTTGCAAGAGGCTGGGCTTGAGCAAACCTTGGCAGACTTAGAGCGCGAGTTTACGGTGTTTGCTCCCACCGATGCGGCGTTTGATAAGCTTGACCAAGCGACCTTAGATGCGCTGTTAGCCGATCCTGAAGCGCTTACAAATGTACTTTTATATCATGTAGTTGCTGATGCTACGGTGAGCTCTGATGCGGCCATTGATATCGCTAATTCAGACAACCCAATGGTCACCATGGCCAATGGCGATATGAGCACTTTGTCACTGCAAGATGGGACGCTGTATATCGACGAGTCGGTGGTGAGCACGGCGGATGTGGCAAGTGACAATGGTGTCATCCACGTCATCGACACCGTTTTGATGCCCATGCAATAAGTACAACTCAGTGCAGACAGCCGGCCCGCTTATTTAAGCGGGCTTTTGTGCTTGTTGTGGTACAGAGTTAAAAGGTGTCTTTAAGCATAGCCATCATCTCGCTGACACTGAGCTGTGCAGTGCTATCAAAATCACTGAGTAAGGTGTCGGCTAATTCGCGCTTGTGCTGATGCAGGGCGAGAATCCTTTCTTCAATGGTGCCTTTGGCAATGAGTCGGTAGATGGTTACTGGTCGTGTTTGCCCCATACGGTGAACGCGATCAGAAGCCTGTTGCTCCACCGCTGGGTTCCACCAAGGATCCATATGAATAACATAGTCGGCCGCCGTGAGGTTCAAGCCTGAGCCACCGGCTTTAAGGCTAATTAAGAACACTTCCCCTTGGCCTTGCTGGAAGGCCTCAATACGTGCTTTGCGCGCAGCGGCTGGGGTGCTGCCGTCTAGATATTGATAGGCGATGCCACGGCGCTTAATATGCGCTTCCAATAACCGCAAATGGCCGACAAATTGGCTAAAAATAAGTGCTTTATGATTATTCTCAAGTAGCTCCTGTAGTAGTTCATCAAGGGCTTCGAGTTTACTACTGGTTAAGGTGCTTTGTGGCATTGCTAATTGTGGGTGACAACTAGCCTGACGCAACTTAGTCAACTGCGCCAACATTTGGATGCGTTGTTCACCGGGATTATCGATCTGCTCTAGTTGTTGCAGTTGCTCAAGGGCCTGCTGGCGCAGCGCTTCATAAAAATGCTGTTCTTCGTCGCTCAATGGGACTAACTGGTTAATCTCTGTCTTTTGCGGCAGCTCCTGCAAAACTTGCGATTTTAAGCGGCGTAGCATAAAAGGTTTGATCAGTTCCTTGAGCGCCCGGCGTGCCTTTAAGGCCTTGGCCGGCTCCTGCTCGGCATTCTCAATGACGTGGGTAAAGCGGCGACTAAAGCGTTTTAAGTTGCCCAGCAAACCAGGATTAATAAAGCGAAACAAACTCCACAGTTCGGTGAGGTTGTTCTCAATGGGGGTGCCTGTGGTGATCAGTTTAAATTCGCCTTTTAGGGCGTACGCAGCGCGAGTGCGTTTAGCCAGCGGGTTTTTTAACGCCTGAGCTTCGTCGGCAATAATGCTATGCCAGCGGATGGGCTCAAGTAACTCAATATGACGCTGTAGTTGCTGGTAGCTGATCACTAAACCATCGCCGGCGCCAAGCGCCTGAACTTTTTGCGCTCTGCTCTGGTGATCTTTTAGTTCTGAGAATTGTGTTAGCGTTAAGGTCGGAGCGAAGTGCTGCGCCTCTTGCTGCCAATTAAAGCATACCGAGGTAGGGGCAATGATCAGCGCTGGGCCATCCCCGGCGCGGGCAACTAACACCGCCAAAGCCTGCACCGTTTTGCCTAAGCCCATATCGTCGGCTAAACATCCTCCCGCACCCCAGTGGGCGAGACGCATGGCCCAGTCAAAACCTTGCAATTGATAGTCGCGCAAATGTGCTTGAAAGGTGCTGGGGAGTGGCGGCTGTAACGTATTGGCTTCACGCATGCGGCGATCTAATTGCTCCCAGCCAGGCACAGTTTGCATGCGCATACCTGTGGTATGGTCGCGAATTAAGCGGCTGGTTAGCGGGTGATATAAGCCCTGATCGGCAGCCCCGCTGAGCACTTCGAGCTGCTGTTTGAGTTGCTCACTGAGCGCCACAATACGATTATCTTCCAAGGTAATAAAGCGCCCCCCACTCGTGGCGAAAGCGGTGATCAAAGCTTGCCACTCCAGCACCTTACCATCGTCCAGTGTGGCGCTGCCGGTAATATCAAACCACTCATTTTTTTGGCTGATACTGAGTTGTAAATGCTCACTTTTTAGTGGCTGTGTTAGGGTAATAGCTTTTCCTCGCGGCCAGCGCAGCTTGAGCGGTAAATCAGGGTGTTGGTTGGCTAACGCCAATTGCAATTGCTCTAAAGTGACTAACGCAGGTTGCCAATCGGGTTGTGACAAGCTGGTGTCGGTCATGGCCTGGAAATCACTGCAATGCTCATCGAGTTGCTCGAGCAAACGTTGTTCGTAGGCGAGATCGCGCTGTAGAGCAATACGCTTGCCGTCAATATGAGCACTGACATTGCGGCTGCCCACCCCTGGCTTCATGGTTGGGCCATGCTCGCCAAAAGGCATCACTACGCAGTCGAACTTTAACCCCGACGCCAAAGGGCTAATATTGATCACTAATTCAGCAGCGGGTTCTGTTTGTATGAGTGCTTCGCCGATGCCATCGATGTCTGACTCGATGTTTATCAATGGCGCAATGGCGCGGATGCTTTGCAGTGCTTTTGCTTTCGCGTGACTGGGTATGGTGAGCCCCGCTTCGCCAACGATATTAACCACTTGCAGATGCTGTTGCTGAAAAATGGTGAACTCACACACCCCAGGGCGAGGCATACGTACCGAGGTAAGTGGCGGCTCTGCCTGATAAATCTGGGTGGGCAACTGGGCGATACTGAGGCTAAGCTCCTCGCCATGGGTGACGATGCGGAGGCTAGGCTCGCGCTGCACCAGCTCCAAAGCATGGCCTTGCTCATCAACAATATTGTCGGCGCCGACGGCACAGGGTAGGGCGCTGGCAAGGGGTAAATGGTATTCTTTGCTGCGGTAGAAGTCATGGCCGGTGCGCACGTCGATTTGGGCGCAGATAGCCTGGTCTTGGTGGCTCAGGTTAAAGCTCTGAGGCTCTTTATGCAGGCGCTGTAACGACACGGCTTTGCCTTTACTCCAACCATGTTTACTGCGTTTTTGTTGTTTTGGTTTGAGTGTTGCTGCAAAACGCTCAGAGGTTAATTGCCATACTAACCGAGTGTCTTCATCGCGTGTGTTGTCAGTTTGAGTATCGAGTGCAAGCAGCTGTTCAAGGGCTATATCCCAGCTTTCTTGGCTTCGGAGTAAATGCGCAATATTGATGGGAACGTCGGTAGATAAGTCGTCAAAATGCTGTAAAAATGCGCTAAACAGCTGGCATTGGCTATGTTCGAAGAAGCGTTGAGCTGGGTCTTTGAGCGCTAATAACCACGGCTCCGGTGATTGCGAGCTCCAGCGGTACGCTGCCAGCGCAAACACCACATAAAGCTGATAATTCAACTCTCCTTTGCGACAGAACCCCAAGTAATCGGCGCGAAATCGGTAACTATCACGGCCTTTGAGATGATGCATAAAGCGCCTTAAAACCAACTCGATAGTCAGTGCAAATTCGCTGCGTTGTTTGTCTTGTTGTTGGTGATCCAGTTGCTGCTCTAGAGTCTGCAAGGGGCTGCGGTCTTGGCCACTACCTAGAGTGAGCAAGGTGAGCTGGTAAAAAAGTCCGTAGATCCCTTCTAGGTATTGCTTTTTACGCCGTTGATATCGACTTTTGGCCTGTAGTGCCTGTTCAAATAACTGCTTCGCTGCTGCGAATTGTTGTTGTAAAAAAGCAGCACTGCCTTGCAGTAATAAACTATATAACTCGGTATCTTGCGGATTAATATGGGCCGCGAGTTGAGTGATATCGCCACGCCATAGATATTGCTCCGCCTTTAGATTGTGTAGCCAGGTGTTGTCCGGCACTGCGACACAAGCTTGATGCAAGTATTGCACTAGTACTGCCGTGCTTTGGCCTTGTTGCCGATGTGCTGCCAGTAGGGTGGCGAAGGCTTGATATTGTAAACGTGCATCCAGGGTCTTGAACTCATCAAGGTTAAAGGGATAGAACACCAAGCCGCACAGCGCCGGACTTTGTTGCCAATCAAGTTGTAGTGGATTTTTAGGCAGTGCCAACAGCTCCATCACCCGCTTGTGTTCACCAAAGAAATACATATCGCGAATAAGGCGACGCTGATCGGCGGTTTGCTCTTGCCACTGGTAACTACTCAACACCGGAACCACGGTCTCGGCAGCAGTTAACATCGCCAAGTAATGATTTTTAGCTATGGCGCTGCGCACCAGTGAATTGGCGACTAAACGGTTAATGACCACGCCGTGGCGACTTTGCTGCACCAGTTCTAAGGCTTTTAACTCGGTAATGGCATGTTTCAAAGTTTTGTCGCTGAAGTGCGCGATTGCAGCCATGTCCGAATGCTGCACAATGCGTGTCAGGGCATGCAACTCAATCGGTTTATAAATGGCGGCTAACACTCGGGCAAGGTGTTGTTGCTCTTGGCTAAGCTCATTAAAGCGGTGCAATAGCTCAGCAATAGTGTCGTTCAATTCAGCGGTTAGGGCGATAAAATGCATGGTTATGGCAGTGCAATGGCGATTGCGACACGCTAGCAAAGCCAAGGTTTTTGCACAAGTGGGTTGTTTTTGCCTGTAACCCCCCAAGGTCTATAAGGTCAGTTTAATTAAAAGGAGAGTGTATGAGCGAGAAAATTGTGTTGATCACTGGCGCTTCCAGCGGCATTGGTGAAGCCACGGCACGTAAACTTGTGGCTGAGGGGCATAAGGTGGCATTGACCGCCCGCAGTGAGGATAAGCTTACTCAGTTGGTACAAGAGCTTGGCGAAGACTTTGCCGTAGCGTTTGCCTGTGATGCCACCGATTATGATGCACTTAAAGATGTTGTTGAGCGTACGGTGATGCATTATGGGCGCTTGGATGTGGCTTTTGCTAATGCCGGTACTGGAGTGAGCAAAGCGGGCACAGAAAAGGGCGACCCACAGCAATGGCAGAAGATGATAGACATTAATATTAATGCCTTGCTATATACCGCTCATGCCAGCTTGCCACATTTGCGGAAAACCCAAGGGCAATTCATTCTTACTAGCTCGGTTGCTGGGCGCATGCCATTGAAGGGGTCTATTTATGGCGCGAGTAAGTGGTTTGCCTATGGCTTTGGTCAAAACCTGGCGCTAGAAATGGCTCAGTGGCAGGGGCGTTGCACCACTATCACCCCGGGCATGGTGGACACGCCATTTTTCGACGAACCGAAACCGGATAAGCTTGCCGCTGACGATATTGCCGACGCGGTTTACTATGCTATCAGCGCTGATGCCAGGGCGAATGTGCGTGAAGTGCATGTCATGCCGACACAGATGGACAGCTAGCAAGATTGATAAGTAAGGGCCGCTTGGCGGCCCTATCACCTTAGCGTGCCAGTTCGAGAATGGACTGGGCAACTTGAGGGGTAATATCACCGTGTTCGCCGAGTTCATGCAAACCATTGCGGCGCAGGTTCTCAGCTGCTTCGCTAGCCGCTTGGCTATCTAATCCGTAATCACCGAGGCGGGTTTTCACCCCCATCTGCTCGAAGAAATCTTGCACCGCTTTGATGGTGGCATCGATGAGTGCCTCTTCATCGGCATTCTCTAGAGCGAAGACACGCCGTCCTAGCTGCATGATTTTCTCACGCTTTTGCTCTTTTTTCACAAACATTAGCGCCGGTAGCACAATGGCCAAAGTTTGTGCGTGGTCGAGGTTATAAAGCGCTGTCAGCTCATGGCCTATCATGTGCGTGGCCCAATCTTGCGGCACGCCTTTACCAATCAAGCCATTAAGTGCCATGGTTGCTGACCACATGATATTAGCCCGTACAGCGTAATCATGCGGTGTACTTAGCGCTTGCGGGCCCTGCTCAATAAGAGTCGACAAAATGCCCTCGGCAAAACGGTCCTGCAGCGGCGCGTTCACCGGGTAGGTTAAGTACTGTTCAATCACATGGACAAAGGCATCAACGACACCATTAGCCACTTGCCGAGTGGGCAGCGAATAGGTGTAAGTTGGGTCTAACACCGCAAATTGGGGTTGCACTAAAGGCGAGCCAAATGCGCGCTTTTGCTGTGTGGCCTTTTTGGTAACCACCGAATTACCGTTACTTTCCGACCCCGTGGCCGGCAGCGTAAGCACGGCGCCAATAGGCAGCGCCCTTGTTACCTCAGCCCCTTCAACGAGAATATCCCAACCATCGCCAGGATAGTTTGCTGCTGCGGCAATATATTTCGCTCCATCGATCACGCTGCCACCGCCAACGGCAAGAATAAAGTTGATATCTTGTTCTTTGACCACTTGCAGAGCCTCACTGAGAGTTTCATAGGTGGGGTTAGGCTCCACTCCGGCGAACTCAACAAATTCGAACCCGGCAAGGGCGGCGACGACATCGTCATAAACGCTGTTTTTCTTAATCGAGCCGCCACCGTATAGCAATAAGATCTTGTCATTGCTATTAAGGCGCTCGGCGATAAGCTTGCTTTGGCCTTCGCCAAAGAGGATCTCTGTGGTGTTTTTAAATTCAAAGTTTAACATGGTGTTACTACCCTACTGGCTACGTTGACGCAATGCGGAAATAAGTGCATCGGCAAGTTTGTTATCGGAAAAAGGGTTTTGCGCGGTGATCAGCTCTCTATCAACCACTACATTAGGTTGCCATTTGTCGGCAAAGCTCATATCGCCACCGGCTTGGGCCATGGCTTTGGCTGGATAATAACGTAGCTTTTTACCTGCCAACGAGGCTTCAAAGCTGGCTTCCTCGGGGTTTGAGAAAATAGTCATACGGTAACCATCATAGAGCCAGTCTGTGGCTGACGCGTTTTGCCCAGAGACAATCTTTTGCTCGTAAGCGCTGGGGTTTTGCTGTGCTGATAACAGCGCGATAGGCCCGTGGCAAATAGCCGCTGTTGGTTTCTGCTGACGATGAAAGTGCGCCAAAATGGTGCCTACTTCTGGGTTATTGGCCAAATCTATCAAAGGTGCGTGGCCACCAGGAATGAATACGCCGCTGTACTGGTCTAGGCCGTTGCTGATCACTTGCGTGAGGCTCAAGGTGTCGTTAATGCCATCTAAGTTCGCCACAACCTTTTCAATACGTACCATTTCTTGTTCATTACCCCCAAAGTACATGGCTTTGACCGAGTTTTCATCTACTTGTGGGGCGTTCCCTTTCGGTGTTGCAAGCACCAAGTCATAGCCCGCTTTTTGTAACTTATCAGCGGGTACGCCAAATTCATTGAGGTAATACCCTGTTTCATAGGTACTGCCATCGGCGAGGGTCATTTGCGTTTCACTGGAGAGCAGCACCAGCACTTGCTCTGCATTGCTATTGGCGCTAACGGTCGCCGTGGTTACTAAGGTCGCCACGGTGGCGATTAGGGTGGTAATTGATTTGATGCGCATACTTGCTCCAATCAAGTTTAGGATGAGACAAGTATAGCGGAGGGCTATAATAAGCAGAATTCAGTTTAATTTGGGTTAGGTATAAAATATCTGATATCAATTTATGTCTTACTTTGTGCAATTACGAACCTTCGTTGAAGTCTATCGCTGTTTGAATATCTCTCGAGCGGCGAAAAATCTGGGGCTATCACAGCCGGCGGCGACAGCGCATATTCAAACAGTGGAGTCGGCCGTGGGAAAATCGCTCTTTACGCGCCGTCATCGCGGGGTTGAGCCGACCAACATAGCGCATGAGTTGGCGGCCCAGTTGGGCAGCCATTTCGATGCCATAGAACAAAAAATGGCGTCAACGCGCAGTCGCTCTACCGATGTGCAAGGAACCATTACCCTCGCCGGGCCCGCCGAATACATTAGTTACGTGGCCTCCGCGCAGCTTGCAAATCTATTGCAGGGGGGCAATGTAACGGTCACCATCTTGCCCGGTAACCGCGAGCAAATTTATTCGGCATTGGACAGTGGCAATGCCGATTTAGCGATCACCGCCTCATTACCCGATAGTAAGGTTTATGACTATCAGGTGCTCGATAGTGAGAGGCTGATGCTGGTTGCACACCGCTTGCTTGCCGACGCGCTTGCCCAAGCACCAATCGATGCCAGCGTTTTAAACACCTTGCCAGTGGTGAGCTACGACGCTCAGCTACCGCTTATTCGAGAATATTTTGATGTGATTTTTAAAGCTCACTGTCGCTCGCCAATCGTAGCGACCTGCCCTGATATTCGTGCCCTGGCAGGGATTGTGCGCACCGGCGTGGGTTATTCGGTGTTGCCGGACTACTTGTGTCATGACGATATTCGCAGCGGACGTTTGGTGCAGTTGGGCCCCGAGGGACCGGAAAACAATATTTATTTGGCCTGGCGTAAAGGCGCGTTGGCACATCCTAGAGTTAACTATGCGCGAGATATTATGATGGCGTTTTCCAACATTAATCGCTACGCATTTCATCGCGAATAAGTGTATTGGCTCTTTTGTTTTGCCTGCACTAACACCACAATAGAGTTTTACAGTGCCCATGGGAGGGAATGATGTCGGTAGAAAAAACCCGCTTAGCCATTTGTAATCTGACCAAAGAGCAATACCCACAGATTAAAACACTGATGGACGAAGCTTACCCCGATTTAGGTGGTGCCTGGCCTAGCCACACGATTTTCCGTTTGATTGACCAGTTTCCTGAAGGGCAAATTGGCATTGTTGATGATGAGCAGTTAGTAGGCATCGCCCTCAGTGTGCAGGTCGACTATGCGCGCTTCTCTAACCCTCATACCTATGATGATATCGTCGATGGCCATGACCGAGTGTTTAGCGACCCTAATGGCGATGCATTGTACGGCTTAGATGTGGCGATTGCCGCGAGTCACCGAGGCATGCGTTTAGGAAGACGTTTGTATGATGCGCGTAAAGAGCTATGCCGGCAGTATAACTTAAGGGCTATTTTAGCCGGAGGTCGTATACCGCTCTATCACAACTACCGCGCCCAGATGTCGCCTATGGAATACATCGAAAAAGTGGATAGGAAAGAGGTGTATGACCCAATCCTCAGCTTTCAGCTTGCCAACGACTTTCAGGTCAAGCGGCTGTTAAAAAAGTACCTGCCAGAGGATGAAGAGTCGGTGGGTTATGCCACCTTATTGGAGTGGAATAATATTCTCTTTGAGCCTACGGATACAGTTATTGAAAGCACCAAGTCGATTGTTCGTGTGGGTGCGGTGCAATGGCAGATGCGCAGTGTTGAAAGTGTCGATGAGCTGCTTAAGCAAGTGGAGTATTTTGTCGATACTGTTTCCGATTACCAAAGTGATTTCATCCTCTTCCCTGAGTTTTTCAATATGCCGTTGATGGGCATACAAGAACATCGCAGCCAGACCGAGGCGATTCGCTTTTTAGCTGAGTATACCAGCACGCTCGTTGATGCGATGTCGCGTATGGCGGTGGAGTACAACGCCAATATTATCACAGGCTCAATGCCGGTTGCTGAGAATGACACTATTTATAATGTCAGTTACCTGTGCCATCGCAGTGGTAAAGTGGATGAACAACGCAAAATCCATATTACACCTCATGAGGCCAATGATTGGGTGATCCAAGGCGGTGATACAATAGCGGTATTTGACACTGATGCCGGACGAGTAGGAATTCAGATTTGCTACGACGTAGAGTTTCCCGAACTGGCGCGTATTCTAGCCGAGCAGGGGCTAGATATTCTCTTTGTACCCTTTTGGACTGATACCAAAAACAGCTACTTACGCGTGCGCCATTGTGCCCAAGCGCGCGCCATTGAAAATGAATGCTATGTAGTCATCGCAGGCAGTGTGGGTAATTTACCGGAAGTGGAAAGTTTAGACGTGCAGTACTCGCAAGCTGCGGTATTAACGCCATCGGATTTTTCTTTTCCTCATGATGCTTGCTTGAACGAAGCCACGCCTAACACTGAAATGTTGTTGTTCTCTGATCTTGATATGGATAAGTTGAAAATTCTCCACAGTGAAGGCACAGTGCGCAACCTTAAGGATCGTCGCGATGATCTGTACCAAGTAAAGTTAGTTAAAGGAGCCTCTTAATGGCGTGGTTGTATTTGATTTGCGCAGGGTTATTTGAAATTGGTTGGCCAGTGGGGTTAAAACTGGCTCAGGAGCCACAAACGCGCTGGTTAGGGATAGCCATGGCAATTGTATTTATGGGTGTTAGTGGCTTTTTACTTTGGCTGGCGCAAAAGACCATTCCCATTGGCACAGCCTATGCGGTTTGGACAGGCATAGGCGCCGCAGGCACCTTCTTGGTTGGGGTGTTCTTCTACGGCGATAGCTCATCATTAATGCGTTATTTCGGCGTGTTATTGATTATCGCTGGAGTGATTACCTTAAAGGTGGCGAACTAAGGGTAGGTGACGGTGATTAAATCACCGTCGACCACACACTTAAAAATTTTATCATTTATCCATTGTTGGCTTACCATATAAGTGCTTGCGCCCACCTCCTCTTGAGTGGCGACGACATCCTTATCGATATGCAGTAACTCGCCACTACTAGGTAATAGCATTGACATCCAACCATATTCCTCTGGGGTACCTAGGTGTAAAACCCAAAATAGCCTCGCTTCTTGCCAAAACATATAAGTGTATTCGCTGCCTTCGCGGTAGTGAGCAACATAAAAGTGGTGCTGCCCCGATAGTTCAGGTCTTCTTTGCTCGATAACTTGTAATAAGGTGGATTTAAAGTAGTTAAAGCCAGGGTTATCCGTTATGGAAGCTAGCTCTTTATCTTCAGAATGAGCCTGTGCAGTGAACATTATTAAGAGAATAACGATAAGGGTAATATAAGTGAGCTGCTTAGTTCCTTGCATGGGGTGTTCCTTTTCTATCCGTGCCCAAGAATACTACTACATACAATGGCTATTAAATAAATGAGATAAGCAATTTTGAGCCTAAAAGCGGTGCCTATACAACAGAGGCTTTCTCAATTGATCGCTGAGCTTCAATAGCGTAACTAAGCGAATGCAGAAAAGGCGGGCAGCGACAACAAGTAAGGGAAGATGCTTGCTCTCACCTTTAAAGTTAAACCAGGAGATTTAAACAACGAAGAGCTATCGCTTTTTCGCTTCGATTATTTTTCTTTTATTAAGCCAATTCGTTAGTGCTTCTGATTGCCTCGCTATCAAAGTTACTAAGCCTATTGAAGTTGTTAATAACCAAGCCGATGTGGACTTTACTCAGGTAAAGCTTCTCCATAAAGATAAATCAGGAATTTGCTTGCCGACCCAAGACACCTATATTCTCAGTTACAATGAGAATAACATGCCGTTTTTGGCTGCCAGGATACAAGGGCACACACCGAGTATCACTTTCGTGAATAAAAACGGTGTTGATTATGCGCTCGTGAAGTATTACTCGGGGAACAAACTGCTGGTTTTGAAAGGGTTTGTGTAAACATTCTAGTCTGGAAGCGATCGACGACTTTACACTGACGAGTAATATCAGCCGCATAGAAGTGAGTGATACAGATATCACCGTCTATAATTCAGAGCGTCATGAAGACGATGTCACAACAACGTCGACTACCTTTGGCTTCGATATATCGGGTACGTTTATTAAGTAGTCGACATAGATGTTTTGGCTCGGCATTTACCTACATGCGTGTTGAGCCTATACCGCGTGGCAATATACAGCGCGATGTGAGTACATATAACCCGCTGTTATCCCCACATCACTGCAATTGCTGCTATAGCAATCAGCAGCAGGCCTAGGCTATCACGGCGTTTTACTGGCTGTTTGAGCCATAGATAGGAGATTAGCATGGTGAAAAATACCTCCACTTGGCCCAAGGTTTTTACATAGGCGACGTGCTCTAAACTCATCGCACTAAACCAGCCAATAGAACCAATGCAGCTGGTTAAGCTGATCCAAGCCGTTAGTCGCCGATATCGCCATAAGCTTAATAATGCGGGCCGATCTTTATAGCCGAGATAGGCCAGTAAAATGAGGGTTTGCAGGGTAATTACAAACAATAACACCCAAGCAGCACTATGCGGAAAGGTCAGTCCTGAACTGAGGCTCGCTTGGCGCACCCATAAAGAGGTGAGGGCGAAACTACTGCCACAGGCAAGCCCCAGCAACACCGTTGGCCCATTGAGAGCGCGTAAGCTTGGGCCCGACAACAGCATGACCGCAATGGCGCCGAGAATAACCCCAAACCAGCCCAATATCGAGAGCGTTGAGCCAAAAAATAACATACCTAAAATAGCCGCGACCAAGGCTTCGCTCTTTGCCAGCCCTGCGCCCACAGCGTAGTTGTTCATTTTGAATAACCGTACCATCAAGGCGGTGGCGAGTATTTGCATCAGCGCTGCGCCAACGACGTAGTAGAGTAAGGTCGGTGATGGGGTGATCAGTTGGGTTGGTTGGACTTGGTAAAGCACAGCAAGATAAACACCAGCGAGTGGGCCGGCAACGATAAACCGTGCGAGGGTGACCGCAAGGCTGGAGGTATGGCAGCTCAGCTGGCTCTGCAGAGCGTTGCGCCAGCTTTGCGAAAAGGCCGCTAACAATGTCAACAACACCCAAGCCATGAATTCAACCAACAAGAAAAACTTTAAGTTATCATGATGTTGTAGCGTTGGCGAATGAGGAAATTAGATACTCATTATTAACCAAGGTAATAACTACCCCAAGGTACTTGTAGGCGTAGGTAGGATAAACCCAATACCAAGCCAAGCCTGATATTGGGTGCATATCATCGTGCGCTTAAAACCCGGCTACCGGGCCTTTAACAAACTTCTGGGTGGGGGTGAATTTCAGCATCCGAGTGTGGTCACTTAACTCAACATCCACCAACTTGAATGGCCCCGTTGCCGCTGTGGCAACATCGAAAGGCAGGGTAAAGGTATCAACACCTTTTATCGCTTTCGCGACCTCGACAGTAGCCAGCTTGGTTGCCTTACCTGCTACCATTCCTTGCAGCGTAGCGCGAATAGCGTAACGGCCTTCATCACTCACATTCACCGGTACGCTGGCTTGGAAACGGTTATTACCGAGCGCACTTACTTTTGCGGTTTTCATGGTAATAGTGTCTTTACTATACACAAAAGGCAGTTTTATGGTGCGTTTAACCTGTTGGCCGTTAATGTTTACTGTGGTGTCGGCTTCTATTTCATAAAATCCTTGCGCCGCTCCTACATGCTGTAACGGCTGGCTGAAAATCACTTTACCATTGGCGTACCGAGCAGATAGTTGTTCATTCACCGGGCTGTGAACGCGCAGCGAAACATTGTTGGCAGCCGTGCTAGCGTTGCCCTGCTGCGCCATAGATAAATCCATAGCAAGAGAACGCTGTTGTTCATCGACCCTGAAATCAGCTTCGGCTTTAAGTGCATAGGGCGAACCTTTCTCTACCACATGCACTAAGTATTGGTCATCGTCACCCAGTGGCTGAGTACTTTGTAGCATCGGTTTGCCCTGCGCACTGACATTTTTGAGCTGAATGGCAACACTGCCATCTTTAAAGCCCGCTTGGTGCATTTTTTGCTGCGCGGCTATGCTTTTTAGCGCCAGTGTGGCGTTGCTTTTTGCATCTCGCAGTTGCAGTTTATCCATTTGCAATTGTTGCGGTTTAATCACTGCGCCGCTGTCAAAACGCGCTTTTGGCGCAACGCGGATGAGGTGCTCGGCTTGGGTGACGTGCACAGCCACACCTTGTTTAAGCTCTCGACCACTGACCGTTTGCCAGTATTCATGGCTGCTTTTTGTTAACTGTTGCAAGCTGGTGTTGTCGCCTTGATATACATTAGGCCACTGATATATGGTTTGTTCATTGGCCATTGCGGCGCTGGTCATCATCGCCAGAGCACTCAGGGTTATTGTGTATTTCATGTCTGGCTCCTATATTCTGTTTTTCAGCATATCGCCCAGGCCAAAGCAGTCGCGACGACTTTGCTGGTGGCTTAGTGGCTCTCTGCCACGGGTGCGTGATTTATCGGTAAACCATACTGAGCCCGCTAGAGCTTGAGAACTGCACTCTAAAAAACCATCGGAACAGTCATCTAACCAGTTTTGCGTGACCTCTAGGCCAACTTGATTTTGATAACCACCGCAATAACTATCCGAATCCCACACCGCAGATTCAACGTCGCTGCCGATCACGGTTTCAAAACGTGAGGGGAGGGTTGGGCGATTCGGTGTACCTTTTAACCACTCGGCATTATAAGCAGCCATCCAAGATACTTGCTGTTGTTTTACTGCGTCATTGCCGTAGCCGAGGATCCAACCTAACCCTTGTTCAAAGGTGTTACCGGCAATCACCGCATCGGCCAAAGGGGTGCCGCCACTGGAAGGGGCCAAGGCGATGGTGTGATTGACTTTATTGATGATACTTGGGTAACGGCTATCCCACGTGGGGTTGGAGAGGATCCAACGCACGACATTGCCGCCGTTTGAATGAGTGATCAGCGTTAAGTCAGTAATATTTTTGTTGGCAATAAAGCTGTTTAATGAGTCGGCTAGGCAACCTGCGGCGCCTTCGGCCCACATAAACTGCTCAAAGTCACAATTAATCACCGTAAAGTTATTGGGGTTGGCAATGCCTTGGCGAACCTTATCAACAAAACCACTGGTCCAGTAGTCGTTATAGGCATCGCTTTGCTGGCCTGTGCCGTGAATGAAGGCAACGCCCTCAGTTGCAAAAACGCCTTGGCTCATTCCGAGCGTAAGCGCGAGAGAGATTAGTTTTATTTTCATGTGTGTTCCTGTTGATTGTTATTTCCATCAGGGGAGAGGTGTGACCTCCGATCAGAAAATAGACTAAAGAGGTACAATTGCAAGCTGAAATTTACAATTATTTAACCTTGGTGTCTGTTTTAGGGGCTAAAATAGGAGCTGTGATGCGTAAAAAACAATAACCTAGCACCGGGCGTATCATTGGATTAGGGTAGTACCAAGCCTGTGGCCTTTAAAAGGAACGATTATGAGTGTATTAGTTGTGTGTGCGTTGATCGCCTGTGTGTTACCTATACTTGCCAAAGCGCCGCTCGCTTGGGCGCAGAACCAGCAAGGGGGGTACGATAATCGCCACCCTAGGGCGCAACAACACGCACTTACCGGCTTTGGCGCAAGAGCATTAGCAGCGCACCAAAATAGCTTCGAGTCCCTGATTATTTTTGCTGTGGCATTAGCTGTGGTGATTGGCGCCAATAAACAAGCCGCAGTTATGGATACCTTAGCTATCAGCTATATTGTTGCGCGGGTGTTGTACTGTCTTTGCTATTGGTTTGATTTACACTTGTTGCGCTCATTAATTTGGGCGGTTTCCTATGCCTGTCCCATTGCTATGATCGCACTGAGTATTTAGCACTTTTCTGGTGTTAACGAAAAACACAAAGCAAGCACCTAATTTAAGGGGCTTGCTTTGTGTTTTTGTTGGTCGCGAATTAGTGCGAAGTGACGTTAATGCGCTCGGTTAAATCAGGCAATTGCACGTCGTTGCTGAGTTTGAAATCAAGTTGCACTAGGTGCTCATGCTCAGGATCCGAATAAGGCTGGTACTGCCATTGTTCAAGCGCGCGTACCGCCTCTTTGTCAAACACTTGGGCCGGCTGTGATTTCACCACCGTGACATTGTTCACCGAACCATCTTGCGCAATTTGGAATCGCAAAACCACAGAACCGGAAATGTTTTGTTCCGCAGCCTCAATTGGGTACTTTGGTTCTATGCGCATCACTGCTTGCGGTTGGTCGGTTTTGTCTTGATTGTGCCCTTCACCTGCTTGTGTTGTGGCAATCAGCGTTAGGCTCGCGAATGCGAGTAAAATACTCAGTGCTTTAGCGACGATATGACCCCGATTCGCCGATTGCATATTATGTAAGCGTTGTAACATCATGTTTTTATCTCCGTAGTATGAATAAGCCAAGCTGTGCAGTTGCGAACGACTCGCACACTCGACCATGGATTTGCCATACAGCAAGCGCTGTGTGGCCGATTTGTTTGCCAATACCAGTTCATCGCAGGCCAGCTCTTGGGTGCGTCTTAAGCTGAAGTATCCTAGCCATGTTAGTGGGTTGAACCACATTAAAATCACACAACCTAACGCAGCGGCATTAATGATGTTGTCATGGCGTCTTAGGTGCACATGCTCATGTTCAATCATCAAAGCCAAGGTGTCGGGGTTATGCTGTGTTACCAAATAGCTAGGTAGCACAATACGTGGCCTTAAAAAGCCGATAAGCATGGGGGAGCTTATTTTTGTGCTCTCGTAAATAGGTAGTGATGCATTACTTACGGTGCCAGTGCTGGTCAGTTTAGCGCCTATGCGGCGTTGGAACTGTGCATGCTGCAAGAAAACACCTAGCAATAACACTGTGACCACTAACCAATAAGCGATTTCCCAATTCATGCTAACCTGCGTACTCGCTTGCTGCAGAGGCGTCACGATGTAACTGTTTAGCACTGTGGGTGATGCCACTGATTGGCTGAGCTCAACATGGTGCGCGATGAGCGCTGCAGGAACCACAAGCCACAGGCCATATATAAAACGGGCGGTCAATGATTTAAGGGCATAGCGCTCAACAATAACAAGTGTTATTAACAACGCAGAGAGCCAAGCTTGTTGGGCGATGATCCAGGCAAACATATTACTTTCCTTGTTGGTCTTCCCACTCTTTTATAACGGCTTTGAGTTCGTTGATATCTTGCTGTGACAGTTGCTCTGTTTTCGCAAAACCGCTGACTAATGGCGCAATACGGCCACTGAAAAATCGTTGTATTAGGCTTTTACTTTGCTTGAGGGTATATTCCTCGCGGCCAATTGTGGGTGTGTAACTGTATAAACGGCCCTGTTTTTCAAAGCTGACCGCCTGTTTTTTTACTAGTCGGCCTAACAGCGTTTTTATGGTTTTTTCATGCCACTGGGTGTCGTCGCTCAGGCGTGCAACCACCTCGCTGGCTTTCGCTGGGTGGCCTTGCCAAAGGGCTTCCATAACGGCAAATTCGGCTTTCGACAACTCGATCATAGTATTGCTCACAAATGTAATTCTTAAATTAAAGATTACACTTGTAGTCAATGTCGTCAAGTTATTTTTGTAATCCGTACACCTGCTCCGCTGTCAGTGCTTGAAAATGGTGTTCGTTGATCAGCTCGGGTTGCAGTACATAGTCTCCTATACGCACACGCATAAGGTCGATAACCCGGTAGCCGCAGTGCTTCGCCATTTTACGAATTTGCCGATTAAGCCCTTGGGTTAGGATGATTTTAAAGCGAGTTGTTGAAAGAGGTTCGCAAACACAGGGACGCGTCGTGTGTTCGCCCAGAGTAATGCCACTGCGCATTTGCACAAAAAACTCGGGGTTTAATGGTTTATCAACTTCAACCCAATACTCTTTTTGATGCGCAAAGTCGGGGTGTGAGAGGCGTTGGCACAGCGCACCATCATTGGTCAGTATCAGTAACCCGCGTGAGTCTTTATCAAGGCGACCAACCGGGTAAACACGGGGCCCTGCTGGGAGGTGATGAATAAGACTATGAGGGTTGTGTGATTGCAGCTTGCAATCAATGCCCACTGGTTTGTGATAAGCAAAATAACGTTTCGGCGCCAGTCCCAGCACTTCCTCGCCATCCACGGTGATATGGTCATAGGGACTGACATGGGTAATGTGTCGCGCCAAGGCACCGTTGACTCTCACTCGCTCGGCGGTAATCAGTCTTGAGGCTTGTCGGCGTGAGCAAACACCAGCATGAGATAAAAACTTAGCGACACGAATAGGCGGTGACATGATTATTACTGTAACTAACGGACAAGGCCATCATAGCATGCTTTAATCGCCATGGCCTTTGCTTACGTATAGCTTTAAACCTTAATGTTTGGAGCAAATCATGGGTATCGACTTTACTAACCTGCAGCATCATCAACCGATTCAAAAAGTAGTGATCCACTCATTGGATATGGCGTTGTATCAAGTATCGGTAGTAATCAACAATATTGAATACTATGTCAAAGACCCTCGAGGCGAGATTCTCAAAGCCAATAGCCCATTGCATATTCAAAAGCTGTTCGATGATATTGCCTATCACTCCATGGTACTGCGCCATAGCAGTGCTAACGATGAAATGTGCGGTCAGCCGACTCGCCAACAAGATAACACTTTAGAAGTGCCCTACGGCAAAAACGGTTACTACTAATGGTGCTGCGTACTTTTGTTTCAATCGCTGTACTCTAGGTAGAAAGAAAATAACCCTATTAACAGTCTGGTCAATTGCCTCACTATATGTAAATCTGCATAGCATTAGGGACAACAAGGGGTTAGCTGATGAGCGACTTTTTCATTTACGCCATCGACTTTTTGACCAGTCTGTTTTTACTGGCGTTGGGCATCATCGTACTGGTGGTGATTTATTTTTATATTGTTGATGTTAATCAGAACAAGCATGCAATTCGTCGAAACTATCCAGTAATTGGTCGGTTTCGTTATTTTTTCGAGCGCCAAGGCGAGTTTTTTCGGCAATATTTCTTCGCCATGGACCGCGAGGAAATGCCGTTCAACCGTGCCGAGCGCAGCTGGGTATACAAAGCTGCGAAAAATGTTGATCGCACCTCCGCATTTGGCTCCACACAAAGCTTAGACCCCGCCGGCACTATTATGTTTATGAATTGTGCCTTTCCCACCTTAGAAGAAGACGCCATCGACCCTGAGCCGATTGTGCTCGGTGAGCAATCTCGCCACCCCTACACCGCGAAGGCGGTGTTTAATATCTCTGGCATGAGTTATGGCGCTTTATCTAAACGCGCCGTGTTGGCGCTATCGCGCGGAGCCCGTCAAGCAGGGTGTTGGATGAATACTGGTGAGGGGGGATTGAGCCCCTATCACCTTGAGGGTGGCGCCGATATTGTCTTTCAAATTGGCACCGCCAAATATGGGGTGCGTGATGAGCATGGCCAGCTCAGTGATCATAAACTCAAGGAAGTGGCGGCCCACGAGCAAGTGAAAATGTTCGAGATCAAAATGAGTCAAGGTGCAAAGCCCGGTAAAGGCGGGATGTTACCTGGGGTTAAGGTCAACGCTGAAATCGCCAAAATTCGTGGTATTCCTGAGGGCAAAGACTCCATTAGCCCGAATGGACATCCGGAAATTAAAAGCGTTAGTGATTTGCTGGATATGATAAACCACGTGCGTGAGGTGACGGGGAAGCCTACGGGATTTAAAGCGGTATTAGGGGAAACTCAGTGGCTTGAGCAACTGGTGGCCCTGATTAAACAACGTGGCGAGCACAGTGCGCCAGATTTTATCACTATTGATAGCGCCGATGGTGGCACTGGCGCCGCCCCTCAACCGCTGCTGGATTCGGTTGGTTTGCCATTGAAAGAGAGCCTGCCTTGGGTGGTCGACTTGCTTGAGCGTAATGGATTACGTGGTCGTATTCGTGTCGTTGTTTCTGGCAAGTTGATTGTGCCTTCCAAAGTGGCCTGGGCGATTGCCTTGGGCGCTGACTTTGTGGTCTCGGCTCGTGGCCACATGTTTTCCTTGGGGTGTATTCAGGCGCTGCAATGCAATAAAGATACTTGTCCCACAGGGATCACCACCCATAACCCGAAACTGATGAAAGGGCTTGATGTGGTTGATAAAACTCAGCGCGTTGCGAACTACAACAAATATATTCACTATGGCATCGGTCTGATTGCTCACTCCTGTGGGGTGAATAACATACGTGGCCTGAATCGTCAGCATGTGCGCGTGGTGCAAGAAGACGGTTTGTCGCAAACCTTGGATGAGATGTACGCGCATTATAAGTAACGCGTAAAAGGGTGAGCTGCTGACTTTAACTTCTTTTTAACATTCCTTCGGTAGGCTGTTTCTTTTAAAGGAACTTTACAACTTACCGAGGATATAATGAAAAAAACATTAATTGTTATGGTGGCACTGTTCAGTAGCGCAGCCTTGGCTGAGCCCGAAGTGCACTATGAAGCGTGTAAAAAGCGCTTCAGCTATATGGGCACTGATTATCAAGGCACAACCGACAGAAATAATAGCGGTTCGCAATGGTGTTATTTACAAGAAGCCATAGACGGTGCGACATGGGGGCATGTTCGTAATGAAACTATCCCTCAATTTACCACCGTGCAGGGAGAGCGCTGCCAGACCCCTTCGCAGTATCAAGGCGAATCTTTTTATGGATGTAGCACACGCAATCACAGTGCACCTTGGTGTTATGTTGCTGATGGCAGTTGGCAAGAGTGCGCGCCAGTGCCGCCACCTGAGCTACTTAAACATACGCAGCCGCAGCAAAGTAAACGTTTAGATCGTATTGCCCTGGGTTCGTGCTTCAAAACCAAGGGCGACATGCCAGAGGCCTTGGCGCGACTGATCTCTCATCAACCCGATTTATTTTTATGGCTGGGGGATAATATTTATGCCGACACCCAAGATATGAAGGTTATGCGGCAAAAATACGACGATAAGAAGCAAAACCCGCATTATCGACAATTTTTGGCTGCACAAATCCCTGTTATGGCGACTTGGGACGATCATGACTTTGGCCGCAACAACGACGGTAAGCATTACCCCAAGCGCGAGCAAGCGCAGCAGGAGTATCTACGTCACTTCGATATCCCCGAAACTGACCCACGTTATCAGCAACAACAGGGCATATATGAAGCCAAAATGCTTGGCCCCAGCGGTGAGCGTACTCATGTGATCACCCTCGATGCACGCTACTTCCGTTCGCCCACATTTAGCCAATATGGCCAATGCGAGGGTGAGCAAAGTACCATTCTTGGCGAGCAGCAATGGCAGTGGTTAGAGCACCAGCTGCAACAACCGGCTCAAGTCACCTTAATAGCCAGTGGCATTCAAGTGCTGCCACCGTTACACCAACAACGTAGCCGCAGCAGCTATTGTGCTTATGGTGATGGCCAGGCCTTCGAGGACGCGCTCAGCAGTATGCAAGAGCAAACAATGTCAGGAACGAGTTATGAGTCTTGGGCAGAGATGCCAGCTCAACGCGCGCGACTGTTACGCTTAGTTCAGCAAGCCGTGAATGAAGGACGTACCCAAGCTGTTATTTTCTTATCGGGCGACCAACATTGGGGCGAACTGCTACAGAAAAAAATTCCCGCCAGTGCTGAGTATGGCAAAGCGGTCACAGTGTATGAGGTAACGGCCTCTGGGTTTGGGCAAAACTGGCCGTATCATATAGAAAACCCACTGCGTATGCCTATCTATGCAGATCATCAAGGCGACGGTGTTTATCGGCATCAGTGTCAACTGCCGTTTACTTACGCGGGAGTAACTTATCAAGGTTGTATTACTCGAGATCATGATAAGCCGTGGTGTTATACCGAAACCGACGCAAACGGCCAAGGCGTTGCTCAGCAATGGGGAAACTGTGCTGGCAGTGGCGCTCAGATCCCGGGTGGTGAAGTGGGCACGGTGAGCAATAATATTGGCCGCCTCAGCACGGGTAATCGCCATTTTATCAATAAATCGGGCAGCAACTATGGCATGGTTGATATTGACTGGCAGCAACGAACAATTACCTTATCCATTGAAACGGCTGACGAACAAGCGGTTTCTACCATAATAAACTTTTAGATTGAGACTAAATGATGCACAGCGGCAGTTTTCAGTCGCTGTGCATTGCGTGGTATTCTTAGCGCTATGAGGCCAATTGCGCCCTGATTAAAAGGCTAAGTACAATGGATAATCAACCCAATAACCCCCTGCATGGCGTTAAGCTGGAACAAATAGTGACTCGTCTAGTCGAGCACTATGGCTGGCAGGTGCTAGCGCAGCACATCAATATTAATAGCTTTAAGAATGAACCCTCGGTGAAATCATCGCTGAAGTTCTTACGTCGTACTCCTTGGGCGAGAGAGGAAGTAGAGCAGCTTTATATTAAAACCTTCCACACGTGGCCATACAACGTCCAACAATAATGTTATTCGTGTCTCGATAAGGATTTTGCGCAACGCGCTAAAAATAGCGTATGGTGAGTATGAACGACTAAGGATAGGAACATACTCATGACCCAGAAACAGCACTTTATTTTACGGTGGCTAGTGCCTCAGGCTTTGCTGCAAAGTGCCTTGCTGGTGTGGCTGTACTTAGCCGTTGACAATGGTAACTGGCCAGCGCAATCGCCCACCTGGTTGGTGGGTTTAGTTACCCTGACTATCGTCTTTCCTGGATTATGCTACCTGCGATTAGAACGCGCAGGTTGGCGGCGCTTTTTAACTTTAGTCGTGCCCTACTCGCTGTTGTTGAGCGTGCTGGGGATGTATATCGGTGCGCAGCAGCCACAACAAGAGCTCTTTAATAACGACGCGTTGATTGTCACCTTTGTATTATGTGCCTTAATCACCACGTTAAAACTGCTCAATATAGCCACTTTGTATAGCAGAGGCGAGCCGATCACCTATCGGCAGTTGTACGAGCTATCTTGGCAGCATTTTATTCAGTTCAGTTTATGTTGCTTCTTTGCTTTAGCTTTATGGCTTATTTTGCTTCTTGGTGGCGAGCTATTCAGCACCATCGGCATTGAAATTTTAGCTGAACTGCTCGATGAACCTTGGGTTAGTATTCCAGTGCTTACCTGTGCGTTTGCAGGATCTGCTATTGCCCTTAGAAGCATGCTTTCGGCCGTTGAAAATATTGAAAAGCTACTGAAAATTTTAGCCAAATTTTTACTGCCCGTGCTTGCTGTGCTGGCCATTACCTTTATCGCCAGCTTGCCATTTACCGGATTAGAGTCGCTCTGGCGGCTGGAGAACAGCACCTTAATGCTGCTGTGGATGCAAGCGAGTTTGTTGTTCTTCTTTAATACCGTGTACAGCCGAACCGATGCTCTGCCTTACTATCACTGGTGGCGTGGGGTGATGCTATTGGCGCTGCTGACTTTACCGCTATACGCAATGTTGGCACATTACGGCCTGTGGCTGCGCATTGAACAGTATGGCCTGACAGTGAGCCGGGGGTGGGGAGTGCTGATCAGCGCCAGCTTGGCATATTTTGCCTTCACTTACTGCGGAGCTATCATCATCAAGCGCCAGCATTGGCTCATTTGGGTGCACAAAATCAACGTTATCGGCTGCGCCGCATTATTCATGGCGTTGTTGGCGGTCAATTCACCGCTTGCTAATTTGCAACAGCTCAGTGCCCAAAGCCAAGTACACCGGTTGCAATCGGGGCAAGTCAGTGCCGATGAGTTTGATGTGTATTACTTTTACAGGGAACTTGGCAAGGCTGGCTTTGAGGCGCTGCAGCAAATACAACAGCATACTGATAATGACTCTCTCAAAGCGCGCATAGTTCGCTTATATGCTAATCGTGATGAGCCCAGCGACTTTGAACAATGGCAGTCACAATGGCTGCAAGGGGTACGCATTGCCGATGCGGCGAACCAACCTCCTTCCAGCTTGTTACAGTTTATTCATAGCAGTAACCTCTACAAATATTATGGCCAGGGGGCTTCTTTGTACCTCATCGCTGCCGATGTGAACCAAGATCAGCAGCTAGAATGGCTATTGCTGCACCAGCAACACAATTACCTGCAAGGGGTGATGTTCACCGAAAATCAGCAACAACAGTGGCAGAGTTATCACTTGCAGGTGGCCAACGCCACTGACGATGAAGAGCAAATTAAGCAGGCTTTGGCTGCAGGGGAGTTTACTTTAACAACGCCGCAATGGCAGCATATCGAGATAGGTGGGGCGCGTTTATCGGTGCCAGTAAATATCTATGAGCAACAGGAGTAACGATGTCGAAACTAACCGTCGCTTTGCTACAGCATGACATTCACTGGTTGGACGTAGAGGCAAACCTCGTACAGTTAGCGGCGCAGCTACAATCGCTACCAGAGGTTGATTTAATCTTGCTGAGCGAGACCTTTGCCACTGGATTCGCTGTCGCCGAACCAAATGTTGAGCGTTACAGCGAGCGCATTATTGCTTGGCTTAAAGACCAGGCCCAGCGCCGCCAAGCGGTTTTGTGCGCCAGTGTTATTAGTGCCGACGAGACAGGCAAGTTTAACCGCCTATATTGGGTGCAGCCCAGTGGCGAGCTGGATTATTACGACAAACGCCATCTATTTTGCTTAGGCAAAGAGGGTGAGCACATGGACGCCGGCACAGCGCGCAAGGTGTTCACCGTAAAAGGGGTCAGAGTTCTTCCTCAAGTATGTTATGACCTGCGTTTTGGCGTATTCCAACGTAACCGCAATGACTATGATGTAATGGTTAATATTGCCAATTGGCCAGCAGCCCGGCGCGATGCCTGGGATACGTTATTAAAAGCCCGGGCCATAGAAAACCAGTGTTACGTGTTAGCGGTCAACCGGGTTGGTGAAGATGGTCAAGGTGTTGAGCACAATGGCGGCACCGCAGCTTATCGCTTCGATGGCAAGCAGCTCGCTTATGGCGAGGATAATAAGGCCCAGACGATTACGGTTACCTTGGATTTAGCGCAGTTAGAGGACTATAAGGAATCTTTTCCCGCATGGCAGGATGCGGATGACTTTGAGCTCAACTTGTAAACCTCTGGCCACGGCATAATCACTTTTAAGCTGCTAGGCTAAGAGGATTAGCAATAACAAGGAGGTGTGCGGTGACTCAGATTACTCTTTTCACCTACGACTGGGTGCCAGAACTACCGCGTGGCTATGTGCGTGATTTGCGCGTACGTTGGGCATTAAAAGAAGCCGGTCTTGATTACCGCGTTGCCACTGTGGCATTTAAAAATAGAAGCGCTGAGCATTTTGCCCGGCAACCGTTTGGGCAAATTCCCTGGCTCGAAGATGGCGAGCTGTCGGTGTTTGAAAGCGGCGCTATCTTGTTACATCTCGGCGAGAAAAGTACCGCACTGACGCCCAGTGTCGCCAGCGAACGGAGCAAGGTGATTGAATGGGTTTTTGCGGCGTTAAACTCGGTTGAAGCCGCTAGTTTACCCTGGTCTATTTACCAGTTCTGTGGTGATAGCAATGACACCCCAGCCCGAAAGCAGTTAGATGCCTTTTTACGCGCTCGACTGACGCACATGGAGCAAGTGTTGACGCAGCGGCAGTGGTTGGCCGCTGACTTTTCTATCGCCGATATTTTAATGGCCGATGTACTGCGGTTAGTGGCGCGCTTTGACGCCTTGGCCGAATTAAAAGCCTGTAATGCGTACCTTCAGCGGGCCTGTGCTCGGCCTGCATTTGAGGCGGCACTGCAAGAGCAACTAGCTCAGTATGGAGAGCCTTCTGCAGATCAACCCAAGGCTTAATCAACGCCATGAAGAACTGGTATAATTGTTATTCGATTATTAGTTCTGAGCTGGTATGTTGATTTTACCTGTGCTTTTAGCGGGCGGCAGCGGTACGCGTTTATGGCCGTTATCGCGCCAAGACCGTCCAAAACAATTCTTATGCCTAGATGGCGAGCATTCACTGTTACAGCAGGCTGCACTGCGAGTACAGCATCACTGCTTGCTGCCACCGCTGGTGGTGTGCAACGCCGAACATCGATTTATGGTCGCGCAGCAACTACTGGAGGTAGGCATTGATCCCTGCGCCATTATTCTCGAGCCACAGAGCAAAAATACTGCCGCAGCGGTGGCTATTGCCGCGCTGTGGGCACAGCAATATTATCCCGATGCGAGCTTATTTGTGACCCCGGCGGATCATGCGATTGCTAATCCCGCGTGTTTAATTGAGCGTTTACCGGCGTTAGCGCAGCACAGTGAGCAGGCGCTACTTACGTTCGCCATTGAACCCACGCGCGCCGCCACAGAATATGGCTATATTTTAAAAGGTAAAGCCGCAGCACAGGCGACCAATCTATTTCATGTACAGCACTTTAAGGAAAAGCCCTCATACGCGCTAGCGCAGCAGTATATCGAACACGGGAATTACTACTGGAATTCCGGCATGTTTATGTTTACCAGTGGCTGTTTTGTGCGAGAGCTAGAGCAACACCAACCACAGATGATGGCTGCGCTGCGCAAAGCGGCGCACTTTCACAGCGATCTTGATTTTGTTCGTGTCGATGCCGATGCCTGGCAACACGTGCCCAGAGACTCTATTGATTATGCTCTGCTGGAACATAGCGAACAGGTGCTCACTTGCCCGCTGCCACTGCAATGGGCCGACCTAGGTAGCTTTGCGCAAGTATGGCAACACACAGAGCAAGATCATCAGGGCAATGCGGTGATTGGTGAAGCGGTGCTGCAAGATAGTCATAACAACTTAGTGGTGACTGACGAGCATCAGGTGGTGGCGACCTTAGGAGTGCATGATTTGGCAGTAGTGCAAAGCGGTGATACCACCTTGGTGGCAGCCAAATCGCAGCTGCACACTATGCCAGCTCTACTTAGCCAAGTCAGTGAGCAATACCCACAGCGGCGTTTGCGTCACCGCCAAGTATTTCGACCTTGGGGCAGCTACGAGGTGCTCAATGAGGGGCCAGGTTTTAAAGTAAAGCACATTATGCTTCATGCTAAGACGCGACTGTCTTTGCAGCTACATCAACATCGCGCTGAACACTGGGTGGTTGTTAGCGGCACTGTGCTGGTGGAGATTGATGGCCAGCAAAGCCAGCTCAGCGCCGGACAATCAACTTTTATCGCTGCGGGACAAAAACACCGCCTGGGCAACGCCTCAAACACTGTCGCGCGGGTGATTGAGGTGCAAAGCGGTGCGTACCTTGAAGAAGATGATATAGTCCGCTTTGATGATGATTATGGCCGTTAGACTTGGGCGCGCATTGATTTAAGGTACAGCTCTAAGCTTTGTTGCCACAATTCTAGGCAATCGCTTAGGTGAGTATCTAACGGCTTATCCTCAAGCAATCGCCGTTCAATTTTCTTTAACGCCATGCCGTAGCGATTAAACCCGAGTTGCAAAGCTGTACTGGCTTGGCGGTGTAACACTTTGATGCACTGCTCTTTATCACTGGCCATAAGTTGCTGGCAACGCAGCAGTTTATTACGGGCTGAAAGCACGAACTCATTATAAATAGAGGTCAGCTCTTGCTCTTCAAAGGTATTGGCCATTTGCTCTGCGGCGGTTTCATCGTAGAGCACATCTTTAAGCTCAACGCTCAAATTAGGTGCTTGACTGGACTGCGAGTCACTTAACGCTTGGCGCAGCTTTTCTTGTTTTATAGGTTTGCCGACAATGTCTTTGATCCCCAAGGCCAGGTATTCTTTCACTTCATCGGGGCTGAGGCTGGCAGTAAAGGCTAAAAACGGCGTGCGATGATTGCGATGGTCGATATTCTTCAAGCGTCGGATCACCTCTTGGCCGCTTAAGTCGGGTAAATTCATGTCCAATAACACCACATCAAAATGATACTGCTGCATCAGTTCAATGGCGCTATGGCCATCGGTAGCGAGCTTCACTCGATGCTCGTCCTCGGCCATAAACTCTATGGCAATCTTTTGGTTAAGGTCGAGATCTTCTACTAACAACACATCAAGGCCGGTGAGGTAATGGGTCGTTTGCGGACGTTTCTCAACGAGGCTAAGCTCGCCCACAGTTAAGCGCATATCAAAGCTAAAGGTACTGCCTTTGCCAACTTCACTATCAATAATAAGCTGGCTGCCTAAGTGTTCCAGCAGCCGGCTGGTGATTGCTAAGCCCAGGCCAGAGCCGCCCTTGAGTTTACCGGCGCTACTTTGTACATAGGGTTCGGTTAAATACTGAATTTCTTCTTGTTCTATGCCGGGGCCTGAATCAATAACACTAAAGCGTAGGGTATGCTCTTCTTGGCCTTCACGCAATAAATCTACCTGTAGAATCACTTCACCTCGGTCGGTAAATTTGATGGCATTACCTACTAGGTTAATCAGTACCTGTCGTATCTTTTGGTGGTCGCAGTAATAACAGGCTTGTCGCGGCAAGTTAAAGTTCAACTCAAACTTGACCCCTTTTTGCTCTGCCAGCGGGCTTAGCAACAAACACAGGTTATTAATCCAAGTGCGTAACTCTACGTCTTCTTCAAAGAGGGCTTCATCACTTTGGTCCAAGCTCGCATACTCAAGGACTTTATCAATGAGTAAGTTAAGCGACTCGGCTGAGTTGATAATGGCTTCACAATAGGGTTTGTTTTTGGGGTTATTGGATTGGTTCATGATCAATTGCGCACTGCCTAATATGCCATTGAGTGGGGTGCGAATCTCATGACTGACGGTAGATAAAAACAGGCCGCGAATTTCTAAATCTTTCTGCGCCTTGGCTGTGAGTTGATTAAGGTTAAGCTCGCGACGCTCGTTACAGAATAACGCCAAACCAGCAGCGTAGAGCATCGGCGCTAGCACGCCATTAATTAGCAGCGTCATACTAAACCAATCATTACGGATCAGGCTGAAACGGTCGATATCGCCAATCCAAATTGTGCGGGCGCTGAATATGCCTAAGCACATCACTAAGGCAATTAAATACACCAAACTGGCACTGGGGTATTTATGTCGTCCGTAGCGAATAACAATGTAGGTTAGACACAGTGCTTCAGCAATATGTTGTAAGTCAGACAATAACACTCTAGTACGTAAGTTACTGTCAAAGAACATAAAGTAGGTAAAGCCAAGGAGTAAAAAAGCACTAACGAAAATAAATAAGGTGGTAACAAAACCTTTGTAATCTAAAAAACGGCTGATGGCTAACACATGAATAATGGAGCCGAGCATAAAGCTAATGTTAGCCAGTACCACTAACGCCTGTGAGCCCACATCAACGGTGCTCTTCAACGCGAACAGTAAAATCGCCAATAACAAGCACACGGGATAAAACACGTACAAGCCAATACCGACAAAATTACGGTTGGCCCGCCAAGTAATAAAGTTCAGCAGCGCCATAACAAATACGGCAGCGGCACTGGTGTAAAAAAGGGCTTTTGCGTCGAGCATCAACAAGTTAAAAGTTTACGTTAGATAGCCACTACTATACGCAAAATTCACTCGATGACCATGCGAAAAGTCATAACTCATCCGTGGTTATGGTGCTAGTCGTACTGCTTTTGTAGATAGCCCATGGTTTTAAGTTTGTGACCGACCTTCACGATTTCGTCTAATGCTGGAATAAGTTCTTGGCCAAGCTCGGTAAGCTCATACTCCACCGAGGGCGGAGAGGTATCACGTACATGGCGAACAATAACGCCGCGCTCTAATAGCTCAGTTAGGCGAGTTGAAAGTACCTTTGCCGAAATCGGCGGGATATCAATTCGCAGCTCATTAAAGCGGCGCGGTCCAGCGCGTAAACACCAAATCACATTGGGCGCCCAGGCACCGGAAATGACCGCCATACATTCTGTAAGCATACAGGGTTGGGGTGGTTTAGGGCTTTTATTCAGCCTAACTTTCAATGACATAAGAGTGACTAAGTTTCTGTGCGGTAACCCAATTCTAGCACCAAATGCATGGTTACTTCTAGTAATCTAATTTCCATTAGATATTATCTAAAGCTCCACAAGGACAACAACAGGAATACCGTGAAATGAAGCTTTATTACAAACCTGGCGCCTGCTCTATGGCCTCGCATATTATCCTCAATGAGCTCGAGGTCGACTTTAAACTTGAGCGTGTTGATACCGATAAAGGTCAAACCGAGACAGGGGGTAACTACAGCGAAATTAATAGCAAGGGCTATGTGCCTGCGCTGGCCGTTGATAACCAAAGAATACTGACCGAAAATCCTGCCATTCTTGAGTATTTAGCCGATCTAAAACCACAGCTAGCGCTTGCTCCCAGCATTGGCACATGGCAGCGCTATCAGCTTCGTGAGCAGCTTGCTTACCTAAGCTCTGAGCTGCATAAGAGCTTTAGCCCCTTTTTCTCAGGAGCTGAATTGACAGCCACACAGCGCCAGGCGGCACAGGCGAAAATTGGCAAACGTCTCGCACCGATTGAAGCTCAGTTAAGTGCTGGCAGCTTATATTTGCAAGGCGATACCTTTAGCGTGGCTGATGCCTATGCCTTTGTCATTATTAACTGGTCACAGTTTATTGGCTTTCCACTGACGTCATGGCCTGCCATTAATGCCTACTGGCAGCGAGTTAATGCTCGTGCAAGTGTGCGCAAAGCGATGCACACCGAAGGGCTGGTGTCTGAGCAGGTCACCTCATGAAGCCGTTGCCAGAAATTACTGCGTTGTTGCAACGCTACTTCGATACCTTGTACCACTGCGACTTGCAGAAATTCGATAGCGTTTTTCATCCCCAAGCTATTTATGTGAGCGCAGATAAGCAACCTTTGCTGTATCGCGATATGTCTACCTATCGTGAGGTGATCGCTCAGCGTACATCGCCCGCTTCTCGCGGTGAGCAGCGTCAAGACAGCATAGATGCAATAGAGCTGCTTGGCGATAACACTGCACAGGCTAGGGTGCGTTGCTCTATCGGTGCTCAGGACTATGTTGATTTATTGTCACTGGTACGCAGTGCTGGGCAGTGGCGCATTATTGCAAAAGTATTTCATGTTATTGATAAGTAAGGAGAAGGATATGCCCTATGTGAATATTAAAGTAACGCAAGAGGGAGTCACCCAAGCGCAAAAATCAGCCTTAATAAAAGGGGTCACCGAGTTACTGGTTGAGGTATTAAATAAATCCCCAGCGACTACTATGGTGGTGATTGATGAAGTCGAACTCGACAGCTGGGGTATTGGTGGCCTGCCGGTTGAGCAATACCGACGAGCAGCGCTTGAATAGCCTGGCCCGGCACACTAATACAGAGCCTTCGCGCTAGTAATGGTGCATCTTACCCTTACAAGGTATGCTACCTTGTAAGGTCTTACTAATATGTTGTTAACTCTCTTTAGGGGTCACATTGAAAATTTCCATTAATGTTACGATTCCAAATTTTGATCGAAAAGAAATAGAGATTGACTGCCCGTTATGCAAACTGGGTAATTGGGTTCAGCTAGGTCAAATAAAAAGACGCGAATATTTGGTTTGCAGAGGATGCCATTCAAATATCCACTTGCAAGACCACTTGGGTGGAGTTCAAAGAGCTACTAAAGCTCTCAACAATTTGTTTAAAGGATTTGAATAAATGGATCAGCTTTTGATACAGCGTACTAGGTATCTTTTAAGATCAAGATTCAGACGGGCACAAACTTGTCCAGATGCTATGTTTGTTAATTCTTGTAGGCAGCTTGTTCACTGGATCAAAAATCATCCATTATTACGTTATGTGGTTGCAGATTTGTCAAAAATTGAGGGCGAGCACGTAGCGAGAATTAAACAAACGTTAGATGAAGTGCCTGGCTGTCACGGGTCTTATAACCCGGGATTTTACACAGCTGAAATCAACCTAAAACACTCATCAGTGTGTTGGTTAATAGTTCAAGGAATCTCTGAGTTGGAAAGCTTAGAGCCTAGGAAACAGCAATTTGTAATATCATGTCTCGGTGAATACTTAAACAACGATGCTCATATTAAATTTGATGATGCCGTGTCCGTTGTAAGAGATGTGGCAATAGATGGACTATATGAGCATTTAGATGAACACTTAGATGAAAGAAATTCTATCTATTCAATCCTGTTAAAGTATAAACAACGTTCTGAGTGGTTTCGAAAGAATCGCTTGCGTGAATTCGCTGAAAATGGATTAGAAGGTAAAAAAGGTGAGGTTGCCTTAGCGATTGATGTTCAAGAGTATATATTGGACCAGGGTGTTGAATTCTTCGTTGAACCAGCATCTGCTAGTGGAGAGGTCGACCTTGTTTTAAAATCTTCGGAAGGCCGTTACATAATAGTTGATGCAAAGTATGTTAAGAATGAATCGAACAGGTCTAGTGTTCTCTCCAAACTTGCCTCTGGATTTCATCAAGTAGCAAGATACTGTAACGATTTTGATGTTAGTGAGGGGTTCTTAGTTAATTTTGTAGCCAATACAACTAGAATCAGACTTGGACTTGATGCTCTTGATAATTTTCCATATCTAAATGTTGGGAATAAAATAATCTATTACATAGAAGTAAATATTGCTGAAGAGCCATCTGCGAGCAAATCTGGAAAAGCTACTGAGATTGAATTGAACAAAGAAGAGCTTATCTCAACTTTAGAAGAAGAGAGTTAACAAGTTGCTGCACTCGGAAAAAATTACTCGCTGCGCTCGCAATTTTCCGGTGAGCAAGGCGTTAAGCGACAACAGTGATATCTCAACTTATGGATGACTTATTTCAAATTATGGATACGTTTTTTTCGGCATTATCTGGCTGCGCCGCTGCCATTGCAGCTTACTTCTCATTCCAAGCTATAAAAGAAGCCAAAAAGCATGTATTTCTAACTAAAAAAATGATGTAGCAACGAATATCAATTTCTTATACAGAAGGTTCTAGCGCGAATATGAGACTTTCTATATTTCCAAGTATTTAGGTAATCAGGAAATTATCGTATCTTCGAAATATTTCGTAGATGAAACGTTGTTCGAAAAGTTTATCGAACTTTTTCAGAAGTTACATAGCTTAGAGCATAAATCTAAGTCCGGCGCTGAAATAAGCGGCCTACTAAACGAAGTAGATCAACTATTTAAAGACATACTTCCAAGCAAGAGGCTTGATGAATAACTCTCGCCTAACAAAAAATTAAGTCACTCACTTTGTTCTTTGAGAGACATGCATGTGGGCTGCTTCGCAGTATATTCCACGCGCCTACGACTCTTATTTAAAAGTTAACTTTCTTACAGAGGAATTAAGTAAGCACCGAATATTGTTGATTGTGGCTGCGATGTTCGTAGCTTCACTTATGGTCGCTCCGGTATCAGGGTTTGTTTTCATCATTCATTGGCATAGTAAGCAATTAGCCGAGTCTTTGAATCATAAGTAAGGCGTTAGGGCCGCAGGGAGTTGTAGTGAAAAGTTTAGTTGCCTTTATAGTTTTGTTTTGGAGTGTATTTGCCACTGCGAGTGACACGATTCAGTGGGGTAATTTAGCAACGATCGATCAAGAATCTATTCGATTAAAAGCTAAGGAATATATCCACAACGCTATGCCTGAAATTAGAGGTGTTGAGGTTAAGTTAATTAATGTCAGTGCTAATTACGACTTCAGATACAAGCGTTCGACTATGCAAGTCATGTTCATGCATTCAATGTCTTTTGTGGAGGGTGAAGGTAAAGAGCAAGTTGTTTATGTTGGTGACAAACCACAAGTCATTAAAATGAATAAGATACAGTACGTTTTTATAGACTTTAAAGGAAATGGTGAGGCCACCCAACATAGAGTTGAGCAAGTTCCTTTTCATGGCTCTAAACAAGTATTTATGGAAGAGTTCAGTAGATTCTAATATCACCCATTAGTGCCCAGCGCTGAGACAACACCTTACAGGTTCTCACAAAAGCTCTCCATGCGTGTCTATCTCCGCTAAAGCCGCCATTGGGTAAATAAATTTTACCGACAAAAAAGCCGGCAATAGCCGGCTTTTTTGATATTAGCGATTAGCGTAATTCATTGGGCATGTTAGTTTGAGCCCAAGATAATAGCTCCACACGGTTACGACACTTGGTCTTACGAAACGCACTGTATAAGTGAGTTTTAACCGTATGCGGGCTGATATTTAAGTCTTCGGCAATTTCTTTGTTCTTAGCGCCTTTACTCATTAACGCGACGATGGCTTTCTCGCGCTTGGTCAGCTTCACCGGCTCAATATCACCTTCAGTGAGTTTGTGCAGCGAATCTTTATTAAATTGCAGCATGCGGTTCAGCACGTTACACATAACATCACGGCGATACCACAACTGATTCTCTTGAAGTAAGCGAATGCCTTTCATCATCACATCGGCATTATCTGTGGTGTAAAACACGCCACGAATACCACTTAGTAGCGCCCGATTAGCGAGCTCTGGATTCTCATCTAGATTGAACAGCACAATGTCACATTCCACTTTTAAATTGACTAAGTGCTCTTTTAAACGACTCCACGCATCGTCTGATGATGTTTCGATAAATAAGTAAGTGGTGCCAGGCTTAACCTGAGCAACGTCGGTGCCTTTATGGACTTCGAGTCCCTGTGTACGCAGAAGTGGCTCAAGGACATTGACGCCTATTTGGTTGATGGGGTCTTGTTCAAGTAATAGAAAGACAGTCTTACTCATTGTGGTTAGCGGCTCTTTTACATTATTGCCACTATCGTATCATGGAGCTCACTTCTTTTGTATTAGGTGGCTCAGAATTATTAGTGAAAAAAGATTAATAATCTTCAACTTCTGGGTATATACAGGCAGAATGCGAGGTACAGGGCAGCGGAGCCAACGATAACACGTTCTTTACCTCTGCCCATATTTGTTAACCTTATAAAAGATAAGCGAAAGTTATACTTTTTTCTTATCCTGATAAGGAGGCCAACCCATTTCTTTGCCGGCCAGCATGTGCAAATGAATGTGGTAAACAGTTTGTCCGCCATGATCATTGCAATTCATTACTACGCGATAACCTTCATCTGCAACGCCTTGTTCTTTAGCTAGTTTTGCAGCAACAACATACAAATGCCCGACTGTGGCGGCATGTTCGTCGGTAATATCGTTAATGGTGGCTATCGGGGTTTTTGGGATAATAAGCACATGGAACGGCGCTTGGGGATTAATATCTTTAAATGCTAAAGCATGTTCATCTTCGTACACGATCTCTGCTGGAATTTCGCGGTTAATAATCTTACTGAAAATGGTTTCTTCACTCACGATGTGGTCCTTATCTTTTCATGGATGAGCCAGTAATGACAAAGAAAAGCAGAAGTGTCAAACTGAAGCTTAATCCATTTGCTAACAAGGAAATGACTATGTGGAAGAAAACGATAATGACCAGCCTAATAACACTGGCTTTGGCTCCTCAGGTGCAGGCCGAGATGGTGTACTTCCCGGAGGAAATCATTCCGTTACAGGTGGATGATAAAGAGATAGAGCAGTCATTTTTCTCAACGGTCGATGAATTGGAGCTAGCTCCAGGGCAATACCGCTTGAAGCTGCAATACAGCGATTTGTATGAAAGTGGGTTTGATGATCATCAAGTGGTGGAGTCAGAACCATTTTGGGTAAATTTAGAGGTAAAAGCGGGCGAGGATTACGATGTGATCTTTGAGCGTGCCAGTAATGCCGCAGCGGCCGAGCTTTATGCCGAAGCACCGACAGTGCGTTTACAGGCGCGGGGGCAAAAATTAGCGGCGCCGATGGCTTCTGTTGCGCCAGCTGAGGCACCACAGGCGAAGACGGTAGTCAGCGCCAATAACCCTGATAAAGAGAGCCTTGAAGCGGCCCAAGTCGTGGTTAATAACAACGTCAGTGCTGCGGCTATGCTGGACTTTTGGTGGCAGCAAGCCAGTGCGCAAGAGCGCCAAGCTTTCTTGGAGAAAGTAAAAGCAAACCAACAATAGTAAAACTAGCATCGTTGTTACAAGTACAAAAAAGGGCGAGATTTCTCGCCCTTTTTGCAACGTTTAAACTGGCAAAGCCCAGTTACTTGAATAAGGCGTCGATCGTACCTTGTGCTAAGGGGTGGTAGCCTGGGCGTGCGCCCTGATAAACGTCATACGCCCAGTCGCGCTTACCGTTTGCGATAAGTGCTTTGTATAAGGGCACAATGAGTTTACGGCGGCCAATGCTGCTCAAGTGTTGGTCTAATGCAGGGTAAATCGCTTCATAACCATTGCCTACCGCTAACATAAACCATGCAAACGCCACTTCTTTATTTGTCGATGCCGTGAGGTTGAACTGCGCGTCTAGCTCTGCCATTTTATCATTGTTTAAATCACGCGGCAGATTGTTCAAAAAGTGCAACCACTCGTGCACAGTCCAGTCAGCCGTTGGCAAGTCGCTGAGCTGCTTATCGCCTGCTAGCCAAGCTTGAGTTTGTGCATCTACTTTATCAAACACGTCAGAGGTGGGGTTAGGCGCATCGGCGGGTAACCCTGGCTGGTAAATCCACTCTTTTGCTTTTTCTAAGCTGACCACTCCAGGGTGGGCCTTTAATAAATGCTTGTCTAGGTAGGCCACAAACTCGTCGGTAGTCACAGATTGGAAAGCGTGATCGCTGAAGTATTGCTTCACAAAGGTATCGAAGGTGTCACGACCAAATTGCTGCTCCAAGTAGATAAGGAACAATTGACCTTTGGTGTATGGCACTGAGCTAAAGGCATCGTCTGGGTCACGGCCGTTTAGCTTTAAGTTTAGGCGCGTATCGGGAGCGTCAATGGTTTTTAGTTGAGCGCGTAACCCGGCGCTATCCAGGGCTTGCTCCATCACTGCGCGCTCGCGGCCAAATACCTCTTCCATGATGCGGTTTTCCACATACGAGGTGAAACCTTCGTTAAGCCATAAATCTTCCCAAGTCGCGTTCGTTACCAAGTTACCAGACCAAGAGTGGGCCAGCTCATGAGCGATAAGGTTCACTAAACTCTTATCACCGGCGACAACGGTTGGGGTGATAAAGGATAGGCGCGGGTTTTCCATACCGCCAAACGGAAAGCTTGGCGGCAGCATGAGTAAGTCGTAGCGGCCCCATGCGTATTCACCGTACATACCTTCGGTTTTATCAATCATCGCCTGAGTGTCATTAAACTCGGCAACTGACGCATCAAGAATTTGAGGCTCAGCAAAAATAGCGGTTTGATGCGACATTTCCTTGTATTCCAAGTTACCGGCACCAATGGCGATCAGGTAAGGAGGAATGGCCTGCGGCATATCAAAGAAGTAATCGCCGTCTTTAATGAAAGCCCCGGTGTTGTCGGCACTCATTACCGCACGCACGTTTTCTGGTGTTTCAATGCGGGCGCTATAGGTTACGCGCATCGCTGGTGTATCTTGAACTGGGATCCAGCTACGGGCATGGATAGCTTGCGATTGGCTATACATGAACGGCTGGGTTTTGCTGGCAGTTTGCTCTGGCGTAAGCCACTGCAAGCCAGAAGCTTGTGGCAAGCTGTTGTAGTAAATTCGTACTTTAGGAGCCTGCTGGGCGAAGCGAATGGTCAGTTTGGCGCCTTTAACATCGTTGCGCGGGGCTAAGGTAAAGTCAGCTTTATGCCATTTGCCTTGGTTGTCTTCATAAATAACGCGATCAATTTCCAAATCGCGAGTATCAAGCACCAAGGTGCGCGCACTTTTATCTTTCCACTCTAGGCTATGTTCCACAAAGCCTTCAAGTTGTTTGTCGGCGAAATCAACATCTAAGTCTAAAAAAAGGTGAGTTGAGACAACTTCATCCAAGTTGGCATAGGTGTGTTCATCTTGGGCAGCTAACGCATGCTGGCTTAAGCCTGCCATGGCCAATGCCAAAGCGAGTGGTTTTAATTTCATAGTATCCTCAGAACGAGCGAAATAAGAAGAACTCGTTATACCAGATCTCAACCAGCACTGACAGCTATGTCAGACGAGCTCCTTGGGTTACACTAGCTGTGCCTTAAGTAATAAATTAATGACAAGAGAGTGCCTTTTGCCTGCATTACAAAGCCTTCATACTTTTGCCCTTGCGGCTCAGTGCCAACAACTGTTGATTGTCGAAGATCCTGAGCAGCTGCATGATATTGATTTTACGCAGCCGTTTTGCGTGCTGGGTGAGGGCAGCAATACTATTTTTACGGCCCCGTATCAGGGGAGCGTGGTGTTAATTGCCAACAAAGGCTTGGTAATAGAAGAGCATAGCGACGCGTGGCTGCTGCATTGTGAAGCAGGTGAAAATTGGCATCAGCTGGTGCAGCAAAGTTTAGCCTTGGCAATGCCAGGGTTAGAAAACTTAGCACTGATCCCCGGGACCGTGGGCGCAGCACCTGTGCAGAATATTGGAGCCTATGGTGTTGAATTGGCACAATTTGTAGATTACGTGCAAGGTTACGATATTACTAAGGGTTGCTTTCACACTTTGCGTGCTGAGGAGTGTGAGTTTGGCTATCGCGATTCGATATTTAAGCATGCCTTAAAAGAGCGTTTTATTATTACTCGGGTGGGTTTGCGGTTATCGAAAGCGTGGCAGGCAAACACCAGTTATGGGCCACTGCAAGAGCTGCATCAACCCACAGCGCAACAAATTTTTGAGCAGGTGGTCGCTGTACGCCAAAGTAAACTCCCTGACCCATATCAACTAGCTAATTCAGGCAGCTTTTTTAAAAACCCAATTTTGCCGCGCCAACAAGTGGCTAGTCTTCGACAACGCGACCCCCATATGCCCTGTTACGATGTGGACAACGAGTACCAAAAAGTAGCGGCGGGCTGGCTAATTGAACAAGCAGGGTTAAAGGGTTATTGCATTGGTGATATTGCTGTACACGATAAGCAAGCTTTGGTTTTGGTGAATCGTGGCACGGGCACCGCAGAGCAACTTATGGCAATGATTAAGCATATTCAGCGCACTATCTTGGCGCAATTTGGTATTGCTTTGGAGCATGAAGTGCGATTGCTGGGCGCGCAAGGTGAAATCCATGTGGAGGCTGGCAATGAAAGCACCTGATGGCAATAAACTGGCTATATTGGAGCGTCTCAATCAAGGACGCTTTTTGTCTGGTCAAGTGCTGGGGGACGAACTGGGCATTAGCCGCGCAGCGGTTGCCAAACATATTCACTCGCTGCAAGAAATGGGCATCGACATTTATAAGGTCAATGGTAAGGGTTACCGTATTAGCCGACCATTAAGCTTACTATCTCAACCAGCAATTACCGAGGTGTATGAGCAATTACAAGGGCAGGCGGGGCGCTTCGAAGTACAACCGATTATTGATTCCACCAACAGTGAGCTTATGCGCCGTATCCAGGCGAATAGCCTTGAGCCTGATACGGTGTTAGTGGCGGAAATGCAGCGCCAAGGCAAAGGGCGTCGCGGTAGAGTGTGGCAATCGCCCTTTGCGGCGAATTTGTATTACAGTTACTACTGGCGCTTAGACGATGGCATGCACGCTGCAATGGGGCTGTCTATTGCCGTCGGCTTGGCCATTTATGACTGCTTAAAAGCGCTTTATGGCTTAGAAGTACAGTTAAAGTGGCCGAATGATGTGTTGGTCGCTGGGCGAAAATTAGCCGGGGTATTGGTGGAGCTTGACGGCACCGCCGAGGGGCCCTGTCACTTGGTGATTGGCATCGGCTTGAATGTCAGTATGCCCGACAACGCGGCTCAGCATATCGACCAACCTTGGTGTGACCTTAACGAATTTACGACCGAATTAGACAAAAACCAATTAGTGGCGGCGTTGACTTGCTTCTTACAAAAACGCTTATACCAGTATCAGCGCCAGGGGTTAACGCATATGTATCAGCAATGGAATGATGTGCATGCGTTTGCCGGTCAATGTGTGGAGTTGAACTCTGGCAACAACCATTGGCGCGGAATATGTGAGGGCATTGATGAACAGGGCGCGGTGGTGATCCGTGTTGATGGCCAGAGTAAGCGCTATTTTGGTGGCGAAATCAGTTTGCGAGCGACGACATGAAACTACTAGTAGATGCTGGTAATTCGGCAGTAAAGCTAATGTTGGCCACAGAGCAAAGTGAGCTCAGTGCTGTGGGGCTGCAAGAAGTGCCTTGGTCACATGTGGAGGAGGTGTTGGTATCGGCTGTTGCTGAATCCAGTGCCCTCACTCAGGTGCTGGCATTGGCGGCAGCGCAAGGTAAGCAAGTGCACTATGCTCGCGTGAGTGGCCATTGGCAGCAGTTGCAGTGCGCTTATGAAAACCCCAATACTTTGGGAATTGACCGCTGGTTGGCGGTGATCGCTGGCTACAGTGAAAACCCGCAAGGCGAGACCGTGATTGTGGATGCGGGCACAGCGCTGACAATTGATGTGGTAAACAGTGAACACCAACATTTAGGTGGCTATATCTTGCCTGGCCTCGATCTTACCGAGCACAGTATTGTTAGTCGCGCACAGAAGGTGTTCAGTGTTGATGGCTTACGTCGCCATATCAGTCCTGGGCGCTCGACACCCAGCGCAGTAAAAAATGGTGCCTTGCTCAGTGCTTTGGGAGCGGTGGAGTATGTTCTTTCACATTATTGTCATGGCGACCAGGCGCAGTTATATATAACTGGCGGTGATGGTTTAGCGTTACATAACCACTTGAAGGCAAGTGTGTATCGGCCGCATTTTGTTTTTGAAGGCTTACTTAAGTGGCGAATTGGTGCGCAAACTGTTTAAAAACCCGCAGTTCTGCGCGAATATTGAACGTTTAAGCACGAAACCGTAACTTTTTTTGATTTTATAGTTGCATCACTCAAAACCATGCCTTAGAATCTCGCCCCGTACTAAAGCAGTGCCGACTTAGCTCAGTTGGTAGAGCAACTGACTTGTAATCAGTAGGTCATCCGTTCGACTCGGATAGTCGGCACCATTTTCCTCAACTTGGAAAGGCTTTAGAAAGAATTTTAGCGTGGAGGGGTTCCCGAGCGGCCAAAGGGATCAGACTGTAAATCTGACGGCATTGCCTTCGCTGGTTCGAATCCAGCTCCCTCCACCACTTTTATTCTTGACGGTTAGAGGTAGTTAAGAACAGGTTCCTAAAAGCGGGCATCGTATAATGGCTATTACCTCAGCCTTCCAAGCTGATGATGCGGGTTCGATTCCCGCTGCCCGCTCCAGTTTTTCTGGTGTGCTGATATAGCTCAGTTGGTAGAGCGCACCCTTGGTAAGGGTGAGGTCGGCAGTTCAAATCTGCCTATCAGCACCAGTCCCTGACTTTTCCTGAATTACTCCCTTTGATTTGTCTAAAAAATATTCAATAATTGAAGAATTGAATTGACCGGCGCTTGCGTCGATCGTTTGATATGTAATCTAGATACACAAAAACTTATAGGTTCCGTCATGGCAAAAGAAAAGTTTGAACGTTCGAAACCGCACGTAAACGTAGGTACAATCGGCCACGTTGACCACGGTAAAACAACTCTAACTGCAGCGATCACTAACGTACTAGCAAAAGTATACGGTGGTGTAGCACGTGATTTCGCACAAATCGATAACGCTCCAGAAGAGCGTGAGCGTGGTATCACAATCGCAACTTCACACGTAGAGTACGACACTCCGACACGTCACTATGCACACGTTGACTGTCCAGGGCACGCTGACTACGTTAAAAACATGATCACAGGTGCTGCACAGATGGACGGCGCGATCCTAGTAGTTGCGGCTACTGACGGTCCTATGCCACAAACACGTGAGCACATCCTACTATCTCGTCAGGTTG
>NZ_JAKRFS010000006.1:0-386349 GCF_022347875.1 Pseudoalteromonas sp. CNC9-20 | reverse complement strand
AGCGCCAGCTTCATGTTGTTTGATTGCTCGGATAATTTGTTCTTCGGTGTAACGTTTTTTCATTTTGAGATCTCCATTGTCTCCAGTTTATTAGAAATCTCATCAAAGTCATGGTGTTAATTTTGGGGGAAAGGTCAATTTATTAAGTTTGTAGAGCCGAACAATTAATTGTAACTAAGGCTGTATAAAATCTACTGCAATTGAAGAAAGAATTGTTTTTGCTTGTTTAGTGAAGTATTCATCTTTAATTGTTTAGAACTGTGATAAAAATCTCCCGCTGATATGGTGTCATTAATGGCTTGGAGCTTACTATTTCTCGATAGTGCTTTTTTTCATTATTAATGACATAAACACGATACTACAGTGGAAAAAAGCATTATTGTGATTGGTTAATTAATTAGATGTTCTCGAACCACAATTTTCTCTTTGGTAACGAGGTTAAACCCCGATATATAAAGCCCTGTAGCCTAGTTGCCAACTACTATTGCTTTACCAGTAAGCTTTCGGCAACAAAAAAGGGGTAAAGTTTCCAACTAGGTTTGTAACAAGCCTTTTCGTAACTTATTGAAAAATAAAGGTGCTTAGTTTCCAACTAGATCTGTTGTGATCAGGATGTTATTCTCGCTGCACAGCGAGGGCTAATTAACTAAATTCGAAAGCGCCCCTAACAAGGGGCGCTTTTTTGTGGGTGTTATTAGGCGAATGACCCCTGTAGGTCAGCTTTGCTTTTCTTGTAGGTCAGGCTTTAGCCTGACAACTTGATATTCCTGATAAATCTAAACTCAGGCTTTTCAAATTACTACCTTGTCGGGCCGCCGACTTCGGGGCAGAGGAAATGCGCGCCCATTTCCTCTAACAACTCCTAGGGCGCCCGTAATTCGCTCATGCTTTCGAACTCAGGTCTTTCTGTTAGACGCTCTGCTCAGCAACTTTTCTACTTACACATTCTGTTCATAGCAGACTCGTTTTTATAGATAAGACGATCTTCAAGCTATTAAATTACGGATATACAGTTAAATCGTTCACTCTCTAAACGTTGGCAAATATTGTGATTTGGTTTTGAATCACCAACCCATTTAAATAGCTGATTGGGACTTTCATTGGGGAATATGCCTATTACTTTGTTAATTTTAATGTGCGATGGCTGTACATTTTTAATAAATAGAATTCCAGAATCTTTCTTTGCGTTTGCTTTATTAATTAATATATCATTGCTAAACAAAGGGAAAGTGGATTTTGGGTTGGTTGGGTTGAAGCTATCGGGAGCGTTGCCGCCGTAAACCTGATCGCATGTTCCAACATTGATGGAGCTCACTTTACCTTCAGCTACATCCGAACCAACCCAAATACCTGAATAAGAGTATTGTTCATAGCTTTCAGTGTAGTCATTATGCATCGTGGCTGAAAAACTTACATCAATATCACAAACATTAGCACCGTAAATAATATCACTTCCCGAATTTTCATGATGTTGAATTCTAACGCCATCGCTTCTAATATTTGTAACCTTCACGCCTGTTATATCAGCCGAAGTAACGCCTTCACCAGGCCTTAATGACTGGATGTTTACACCTATGGTTACATTATCTCCTGTTATGTCGTGAATACCAATGTTTGAACCTCTTCCTTTAACTAGAGCGCCGCCGACGTTCATTCCATTGACACCATTTATTCTGACATTTTGGCCTGAAGATACGTAGACGCAGTTATCGTGGATATTGTTACAACTAATATCTGACACTTTAACATCATTAGATGATGAGCCGAGTACTACTGCAGCCCCACTATCTGATGTAGAGACATTTCTTATGACACGGTCAAATATGGTATTGGATCGTGCATGTTCAATCCGGATGGCAGCATTCCAGTTTCCACCATTCTGCTCGCCATTAAATATCTTTTTCTCGGGCTGGTCACATGGGTTTTTACTATAGCTTCGACTCGCTGCGAGGTTGTTTATACAGGCATAACCTGATGAGAATAGTTTATTGAATGGCGCACCGAATGGGCGTTCTATTCGCTCTATAATGTTATCATTTGATACTAGCTTATGTAGGAAGCTATCATTAGCTATATTTTTAAAATAAAAGCCACGTGGTGACTCCAGCTCAAAGCCGTAAACGAACCCTGATGTAGAAATATTCTTAGCGATAATATTCCCAGAGCTAATGGTATTTACAAAAGCGTTATCAAAAGTACTTTTACATTTCTTGTTACTACAATCGTTACTCTTTTCCCAAGCTTCACTAAAAGGAAGTGATAACCATTTATGGAAACGCTCGTTTTTACTATCTTGTAAGAAAATACCTTGGGCGCTAAGGTCATCAATTCTAAATAATTTAGATACATCTCTGTAGTCAGCCTTAAACATTGACATAGCTATATCAACTGAGTCTGGCGCTACATCGCATTGCTTTAAAATTGTTGCGTTTTTACCAGCACCTACAATATGGACACTTCGGTTAGTACTTTTAGATGATCCCACTCCAAACAGAGAGTGTGTGTTCAGAGTGCTATTTATGCAATAAGTTGATGGAGCTAGCTTTATTACTGAATTAGTAGAGTCATCACCTTTTATTGGCTCTTTGTCTATTTCTTCTCCGCTAGAGCATTTGAGCATATGTTTAAATGCCTCAAAATCGTCATGCGTACCATCTGCATGAGCACCAAACTGCTCAGGCATTAGTTCTCCCTCGATTCTATTTTGAGAGACTAACTGTGAGTTAAAAATTGAATTGCATAGGTTAAAAGTGTGATATGTGGTGCCATTGACCTCATTTAAAAACCTTTTAATTGTCTCGTTACCATTTTTATCGATAGCCCTAATTGTTAGAGAATAATTACCAGCCGTTAGGTTCGTTATGTTATAAATCCACTCGCCATTAGTAGATAGGGTCATAGCAACTTCTGGATAACTTCCTATTTTAATAAAAATACTCTCTTGAGGTTTATGAGCCTCTAAGCGAATAGACGTGTCTACCAGTGCAATAGCTCGCGATTTTTTCACCGTACCATTTTTTATAGTGAAAGGTTCTACACTTACGTCAATACCGTCGCTGATTGGACCACAGCCGAATTCGTTACAGGCCTCTATTTGATAGCGCTTAACATTTACAGTTTCCATATATCTGCTGATAGGTAAGGTGTCCCTTTTCGCCAATAACTTTCCGTTTTCGTACAGGTTATAAAAGCTTGCATTTGGGATAGTCGTTTTGATATCAATGTCGAAGTATTTATTTAGAAATACGCTTGTATTCGCTAACTTCATAACTGGTTTCTGCGTGACTGGTCTTCCAATAATCACCGTGACTCTGTCACTAACCGGACCACAGCCATAGTTATTGCAAGCTTGTACCTGATAGTAGCGCTCACCTGTATCGTTTGGATAGCGCTTTATAGGCAGGTTTGACCTGGTAGCAAGCAAAGCACCATTTTCATATAAATGATAAAAAGTAGCATTCTTAGCTTGGTTTTGGACATCAATATCAAAATATACACCCACTGGCACAGTTGTATTTATAATAGATACAACCACCTTGCCAGGAATAGATGCATTCAATTTTTTCTCATTGGTTTTTTCAGGTAAATCGCAATTTATTGACTTGCAACTTTTTTCTTTGTGGACTCTGCTACTGCTACTGCTACTGCTACTGCTACTGCTACTGCTACTGCTACTGCTACTGCTACTGCTACTGCTACTGCTACTTTCTAAATTTAATTCAGAGGGGAAGGCTGTACTAAATTTTAAAGCGAATGTAATAATTATAGTTAGATAAAAAATCCTTAAATACATTTTGATGTCCTTATGTCAATAAATAAATGAGAGTTTTTATTTGTTTGAGATAATAGCATGTTTTATTTTTGTTTCATATTTAGGGTTAAGTTTTATAAATATTGGTTTGAATCGAAATTTCGCCTTATAACTCATCTTTTAAGAGTAATTCATCACTTTTAATCTGTGCTATGGAAGCCGCTTTTGTTGTATAGATTGGCGGTTGCTGCGAGGGTATGACGCTGAGCTGGATATACCAGTATAAGGCTTGGCCGTTAAGTCATGTCAGTAGCTAAGTGAAGCGGGTAACAAAAAGGCTGAGTTCTCAAGCAATAGCGAATTACGGGCGTCCTAGGAGTTGTTAGAGGAAATGGGCGTGCATTTCCTCTGACCCGAAGTCGGCGGCCTGACAAGATCTACCCAAAGATACTTTTGTCGGCACAAAGCAATGACCTACATGAGCATAGTTGCCAGGCTAAAGCCTGACCTACAGGTATCATCCTTGCCCGTATTGAAAGCTAAGTAAGCCAATGAGGGCAGGTCTTGCATTGTTCAGTCCATCACATTCACCTAGCCTCATGTTTCTTCTATCTCAATCCTCTGGCCCTTTGAGGGTAAAGGTTAGGTGCTTACGCATATCTTTTAGGATCACGCCTTTTTTCAGCATGGCGGCGCTTAAGCGTTTTTGCCATTTGAGTAGTTGAGATTCGGCGGCTTTGAGTGCTTGTTCATTTTCGAATTGAAAACACAGGAGCAGGGAGCCAGGGAATAATTGATACTCCACATCAAACCAGCATTGCAACATGCCGGGTATTTCTGCGCGCGCTTGTTCTTCGAGTGTATCGGCAACGTTGATCACCAGTGCCCGTTGTTTTAACTGGACTTTGGAGAGTTTTTTCATGGAAGTTCGAGATAAGGATTGACGATAATAGAGCATGATTATAACCGGGCAGAGGGCGCTATGGAATGTGGAGTGTATTAGGGAAGGAGTGTTGGGCAGGTCTTGCTTTTTTACCTCACAGCGGCTCTTAATTAACAAGGCACTCTTTTAGTTAGATAAGGTGTAGTGCAGATATTTTCACTCGGTTTTAGGGAAGTGGGCAGCTAAAGCCCGGCCTAAAAGGGTTTCACTATGATTGTTAGGCTAAAGCCTAACCTACAACGATTCACTAGCCCGACCAACAACGGCTCACTATAAAGCCTGTCAACAATGCGTGGTGGGGGGCTTTGGGGCTAAATTATCGTGTTCTTTGTCTATTTGTTGACAAAGTTCAACGCTGGCGATTAAATGCATCCCTAATATTTATAATAAGAAATTCAACTAACAATGAAAATATGCAAGGACGTATCGTTAATCATTTTCACCATGTTAGCTCTACAAGCATGTGTCTCCGCAGATATTGTATACACCGAAACCCATGCCATAGGGGATAAATCAAAAATCACCGAAGATGCAGAGCAAGTGTTTCATCACGACGGCAACTACAAATGGGCAGGTATTGTTGTTGGCCCCGTTGTTCCCCTTCCGATCCCTTTAACCATTCCCTATGGTCAAACAGGCACAACGTCATGGGTTGTTGATGGAAAAACAGTTTATTCAGAGTATGTAACAACGAAAGTAGACGGGGCGACCTGTACCATATTAATTGGGCCGTACTGTGGCACTGAAGTTACATGGGGTAACCTTCTTTTTGGCAGCATTCGCTGGCACTAGCTCTATCAGCTAAATTGAGACAAGTTCAGCATGGGGTAGGGCTTTGCTCAATGCAAAGCTTACATTAATGTATGAGTAACTAGAGCTATATAAACGGCTTTACTCAGTTGTGACGCGTTAACGTGTGATTTCGCCCCTGCCTCTCGGTATTGTTGGGGCCAGCGAGGTAAGTTCAGTTACACCGGATACTATACTTTCACGGATGGATCAGCTAACTCTACATCTGACTAAATAAACTGGTGTTGTTAGTGCTATCGTCAATTGCTCCTGTATTCCTTATTACCGATAAAAATTGACCTGCAAGGGTTGTATATGTTCGTCAGGCTAAAGCCTGACCTACAAGGATTTCACTATGATTGTTAGGCTAAAGCCTAACCTACAACGATTCACTAGCCCGACCTACAACGCTGCACTGTGCTTTTCAGGCTAGGGCCTGACCTACAACGCTGCATTGAGCTTGTCAGGCTGAAGCCCGACCTACACGCCTAAAAGGCTGACCTCCAGTGGTTTAGTGGGTGCCATATTATTATGGGATTTGCTTTGCTAATGATTGAAAAAGTGAGAATATTATCAATCTGCTGTATATGGAGATGTCAGCGTGGGTGTTATCTTTCCTATGATCATGTCGTTACCGGCTTATTTCTTTCTTTGTATTTTTGCCTTTGGTTTGGTTGACGATATCAAGCTATTCGCAGGTTTATGTCTTGTCGGTGTGCTCTTAAGCCTGTCTAATATTTACTTTTTGAGTAAGGCTAACTTTAAGGAAAGCTGGCAAGAACTAATACGGGCTTTTACTGATTCAACACGCCTCGATGCGCTACAAGAGCAAGTGGCTAAAAAAGAGAACCAACATCTACGTGGTTACGAGTGGCACAAAGTAGAGCCGGTGAGCTCTTTTACCATGCTATCGCCCTATGCGGACGGCTATAAGTCAGCATTGTCGTTTAAAGATAAAGTCGTGTCGTTAAACATCCTTGGCTTGGTTATGTTTTTCGTTGCAATCGTCGAAGCTATTATCGTGCCAGAGGAAGGAGTTATTCCAGGATATAAACTGACTCGCTCACCCACCTTGGAAGGAGGCATCTTTTTATTGCTGTTACTTTTTGCCGCCTATAAAACCTTTTCCCCTAAAAACACGTTCTACTTTGACGAGCAGGGAGTGTATTTGTCGAACGTGGCGTGTTTGTCAAAGGACACCTGTATAATGGATACCAGCGACATCGATAGCTTGCAGATCATCCGCTATGCTAGGCGCAACCAGCCACTACTCATTGACTATCAGCTCAACGTTGTAGCGCACAGCGGCGAGCGCATCAATATTTTGGAAAGTAACAGCTTAAGTGCAGCCTCTGCCTACGCTAATAGGCTTGCTAATCTATTCAAGAGCAAAGTGATAACGCTAAGCTAGAGGCATTTTGGATACATGGTTATGGGAAGCACTGACATAAGAGGCACTAAAAAGCTTAAGTGTCATCGTACTTTATCCACCCACACGGCAGTTAGAGCCTAAGGCAACTACAACGATTACTATGTTATTTCACACTTTATTGCTATTAATTTTTGTCTCTGCATGCGCTCATATTATTGCTGATAGTCGCCATAGCAGCGCGCTGTGCTACGTGTTTAAGCCCTTAACGACCGTGCTAATTGCCGTGTTGGCATATACCCAAACAAGCGGGCTTACACTGATAGAGTATTGGGTATTTGCAGGATTATTTTTCTCCCTTTTGGGTGACATCTTTCTAATGTTGAAAAAAGACTACTTTTTACAAGGGTTGGTCGCGTTTTTTATCGCTCATTTAGCTTATATCATCGCTTTCATTTACAACACCGAGTTCGTTCTAAGCCCCTTACTGCTGGTGGCACTAGTCATATACGCAGGTGTTCTTATCCGGTTATTAGATAAGCACCTAGGTGCGTTACGTGGGCCTGTTTATGCCTATGCTGCTGTGCTTAGTCTCATGGTTTTGGCAAGTTATATCTTTTGGCAGAGCTCAGGTTATTCGCTCAGCGTTTACGCCTTTATTGGTGCACTCCTGTTTATGATGTCGGATTCCATCTTAGCCTACGGTCGCTTTGTTACAAGTTATCAATGGACTCAGCCGATGTTACTTGCAACCTACTACCTAGCCCAGAGCTGCATTGCGTTGAGTATTACTCATCAAGGTTAGCTGCGAGGGCTCAGCTAGGGCGCATGAATCTTCTCGGTAACGCACCTTAATAAGCTGAGAGTGTCAATTGCCACTTGTTTAGCAAGGCTTGATATTGCCCTGATGCTTTGATGGCTTTAAGTGACTGGCGAAGTCGGGTGGCAAGGTCGGCTGGAAGCTTCTTGTTGGCAGTAATATGCAGCTCGCTGGGGAACTCGGGGAGGTGCAGTTTCTTTTCAAGCCGGTTGGGGTCAAGGCCGATACTGCGAAGTTCTTTATCTAACGACAAGGTGTTGGTAAGTACCAAGTCGGTGCGCTGTTTGTAGAGCATTTTCATTAAGCTGGCAGGCTCGGGCGCCAGTACTAAGTCATGTTGCAACGAAAAGCCTGCTTTTTGTAAGTATTGGTGGCTATAATAACCGCGTACCGTGCTTACTCGTAGCCCGCGAGCACTTTGCAAGTCAGTTAACTTAAATTGCCGCTCTTTAAGGCCAACCAGATAGGCGTGAGCATTAAAAACAGAACCTAAAAAGATGAATTCAGTCTCTCGCTGTGGAGTTTTTAGTAACGAAATCATCAGTGTGTTTGGTGTTGTTCGCAGCTCTTTAAATGCTCTTGCTTGAGGCATAATTTCCACCTGCCCTTGGCAACGGCACTGTGCTAAAACAATATTGACCACATCGACTAAGAAGCCTTGTGGTTGTTTTTCAGAGTCTGCAAAGTGTAACGGGTATAAATCTTCCGCTACAAACCTTAGCGGTGCTGAGGACCACGCTGAGGTGGGCAAAGCCAGCATTAATAACCACGCCAAAAGAGCAATACATGCGCGCATAAGTTACACTTTATTTACATCTTAAAAGACTAGCTTGCCGCAGTTATGCACATTTTTCCAGTGCTTTGGCATGCCCAGGTGAGTTTTAATGCAAAAAATAGCTTTATAAATGGTTAAGCGCTGAAAATACAAGTTCGTCCGGTTCTCATCCTCAGCGCTCATTGGGTTTTATCACTCTTTAATTATCAGCTTAAACGGATAGTAGCGGTCGATGCTGTCTTTATAGCCACCAACAATCACCTTGCCGTTGGATGAGATGTTACTGATAGTGACTCTTTTCATCGCTTTATTTGGGTTGAGCTGTTTTACAATGTCATCAAGAAAGTAAATGTGCTTTTGATGCCATAAGATAGGGCGATAAGTATCAATGTAATTTTCACCTTTATACTTTGCTGAGCCGAGGAATTTTGTGCCATCCCCTGACATAGCTGTGGCCGCCTCAGCTGGTATTGGCAAGGTGCTAAAACCATTAAACTCGTTCCATACCATGGGCGTATCGATGCTACAGCGTCCACCAATAGTGTGTCCGTCATGAGAGACGTCCTCGGCAATAAAGTGGCAGTCCTCTGGCGCGATGATAGGGGTTATAGTGTTATCACTTTTCCACACATAAACTTGCCCAGGTGTGCTGCCAACAATCACGCTGGCGTCTTCTGAGCTGTATGTTGCGTTACGCCACTTTACTTTGTCTTTGCCTGTACCAATCTCTTGTAATGATTTACCTATTTCCCACCGGAAGGCTCGTATATCCGATTGCCAGCCGGTATAGCCGACCACGGTTTTACCGTCTGCCGAAATGGATATCGCGGTGTTGATGTAATGGCTTTTTAGTTTGGGCACAGTGCGCATTTGTTGCTGCTTGGTCCACACAAAACTGGCCCCTCCATTATGGCCGACGATGACCTTGCCATCATCAGAGATATCCATGGGGAGCAGTACGTTGCGGTTATTTAACAGGCCAAGGTGGGTATGGCCGTCGCGCTCACTCCAATGAAATGCCATAGGGATTTTATCATCATGCTCATCCACTTTTTTGCCGTACACAACCACGTGCGAGCCGTCACCATTGACTAGTATGGCTCTTGTCCCTTTAGGTGCTTGATAAGGGTTAGGTATCATTTCTAATTGGAAGCTTAACTGGGCGCGGGCGGGTAGTGATTGCAAAAGAAGAAAAAAGCAGGCGATCAGCCAATGGAGTTTGTTCATCGTTTTTCATTTCCCTAAATGATTGAAGTGATAGTGCTGGCGGCACTACAAAAGTCCTTAACTGATTAATAATAAACTGTAATTTTGTCTTATGAAATAGCTAATAGAGAATGGTTATCAGGCTTTCGTGGCAACCTATATGAGCTTGGATTTTTATCAGGGCGGATAAAGTTCGTAATTAAAGGGCTCAGCTCTAGGTTGTCGCCTTGTAGATATGGCGTGTTATATTTATTCTTACTGTGTTGGCTTTGCTTTACTCAAGTGCGAGAAGAGTGATTAAGCCAGCTTATAAATAACCTGCAATTAAATAACGAAGAGGCTGTATGCAAGAGTCTGAATTAATGTCACAAGTGGGCCAGCGTAAGCAGCAGCAAAGCGAACTGGTTAACATTGTGCACCAGCACTATGGCGATTATGTGTTTGATTCTCCCGACGCCATCACCACCAGTGAAAGTGTTTATTTCCCCATAAAGGAAGGAGTGTTAGCTGGCTACTGGCTCGATACCGATGCCTCGGATTACCCTATGTTGCAGGGCAAAGCAGTGGCGACAATTGAAAATCTCTATTTCTTTGTATTTACGCCACAACAAATGCAGGAACTGGTCCTTAACGCCAGCGCGGACGAAGAACAATAGCGCCGGAATAAAAACGCCCAGAAACCAAGAGCAAGGTACGTGATCGGCCCATACTTTAAGGCCGATTTGCTCGCTACTTTAAGAGCATATTAACCGCCATAATAACCAACAACAGTGCAAATATTTTCTTAATGGTGGCCACAGGCAGGGTTTGCGTGGCCTTGGCTCCTAGAGGCGCGCTAAACCATGAAGTACAAACTATTCCCGCTAACGCTGGCAGGTAAACAAAGCCAGCAAAACCATCTGTAAGGGCGAGATGTTGCGCCCCTGCACTGATGTAACCAATTGAGCCGAATAAGGCAATAACAATGCCGCATGCAGATGCACAGCCAATGGCTTTTTTCATATCCACAGAGAAAAAGTTCAACAGCGGCACTAAAACTGCGCCGCCGCCGATACCGATCATGGCCGATAAGCCACCGGTAAGAGTTGTTAACGTTGTTAGTACTGCTTTATTAGGCAAGGAGCGTGCATTGGTGCTGGTACTTTTATTGCCCATCAGCATTTTTATAGCGATGGCAAACACACTAACAGCAAATACCCAGCGCACCACGTGCTCAGGTAATAGTGCTGCCATAAAGCCGCTGATCAGGGCGCCTAAACCAACACCTAGCATCACCCAAGGCGCTAACTGCCAGGGAACGTTGCCATGTTTATGATGAGCGATGGCTGACGATGTAGATGTAAACAAAATCGATGCCAATGAGGTGGCAATGGCGGTAACTACAACCTGCTCAGGGGGCAACACGTCAAAGTGCAGCAAAATCATGCTCAGAATAGGCACAATGACGAGCCCGCCACCAATGCCAAGTAAACCCGCTAAAAAGCCCACAGCATTGCCCAGTATTGCGCAGAAAACAAATAGTACGACTAACTCACTCATTTCATTATTCTCTTTGTTATTTGCTTGAAACGGCTAATGACCCCTGCAAGGGGGTGTATCGCGTTATCTAGCAATCCACCTATTGTGTCACTTGATTGCCACCTGAGGCGTGAGTATATCAATATCATTACGGCAATTAGTGCTGCTAAGTCATGAATATTCCTCAGCTTTTACTTGAGGAAAATACATCCTTATATATAGATGGCTAGAAGTCTGTTTGTTTTTGGGGCGGTGTGCTCACGATTTGCCAGGGCTTTTTGAGGGAATAGCAACGGCTTTGCCAGCAAATGAATCATGCTCATGTTTTACCTGAAATTAAACCGTTTTTCTTCATCCAAGTATGTACGTATAACTTAAGCCATGTTGTTGAGTAGGTTGGCTCACACAGCCACAGCGGTCATCACCCTGGCAGCATCAGCATACTCAGCACGAAGACGTTTGCTTTCACCTTAGGAATTTGGATACCAACGAGTCATGAAAAAAGATTTCACATTTACCATTAAGAGCATTTGTCTTGATGAGCACTATACGCCGTCAGACACTACGCGTATTACCACCAACTTTGCTAACCTGGCTCGCGGCGAGAGCCGCCAAAAAAATTTACGCAACGCCTTAAGAATGATTGATAATCGTTTTAATGCGTTGGCCAATTGGGATAACCCCGAAGGGGACCGTTACGGCGTAGAGCTAGAAATTGTGTCGGTAGATATGCACATCGACGGCGATGAACAAGCCTTTCCATCGATTGAAGTGCTGAAAACCAACATTATCGATCATCGCACCAATGAGCGTATCGAGGGCATTGTTGGCAATAACTTCTCGTCATATGTGCGCGATTATGACTTTAGTGTGTTACTGCTAGAGCACAACAAAGATAAAGAGGGCTTTAGTGTCCCCGGTGATTTTGGTGAACTGCATGGCAAGCTGTTTAAGCATTTTGTTGAGTCCAACACTTATAAACAGCATTTTGCCAAGCTACCTGTTATATGCCTTAGCGTGTCAGACAATAAAGTTTATCGCCGCAGCGAGAATCAACATCCAGTCTTAGGTGTTGAGTATCATCCCAACGAGTCATCATTAACCGAGCAGTATTTTAAAAAGATGGGGCTTCAGGTGCGTTACTTTATGCCGCCAAACAGTGTAGCGCCGCTAGCCTTTTACTTCTTTGGTGACTTGTTAAACGATTACACCAATTTGGAATTGATCAGCACTATTAGCACCATGGAAACCTTTCAGAAAATTTATCGCCCAGAGATCTACAACGCCAACGCAGTAGCGGGCAGCTGTTATCAACCTAACCTGAGAAATGCGGATCACTCGCTCACGCAAATTGTTTATGACCGCGAAGAGCGCAGCCGATTGGCGATTGCCCAAGGTAAATTCGCCGAGCAGCACTTTATTAAACCCTATCAGTCGGTACTTGAGCAGTGGTCTGCCAACACCGCTTTATAAATAACAACAATCTAGAAGAGTGCTGATAATGAACAAGTTATTACCCACCTCAAGCGCTGGCAGCCTACCTAAACCGGTATGGTTGGCTGAGCCGGAAACACTGTGGTCACCGTGGAAATTGCACGGTGACGCGTTGATTGATGGTAAGCAAGATGCCCTGCGGGTAGCACTGCATGAGCAGCAAGTCGCTGGTACCGATATTGTCAGCGATGGCGAGCAAACACGACAACACTTTGTGACCACCTTTATTGAGCATCTTAATGGTGTTGACTTCAATAACCGCAAAACTGTGAAAATTCGCGACCGTTACGATGCCAGTGTGCCTTGCGTGGTTGGCCCCGTTTCTCGCAGCAAGTCGGTTTTTGTCGCTGATGCTGAGTTTCTTCGCCAGCAAACCACACAACCGATTAAATGGGCGCTGCCGGGGCCGATGACTATGGTCGACACCTTGTATGACGAGCATTATCAAAGCCGCGAAAAGTTAGCCTGGGAGTTTGCCAAAATACTTAACCAAGAGGCTAAAGAGCTTGAGGCCGCTGGCGTTGATATTATTCAGTTTGATGAGCCGGCATTTAATGTGTTCTTTGACGAGGTTAACGATTGGGGCATCGCATGCTTAGAAAAAGCAATTGAAGGACTGAAATGCGAAACCGCTGTGCATATCTGCTATGGCTATGGCATTAAAGCTAATACCGATTGGAAGAAGACTCTGGGCACGCAGTGGCGGCAATATGAAGAGGTGTTTCCGAAGTTACAAACATCAAATATCGACATAATTTCCTTGGAATGCCACAACTCCCATGTGCCTATCGAACTACTGGCGCTGATCCGAGGCAAAAAAGTGATGGTGGGGGCCATTGATGTGGCCACCCACAGCATTGAAACCCCTGAAGAGGTGGCCAGCACGTTGCGCGCGGCACTGAAATATGTGGATGCTGACAAGCTCTATCCTTGCACTAACTGTGGCATGGCGCCGTTGCCTCGCTCGGTAGCGAGAGCCAAACTCAGTGCGCTCAGTGCCGGAGCCGAGATTGTACGTAAAGAGTTAAGTGCCTCGTAACGGGCTTAAACTAAGCTTGAAAGTATAAGGTAGCTGATGGCGTCCGTTCGCCAGAGGCTACTTTTTTACAACTAGGTATGGCATTGCCGACTTGTACGGTTCATCAGTAAACAAGCTCACTAATCAGAACTTTGCCCTTGATACACTTGCCTAAACTTTTGCGCTTGCCACGTTGGTGCGTCTGGCTGTGCATCCATAACGATAAGGGTTACATAAGCTTTGTAGGTGCCTTGCTTGGACTCATCCACCATCCAAATAACCCAATCGGGTATTGTGTTACTGTTTAAGTCTAAAACGGCTTTCAGTCTGAATTCAAAGTATTGCTGTGGTGTATTTATGAACAGCTGATTGTTTTTATATTGCACTGCCTGTTGAGTAAGAGTTGATAGCGTATAGTTACTCTCATTGAGCTGAGCTCCAAACGAAGAGGGTATTGAGCGTAAGTCTAGTTTAGTTGCTAAGGGAGTTAAATCTGGCAAGGCGAGTTTATTACTAACCAGTTTATTGCTTTTTTGGATTAACCCATGTACTTCACAAGATAAATACTCAGTTTTAGCGAGGTAATTGTCGCTGGTTTCTTTTAAGTGATGTGCTTTTATAAGTGATAAGTAGTCTTCACAGTTACGTGCAACGTCGCCTGAATCGAAGTAAACAGGATGACGAGGCGCGTCTAAAAACGCACTGCCATCGAGGTTGTCCAGAGTGCTTTGGTCTAGGTAGTTATACTGTGCACTCGCACATGAAGAGATAAGCGCGCACACAAGTGTTATCTTTTTCATTTTATTTTTTCCAGCAAATCAGCTTCACTATTTCTTCGAGTTGGATACATATCGCCAAAACTTTTTACTTAAAAACCAATGTTTACATCCGTGGTTTGAATTATATAAAAATAACTGAGTAGCTAATCGGCTATAGGTTATCATGTTATTATAATTGAATGGTTTTTTTCGCTAGTTATTACTTCCAATTAGCTGGCAAATAGGAGCCCTTCAAAATTTAATACAAGAGAGGTTCATAAGGCACGTCATTAATTGCAGAGCCTAGAATGGCAGGTGGGAGGCATTGACATGTTGATTGGTAAGGTATCGATTCTTTCCCTTGTTGCGGGGGCTTTTTTTAACTCCCCTTCAATAGCTGGTGAAACTTCAACTCTAGAACCTAATAAAGCATGGTGGACTGCGAAAAATTTTTGTGCTGAAACGTCTAATTTCATGGAGATTCCGGTATCGGAACTAAATCCAGATTGGGAGTACATTACGGTCTTCGATAAGAGCTATTTCGAGGAGACGTTGCCTGAGTCTCAATATCTGGATATTCAGAGTTCCCCATTAAAGTTCTCCATTCGAGCAAACTTAGATGACGAGCCTAGTGAAGAGCGTGTTATCGTGGGTGTTTATAAAACGAAATCCGCTCAGCAAGGGCGGTTTCTGGCGATTTTACGTGACTCTAGCGTAGTAAAAGTTTTTACTCACCAAGGAGATGCCGGATACAGCAGCCTTTTTTATGATAGTGAGGCTGTGAGATGGTACAAGTGTATGCAGTGTAGTGATTACGACTCTATATTTTGGTCTGGTACAAGCTTTACGCTTAATTAAACCCCGTAAAATGAGAGTGTTGTTTTATATATAATAACGGCTGGCTTTTTAGGGTTGCTAGCCGTTATTATAAAAATTAAAGTAATATAGAATAACTTAGAACTTGAACTCAACTTCAATCACACTCATTTTGCCTTCAACAATGGTGTGCCACTCACCGGTAAAGGTGCCGCCGTAAGAGGCTGCTAAGGTTTCCCCCACTTTTTGCGCTTCATCGTTGCTCCATAGCGGCCCCGCAAGAACGTTTGTTTTGAAGCAGTCTGAGCCAGTGTTTTTCACTTGCAATTCAACTTCCACAACACTCATCTCTCCTTGGACGACAGTGTTCCACTGTCCCGTCCATTTGCCCTGGTGTGCTGCCGCTACAAGGGGCGCTTTATCCTCAGCATCTTTTTGGTCCCAAATTGGACCTGCGGGAATGTTTACTTTAAATGTTGACATAATAATCTCCTTTTTCGATTAAAATCTAATTTTTATTCGTGCAAGGTGTTTGCACATTTTTAAAATTAGCTTTTTTCTGAAAATTGTTTATTACATCAGATAACAATTTATAAAATCATTAAAAAGCAGTATCTTAAATAGGGGTATTTTGTTTCTTTTATTTTTATGGTGTGTACCAGGTTGGTTGTTAGGAAGAGTTGCCTATGAAAAGGTAATGATCAACCGTTAGATCAGAGCAACAAGCTTAGAAGAGAAATGCAGCTCGACAAGCTCTGCCATTTAGAGAATGCCGAGATGCGAAAAAATTTCTACTTTGCCCAAATAGAAAAGTTGCAACTAGCAGTAAGTCCTGTGCACCAACTAGAGCGTATGTTGCCTCCTAACGCCCAAGCCCTGTTTGCGTAGCTACTGTAAGAGTATAAAAATACTTGGGTACTGTCACTGTCGGTTCTGTCAGAAGATATTCCTCCCCTGATATTTTCGTAGCGGCTTCCATTTACACCTTTTACGTAGTCTTGAGTAAGAGCTTCATCTGCATAAGTACCTTTATAAAATCCACATGTATTCGCGGTACCATGGCAATAGGGACCAGTTGCGAATCGTGGTGCTAAACCATCATCAGCCATAATCTTCAGGGTGTTGTTGCCAGAAGACGCGATAGTGTTCAGGTTCTTATCAGAAAACTTAAAAGTTTCTTTCATCATTGGAGATTTATCTGCGCTTACATTTAAAGCCCCTGATTTTACATTGATCCATTCTCCGGTTCTGTTTTGTCCATAGCCCCTCATAACTAGTGTCCAGCCACCATTGGTCATATCGCACCACGTTGTAAGTTGTTCACCATTAACAGCCAGTGTGTATATGCCGTCTCCACTGTGCTCACCTGATTCCAGAAGCTTTGCACATGATGAAAAAGAACTTGTTTTCTGACCTTTAATTATACTAAAAGAGCTACTGGCTATTAATCCTGATTTTCTATTTAATGCTGAATAGTTGAACTTATACTCTCCATTTGGAAAGTATCCAGGGATTTTTATGTGGTTAATGTTTTCATTGAATTCAGAACCAGGATCTAAAGTTAATACATCACCCATAGAGAAGTTATAGATGCTGCCATCTGGGAATGTTAAATAACTATAATAATTAACCTCTGACGTCTGGCTGTCTGGGTTTGATATGTTTTCAGAATAATATACTACACCGCCATCACTGGGCACTATAGGGTCGTAGCTGTTCGGTTCTACATGAGTGGTTATTTTTGACTGAGCGATAAAGCTTGTTGCTGTTAATGCAATGTAAACTAGATTTTTCAATGTGGAATCCTTCCATATTTTTATTTTCCATCTAATTTATTACTTTTTACAACCATAATAAATAGGAACAAAATACTACTTTTTATATTGTAAATCATTTTATTGCAATAGTTTAAATTACCTGTTAATAGTAATTGTTATCATTTGTATTTGCTGCTAGAATGCGCGCGTTTTTTGCTGTATCTCATATAGGGAAGAGATAATGAACGTATTTCAGTTTTCACTCGTAGGTGCTGCCGTAGGCGCAGCGCTGCTGTCGTCTGATGCATCTGCCAACACCTCGTCGTCGCAAGAGCTAGACAAGGTTGAGCGCATTAGCGTCTATGGTCGCCATAACGAACTCGTGCTCAACAGTGGCACGGCAACCAAGTCGAATATGGCCTTGATGCAAACCCCCGCACCCATTGTTGTGGTTGATAAAGCCTTGCTGGATCAGCAATCGGCTGACACTTTGCAAGAAGCGGTGCGTAATGTCTCCGGATTAGCACAAGCGGGCAATAACTATGGTGTCGGTGATAATCTTATTATTCGTGGCCTAGGCGTTAACTACACCTATGATGGCATGTATGGTGGCGCTGATTTAGGCAACGCCTTTAACCCAACGCGGTCGATGACCAATGTGGACAGTGTTGAGGTGCTTAAAGGCCCGGCTACCGGGTTATATGGTATTGGTGCCGCTGGTGGCGTTATTAACCTAATTGAAAAGAAGCCACAAGACCAAGCCCAGTATGAGGTGGCGGTTAATGTTGGGCAATGGCAAAGCTACGGGGTGATGTTTGATGCAACTGGCGCACTCAGTGAGAACTGGGCTTACCGCGCAGTCGTCAATCACCAATCGAGTGATGGTTACCGCGATTTGGGTAGTGAGCGCAGTGAGTTTTATGGGTCATTGCGCTATCAGGCAAGCGATAACCATCGTTTGTTATTATCAACGGCTTATATTGACGATGAAGTGCAGGTAGACTCCGTAGGCTTTCCAGTGCGTATTGTTAACTGGGATAGCATTGACGGTGACTACCCTTTGAGTGGCGCTGATCTCCCCAATGATGCTGCGAGCGAAGCGCTCCAGCTAAATGCCGAGCAACGACAACAACTAGCGCTGAGCATTAAACACAACGATGGGCTTGAACCCTTTGATCTCGGTGATGGCAATGTAATTTCGCCGTTAAGTCGCCCTAATGCTGGTACTGAGCAACGTGTGAAGCTGCGGTGGGATTGGTATCTCGGTGCTAATACAGAGCTTACGCAACAACTGCAATTTCGCGATTATGAGTCCGATTTCGTGCGCCAAACTGGAGCTTACAACTATGTGTATTGGCAGCGTCGAGGCACCATTAATCTAGCGCCGCGTGCACCGCTAATGGTCGATGGTGAACTCTACCCCTATGCAGCGCGACGCCAAGAATATCGCAAGCAGCATGCGCAAGAACAAATGTTTCAGTACTTTGCCGATCTGCAGCATACGTGGGATTGGGGCTCGGTAGTTGGTGAGCACTTACTGAGTGTGAATGCAGAAAAACGCGATATTAGCCTTAAAAGCTGGTCAATTTACGATGCCGATGGCGCCGCTGCGGATGCCAACGCTGTTGATTATATTCTTGATATCCGTAACCCCAACTGGCCAACAGGGCATTTTGAAGACTACAGCCCAGTGCTGCGCAGTCACTATGATAAAAGTGTTGAAGCAGTGGGGATAAGCGGCCAAGAAGTTCTTTATTTAAGTGATGCACTTACAGCGCGTGTGGGCGCAGCCTATACGCGCATTAAGCAAAGTTATCAGCATCGAGGCACTGCGCGAGTACCCGAAGTCAGCCTAGAAAACGACAGTGATGATGCCGGTATGACCTATAACCTAGGCCTCAACTATCAGCTGTCATCGCAATTATCGACCTTTGTGAATATGTCGAAAGGGCGCACGGCCTATAGTATTTTAGGGTCAGTAAGTGAAAACCAAGCGGATAATCGCCCTGATTCTGAATCCGAGTCATTGGATATTGGCGTGCGTTTTACTGCCTTAGAGGAAGACTTACTCGGTTCACTAGTGCTATTTGACACCCGACGCACTAATTTACGCTACGCCAATGAGGCGTTTAACGACAATCCCAATGACCCCGAGTTCAACATCAGTGTGCCACAATATTTTTATGACGATGAGGACTCCACTAAAGGGGTGGAGTTTGATCTGAATATGGCGCTCAGCGAGGTAATGTCCGTCAATGTTAATGGTACTTACCAGGACGCAGTGACCGTGCGTGCAGGCGAGCGCTCTGGACAAATAAAAGGAGTGCCAAGGCGCTTTGCCAGCACTTGGTTACGCTATGATATGAGCGCCTTTGAGCTTGCGCATCCTGTGGTAGTGAATCTCGGGGTGACTTATGTTGATGAGCGCACCATTAATTCCACCGCATTTGGCTTGCCTAAATCCGTGGTCCCGAGCTACGTGCGTTGGGATGCCGCCTTTGCCTACGAGGCAGATAACTACAAAGTCCAATTAAACCTAGATAACCTATTTAATGAGCGTTACTACGAAAAGGCACTTTTCCTAGGCGGCTTGCCCGGAGAGGAAAGGAACCTTGAACTCAGTGTTCATTATCAGTTCTAACTAAGCGCCTTCGGGCGCTTTTTTGTCACTCATGGGTGTTGATAGGGGGGGTTGTAAGACCTTTAGTTAGTTGTTTTTAAAGCACTGTTCTGTCTATGCTAACGGTTGTTTATTCACCCTGCGGAGTCATCCAATAATTATTATGCGACAGTTTAAATACCCTCTGATATTGGTGTTGAGTGCTTTATGGGCCGCTGGTTTACACGCTGAGCCACAACATTCGGGTGCATCTCTTGTGGAGCCTATACAGGAGATATACCCCACATTGATAGGCGATAAGATATGGGTAGCAGGTGGAATTTCTAGCCAGCTGCCAGTGTCTCAAGGGCAAATGACAGCGAGAGTGCATTACTGGTCTCCTGGAGATTCGCACTGGCAGAGCGCACCAGATTTACCCCAAGGGCGTCATCATACCTATCTACAAGCGGTTGGCGATAAGCTGTTTGCATTGGGTGGCTTTATCAACTCCGAAAGCGGCCAGTGGTTTAATACTGGTGACATTTTAATGTTGTCTCAATCAGCGGCGCAGTGGCAGCATGTGGCCACTTTACCTATCCCATTAAGTGAGACGGTTGCAGCAGTTATCGATGGCAAGATACACCTCGCCGGTGGGCGCACACCACATAGCGATAAAAATGGTCAGTGGCAGCATAGCCATGATACTGCACGCCATTTTGTGTTCGACCCTGACACATTTAGCGTCACTGAAGCAGCGCCGCTACCCAGTGCTCGTAACAGCGCCGCAACCGTGCAGATTGATGGACGATGGCTCATCCTTGGCGGGCGCCAAGTCGGTATGCCGCCGATGACGGATGTGTTGGAGTATCAGAGCGAACAAGATACATGGCGACACTTGCCTTCTATGCCACAGCCAAGGGCAGGGCACGCTGCAACAGTCAATGATCACTATGTATCTGTTTTTGGCGGTGAACACGCCGAGGGAGTCTATACCGATGTGCTGCGCTACAACGCTCGTACTCAGCAATGGCATGTGCAAGGACAGTGGCCTTTGGCTCGTCATGGTCTAGGGGCGATTTCCTTAGGCGCACAAACCTGGCTGATTGGAGGGGCTCAGGCGGTCGGTCTGGCAAAAACCAGTGCGCAGGTTAACACCGCCGCTGAGGCCGTGGTAGTAGCGAACGAAGCCACAAGTTCAACGAAATAGTCACGAGCCGGTATGATGTTACCGGCTATAAATGCGTATATTTAGTTATAAAGCGTGAGTATTGGGTGCCATATACGACAAGGTTGTTATTGAATTAGACTAACCTGCTTAGCAGCGGTATCGGTTTGTAGGCCAAAATGGCCAAGAGCGTAAGTAAAAGTAGCAGTTTCATGCCAAATTCGACTGCTGTGAATGCCGTACACGTAGCAACTCCCCGTTGCGCAGATGACCTGATCGGCATAGCTTTTAATGGAATACACTCGGTTTGCGAATTGCTGCCCATATAGACCGTCAAGAAACGGGCTACTCACTGATAGGCCGTGATACCCACAGGTACTGTTCCACACATTGTAAGGATAAACACCGCAACTTAATAAACCGCGCAACGCCCCAGCAATACCGACAAATGCATCGACATCAGCACTTAACCCCAGTTTGTAAACTTGCTGCGCAGCTAGGGTGACACCCATCGAATGGCCAATAATGTCTATTTTTCCACTGCACGATTGGTTGATGGCATCAAGAATTGCTTCGCGCACGGGAAGCTCTTCACTGCCGTTGTGATCGTTGCAGCTGGCGCATGTTTTAGAGCCCCAATTTGGGGCAAAGATTTGTGTATCGGTATAACCTTGAGCATATAGTTGCTCACGGGTGTTGTTCCAACTCGAGGGGGATGATGTGTTGCCATGGACCAAGACGACATTATCGCGACACTGTGCCCAAGCGAATGGACTTAAACCGACCAATAAAGCGATAGCGACAAAAATATGTTTCATGAGTATAAAACCTATTATTAACATAGAGTTTACACGGTATGAAAATGATACGGCGCTGGGTATAGTTCTTTGGTACAGTCAGCCATTATTTATATTCTCAAGCCGGACACATTATCATGAATCTAGAGCCGAGCATGGCAAAGCGAGTGCACACGCAACTCAATAACCAACATGCATTAAAAGCCGCCTTGTACACAAGCATGTGGTGTATACCTATTTTACTGCTGTGGTATGGAACGTTTGCTGTGTTGCCTAAGGCATCTCCTTTGATGTTATTTGTCAGCGGTGCTCTGTTAGGCGTTGCTGTGCGTTATCATGGCAAGGGCTTTATGCGGCGTTTTGCCGTGCTCGCTTTGTTGGCGCACATAATAGTCGTGGGCGTTGCCATCAATATCGGTATTGTCCTTTCAGGCACAATTTGGGGAATTATATTGCTGGCATTGTATGTCAGTGGTGCGTGGGCTGCCGCTTTTTTTGCTCGCAGAAGTGTGCCGTTGACAGACCATCGTGCTTTTTACTTGCTCAGTGAACAGCAGCCACACGCTAGTCGCCAAAAGCTAAAAAATCGTAGTTATGTTGCGTTTCCAGTGCTGCTGCTTGGCGCTTCCTTTTGTTGTGCCGCAACTGCGCTAGCGATTCATGTTGTTCATGGGGCGAGGCTTCAGCAGCAGTGGGCGCAGGACTATCAGCAACAATTAACGCAGCATCGTGAAAAAAGCATAGATGTGACACCACAGGCATTGCAGGGCTTATCTACCGAGCAGGCTTTTTATTACGCTTATAGTTATTACACTGGTCGTGATATGCGCCCTCAAGGGCAAATGCGCGGCGCCTATCCCCACTCACCGTTTAAAGCGCAAACGATCCTGCGTTATTTGCTCCGCTATCGTCAGCAGCCTCGCGCTGCGTTTATCTTGGCTCGCACGAGTGAGGGATCCAAGCGAGGTGAGTATCTCCAACAGGCTGTAAGCTTGGGCGATAACTACGCAAAATTTTACTCAGTGGTTGACTACGGGTGTGGGGGCCATGAAACTCGAGCCAAAGAGCTACTCACAGCGATGGCTTCGCTGACGCAAGAAGGCGCTATTGGCGCTGATATTGATACCGTGTTGCATTATGGGTTCGATGTCATGTGCGCAGACTTTGATAACACCGAATTCCAGTTGCGTTTTATTCGTGATTATCGCCCAGATTTGGATTGATAAAACCAACAGACTTAACTTGTTGAGTTCTGATGCAACATGGCACAGCCATGTTTATCTGTCGAGCAAGAGTTGCTACCCTTTGCGCTTTAAGCGGTAATTGAGAACCTAAAATGATAAACGATAATGACATTATTGATACGCTAGAGGAATTAGAGGTGTTTCTGCGCTCGGTGGAAAGCGGCAAATTAGGCTTAGACAATGCGGCTGGCATTGCCCTGGCGACTAACAATGCCGATGGCCGACCTTTTATTGCGGTACTCGATGACAATCACCAGCTACTACTTGGGCGCTGGGTGACTCAAGAGGTGTACGATAATGGTAAAGATTTAGTGCGTAATGCACCGCAGCAGCGTCATTAAAGACGCGCTGAGGTCAGAGGCTGCCTAGCTAGGCAGCCTCACTTAACAGTTATAGCGCTGTTAAGCTTTGCTTTAGCATGGCTTTAATTTGCGCTACGATTTTCGCTTCCGTTTGTGGCTCAAACTGCGCAATGCGAGGGGTGTGAATATGTCCTGTAGGTACATCTGAATTAAGCTCGTTGCGCAAGCGAATACTGCGGTAAGAGATTTCATTCGATAAGTAGCCACCGCCACCGCCATTGACCGCGATTGCACCTTCCAGCTCGGCCAACGAACTAGGCTTAAATGTCTTCTCTAGAGTGGTTACTTCATGATTATCATTGATTTCATAGGGGCCTTGCGCTTTTTGCATGTGCGCGACTGGCAAACTGAATTCAACAAACTCTGCACCGGGAAGAGGGCGGCCATTAAGGCTGGATATTTTCGGTGCGGTTTGCGTGCCCCCATAAACTATATTGGCGTTATCGGGAGCGGTCACGCTGCGGCGCTTACCTGGAAAGCGCTCTAAATCAAAGTGCTCTCGGCCCATACTGATAGTGACGACCATATCAACGTTGTTGAGCGCGTAGTAGGGCGCTAGCAATGCTTCAACCAGACCTTCATCAAAGTCTTTATAGCGCACCGGGATCATCACGGTGTTAATTTCTGCGCGTATACCCTTGTGGCTGAGCACCTGCCCATCTAATAACAATGCAGCGACCCCTGAAGGATTACTTTGGTCAATGTGTTCATCAAGCAAAAAAGGGTCAAAGCCGGTGATCAGAATCTTTTTCTCAGTGCCCTGGCTGTACGCTAAGTCGTATTGTCCTCGGCTGCCTCGCTCTAGGGTGTTGAGTAAGCTTTGACGCTGCGCATCGCTGAGCGCAAAGTGTGGGTTAGTGGCACGAATAATCTTACTCGACTGTAACCGTGCCCAATACAATGTGCGGTCATCGTAATCTTTTTTCGTTGTGATACGCTGTTTGGCGTTGCGCCACAACTGGTTGGCGTAATCATAAACCACATCCTGAGCACGTTCGAAGCTCTTTAGTTTTTGCCACTGTTGTGCAAACGCGCTTACATCACTGGCAAAGGCGCTGGTTACGTTGGGCATTGCTTCAGCAGCTGCGGGTAGACGCTGCTCTTCCACCGTAAGGTTGGCGGCCAAAGCGGTGGCACAAGAAAAGACTAAACTCGAAGCTAGCAATAGTTTGAACATGATTATCCTATGTAGTTACAGCATTTAAACCGCGTATCACTATCCTACGTCTGAGAGCTGAGCGCAAATAATTCAGCTCTATTGGCGATAAGGCTAAGCACACTTGTTTGAAGTACATTGCCAACGAAAGCAACATAGGCGAGATTATTTTCCTATCGGCAACTTTAATAATTGAGCCTAAGGATGGGATTACCTACAATAGCGCCTACGTTTATTTGTAGAGATACGTCATCATGACCGACAACAGCAAACCTGATATTCCCAATATGCTTTCGATTAACCCGCGCAGCCCACATTACAATGAAGAAGTGCTAAAACACGATATTGGCGTGCGTTTCAATGATAAAGAGCGTAATGATGTAGAAGAGTACTGCATCAGTGAAGGCTGGATTAAAGTAGCCCATCCGAAAGCCCGCGACCGTCGCGGTCAGCCTCTGTTGATTAAAAGCAAAGGAACGGTTGAGGTCTTCTACCGTTAATCCGTTGGGCAGGCCGTTGTGAGCTTGCCTGAACTTTACACACCCCCTTGCTCTGGCGCAGTTTGCAGGCGGCTATTGTTAGCCGCACGCCTGGCAGTTACCCTTTTCGCTTACCGCTGCATTATCAGTGACACTGACAGTGGGCTATCGTTTCTAACTAACTTTCCTTTTTTGCATCCAAAATCAGTGCTTGTCCGTTACCACCTTTGATATTAACTGGTAACAAGGAACAAGCCATGAGGTTTAACACATTACTACTTTCTCTCGGGGCGATTACGGCTCATCCATTGTCGGCTAATGTAGAAACGATCACCGTGTATGGGCACCGCAGTAGCCTTATTGGTGAGTCGATTAGCGCATCAAGTGGCGTGATAGGTCAGGGTGAAATTGATAGCCGGGCCATGTTGCGTAGCGCAGAAATGCTAGAGTTTATACCGGGTATGGCCGTGACACAACACAGCGGCTCGGGTAAAGCGAATCAGTATTTTATTCGTGGTTTTAACTTAGATCACGGCACCGATTTTGCGACCTATATCGATGGCATGCCCATTAATATGCGCAGTCATGGGCACGGTCAAGGTTATACCGATCTTAATTTTATTATTCCTGAAACGATTGCCACCATTACCTATCAAAAGGGCAGTTATCACGCAGAGCAAGGAGATTTCTCCAGCGCCGGCAGTGCCTACTTTCACCTTGCTGATAACCCCACACATCAGCAGTTAACGTTGAGTATTGGTGAGGATAACTATACTCGAGCGGTTGCGATGGCGAGTGTTGCAGCGGGGCAAGGCAAGGTTATTGGCGCTGCACAATGGCAAGGTTATGACGGCCCTTGGCAAGATATCAATGAAGATATCAGCAAGAAAAATGCGTTGCTACGTTATGTAGGCCGCGCTTGGGACGGCGATATGTCTATAACGGCAATGGCCTACGACAATCGTTGGAATGCCGCCGACCAAATACCACGTCGCGCGGTACGCCAAGGAATAATAACAGAGTTAGGTTCTTTAGATAAAACCTTAGGGGGGCATTCCAGTCGCTACAGTGTATCAGCCAATTGGCAAGGGCAACGCGTTAGCGCAAGTGCCTATCTTATTGACTATAAATTGGATTTGTTTTCGAATTTTACTTACTTTCTCAACGACCCCATCAATGGCGATCAATTTCAGCAATATGATGAGCGGGTGATCAGCGGCGCAGCGCTAGGGTATACCTTTTCACAACAGACGCCCTGGCCCATCGAGCACCGCGTCGGGATCACCCTGCGTAACGATAATGTCGGTGAAGTGGGGCTGTATAATACACGTGCGCGTCAGCGTTTAAGTACTGTGCGTGAAGACAGTATTGATGAGCGTAGTTACAGTGCTTATTGGCATTCGCAGATAATCATTAGCTCAAAGCTCGAAGCTAATCTAGGTCTGCGTTATGACTATCTAGAAGCCAATGTGCAAAGTGATAACCCAAGTAACTCCGGCGATGCCAGCGATGACTTATTCAGCGTGAAGGCGAACATAAACTACCTCTTTACGCCGCAATGGGCCGGCTATTTTAATTTTGCTCAAGGGTTTCATTCCAATGATGCTCGCGGAGCAACGATAAATCTAGACCCTATCACCCTGGAGGCGACAGAGCAGGTTGACCTACTTGTACGCAGCGAAGGAGGTGAAATAGGCGTGCGCTATTTCGATGAGCAGCAGTTTAATTTTTCAACCGCTCTATGGTGGTTAGAGTTAGACTCGGAGCTACTATTTGTTGGTGATGCCGGTAATACCGAGGCCAGTGATGCTTCGCGGCGCTATGGTTTGGAGCTGAGTGCTTATTATTGGCTCAATGAGCGCTTTAGTGTTGATATGGAAGCGTCGTTCACGCGTTCGCGCTTACGAAATGGCACTAAGGATGATCGCGTCGAGGGCGCAGTACCCGTAGTGGCAAGTGCTGGTGTCAATTGGCATATCAATGAGTTGTGGTTGAGCTCGTTACGTTTTCGTCATATTGGCAAGCGCATACTCAGTGCCGACGGCGAGCGACGTTCGCAGCCTCTGAGTGTGGTCAATGGGTTGCTCAGTTATCGTCAAACCCACTGGAAAGTGGATGTCGAGCTACTCAACATGTTTAACAGTCAGGATCATGATATTGACTACTACTACAGTTCTCGCTTGCCGGGTGAGGCAGATGAGGGTGTTGCGGATATTCACTTTCATCCCATTGAACCACGGACGTTGAGACTCTCGGTAAGCTGGTTGTTTTAATTGGCGTAAAAATGAGCGCCCAGCTTGGGGCTAGGCGCATTGGCTTTAATCTATGAGCGAAGTGATTGGTTCGGGACCATCAAACAGCTCAAACACTTGGCTCGTTTTACTGTCTTTGCCAGCGATATACACCAGCGCCTCTGCCACGTTCTCGCGAGAGATCACCGCGTCTTGGCGCGACTCTGGGCGCTTGATACGGTATTTTTTGGTCGCTGGTTCATTGAGCAAAGTACCCGGGCGCACGATGGTGTAATCAAGGCTACTGTTTATCAGTTGCTCATCGGCCATGTGTTTGGCTACCAAATAGGGCTTTATGCTGCTTTCAATATTATCAGGTGCGTCGGCACCAATTGAGCTCACCATAATAAAGTGTGCAAGCTTATGATCTTTCGCAAAATCCACGGCCCGCTTTGCAGCCCATAAATCAATGAGTAAGGTTTTATCAGCCCCGGTACTGGCCCCAGAGCCTGCAGCAAAGATCACTTGTGTGCAATTATCAAAGGCAGCGCTAAAATCATTTTCCAAATCTTGCTCAATAATAGTTAGCCCTTGTTGGGGCAAGTCACTTAGCTTGCTTTTATCGCGTACTAAGGCCACGACTTCGTGCCCTTGGGCTAACAGTTTCGCGGTCGTCATTTTGCCGATTTGACCACTGGCTCCGATGATCAGGGTTTTCATATCGCGCTCCTTAAAGTTCTGCTATTTTCCCGTGCCGGTGAGGTCATCACCCACGGCTTAAAAAGGTGTACAGTTAAAACCTTGGGGCGGAGCATATGATTTAAACCCCAAATTATAAAATGGTTGGCATTACTGCATTCGGCCTTTCTTGAATATACTCGGTTGCCAACCCCAATGAATTGCGCCAAGGCGCAGCAGCACAGTGACCAACACAGACCCGATAATGCACCACAGGTAAGCAATATCTAAATGAAATAGCACGGCATAAGTCAGCCCTCCCAACAGACAGGCTGTAGAGTAAAGCTCTTGGCGCATAACGAGAGGGACTTCGGCGCAAATCACATCCCGCAGTAAGCCGCCAAATATGCCTGTGGTCATCCCCATGGTGATGGCCACGATCATATCGGTGCCTTGCAGTAGCGACTTCTCAATGCCGACGATATTGAAAATAGCCATGCCAATGGCGTCAAGTAACAGCATGTAGTAACTCGATACATTGGGAAGGTGGCGGATAAACAACACCGTGATAAAAATAGCGCTGTAGGTGGCATAGAGGTAGTTGGGGTTGTCTATCCAGAATACTGGTTGATTTAGCAACACATCGCGCAGGCTGCCGCCGCCAAGCGCGGTGACTGAAGCAACAACGACGACACCAAAACCGCCGATGTTTTTATCATGGCCTAGCAAAGTACCAGAAATGGCAAAAAATGCGACGCCAATAATGCTTAAAAACTCAAAGTAGTCAGATGTCACCGAAGGCCTCCATTGCAGGTGAAAAAGAGTTCCTGAACAGGCAACGCTAACTAAAGCAAGGTGTATTGATACTGAATGACAAAGTGGGTAGCAGGCCGCAGCAATGTGCGGCCAATGGAATGTTACTTAGTGAGTTTACGAGCGCGAAATTGTCGGCCTTTCATTTTGCCTTCGCTGATCACCTTCAAGGCGGTATTAGCTGCTTTTCGTTCCACTGCGACATAAGCGCTGATCGCCGTGACTTTGATTTTACCTATTTGTGCGCCTTTCACCGCATCCTTTGCCGTCAAGGCACCAAGAATATCACCGGGGCGCAGCTTAGACTTTTTACCACCATCGATTTGAATTGTGACCATAGGCGCACGTTTAACGGGATTACCAAACACGTTGTCGTTAGGTAAGTCTGTTGGCTCCACTGTGGTATTTAGATAATCTTCTAAAGCGTTGACCTTGTGGGATTCTTTATAGCTCATCAATGAACATGCAACCCCTTTATTGCCAGCCCGACCGGTGCGGCCAATACGATGCACGTGCACCTCAGGGTCGTGCGCAATATGGTAGTTAATGACCATATCAACATGGTCAACATCAATGCCACGAGCGGCGACATCGGTGGCAACCAGCACGCTCATGCTTTGGTTAGCAAAGCGCACTAACGTACGGTCACGGTCTTTTTGTTCCAAATCGCCATGCAGTGCACCACAATCAAAGCCACACTGGCGCAGGCTATCGCAGAGCTCTTGGCATTGTGCCTTAGTATTGCAGAAAATAACCGCTGCACTGGGAGCAAAGTGCAATAACAGCTTTTGCGTTGCTTGCATACGCATGGCATTGTCGTCCACCTCGTAGAAATACTGCTCGATAGTGGCATGATCATGGGTGGACTCAACGGTGATTTTTTCCGGATTGTGCATAACATGTTGAGCGAGCTGTTCTATTTTTGCCGGATAAGTGGCGCTAAAGAGCAGGTTCTGTCGCACCGCAGGGCAGTGGTCAACAATGTATTGCAGCGGCTGTTCGAAGCCCATTTCCAGCATGCGATCGGCCTCATCAAGCACAAAGGTATTTACCTCATCTAAACTGAGGCGGCCCTTACGCAAGTGCTCTTCAATGCGCCCTGGGGTACCGACAACAATATGCGCACCATGCTCCAACGACCCAATTTGTGGGCCCATCGGTGCACCACCACATAAGGTTAACACCTTAATATTATGGATTGCGCGTGCTAACTTGCGGATTTCGACCGCCACTTGGTCGGCCAGCTCACGAGTGGGGCAGACAACCAGAGACTGTACTCGAAAGCGCTGTACATTGAGGTTATGCAGTAACCCCAAAGCGAATGCTGCGGTTTTACCTGAACCGGTTTTGCCCTGACCAATGACATCTTTGCCGGCCAAAATAAGCGGCAAGGTTTGCGCTTGAATATCGGTCATCGAGTGATACCCCAATGATGCGAGGTTATCTAACAACGCAGGGGACAGTGGAGTGGAGGAAAAGGGCAATGCAGTCACGGCAAGGTTCATCTTATTGAGTACAAAACGCCATTATAACACGTTCGTGACGATAATAATGAGGGTCAAGTGCTGCCACTTGACCCACCGAACTTTAAAAAGTGGATTTTTGCATATCAATGACAAAGCGGTAATGCACATCGGCGCGCTCAAGTCGTTCAAACGCCTCATTTATCTGCTCCATGGTGATCATTTCCACTTCCGGCAAAATGTTCATTCGCGCACAAAAATCGAGCATTTCTTGAGTTTCAGCAATCCCCCCAATGAGCGATGCGGCAATACGACGACGACCCATGACTAAAGGCACCGTGTTCATTTCGGCCATCGGGCCTACTTGCCCGACTAAGGTCAAGGTGCCATCTATTTTTAGTAGCGGCACATAGGGCGTAACATCGTGTTTTACTGGCACCGTATCAACGATAAGATCAAAGGTGCTGGCGGCCTGCTCTATGCTGTGCTCATCATTGGAAAGTAAAAAAGCGTCGGCGCCCAAGGCTTCGGCATCCGCTTTTTTATGTGCAGAGCGACTGACAACCGTTACATGTGCTCCCATAGCAACAGCAAGCTTCACAGCCATATGACCGAGTCCACCCATGCCAATGACAGCGACATGACTGCCTGGGCCAACATTCCATGTTCTCAGGGGCGAATAGGTGGTAATGCCCGCGCAGAGCAAAGGTGCGGTCTTTGCTAAATCGAGCGCCGCTGGCACAGCGAGTACAAATTCCTCGCGCACCACGATGTTCTTTGCATAACCGCCTTTAGTGATCTCTTTAGTATGGGGGTCTGGGCTATTATAGGTTTGGGTAAAACCGTGCTCACAAAACTGCTCCTCGCCTGCGTGACATTGGCTGCATTGTTGGCAGCTATCGACCATACAGCCTACCGCCACATGATCACCTTTGTTGTAACCTGTAACTTTGGCACCAACCGCAATGACTCGGCCGACGATCTCATGGCCAGGCACACTAGGGTAAAGCGTCCATCCCCAATCATTTTTTACGGTGTGCAAATCACTGTGACAAACGCCACTGTAGAGGATCTCGATGGCGACATCGTCCTCTCGTAACTGCCGACAATTATATTCATAAGGCACCAATGGTGTGTCATGTGAATGTGCAGCATAGCCTGTGGTTTTCATAAAGCCTCCAAAATAATGATAGGGCAGTGATAGACTGCCCTGAGGTCAGCAAATTATAGATGGGTGTTGAAAAAGTCGCCGAGCTTAGCAAATGGGATCAACTCAACACGATCATATAAGTCAACATGGCCGGCGCCTTCAACTAGGTAGAGCTCTTTGGGCTCAGCTGCGCGGGCATAGGCATCTTGGCTAAATTCAATGGAATGCGCTTGGTCGCCGGAAATAAAAAGTAGCGGACGCGGCGAGATCAGTTCCATGTCATTAAACGGATAAAAATTCATAAACTTAGTATTGCTGCTAAGCGTAGGGTGCGTGGTCAGCTCAGGTGAGGAGCTCGCAGGCGTATATTGGCCGCGTGGTGTGCGGTAAAAATCGTAAAACTCTTTAGCTATGGGGTGTGAATCGTCATTGATTTCATGAGGAGTGCCGCCGGTGTATTGAGTTTCACCGCCTGCAAACTCAACGTCACGCTGCGCAGCAGCTTGAGCGATCACTTGTTTACGTTGTGCCAGCGTTTGCGACTGGTTATAAAGGTTGCGAGTGAATGCCCCCATGTTATACATACTCACCGTGGCTATGGCTTTCATACGCGGGTCGATTTTCGCAGCACTGATTGCGAAGCCACCGCTGCCGCATATGCCCAGTACTCCGATACGTTTGGCATCGACATGCTCGTTGGAGCCTAAGTAATCGACTGCGGCACTAAAATCTTCGGCATACATGTCTGGTAGCACGGCATTGCGCGGGCTGCCTTCGCTTTCACCCCAAAATGACAGATCAATGGCCAATGTGACAAAACCCATTTCCGCAAGCTTTTGTGCATAGAGTACGGCACTTTGCTCTTTCACCGCTCCCATTGGGTGACCCACGATAATTGCAGGTTTGCGCTCATTCGCTTGCATGTTTTCGGGCAGGTATAAATTACCGGTAACCTGCATGTGATATTGATTGTTGAATGTAACTTTTTGCATAGAGATACGCTCGCTTTGATAGAAGTTATTGGCTCCGTGACTCACCTGTGCAGTATGGGCATTATTTGCAGCTAGGGTTGCACTTGCCCATAGGGCCGAGCAGATAAGCACGCTAGTGAATGGATTTATAAATGTGGCTTTCATCAGAACCTCCGGTTGTGCAACACAGTGTTGGTGATCACTAGGGTTACCAAGTGCGCACAATGTGTTGCGTTGGTGAGCTCATTATCAGGTAAAGGCTGGTTGTTAAATAGACACAAAGCTGTTCGGTTCTTGCCTAAAAGTATGAGTGATAGGAAAAGGGTTACCGCTGACTATCGAATATCGGGTTACTTTGCAGAGCTAATGTAGACGTTATTCTTCGTTTTCAAGCGCGAGCTACAATCAGGCAATGATGCTGCTGTTTTTGGCATTCTATTAGGCACAAATCATCGTTACTGTAATCACTACTAGGTGTTTTTAGAAACGGGAGAAAACCATGTCAAAAAGTGAAGATATGAGCGTTATCCGGGCGCACCAGAGTGAACCCATAACGGGCCCTGCGGAATGTTTTACCGGCTCGGTAACTATTAATAGTTTATTTAACGCCCCGGCACCATCACGATTAGGTGCTGCGGTTGTTAATTTTGCTGCTGGCGCACGTACACACTGGCACTCACACCCATTGGGACAAATTTTGGTGGTCACTCAGGGCATCGGTTGGACCCAATGTGAAGGGGGTGAGAAAACGCAGATCGGGCCGGGTGATTTGATTTGGTGTAACTGTGGTCGTCGTCACTGGCATGGTGCAACCAGTAGTGAACCGATGCAGCACATCGCGGTGCAAGAGGCGCTGAATGGTGAGGCTGTGCAATGGTTTGAAGCAGTGAGCGATGAGCATTATTTGGCGCCTGTAGTTAAGGCCAGTGAAGCACCTTAGTTAACCTTTAATTTGCTGGCGCTGCGCAGCGATATCGCGTTTGGGGGAAGTGCCGAACAAACGCGAATATTCGCGAGAGAATTGCGATGGGCTTTCGTAGCCCACCTTGTAAGCCGCACTTGAAGCATCGAATTGCTCGCCGAGCATAAGCCGACGGGCTTCAAGCAAGCGCAAGCGCTTTTGATATTGCAATGGGCTCATGGCGGTGAGTTGGCGAAAATGATGATGGAAGGTGGACTTGCTCATTTGCGCCATGTCGGCCAGCTCATCAACACTTTGGTGTTCTTGGTAGTGTGTTTTCAGCCACTCGATGGCACGTGCTACTCGCAGCCCCTGGCTGCCAGCAGAGACCACTTGGCGTAACCGTGCCCCTTGCTCACTGATCAGCACCCGCCAGAACATCTCACGCTTGATAAGCGGCGCCAATACCGCCTGTGAATCGGGTTCATCGAGCAGCGCAACTAAGCGCAGGCAAGCACCGAGTAAGGTCGTGGTCATAGTCCCCAGTACCATGCCCTTGTCATGCTCGCTGGGGGGCTCTTTTTGCAGTGGCGCTTGAACGATTAGCTCGCTCATCACCGCCAAATCAAACTTAAGAACAAGGCCTAGATATGGTGCTTGGTCGTTCGCCTCCAACACTTGCATTCTTGCCGGTAAATCCAGTGATGTAATGAGAAAGTGATAAGGGTCGTAACGAAACTCTTGGTCCCCTAAGGTCATGCTTTTCGCACCTTGCACCACCAGAGCAATGCTTGGTTCAACCACACACAATGAACACGAATCGGCGGGCTCTGTTTGGCGATAAAATGCCAACCCTTCAATCGCGGTTTCTTGCATCGCTTGGCCCTGATTGTGGCGTTCGATCATTGCAGCCAACTCATTGCTGATGGCACTGATACGGTTTTGCTCTGTGTTCATAGTCTTGTCTACGGCGATGGAGTGGGTAACTGTGAGTGTAATGCACAGAATAAAGCTTGCCTAGAAATTGTTCTGTACACTCAGAGTTATAGGCAAGTAAAGCGGAATAATATACTACCGAGATAGGCTGAACTCAGAAAAAATAGATGCAATCGACAGCGCAAATCACAGCTGTTGATTACACCTACTTAATCTGAGGAGATGACCTATGAAAGCGATTATTCCGACGTTGATGTTAATTATTGGCCTGACAATGGCGACTCAGGCCATGGCACAAAGCGCTCCTGAGGCGCAAATCAGCGTACAAGTTAACGGTAGCCAGTTACCTCTGCAGGGGCTTGAGCAATACTTTAGCGGCGCGGTGCGCGTGGAACCCCTATTTCAGCCGCAACCACAGACCCGTGCCGGCGGTGCGAATGTGACGTTCGAGCCCGGCAGTCGCACACATTGGCATACTCATCCACGAGGGCAAACGTTAATTGTTACCTCGGGTCAGGGTTGGGTACAGCAGTGGCAGGGTCGGCGTTTAGTGATTGAGCCTGGTGATGTCGTACACATCCCTGCGAATGTGAAACATTGGCATGGTGCGACTGCGCGCACGGCAATGACACATATGGCTATTCAAGAGTCGCACCAAGGCAGTGTCGTGACTTGGATGGAGGCCGTGACCGATAAGCAGTATCAGCCTTAGGTGCGGGGGCTTATGCATATTAGTTTAACTATAGGCGAGACAGCATTGACTGGCACCCTGCTGGATACCCCTGCGGCACGAGATTTCTATGCCCTATTGCCTTTGCTGGTGTCGCTCAGTGATTTTGCTCAAGCAGAGAAAATTGCCAATTTACCGAAGGAGTTGAGTTTATCCGAAGCCCCAGCAGGTTGTGCAGGTGAGCCTGGAGATATCGCTTACTATGCTCCTTGGGGGAACTTGGCGATTTTTTATCGCCACACCGTCTACGCCAAAGGGTTGGTGAAGCTAGGCGCGTTAACAGGGGATCTCTGTGCACTATTGGCAATTGATGATACTGTGTGTATTCGAGCGCAATAAGCAATGATAGCGAAGCACCAGGCATTTTTTGTCGCCGCGAGTATACAAATTTTGGTGTTTGCTTGCGCCGGCGCGCCAATTTCACTCTTTAATGTATATCGTGCGCAAGATGGCCTTTCGCATAGCGACTTAGGCTGGGTTTCACTAGCCTACTTTATTGCTGCTGCACTGGCTTTATTGGTATTTGGAAGGTTATCAAATCATCTCGGTCGCAAGCCTATGGCCGTGGCAGCGCTACTGTGTGTCTTACTTTCTTGTGTCACTATGATTGCCAAGCAAACCTCGCTTGCGCTGCTCATTGCACGAGCCTTACAGGGATTTGCGTGCGGTGTGGCTGCAAGTTCCGTAGGTGCTTATGTCACCGATTTGGGAAGCTATAGACGTAAATCATGGGTGGCACTGATCACCAGTTGTGCACCCATGATAGGTATCCCTTTGGGAGCGGTAAGCTGTGCCTTACTCGTGAACTATGCTCCTGCGCCAAAATTACTCATTTACACCTTGATAGCCACTGTGGCGGTGATGCTACTTGGACTACTACTTCAATGCGAGGAAACGGTGCAGCGTAAAGGCAATGTGCGCTCAGCACTAACGCCTGATTTCTACATGCCCAAAGCAGCATTGAGGCCGTTTGTCACTTTGTCAGCTGTGGTGGTGGCTACTTGGTCTATTGGTGGGTTCTACCAAGCGTTTGGGCCGGAAATTGTCGCCACTGCGCTGGGCAGTGATAATGCCCTTATCAGTGCGTTGGCATTTTCCTCAGTGATGGTGCTCACCCCCTTGGGTGGGGCGCTCGCGGGCAGGTTCGTTGCCCAGCGCGCGATTGGGGTGGCGATGTTGATTTTAGTAACGGCCCTTATGGTTATTGCCTGTGCGCTCTATTTCGGTTGGCTCGAAGTCTTTTTGGCTGCGAGCTTGAGTGTGGGGATTGCGCAAGGGGTTGCCAGTAGCGCGGGAATGTCTGTGTTGATGGCAGATATTAGCCGAGAACATCGCGCAGGGATGCTGGCAAGTGTTTACATGGTCTCGTATTTGGGGGCGGTGTTGCCTGCTTTAGTTGCGAGTATCGCTGCTAACTATGTGGGTGTATTTACTTTATTTTGTGGGTACGCAGTGCTTGCCGGTATTACCGCGCTAATCGCTCTACTTAGCTGCACTCTTCATAGCGCTAACAGGGCAGAGCCCAGCAAACCCACTTAATAATGGGTAAGTTTATATAACCTATGTGTTACTAAGCCTGTGTTACGGCGCGTCGTGCTTGCCAAAATGAGGCGTCAGCAAAGCGTTGATTGCAACCGTAATGCTGTGCATGAAGCGCTATATATTGATTAAAATCGGCAAAAACACGCTGCTCATAAGCCAGTAAAGCCTCTTCACTGCCATATTGGAAACACTCAGCAATGGCTTTACCTGCGAGTTCACCATGTATGAGCGCTTTGGTAATACCGGCAGAGGAGATGGGATCGTAGTTACTTGCGCTATCGCCTACTGCCAGCCAGTTGTTACCAATAACCTTACTAAGAATACCTGAGCTTACGCGCCGCTTTGTTATATGTATCTCATTAGCGCTGTAATTACGTAAGTGGTTAAACCCATACTGAAATAACCCGTTTTCGCAGGCCCGACATAAAAATTCGTAACTGTTATCAAGACCATATTGAGCAACATTATCGCGGTCGGTACATAACATTAGCATCAATTGCTTACCAGGTAAGGCTGCGCCATACCACCATCCATAAGGCTGTGCCTCAACCACAGTACGCTCACTGCATGAAGGCGATTGCTCAACTGAGACAAGCGCACTGAGATAGAGCACTTCATCGAAGGTGTTTTCTGCAACTTCTAAAGTACGGGTCAGGCGGCGCTGCTGAGCGCTCGCATCCACCACAAAGCGGGCATGGTATACTTTCTTGTCACTCCCAAAGTGTACAGACAAGCGAAAGCCAGTGGTACTTGCAGCGACAGCGTTAACTTTTGCACCACGTAATAATGTGACACCCAGTTGGCAGGCATAAGTACTTAGGTCATGTTCAAAAAGCTGTCGATCTAAATGATATCCTTGGCCTGTCAGGGCAAAGAAAAAGTCATTAAAGCCAACTTGTTCATTATGCCATCGCGAAATCGACCCTGGGCAAATGAGGTGCTTAGATAAAAGCTCCTCTGAATGCTCGCCAAGTATTCGCCTAAGCACCTCGTTAGCAGCTGGTGGAATAGTTTCACCAAGCTTTGCTTTGGCACTGGTTGCGGCATCAACGAGTGTAACAGTCAAATGTGGTGCCTGCTTTTTGATTGCGATTGCAGTGGCAATCCCAGCAGGCCCAGCACCAATGATCAAGACATCGTCAGTCATAGTTAATCCTTAGCCGGTCCCAAAAGAACCGGCTATCAAGCGTTATTTACTAGTTGGCTCTGGGATCACTGAAGTTGGCCAAGGCTGTACCAACTGCCCATTCGACTGATACAAGCTCTCTACTTCAACGAACTTGTCGCTACCATAGTTATCACCTTTAGGAGCACTTACTTGGTGACCTTGAATAATAAATCCGGTTTTATGCCAATTAGCCAAGTAATCGAGGTACTGACGGTACCGGCCTACATTTTGCGGGTAATCTGAGTAGGTTAAGTTATCCTCACCATCAGCATCACCGCGAATACTAAAGAGTTGTCCGCCAAGGTTCCAAGTGCCTTGTTGTTCGTTAAATGTACACAAATTGGCTGGGTGCACTTGAACCGGGCGTTGGGCAGGCCAGGACCAATACAAGGTGTTACTTGCAGGGGGCACGGGATCAGGCTCATGCACGGCACAACTGTTGTAATCGGTATGCCAAGGTTGTGCCATAAACTTACTTAAATCTCCGGGGGTTACTTTGGCACTGTTATTGGGTATATAGCCAAAACTTAGGAACGGCTGTGCTTTACTCGCATGGCTATAATCCAATGGCTGCTCGTTTATCCTAAATGGTCCTTGTGTGGCGGGAATCGTGGCTACACCATTGCTATTGTCTACTTTATAAAGGTGTGTATCACGCACAATGAAGGTCAGCTCAATGCCTGGCGAATAGCGTCCTCCCAAGCAGTTTTCTAGAACTACTTTATCAAGCTTTTCACCCTCACCTAGGTTGGGTGCTTGTTCTTCACTGTGACCTTCGTACCACTGTTTCATAAGGAAGTACTGGGTGGTAGATAACGATAAAAAGCTCTTCGTTGCATCGCCCAGCGACAATGGCATTTTCGTGCGTTCGCTATCATCAGCAGGCAAGTTAGGGTTGCGTATCAAGCCATCGAAGTCTTTGATGAACTCTTTAGGGTTGTCGGAAGGTTTAATTTTAGCGATAAAGTTGTGCCCTTGTATTCCCTTATTCGGTAGATTGGTATTCCAGCGTTGTAAAAACGCACCATGCAATATAGGTAAAACATCGCCATTAAAAGAGGCTTTGTAGTTGCTGTTATACTGGCCTTCGCTATAGAGGTCAGGAATAAGGTTGAGATGCTCCACCCAGGTATTAAAAATATCATCCCACGTTGAGACAATGTTTCGCGTTTGCGGAGCATAGGCGGGATCGGTCGATACAAACCAACCGGCGACAACTTGAGCTGTTGAGCCATCATCGAACACAATCGTTGCATGCACTGGGCCATCGGCAACGTCATCGAACCACCCATCATTATCAATAGCGCCATTGAGCTCAACCTTTCGCTTTTGCGCTTCACTCATATGCGCACCTGCGCCATAGTTACCTTTTTTAAAAGCAAAAGCATTACCGTACCCCCCAGTAACGACTAAACGCCCAGTATTAGACTCGACTCGCAGCTCACCTAGGGTGGTAATGTCACCGGAACTGGGATTGAGATTGTCAAAATGATCGCTCGGGAAACTAGTGGGGTAGTTTGGCTGTTGCTGAATTTGCCCCTGTTGATCAATATAAGAGGCAGTAGTGTGAGCATCAAAATGCACTACCGTATTGCTATCACTGGCACGAATGCAACGAGGGCCAGGGTCTATGACTAATTGTAATAGGCGCTCTGGCATGTTTGGGTCAAGACCATAAGTGGGGTTACGCAACGGCGGAGTTTGTCCATGAGTGTAGCTATTTATGCCCTCTTCATTGCCTTCACTATCGGCAATTGTAAAGTTATTGTTCTTTTTATTGGCTACATGCACTTGCCAAATAATATCGCTGACGGTCTTGCCATTGATGGTATCGCCAAGGGTTATTTCCCGGCCTTTGTCATTACTTGGGTAGCTACTTTGTGGTTCATCGTACGCGTAGATACGAAAGCGTGCGGCTTGACGTTTTACCCGTTGTTGCTGGTCGCGAAAGTCATCGGCAGTGATAGGGGTCGCTTCGCTTCCCCATTTAATAGGTAAACCACCAAATAGTCCCGATGATTTGTCCAATAGCTCACCGGCGGCTGTCTCCGGAGCGATATAAAACTCTTCACTGTTGCCAACGCGAGCAAAGTTGATGGCTGGGTGAACGCGAAAAATAGTATTAGTACTCATGTTATTTCTCTCCCTTTTTGGCTAGGTTTTCCTTCACGTACTGCTTCATTTCCTGATCCCAGAAATAAATATTCATAAAGGCATGGCTGATATTGAGGTTGGTGGGCTTTAATGGCGACAGTTTATGTGAACCATTCGGGGGAAAGCGTTGTGAACTATTATGACAGCGGAAACAATTATCCATAGTGCTTTGTGTTTGCGTAAAGGTCTCTATGGTTGCGTTTGATAAATGTAAACCGCCAATAAGTAATTGCTGTCCCTTGTCATCGACGTTAGTAGCCAGTGTTTGTCCGGGTTTAAGAGCATTTGCCTGGGCAAACCAAATAGCCGAGACCTCAAAATAATTTTTTAACCATTGGCGATCTTGCGGCAGGGCAAAGCCCTTAGAGGCCAGTAAATCATCGACACTGTGGTTCAGTTGTTGTACTACTCGAATATTAGTTGGTGCTTTGAAGGTGGCTTGGGTGGCGTCATTACCCCAGGCATAACGGCGACAAACTTGGGTACTAGGGCTAAGTGTTTGGCTTTTTTCGTCAAGTGTGAGCCGGCCCGAAACACTGTAGTTTAAATTACACTCTTTGTACTTAGTATTGGCACTGTAAAACGTCCAGTCCCGCTCTGAGACAATCTGGTTGGGGTCGATGTTTTGTACTACTGGGCAGGGATCGTCATAACTGTTCTGTGGCTTAGAGCACACATTGGGAGCGTTGTCTTTATGCTCGAAAGTGGCCCAGATCATCTCCGGGTGCCCTTTGACCACGCCTGCAATATGAAACCCTACCAGAGCCAAGTACTCGTTGCTTTGTTGCGTTATATCCACCACTATTTGACCACCCTTATTTACCAACTTATAAACCGGTTGGCGGGTAACAAAATACTGGCCACTGTTAGCGGTGGTCGCATCAACGATTTTCCAAGAAGCTTTAAACTCAGCAACATTAATATCGAAGCTCAGAGATGGATCAATCTTCTGTACACTTTTATAGTTAGTCAGATCATGCTCGCTGACAAAATCGACAAATTCAGGGTTTAAGTATTGAGAGTAGTAAACAGGTTTGCCTTGTCTGTCGACGAGTAATCCCTCAGTGCCTGCTTGCAGATACTCATCAAGTGCTTTGGCATCGCTCGACTTTGCCATTCTTGGCAGTAAACTTTCACGGTTTTCTACACCCAGTAAATCATAAGGAGTCTCAAACCCTAGGAAGCGTGGTTGTCCAGTATTATGTGGATCTTCTTGCATTAGCCACATAAACATCTGCCATGACCAGGCGTGGAACTCGCAGTTTGAAGACGAGCTAAAGTCATTGCCATCAGGCATAGTGATACTTTTAAAGCTTTGCCAACTCTGTGGCGCTTGGCAGTGTTGGTCATTAAAGTCGTCGGAACTGGCGGCAACAGAGTTGGGACTGCTAAATGTCAGCAGCGAGCTACTTAGCAGCGCAAGTGCGGCAGGTGTTTTCATCAATAATCTCCTTGCTACAAAGAATCCTTTTAAAGCAGGCCTGTTTTACCTTAGGCACCCAATAATAGTGTTGGCCATAAAAGAACAGTGGGTGTAAAAGAACACGATAGATGGTCTCCCCATAATGGGTTCAACATCTAAATTTAATGTAGTTAGTTAACATTTAAATAACAATTACAGCGCATAACATTTGTACCTTAAACTGTTTTAACTTGGTTGTAGTCTGTGTTTGTATAGGCTCATCAACTAAGCTAAAGCTGAGCGATTAACATAACCGGAGGTCATATGAGTGTGTCTGCCAAGCCCAAAGGGTTTCACTCGCTTACTGCCTATTTAATTATTGATGGTGCAGCGAAAGCGATGGCGTTTTATCAACACGTATTTGCCGCAGAAATCGTAATGCAAATGCCGTTGCCTGATGGCGGCATTGCTCACGGTGAGCTTAAAATAGGTGATTCATACTTGATGGTGGCCGATGCTTGCCCCGATGAACATTTTGTTAGTCCTCACCAACTCGGTGGTACTCCCGTGAGTATGATGTTGTATGTGGAGGATGTTGATACCACGTTCGCTCGTGCTATTGACGTAGGTGCAAAAGAGCTGCGTCCTGTACACGATCAATTTTATGGCGACAGAGCAGGAACCTTGGAAGATCCCTTTGGCCATATTTGGACCATTGCTACCCATCAAGAGGATCTCAGTCCAGAGCAGCTGCAACAGCGTATGGCTGACTTTATGAGCGAGCAACAGGATGCTTAGTGAGGGCCCACTACCGTAGGCACCGGGTCTTTAGGCACTGCGTAATTGTTGTGCTATCTGGGTGAAAATACTGGCATCATCAATGGTAGAGGGAATTTGCAGCGCTTCGCCATCAACCAGTTGACGGAGGTTTTTACGCAGTATCTTGCCCGAGCGAGTTTTCGGTAAACGCTCAACACACAGCACTTCTTTTAAACAGGCAATGGCGCCGATTTGTGTGCGCACGCTGCTGATAAGCTCGGCGCGAATATCAGCCCAAGTGCCGGAATAACTGTCTTTTAGCACCACCATTGCCATCGGCAGCTGGCCTTTTAAAGCATCACTTATACCAAACACCGCACATTCGGCAACAGCGGGGTGGGCAGCAACGATTTCCTCCATTTCGCCTGTGGATAATCGATGTCCGGCGACATTAATCACATCGTCGATACGGCCCATGATAAACACGTAGCCTTGCTTATCGATGTAGCCGCCATCACCACAGAGATAATAGCCGGGGTAGGTACTTAAGTAACCGGCTTTGAAGCGCTCATTGTTTTGCCAAATGGTCGGTAAACACCCCGGAGGCAGTGGTAACTTAATGGCAACTGCACCACTTTCACCTGCAGCGCAGGGGGTGCCATCAACATCAAGTATATGCACATCAAAACCGGGGGTGGGCACACTGGCACTGCCTGCTTTGATTGGTAAAGGTTCAATGCCTATAGGGTTACAGGCGATGGCCCAGCCGGTTTCGGTTTGCCACCAGTGATCTAATACGGGTAACTGGGTGGTTTCGGTTAGCCACTCATAAGTGGGCGGATCGAGGCGCTCTCCAGCTAAAAAGAGCCGCTGTAAACTTTGCGTGTTATGGCGCTTAAACCCTGCGCCATTAGGGTCTTCTTTTTTTATCGCGCGAAAAGCGGTTGGCGCGCTAAACAGCGCATTTACGTGATGTTCTTCAACCACACGCCAAAAGGCACTGGCATCAGGGGTTCGCACTGGCTTGCCCTCGTACAAAACCGTTGTACAGCCGTAGATCAACGGCGCGTATACAATATAGGAATGGCCGACCACCCAGCCGATGTCCGATGCAGCCCAAAACACCTCCGCCGGTTTCATGGCGTAAACCACTTCCATACTGTAATGCATTGCCAGGGCATGGCCGCCATGCTCGCGCACGACCCCTTTTGGAGTGCCGGTTGTCCCCGAGGTGTAGAGAATATATAAGGGGTGATCTCCGGCTACGGGAACAGCGTCAACGGCAGTGGCTGTTTGCATTGCTTGATGCCAGTCAACATCACGCATGGGGCTCAATTCAGCAGGGCATTGTGGGCGCTGGTAAATAATACAGTGCTGCACCTTATGATGTGCCTTGGCTAGGGCTTCGTCAATGAGTGGTTTGTAAGCGATGACACGCTCTACTTCAATGCCGCAAGAGGCGCCGAGCACCAGCTTGGGTGTGGCATCATCAATGCGCACCGCTAATTCATGCGCCGCAAAGCCGCCGAATACCACCGAGTGAATGGCGCCCAAGCGTGCACAGGCGAGCATCGCTATCACTGCTTGCGGGATCATCGGCATGTAAATCACCACTCGGTCACCTTTGCCGACGCCTAATTCACGCATGACTCCAGCAAAGTGAGCCACTTCATCGCGCAGTTCGCGGTAGCTGTATGTTTGTTGCGTGGCGGTGACGGGTGAGTCATAAATCAGCGCTGGGCGCTCACCATAACCTTGGTTAACGTGACTATCTAATGCCAAGTAACTGGTATTGAGTTTGGCATCGGCAAACCAATGATAAAGCCCTTGTGAGTCTTGATGGCAAGCCTCAGTGGGTGGCGTATGCCAATCGATGCGCTGGCTCTGGTGCATCCAAAATTTCACTGGGTCGCTTTGAAACTGCTGGTAAATGCGCTGATATTCGCCCGCCATAATTATTTTCCTCGTATTACATGTGAGAGACCCTACAAAATGTAGGCTCTTTTTCGAGCAAGCTGTATGCGACCTTGGTCTGTGCTGCATGGCTTTGTTTATCGCGTTAGATTTGTTATTTTTGCCAATCTATTAGGACAATGGATTGACACCATGACTTGGCTGCAGCGCTGGCAACAGCTTAGCCACCCAACGCTGAAACTGGGCGTCTTATGGGTAGCCTCGCTTTTTATATTTAATTTCTATTGCTTGTTTTGGCGCCACTACGTGGGTGGTGCACGCTGGGACTTTATCGACTCACAGTTATTTTGGTTGAAAGAGTGGGGTGCTTTATGGGGGCTATCTATGGCAGCACTATATGCGCTAACACGTTCTCAGCGAGTGTATAAACCGCTGTTGTTGAGCTGTGCTGTGGTGAGTGTGTTGTTGCTAAGTTATATCCGAGTGTCGCTCGATTTCGATTTTTACGGTCCTAATTGGGCTGGCGCAGTCATTAATTTACTACCTAAGTACACCTTTGCAGTGCTTTTGGTGATGGGAGCCATTTACCTGAGCTTGGTAACCAAGGTGAAAGCGCGCGACTCAGTTAACGGGGCCGATATCGCTCCTGCATGTCTCACAGTGCAGCATCGGGGCATGGAAAAAGCGCTCGCTATCAGTGATATTCAGTATGTGCGCGCTGCAGGCAATTATGTTGAGGTTGTCGATGCTGATAGCCGTTACTTAGTGCGCACCACCATTAAACAACTGAGTGAGCAGCTAGGCGCGGCGCCTATGATACGCGTCCATCGCAGTTACCTGATTAACCTACACCATGTACGTGAGCTTAAGCCATTGGAAAATGGCAAAGCGCAGGTGTTAGTGGGTGAGGATCATTGGGTACCAGTGAGCAAAACTTTTAAACCAGCGCTGAAGCAAGTATTAACTCAAAGCACACAGCCAGGCATTTCGTCACAAACTCAGTTGTTTCATCACAAAGTTATTTAAATCAATGCGTTAATAAGTACCTTTGAAGAAAAAAGAGGAGGTACTTAATGACTTATGCAGGTGTAAACCGACTACTACATTGGCTGATGGCGGCGCTTATTTTGGGGTTGCTGACCCTGGGATATTACATGACCTATGTCGCCGACTATGGCCTATATCACTTACACAAATCCGTTGCCGTGGTGGTGGCACTATTGCTGCTACCCCGACTGGTGCTGCGCTGGTTCAAACCCTGGCAGAGCACGGTTAAAGGTAAGGGCGCGAAAGCGGTGCATGGCTTTCATTGGTTGTTGTTGGTGCTGCTGGTAATAATGGTGGTGTCGGGCGCTGCTTACAGCGGCTTTGGTGGCTATGGCATTGCTTTATTCGATTGGCCGTTGTTGGCGCAAAACATAGATGCTCAGCAGCAAGTCGTTGCTCACTCAGCAGCGCTTAGCGACTGGGGGTTAGCGGTGCACATATACTGTGCTTGGGCGCTGTGCTTTACACTGGCTATCCATGCATTGGCAGCATTAAAACACCACTTTATTGACCGAGATGGGACATTAATACGGATGTTAGTCGGCGAAAAAGGAGCGCGTCTATGAAGTGGCTAGTGACGTTATTGTTGAGCCTTTATGCAGCAGCATTAAGCGCCACAACAATAGAGAAAATAAACCTCGATAACCACTGTGAACAGGCTAATTTTGCGCGCTTTGGCGAGGCGATTGGCGATGCACGTATTGTTATGCTGGATGAACTGACCCATGGCGAGCAACAGAATTTTGCACTCAAGACCTGTTTGGTGCGTTATTTACACCAACACCAAGGCTTTGATGCGCTGATACTGGAAAGCGGTCTATTTGATGTTGCGCAAATCTGGCAACAGCCCGGTCAAGCTATCACTGCTCAAGCATCGGGTAACATCTTTTATATGTACGCCGCAAGTGCGCCAGTGCAAGCGCTCATGCGGTACATTGACGCACAGCGAGACAGTGAGCGGCCTTTGCAGCTGGCTGGCTTTGATGGTCGTCTCAGTGGTGAATATTCTAAGGCGCAGGTAAGCGAATTTATCATCCAGCAAAGCCAGCGTTTCATCCCAAGTGTTGCTAAAGAGGTCGACTGGGCAGCGTTTAAGCGCACCAACGCAGCGGTGCTGAAGCGCCAACCACAGCATATTAATGCAAAGCAGCAACAAGCCTATGTTGCTACCTCCTATCGCCTCCAGCACGCTTTAAACACGGCTGTCAGCGACCAGCAAGGATACCAAGGACCAAAGTATGTCGCCCGGTTACTCCATGGTTTAGTGCTCGTGGCGCAGTCGATGGCAGTGCAGCGACGTCATGACGAGCACGACTTGGCTATGGCCGACAACGTGAAGTGGTTACTGAGCAGTGAATTGGCGGATAAAAAAGTGATTATCTGGGGTCACTATATCCACTTAAACTATGGCGGTTTTATTGATCATCACTATGCAAACTTAGGCACTATGCTGAAGCAACACTTTGGCGATAGCGTGCACTCAGTGCATATTAGCGCCGCCAGTGGCGAATATCGCGACTATGTGACGATGGCAAGTAAAAAGATTATGGCCCAGCCACAGCAATTTGAACGTCAAGTTGCGCAACAGCATGAACTGCAAACACATCAAGCACTCTTTATTGACCGCGCAGCAATGCAGCGCTTTGTGCAAAATGCGCCGTCTACTAGCGTATTGTTTGGCCATCAATATCGTTACGGGATTGCGTTAGCGCAGTGGCAGCAATACTGGGATAGTCTCTTTGTCTTGGCGCACACCAAAGCGTCGAAAGAGCAACCATAAACCTATGCGGGGCAGTGAATGCCCCGCTGATGTTGAGGTTATTTCCTGTAGCGCTCGAACCAGGCTAGTGTATGCTCTATTTTAGTAATCATCCGCGAGGGGCGCCCAGCAATACCGTGGGCAGAGCCGGGTACACGGATCAGTACAGTATCTATTTGTTGCAGTTTTAACGCTTGATAGAACTGCTCGGACTCCGATATGGGCGTCCGGCGGTCCTGCTCTCCTGTCATGATCATCGCCGGTGTGGTGACGTTGCCCACTAACGACAGCGGTGAACGTTGCCAGTAGTGGCTGAGGTTGTCCCACGGCATGCCCGGAAATTGGTTGCGAATTTGCCCTAAATAACTGTCGGCGGTAAGTACTTTACTGACCCAATTGATCACCGGCTTGGTGATTGCCGCAGCATTAAAACGATCGCTTAAACCAATGGCGTAGGCAGCAGCAATGCCGCCGGCTGAGCCACCAGCGATAAAAAGGTTGTTTTTATCAATAAAGCCTTTAGCGATTAATGCGTCAACGGCGGAATTATGATCGGCAAAATCCTCCTTTGAGGAATACTTACCATCAAGTAACAAGGCAAAGTCTTTGCCGTAGCTGGTGGAGCCGCGATAATTCATATAGACCACCACATAGCCAGCGGCCGCATAGCGCTGTAATTCGGCGCTAAAGCTGGGGCCATAGGCTAGGTGTGGGCCGCCATGAATTTCCACCAACAGTGGGTATTGCTTGGTCGCATCAAAATAAGGAGGGGTGATATACCAGCCATGAATAGGTTCTCCATCAAACTGCGACTCAACCGTTAACTCATGCACTTGCCCTAAGGTTTTATGGCCGAGGAGGTCCTCATTGAGCGCCGTTAGCGTGCGCTGCTTGTTGCGGTGAAAATACCCTAAATCAGCGGGGCGCTCAGCACTGCCCTGAGTAAAAGCGAGGGCACCATTGTTTGCCATGGAAAATTCACCACTGACATAAGGGCGACCTATGGATGTGCCTGCGACTGAGCTGACGCGTTCAGTGATGTTTCCTGCGCGGGTTAGGGTGGCAAGCTTACGTTGGCCGCGATCGTCGTACTGAATGACAAAATCCCCTTTGCCCGCCCATTGATAATGGCCAACAGCGCGATCCAGTGCTGATGTCAGTGACTTGACGGCCCCGGACTTGAGGTTTAACAAGTTCAGCTCGGTATTAACGTAAGGAACAGCGGCGTTACCTCGGGATAGAAAGGCTAGCTGCTGAGCATCATGACTGAATTGGGGGTGGGTCTCACGGCCGGGCAAATCGGTGAGCTGTGTCGTACTATACGTACCAATATCCACGCCATACAGGTCAAGCTCAGTGGTGCGATACTCCCAATCAGGGTGCTGATCCGAGGCATACACAACTTGTGTCGCATCTGGGCTCCACGCCAATGGCCCATAATGTTGATAATCGCCTTGTGTTAATTGCCGTGGTGCGCCGCCCTCGGCTGGAAGCACAAACACATGACGAAAGCTGGGCGTTAAAAAGCCTTGGCCATCGGCTTGATAACGAGCCTTGTCAATAACTGTAACCGGTTCAGACCAGTCGGCGCCTTTGGGTTTTTTCGGTAACTTCACTGACTTTACAAAATCGGAAGGGCCTTGTGGCACCGTCATGGTAAAGGCCAGCTGTGTGCCGTCAGGAGACCACGTGAGGTCGCGCACTGGTTTTGGCAATTGTGATAATAACGCCGTTTTATCTTGCGCCAGCCAGTGCATATGCACTTGCAAAGAGCCACTGCGGTTACTGGTAAAGGCGATGCGTGTGCCATCGGGAGACCAGCGTGGCTGAGCGTAGCTATATTGATCTGCAAACAGCGGAGTATGCTCATCAGTGCTTAGGCTATAGAGCCACAGGCTTTGCTTATTGTTATCCTTCATAATGTCGTAGCCACGACGGACATACACAATGTGCTTGCCATCTGGGCTAATTTGCGGGTCGCTGGCATACTCGAGGGCAAAAATATCCTCAGAGCTGAAGGTCTTGTTGTCGGCTTGGGCGGGCAACGATGCGCCGCCAAGCAGCGCAGCTGTAAGTATCAAAGGGGTTAGCGCATTCATAAGTAAGTACTTTTTTTAACCAGAAAATATCATCCTAGGTGGGCGGGTTAATGCTGGCAACTGCAATGCGATTAACGGCGAGTATGAGTAAGTTGCGGATATGAGGTACTTTTTCAATATACTTGTGGGGTATTAGATTAAATGGTTAGATTAGGCCCTACTTGGGCGAGTGCTCGTCCTAGTTTGCTTAGCCTTAAAAGGAGTTTATATGGACAGTCAAGGCGTACATGATTATTTGCTCACTAAGCCATTGAGCTCAGTGGCGCAGCCCTTTGGCCCTGGGGTCGACGTCTACAAGGTAAAAGATAAAATGTTTGCCACCCTAGCGCTTGGAAAAATGGGGAAAGAGGATGAAGACAATCGCCACTGGCGCGTAAATTTAAAGTGTGACCCTGATGAAGCCCAGGCTCTGCGCGATATTTTTACTGCGGTCATCCCTGGTTATCATATGAATAAAAAGCTATGGAATACGGTGATACTGGATGGCTCCATTCCAGCGGGCGAAATCCAAAGAATGATAGATAATTCCTACACTTTGGTGGTGAGTAACATGCCCAAGAAAGAGCGTGAACAGATTTTGTCGTTACTTTAGTGCCTGCTTATTTACCGGCCTTGCTTTGATAGCGCTCGAGTAACAGACGCATAATATCGCGCCAAGTCACAATCCCCACCGGTTGGCGCTGTTCATTAACGATAGGCACACAGGTAATAATATGTTCGTTAAATAACTTCACCACATCAATAAGTTGCGCATGTACTGGTAAGCAAACAGGGGAATGAGTCATAATTTGGCTAACGCGTTTATTGAGAGTGGCTAAGTCGGCTTTGGATGCCGAGGCCTTACCAACATTCGGGCTTAATGCCTTAAAAATATCGCGATCAGAGACGACCCCAACTAATAACGATTGCTCTACCACCAGCACATGGTGAAATTGCGTGCGTTTGAAAATATCATTGACAACGCGCAGGGTGTCATCGGGTGAACAAGTAACCACTGGCGTGCTCATTAAGTTACTTAACTTCATAGGCGCTGGTTCCCATACAGAAACGGTTAAAGTGACTGCTGATACACTGTTTTTATTATGACATTTAACAGTCTTATACGTGACTAAAAGCCTATAAGACTGCATTAAGTGTAGTAAATATAAGCTTATAAAGCTTCTTTGCTGAGCGAACAATAGCAGAGTCATTAGTACTCACTAAACTTTTGAATTTTATACAAGGCACATCGGATGGCAATTTCAAAAACGTTAAAGCATAAGACCCAAAAACTCGTAGACTCGAAGCATATGCTTAAAGGCATCACTTTCGCTTCTTTTTTAGAGTCGACCATTGTGCCTATTCCTTTAGAAGCGGTGATGGTGCCATTGATGCAAGCACGACGAGATAAACTATGGTTAATCGCGCTTATGGCTACTTTGGGCTGTATAGTCGGTGCCTTGTTTGGTTATGCCATCGGTTATTTTTTGTTTGACCTGGTCGGTCAGTGGGTTATTGATACGTTCTCTAGCCCTGAGCAATTTGAACAAGTCAAACAACAGATGCAAGCACAAGGGTTCTGGTTTGTGCTCACGTTAGGTATTGCGCCTATTCCTTTTCAAATAGCGATGCTGGCTGCGGGAGCGACCAAGTACTCCCTATTAATGTTCGTTTTAGCCAGTGCAATAGCGCGCTCAATTCGCTATTTTGGCTTGGCGGCGGTGGTATATTTTGCTGGTAATCATGCCGAGCGGGTGATCAGAAAACACAAAACAAAGGCCATTGCTGGCCTCTCTATTGCGGTGCTTTTATTGTGGTGGGCAGCCAACGCGCTTAAAGGCTAGTGTGCTCAAGCAGTGAATCAATGGTTTTGGCCGCTGCAATGGCTTGTTCATCGCCGCCGACATTCGCCATAACAGAAAACCCTACAGGCAGACCCTGAACATCAGCTAAAGGCAGAGTAATGTGGAGCGTACCTGCCACGGCAGCGAGCGTGCTGGCGCCACCGAGATAATGATCGCCATTAATTTTATCAATCTTCCATGCCGGAGAGTTGGTGGGGCTGATAATGGCATCGAGCTGATTTGCTGTGAACCAATGTTGTAGTGCATTACGCGCAGTGAGGCGATACTGCTGTGATGCCTCCAAGTAATCTTCGCGTTGGGCTTGTAAATCGATGGCATTTGCTTGATGTAACAGCTCTTGACCGAAGTAGGGCATGGTGCGATCTTGGTGCTGTTCATTAAAGGCGATCAGCTGGCTTAGCGTTTTCACCTTTACCTGCGCTGGCGTGGCGGCCAGATAGGCGTTCACATCGCGTTTGAATTCATACAATAACACTTGGAACTCTTGGCGGTACATACTACCCAGATCAGCTTGAGGCAGTTCGATAAGTTTAATGCCATGGCGCTCTAATTGCTTGAGCTGCTTTTTGAACACAGCCTGGGTCTCGGCGGTAAAGTGGCTGTAATCAACATAGCCAAGTGTTAATTCCTTTGCCTTACTGGGCTTTACCTCTGTGTAATTGATGGTGCGAAAGGCGTGGTGATTTTGGTCTTGGGCGTCGGGTGCAGCGATGACCTGAGTCGCTAATAACACATCCGCTAGCGAATTAGCCATTACTCCAACGGTATCCTGACTTTCAGCTAGCGGCACCACACCCACGCGGGAGACTTGACCATAGCTAGGTTTGAGCGCATAAACACCATTTGTCGCAGCAGGGCAGACAATCGAGCCGTCGGTTTCAGTGGCTAACGCGAGGGGCGCGAAGCCCAGTTTTACCGCCACGGCTGAGCCAGAACTGGAGCCGCATGGGCTACGGGTTGCATCAACGGCATTAGCCGTTTGTCCACCTAGGGTACTCCAACCAGATGAAGAGCTGTTGGAGCGAAAGTTCGCCCACTCGCTAAGATTGGCTTTACCGAGGATAATCGCTCCGGCGCTGCGTAACTGAGAAATGACCTGGGCATCAGCGCTGCTGACATTCTGTGCTAAGGCCAAGGCCCCAGCTGTAGTGGCCATGTTAGCAACGGCTATATTGTCTTTCACCAGTACCGCCATACCATGAAGTGGTCCTTGCCATTGACCTTCACGAGCCAAGTTATCAAGGCGCTGCGCATCGTGTAGGGCGTTATTGTTAATGGCCATCACCGCACGATAGTTATCATTTAGCGCGTCAATACGTGTTAAATAGTGTTGGGTAAGCTTAGTGGCAGAGCTCTGTTCACTATGAAGTTGTTGTTGAAGGTGCGACACTGTTTCGGTCTTTTGCGCATTGGCGCTGAAGGCCATACACAAGAGCAGTGCTGATATCGTAAGCCGGGTGTGGTTCACGAGCGTATCCTTGTTGTTATTACGTGCCTTTAGATTAGCGGCCTTCGTTGTCTGCGGTCAACTGCAATAGGTTGAGTGAAGCGCTTGCCAACATCGGTGTCATTTGCGTTACTATGGCTTTTTCATAACCCATGGACGATAGCTATGAGCCAATATTTACACCAAGCCTTTCAAGACCTTCGTATCCGTAAAAATGACGTCACGAACGACCAAAACAAACACCGCTCGCAAGGTAATAGTGCGCATTTGCAGGCACTGGAAGAGAAAATCGATTCCCTATATTTAATGAATTTAGCCGCGTTGGAGTTGTTGCAAGATATGGGAGTCAGCCGCAGCGATATTGTACGAAAGATAGAGGAAATCGACCTACGTGATGGCAAACTCGATGGTAAAGTTGCATCGTCGAGTCACTGCAAAGACTGTGGTCACAAGGTGAGCCCTCGTCGCCGTCATTGCTTTTACTGCGGCGCTAATATCGCTCAGCTGCAATTTTAGCTCCCTCCTTAGTTGCAGCACTAAAGTTAAGCCTAGGGTCAGTGATCAGTCGCTAGGTTATAAGCTCGAATAGAGCAAAGGGGCAAACAGTGCGATTACTAACAGGGTTGTTACTGACGTTATCACTTGCGGCGTGTAGCGAGCCACAAACCCGCTATTACGCTAGTTATGCAGATGCACACAGAGCACAACTATTTGAGCAGGGGGAGCTACCTGAGGTATTGCCGTTATCGGCCAAGGCATTTCAAGTTAACACCCATGCCGATAGAAAACGGGCGACGGGACGCTTTAAAATTGCGCCAGCGGATATCAATACCTTTGCCAGCCGGTTACAGCAAAGCCCATACCCAGGCTACGAATTTGTGTATTATCATGGCGAACAGGTGTGGTTGTTTAATTTACATAAAGACGGCAAGGTGGAGTACCGCTCACATTCAAAGTGAGGCAATACCCCGTTGCGTTAGACTACTAATTCAGCCTGAATATGGCGTATTAAATTATTGACCCAATTGACATACTGGCGATGGATTTTCTTGCCATCGTATCTTAAATTGACAGAGTCAACATACTCTACCGAAAACTGGCTCGGGGTATAATTAATATCAACCGTCAACTGATGAGTGCGAATATTGAGCACCGCAGCAACGACCCCTTCGCTTTTAGCTGCACACTGCCAGCCGAGCTGCAGGCATGCTTTGATAATGGCTTTTTCAATATCCTTATCACTGTGGTTTTGGCTCTGAGCCATAGGAATGGCATTATAGGGAAAGTCTCGCATTGGCACTGTGGTTTTGCAGGCACTCAGGGTGAATAAGGCCACCAAGGCAATGACAAGGGTGTGACGCATTTACTGATCTCCGTGTAAAAGCGTTATTGTCTCTTAAAAGTTATTATTACTCAAACCCTTGTATGTCGGTTTGTGTTAGCCAGTAGAAGCCGTGGTGGTGTCGCTATGATGGGTTTCAACCAAGCAGTTACGGCCACGGCTTTTTGCCTCGTAAAGGCCTTTATCCGCTTCAATCAGCATCTTTTTAATATCAAAATGGCCACTCTCTCGGCAAGTGACGCCGATGCTAATGCTCAGCGGCAGGCGCTGATGGTGCCAATAAAATGAGCCCTCGGCAATGGCCTTACGTAAGCGATCGCCCACTTTGAGCGCCGTGCATTGATGGGTATTGGCTAAAATCACAGCGAATTCCTCTCCGCCAATACGCGCAGCTAAATCATCTTCTCTGAGTTGCTCGCGAATGCGCTGACTCACCCATTGCAACGCAGCGTCTCCGCCATCGTGACCAAACTGATCATTGACCTTCTTAAAGTAATCCAAATCTATCATCATGACTGCAAGTGGCTGCTGCTTAGCAATACACTGCGCGAGTCGTTTTTCGCCTTCATAGAAAAACGCACGACGATTGTACAAGCTTGTGAGTGGGTCGAAATTAGCTAAGTTAGTGAGTTTAGCTTCTGAGCGTATGAAAAAAAGCATCGGAAACACTAGTGCCGTGCATGTGGTCAGTAGTAAGTGAACAGCAAGAACTAACTGTTTGGTCCAAGGCGGTAATGATTGCTCCCAGTGCAACAAATTGGTAAGCAACAGGCCCGTTTGAACCAACATTACCAGCGCATGCAAGGTGACGAGAACAAGCAAAGTGGCGGCATATATATTGCCTTTGGTTGTTGTTCTAATAGCCGCTGCAGCGGCAAAGAATAGTGTGGCAATAGCCATAGAAGTGTAAATCTGCCCCCACAGTGGTTGGTGGTGCAACAACGCCAGTAACAACGCACTGAAACCCAGAATAAAATAGATAAACAACGGGTTATGGTGTTTTGAAGAGCTGTACCAGAGTATACCTCTTAGCACCAGCAATGGCGCTGTTATCATCAATAGTTGGGCGCTGTAATGGGTCAGTACCGGTAAGTCGATAAACACACGCAGAGTCGCGCTTATTTCAGCTAAACTAAATACCAGACAAGATAATCCCCAATACAAAAAGCTTCGTTGTGCACGTTGGTAAAACACCAACAACAAAAAGACGCCAATAAAGGCGTTTAGTAAAGTCGATACCACTATCAATGTTGGTAGATGTAACATGGCACTCGGGATGTTGGGGAGACACTTGAAGTTTAGTTCACCTACTTGGCGTCGCAACCCGCGCCATGGGGAGTTACTCAGTAAAGATAATTAAAATATCGTTAATTAAGCGTAAATATGGTGGTTTTGGCGAATGCGGTGAACTGGCTTAATCTCCATCTAACTGAAACTAAAGGAATTAATATTTGGCGCTGATTTTGCTTAGGTAAGCAAAACGACAACAGGAGTGTGAACATGAGTGTTCCTTTAAAGGACAGGCCGTTAGCGCAAGTAAAAGAAGAGATCATCGATCAGCTAATTTTAAATTACAGTCATGGTGAAATTTCAGCGCAGGCGTTTGAACGTCGCCTTGATCAAGCGTATGACTGCAGCTGCCAAGAGCAACTAGCAACATTGGTTGCTGATCTGCCGCTGCACAGCGACCCACGCTACAACAGCGAGAAGGCGGCACGTATGCGCACTCCTTTCACGCAAAGTAGCGAGCAGGTTAATGGTGAGAAAATTACCGCCATATTAAGCTCGGACCAACGCAGCGGTGAATGGGTTGTCCCTAAAGAAATTCATCTAAACAACTATTTGGGAAGCATTGAATTAGACTTTACCAACGCTATCTTTTCTCACCCTGAAGTACACATTTACGTTAATTGTATTTTGGGCAGTGATGAAATTGTGGTGCCAGAGAGTGTAGATGTGCAAACTCAGACCACCAATATCATGGGGTCACTGGTTAATAAGCGGGTCTCACTTGGGCCGCGATACGAAGATAAACAGCGACCGCGCATTATTATCCATGGGCGTATTATTCTCGGGAGTGTGGAAGTCAGTATTAAGCGAACGATGAAAGAGAAATTAAAGGCCTTTGCCTTTGACTTACGTGATTTATTTGATGGCCGAGAGCAGGGTAAAAGCCGTAACCGATATGATGGCTAAAATGTCGGGGCTTGTTCATAGCAAGCCCCGTAAACTGATTAGTCCTGAGAGTACTTTTCTAGTTTGTTGTAGAGTGTTTTCACACTAACACCTAATTGTTCAGCGGTGTCCGTTTTGTTGCCGGCGTTCTCTTCCAAGTTTTTCAAAATTGCCGCTTTTTCCAACTCTTCCAAGGAAACGCCAGTAGGAATATCGACGCTGTTGCTGTCGCTTTTGCTTACTGATTCACCCAATGAAAGATGTTCGGCTTTGATTACGTCATCGGCCAAGATCATCGCTCGTTCAATGGTGTGTTTTAGCTCCCGTACGTTGCCTGGCCAGTTATAAGCAGCAATGCGGCTAAGTGCATCGGTAGCGATACGTTTGTGGCTCAATTCTTGGGCATTACGGTAGGCAAGGAAGTGCTCAGCGAGGCCGGTGATGTCATTGCCTCGATCGCGCAGTGGTGGCACTCGGATAGGGAAGTGCGCTAAGCGGAAGTATAAATCCTCACGGAAAATGCCATCATCAATGGCTTGTTGCGGGTTACGGTTGGTTGCACAAACAATACGCACATCAGCATGTTTCACTTGTTGACTGCCTACGGCGCGATACTCTCCGCTTTCGAGCACGCGCAGTAACTTAACTTGTTGCTCTAATGGCATCTCTGTTACTTCGTCTAAAAACAGCGTACCGCCTTTAGCTTGGTCGAAGACCCCTTGGTGATCGCGGTGTGCACCTGTAAATGCGCCTTTCACATGACCAAATAACTCACTATCTATAAGCTCTGGGGAAAGCGCACCACAGTTTATCGCAACGAAAGGTGCTTGTGGCTTATCGCCAGCAATATGAACGGTATTGGCAACGAGCTCTTTACCTACACCACTTTCGCCAATAATCATCACGTTGGCATCAGTGCGTGCGACCTTACGAATAGTGCGATACAACTTGTGCATAGACTTAGAAGAGCCGACTAATAAACCAAATTGGTCAAGGTCGCTGGACTCAACAGCTTTACTTGATTGGCTGGCTTCACCAAACAGTTCGTAGCTGTCTTGCAGAGTTTCGCTAATCAGTTCCAAATCATAAGGGGCACGGCAGTGGAACCCGGCACCATCGCGCATCAACTTATCAAGATATGGATTTGGCTTACCTTTACTTAAAAATAGAAACTCAACGTGCGATAACGCGTCGGTGTCATTTAGGGTGTTGTATCCTTGTTCATTGAATTCTTCGAGTTCCACCAATGCAATATCACACCCCGACTGGGCAACTTGCGCTTCCCACGGCTCAAACTCGTTTGCGTAGACCAGCTGAAACTTTTTTAATACTTCTAATTTAGCCAGCTTCGAGACCAGCTCGGGATCGCTGAGTTGTACAAACATTTTAACCTGGTGCATACATCACTCTCCTTGAAAGAGTTGTAAAAATAACAAGTCAGCGGGTAGATGTTACTCGGGTTCAGCGAGGAGGTCCTTCTAACCTTCTGATTTATAATAAAATAAATAATGGTATATGAATTGCAGGTGAACTTGGTACATCAGCGACCATAGGAGTTTAGATATGGTTAACCTTGACCAAACACAAGCAAAACGTGATAAAAAAATTGCCAAAGATATTCTTAAGCTGAACCGAGATGCGGCGACGTTTTATAAGCAGGCAGCCGAGCAGGTCGGTGACTACAACGTCAGGCATGTCTTTATCAATATGGCAAAAATACGGGAACAAGCCCAGTTATCTGTCTACGATGTGGATGAAAATCCCGATCACAGCAGTATAGAAAATACTTGGCTGGGTACAGCGATCGCTTGGTACGCGCAAGCTAAGAGTCATTTTTCTAACAGGCCTGAGCAGTCAATGATAATCGATCTCATTGAGTTCGAGAAGAAGTTATTGGCGAAAATAAAAAAAGCAGTCAGTGAAGCTCGCGACCCAGCACTCAAAGGCGCTTTAGCGAGTATTACTGCCGATATTCAGATGTGTATCGACCAACTCAGTGCATGTAAACCAGCGAATACTCGCAGCCACGCAACGCAGTGAGTACAATAACGGCCACAGCAATGTTTAACAACCCATACTATGGCCATGTCGAAAATATTTGTGATAGGTTTACCGCGCAGCGGCACCACCAGCGTGTGTGCTGCTGCGCTCGATTTAGGTCTTCGCACCGCCCACACAGCTTATACTAAAGCGTGTTTTGAGCGTGCGGAGCTCATCGCCGACACACCCTGCTTTAGCCACTACCTGGAGCTGGCTGAGCGCTTCCCTGAAGCAAAATTTGTGCTCTTGCAACGTCAACCAGAGCGTTGGCTGGAGTCTATCCAACGCTTATTGCAGCGAATGAAAACCAATTTATTGAGCGATACAGGGGGGTTTAGTCCGCTTCTTAAAGCAAGTTACCATCGTGTATTTTCGCCTTTGAATGAACAAAGCCTAATTGATGGTAAGCACCTTGAATATTGCTATAAGCGGCATCAGCAACAGGTATCGACGTATTTTGCTCAGCAAGCGCACCGTTTACTGACAATTGATATCAGTGAGCCGCAGAGTTTTCAGCAATTTTGCCAGTTTGTTGGAGCCAATAGTACGAGCAAGCAATTTGCGCACCTTAACCAGCATAATAAGGTGATGGCTTGGCGCGACTTAAAGCACCCGCTGAAAGTACCCTCCACGCGCAACGGCAAGGTCGATAACCTTGAGGCGTGGCTTAGGGGTGAAGCGGTATGAGTGCGTGCAAATTTGGTATAGAATGCCAGCCATTGTTTATATACCCATCATATTGACCATGTTCGAACTCAAATACCACACGCCAGCACAATGGACTGACGCTGTACTGGCCGATTTTGACGCATTTTTACAAGACCATGCTGGCGCTGAGAAAAAAGCCTCGGGCATGGCGTTGTCGATGCTGTCTCACTACCCAGATAAACGCAAGCTCGTTAAAGCGATGACTGATTTAGCACTCGAAGAGATGATTCATTTTAAGCAAGTGGTTAAGTTGCTAAGCGAGCGCGATGTGAACCTAGGGGATGATAAAAAAGACCCTTATGTGAATCAGCTGCGAGGCATGTTTCGCCATGGTAAAGACGTGTTTATGATGGACCGGCTGCTGGTCGCGGCTGTGATTGAAGCTCGAGGCCATGAGCGCTTCGCGCTAATAGCTGAAGCCTTGCCACCTGGTAAAGACAAAGAATTTTATGTCGCGATTGCAAAATCAGAAGAAAAACATAAAAACTTATTTGTTGAGCTTGCTTATGAGTATTTCGACAAGGCTGAAGTCGATGCGCGGTTAGCCCAAGTGATTGAGCGCGAGGCACAAATTTGCGCCTCTTTACCATTTCGTGCAGCCTTGCACTAATAACTTAAATTCGACTAGCGTGAGCTAGTCGAATTGCTTCTCGAGGGTACGTAACTTAACCCCTAGCCAACATAAAATAAGGCCAAACACAAAGGCATACAGAGCGACTAGCCAAAGCATGGCAATAATACCTTGTCCGGGGTTGAAAATAAGGTAGCCACCAAATAACACCGACAATATACCACTGATTAATATAAGCGTGGTGCCCTGTAAATGTTTAGCTAATTTCACCGCCGCAACGATTTCTGTAACACCGATAGCGACTGCCCAAAAGGCGATAAGGTAGAGCATCACGTAGGCCGTTAATTGGGGCATGATCAAGGTGATAATGGCCGCAACAATCCCCAAAAGGCCGGCTATTAAGGTGACAAACCAATAGCCGTTCTGGCCTTTTTGTTTTAACGCCAGCCAAACTCTTGAGCCGCCATCAAGTAAAAAGAAGGCCGCAAAAATAAAAATTAACACGTTGATAGTTAATTGCGGTGATAACCAAGCGATGGCCGCAAATATGATTGCTACTAAGCCTTGCAGTATGAAAATGGGCCATTGTCCGGGTAGTGACTTTGCGATACTCATCATCCCTCCTCGCGATAACAACACAGTTCAAAAGATTGCGCCCGTGCTACTTATCGATGCAGCCTGCAAACAGGCTAAGTGGTTAAATTGATAGTGCCAATTGCTTAGTCAATCTAGCAAGTGCTTGCTTTGAAGGCAATTTATATCGACCCACGTGCGCAAGTTTGGCGCTTATGGCTATGCTTTATAGAGTGCGAAAACAGATGGATGATGTGATGAACCCTTGGCGTAGTTTCAAATGTGGGCTTTTGGCCCTTGCCCTTGTTTTACCTTACTCGCTTGAAGCCAAAGTTACGGTGAAAGAAATTTTAAACAATGAGCAACAACAAGCAAAGGGTAACAGTGAGCACGCTGAGCAGCCTACGTTACCAGACGATGAGGTTGCTACTAACGAGCACCTAATAATCGATGAGTTTAATCGACAAACGCCGCGTAGTGCTATGCAGGGATATTTGCATGCGGCCCACCAACGCGACTTTGAGCGTGCGGCGCACTATTTGGATTTTCGCAATTTATCGCTGCAAGCTCAGGCGATGAATCATGCTGAGCTCGCGCACACCCTCTATTTGGTGCTTAATCGCACTTTATGGGTAGATACGCAGGCGCTGAGTAATCACCCCGCAGGCAGTCGTAATGAGCCTGTGCCTAGTTATCGCGACCTAGTGGGAGAGATAGACACCTCACGAGGAGCGGTGCAAATTTTATTGCAGCGTGTGCCCGGTGACACCCCGGGTAACTACATATGGAAAGTGTCCAATGCGACCGTAAACCAAGTGCCATTTTTACGCCAAGAGTTTGGTTATTCTCAAGCGGGTGAGTGGCTGTATCGCCACCTACCTCATGGAGCATTTTTAGGGGTTGAGTTGTGGCAATGGGTTTATTACAGCCTGAACCTGCTCGCATTTTTACTGATTGCTTATCTAAGTACGCGCATTTTTCTGTATTTGCTATTGCGTGCTAAAGCCGACGTGAGCCAGCCAGCAAAAGCGTTAGTAACCGGGCCATTATGTTTTTTACTGGGGATTGTGTTGGCCCGCACTTTCTCCTCGGAGGCTAATTCCACCTTGGCCACCCGGGCTATATTCGAAGGCGCAACTTTGTTAATTCTGGCGTGGACGTGGTTTTTGCTTAAAGTCGTTGATGTTATTCGTTTGCGTCTAACGTTACGCTTGCAACGCAACAACAATACTCAGGCCGAATTTTTACTGCGCCCTGCAGGGAATGTCGTGAAGATTCTGCTGACTCTTATTGCCTTATTAGTCTGGTTTGAGAATTTAGGTTTTAGTGCCACAACACTGATTGCCGGGCTTGGAATTGGGGGCTTGGCGCTGGCCTTAGCAGCACAAAAGTCGGTAGAAAACATTATCGGTGCGATTACCTTGTATGCTTCTGCGCCGGTCAAAGTTGGTCAGGTATGTCGTGTTGGTCGCTATTTTGGTGTTGTTGAGGAGATAGGCCTGCGTGCGACGAGAATGCGCACTTTGGAACGCAGCGTTATACACATAGCAAATGCCAAGTTTGTCGATATGGAAATTGAGAATATATCTGAGCGTGAGCGCATAGCCTATAGGCCCGATATTGTGCTTGAGCGCTCAACTCAACATCAGGTGTTAGCGCAGTTGTTAGAGCAGATCCGTGAGATACTTGAGCGGCACCAAGATATTGCCGACCAACCGTGTCGAGTACGACTCAGCGGGTTTGTGCCCAGAGGCATAAAAATAGATGTGTTAAGTTATGCACAAACCACAGACTTTGACTATTATCTGCACATAGTTGAATCGTTAAACCTACAAATTATCGAGTGCTTGAACCGACTAGGGATCGCATTAGCTGCGCCTGAACCACTGAGTTTTGCAAAACTATAATGCAGGCAGAGCGAGATATAGCAAATGTGTCTAGGTACGCAAGGGTGAATTTGCGCTTAAAAGGACAAATGTCCTTATTTGCATCTAAAATCGGTTAAAAAAATCAAACCTGTATCTAAAAGTAGATAAATGTTGCAAATTAATGAATTTTTACTGAACTAATTTCAGATTTCAGTGCTATAATTCTCGCCCGTAATGTTCAGCCTTATTTTTGCTCTTACACTCTCAAATTTAAGGTCCGCGCTCGAGGATGCGCGCAAAATTGAACATTGTGCCAGGTGAAACGGCGCTACATATCTACCGTTGAACAAAAGAGTGTACAAAAGGCTAAAACCAACATGAAAGCAATGAAACGTACCACGCTTGCAACATTAATTAACGCAGCGTTGTTCTCAGCCGCTGCCGGCTCTTCATTCTCTTCAATCGCTGCTGAACAACAAGGTCCTGCAGCAAAAGACAATTCTCTCGAAGTTATTCAAATTACCGCACGTAAGCGTGTAGAAAACGCTCAGGAAGTGCCTGTTGCGGTATCTGCACTGCAAGGTGATGGCTTAGAAGCCTATAGCTCTGCGGGCATGGACATTCGTTTTATGAATGCGAAAATCCCAAGTCTATCTATTGAATCTTCGTTTGGTCGTTCATTTCCACGCTTTTATGTTCGTGGTCTAGGTAATACAGACTTCGATTTGAATGCCTCACAACCGGTTTCGCTTGTTGTTGATGAAGTTGTTCAAGAAAACGCCATTTTAAAAGGCTTCCCGGTATTTGACGTTGCCCGCGTTGAAGTACTTCGCGGTCCACAAGGTACATTGTTTGGCCGTAACACCCCAGCAGGCTTGGTGAAGTTCGATACGGTCAAACCGAGTCAAGAATTTGAAGGCTATGGTTCAGTCTCATATGGTAGCCGTGGTGCCGTAGATTTTGAAGGTGCTGTCGGTGGTGGGTTAACCGATCGCCTGTCAACGCGTGTCTCTTTGCTATGGCAAGAAAAAGACGATTATATTGATAACCGCGCGCCAGGTTTTGAACAAGAAGATGTGCTTGGCGGCTACAGTGAAAAAGCAGCGCGTGTACAATTCTTGTACGAAGGTGACGACTTCACCGGCTTGTTTAACTACCACGTACGCGACCTTGATGGTACGCCTATCGCCTTTCGCGCCAATGCTATTAAACGCGGTAGCAACGATTTAGTCGACAACTTTGAGCATGACGTGGTTTACCACGATGCTGCATCGCGCGCGACGCAACAGGTTGAGTCGCAAGGTGCGAGCCTTAAGCTTGAGTGGGACGTTAATGATTTTTACACCCTGACTTCTATTTCTGCATGGGAAAGCGCAGAAATTTATTCGCGCGCCGACATTGACGGTGGTTACGGTGCTGCGTTCTTACCGGACATGGGCCCGGGTGTTATTCCATTCCCATCTGAAAGTGCCGATGGCATCCCAGATCAAGACCAATACACACAAGAGCTTCGTCTATCGAGTAACTTTGCCGGTGACTTCAATTACCAAGTGGGTGTTTTCTACTTTGATGAAGCATTAACCATTGAAAACTTTAGCTATGACACCTATGGTGCGCAGCCTGGTATATTGAATGGCTACGTGATTCAACAGCAGGATACCGAAGCATGGGCGGTATTCGGCTCAGCGGATTACACCTTGACTGATGATTTGAAAGTCACTGTGGGTCTGCGTTACTCAGACGATGAGAAAGAATTCTCAGCAAATCGTACCCAAAGCCCTGTCGGCGGCGGTGCATTGTTCCTTACTGAGAACCCAAGTGATGACCACGTGAGCTGGGATATCTCAACCAATTACAAAGTGAGCGATGACATCAATTGGTACGCTCGGGTAGCAAATAGCTTCCGCGCTCCAAGTATCCAAGGTCGTATCTTATTTGGTAACGAAGTGACGATTGCAGAGTCTGAAACCGTAACCTCTTTCGAAACCGGTATTAAGTCGGATATTCTAGATGGCCGTGGTCGTGTCAATGCGGCGGTATTCTATTACACCATGGACGACCAGCAGCTTACTGCGGTTGGTGGTGGTGCTAACTTTAACCGTTTAGTGAATGCTGATGAAACCACCGGTTATGGCTTCGAAGTTGATACCCAGTGGGTGTTAACCGACAACCTTAATGCGACCTTTAACCTCAGTTACAACAACACTGAACTGAAAGATGACACCCTAGCAGTTGATGTCTGTGCACAGTGTATCGTTACCAATCCTGTTAACAACAGTGGCCAGGCAATTCTTGACGGTAACAGCCTACCGCATGCGCCTGAGTGGATCTCAAACCTAACGCTTAGCTATATGAGACCTATGGGCGAGGGTGATTTCTTCACTTACGCCGATGTTTCTTACCGTAGTGAAATCAATTACTTCCTATACGAGTCTGTTGAGTTTGAAGGCAAACCGCTAACGGAAGTAGGCCTACGTGCTGGTTATACTTGGTACCAGGGTGATAACGAGTATGAAGTATCAGCTTTCGTACGCAACATGTTTGATGAGCAGCAAGCTATCGGTGCTATCGACTTCAACAACAACACCGCAATGGTGAATGAAGAGCGCTACATCGGTGCTGAATTTAAAGTGAGTTTCTTCTAAGCGAGAATCATTTTTAGCTTTATTGAAACCCGCCAATTGGCGGGTTTTTTCGTTTATATTGGGAGCTTGAGCTGGTAAAGTTTGCGCTAAGCCCTAAGGGGAGTGTTTATAGAGAGAGTAACTATGTCTGGATTTTGGAACTACCGCGTTATTTTGGCTGAGGAAGCCGGAAAAGAGCCGCTTTATCAGATTCATGAAGTGGAATATACCAGCAATGGTAAAGTGACCAATTGGTCAGAGACCGGCGCTGCGCCCTTCGGACACGACATAGAAGAGCTAAAAGCGGATGCTGAGCGCTTAAAAAGTGCCTTTGCGAAACCGGCTTTGAAAGTCGTTCGTCAAGCCAGAGGCTATGAACTGGTAGAAATAGAAAGTGGCGAGCCGGCTTCAGCAGAGCCGCCTGCAGGAGTACAGCAATAAGCATCTAGCGGCCCATTTTACTCGCCCTTGCTGATACATTTCATAGCGGTCGGGGCGGTAACATGAACATGAGAGAGTACCCACATGATCACCACCGTATTATTTGATTTCGACGGCACTTTGGTTGATTCCGAATCGCTGCACTTTCAGTGTTGGAATAACATCTTAGCACCTTATGGTATTGCCTATGATGAGGTGGAGTTCTGCCAGCGTTACAGCGGTCGTCCAACCTTGGCATCCGCGAAAGAGGTGGTCACACAGCATAATTTGGCGATTAGTGCAGAGGCATTGGCGCAGCAAAAAAATGACCAGTTTGCCAAAGTAGCCGCCACTTCTTTACCACGGCTAATGCCCTATGCGCTGGAAATCTTGCAACATTGTCGTGAGGATGGCTTCAAGATAGGGCTTGTGACCGGCAGTACGCGTGATGAGGTGATGCCAATATTGCACGGTTACGAATTGGCAGAGTACTTTGCGTGTGTGGTCACCAAGGACGATGTTAGTGAGCCAAAACCCGCGCCGCAGCCCTACCTTTTAGGCCTGTCCTTATTAGGTGCGAATGCGCAGCAAAGCCTCGCCATTGAAGACACCCATACCGGCTCTATGTCGGCCAAAAGTGCTGGTCTGCGCGTTGCTGTGGTGCCCAATACACACACTATTACCCAAGATTTTAGCCACGCGGATGGGCGCTTTGCTAACCTGGCGGATTTATATCAACAGTTGCTACAAATCCGTAAATAGCCACTACACTAAAGAGTAAGCGAACAGCATAAGGATATGGTCATGCGCTTACTCTTCACATTAATTCTTTTAGCCAGCCCCGTATTGTGGGCGACGACACCGCCGTTGGAGTTGGCGAAACAGCTCACTGATAAACACCAAGTAGAGCGCTACCTTGCGTCGGAAAAGTACGACGGGATCCGTGCGACTTGGATTAACGGCGAGTTGCGCAGTCGTGGTGGTTTACTTATCAATACACCCGCTAATTTTACCGCAAACTGGCCATCGATGCGCCTTGATGGTGAGCTCTGGGCGGGACGAGGGCGCTTCAATCATGTCAGTAACACCGTATTAGACAATCAACCCAATGCCCAGCATTGGCAGGACATTCGCTTTATGGTGTTTGATGCACCGAGCGATAAACCTTTTTTCAAGCGCTACAGTGACTATACACATGCGATAGCTCACTGCGACTGCAATAACTTAGAGGCGATTAAACAACATCGCTTTAACACCCGTGCACAATTATCGCAGTGGTTTAATGAGTTAGTTAGCCAAGGCGCGGAAGGGGTGATATTGCACCGTCGTGATGCGCGTTTTAATCCCGGGCGCAGTGATAATGTTTTAAAACTGAAACCTTACATGGATAGCGAAGCTAAAGTCATTGGTTATCAGCAGGGACGGGGTAAATATCAAGGTATGCTTGGTGCTCTGATAGTCGTTGATAAGCGCGGTAAGCAGTTCAAAATTGGCACTGGGTTTAGTGACGCCGAGCGGGCAAATCCTCCCGCTATCGGCAGTACTATAACGTTTAAATACCATGGCTATACAAAAAATGGCGTGCCACGTTTTGCCAGCTATTTGAGACAAAGAAAACCGCTTAATTAATGCGCTCTATCAGCGTCGTGGGCAGTGATTTACTCGTTGTCGAGGCTTCTGTCAGCGAGGTAATTGTCATAATCTGGTAAGCTACGTGGCATAATGCTTTGCATGTAAGTGCTTGCTAGCAACATATCGGCTGTGGCTTCATTACAAGCCACGGGGATATTCCAAACCGCAGCTAAGCGCAGTAGCGCTTTAACATCGGGATCATGGGGCTGAGATGAAAGCGGATCCCAAAAAAATATGAGCATATGGATGTGATGCTCAGCGATTTTTGCTCCGAGCTGCTGATCGCCACCCATAGGCCCACTTAGCAATTTAGTAACACCTAACCCCGTTTCTTTTTCTATGCGCAGCCCCGTGGTTCCTGTGCCGTAAAGATTATGCACTTCGAGTACGCTTTTATGACGCTGACACCAATCTACCAATGCTTGCTTTTTGCCATCGTGAGCCACTAAAGCAATGGTTTTAATTGGCGGAAGGGGCTGTTGTTTTTGTTTCACTGCTGGGCCTCAATAAATCGTATTTATCATTTTATAACAGCAGGTTGATAGCTAATGCAATGAAAATAAAGCCAGTCAGGCGGTCTATCCAGCACTGTGCACTCGGGTGAGTCTTAAAGTACTGGGCAATTTTATCGCCGAAATAAATATAGGTGCAGTCAATAGGCAGCGCCAGTACGGGATAAAGTAGTCCAAAGATAGCCAGTTGAGCAGTGGTTGAAGTGGCCAATGAAGGGTCAACAAACTGCGGAATAAAGGCAATGAAAAACAGAGCCACTTTGGGGTTTAGCACTTCCGTCATCATTGCTTGAAAAAGTGGGCTTTGCTTTTTGACACTGACATGCGGTTTATCCTCTTGCTCTATGGCCGTTGCTTGCCAGCTTTGCCACAGCGTCATGATCCCTAAATAGGCTAAATAACATGCCCCTAAATACTGCACGGCTGTATAGGCTGTCGCTGATGCTTTCAGTAATGCAGATAAGCCAATAACTGCAAAAAGGGTATGAATAACACCACCGAGTGCGAAGCCAATAGCACATTGAATCCCTGCCTGGCGACCGTTGGCAAAGGTTTGCGCCATTAGAAATGCATTAGAGGGGCCGGGGCCCACGGCAATAAGGAAACTGGCACCAAGAAATGAAAGTAATAGTTCAGGGTTGAGCATGATGGTGTGCTTAAAGCTAAAGCGGTAAATCTATCAGCTTAGCTATGAAGAATAAAGCGGGCATAGAGCCCGCTTTGAATGCTTGTCAAAGGCAGTAATTTAGAAATTAACAGTGATGGTTGCTGAGCACACTGTTGAACCTTGCTCACAGACTTGATAACCGAAGCTACCACGTACTTTACCTAGGCTATCGGTGTAGCTGTTGGTGTTTGCGGTGGTCGTGATCAAGTTACCATCACGGTAGATGTCAACATTTGAGGTAGCCGCACCGCTGTAGCTCAAATCAACAAAGGCTGCACCGCGAGATTTATAACCAGAGGCGCTAAGGTTAATGTCGGCCTCAGGCTCACCGCCGGTATCTCCGCCGCCGCTGCCACTGCCGCCACAACCATTCGCTAATAGGTACTGATCAGCGGCGGCCGCTTTGACGATGCCGTAACCGAAGTATACATCTTTACCGGCAGCGCCTTGGTCTTGTGCCGTCGCTTTAAAGGCGTTACGAATTTCTTCACCACTACAGCTGGCATGATTTGACCAAACTAAGGCCGCAAGGCCTGCCACAGCAGGTGTGGCCATGGATGTACCGCTCATGTAACCGTAGTCACTGGCGCTAATATTAATGCTTGCGTTCGTTGCTGCCATCAGCGTGGTGCGCTGTTCTAACGCTGCGCCTACTGCGGGAATAGTGGTGCTGTTAGTATCCCCAAGCGTGCCGTAAAGCATGCCTGATTCATTATTGACAATAATAGCGCCAAGGCCGCCGGAGTTTTCACAGTTAGCGACTTTATCGTGGAACGAGATATTGCCTCTATCGATTAAGCACACTTTACCGGATGCGTTGCTGTCAACTGCTTCAGCGGTGCCCATGAAGTATAAATCGCCACTGGTTGCACCGGTGTTTTCCATTGCTGATACTTCAAACGCGGCGCCATCAGCGGTCGCCGAAGCAAATGCAGCCATCCCTGCAGGGTAAGTTGAGAGCGTATCAACACCGCCTGCGGTAACTTCAACACAGATACGCTCGTCGTCAGTGGCTTTCTTACCACGTCCTGAGGTACAGCTGGGATACTGGGAGAAATCGGCAATGTTATTATCGGCATCATTGGCGCCAATCATCATGACCGAGGTATATCCTGCAGGGTATGAGCGCACGTTATTACCATCGTTACCTGCGGCCGCAACGGATAAGCCACCATTGGCAGCGAAATTGGCAAAGGCATTTTCTTCAGTGCTATTGCTGCCACCACCGCCTAAACTCATGTTAATGATATTGGCACCCGCTTGCGCGCATAAGTTGGCAGCATGCGCCAGATCAGAAGAATAACCCCAGCCGCTTTCATTAAATACTTTAATGATGTGCATATCCACGCCCGGTGCCATGCCTACAACACCTTGGTTATTATCAGCAGCACCAATGGTACCAGCAACATGCGTACCGTGAGGGCCGCCATGCTCAAACCAGTTACCTGTGCCTGAGTCATTGTCGCCCGTAATCGCGCCCCAGTTAAAGTCGGTATTTGAGCTATCTAAACCCGAATCGATAACACAGACCTTCATGCCACTGTTAGCGTTAAAAGTGACTTGATCCGCTTGCGACTGATACACCGCATACGGGGTAAGTTGCTGAGTCATTGGATCGCCAATATCGTCACTGTAAGCAGACATGGGGTAGCGGCGACTATCAGTCTCAATCAACTTGATGTGGGGGTTGTTCAACAAACCTTTAACTGTCGATAAGTCCATTCCGGTAAAGGTAGCAGCAAAAAAGCCATTGCCATCAACCTTAACATCACCACCAAGCTTTTTAGCGAGCGCTTTAACGACGCCTTTTTTATCGTTGTCAACTTGGATGATGTAACGGTCGTCAGCCGCAGATACCTGCGTGGCGCCGCCCAAAATAGCAAGCGCAATTGCGCTGCGAATCATTGTTTTTTTCATAGTTTCCTCTGTATGTAGCGGTTGGAGGTTGTTAACTATAGATTAACATTCTTTAACAATAGTACGCGCTTTAGGGAAAACAGCAAGGTTTCAGGCTCGTTATTAGTAACTTTTTTGGAATAATAAAAGGTGGAGAACAGAAGCTTTGTGTATATATAGGAGTCTAAGAGTCTAAAAAATATAAAAATATAGTGAGAACAGTAACTGTTCTCACTAGAGTACCTGAAAAAGGTTGGTTCTTATTTGTGCAACAAACGTCCCCGCTTACTTAATAGCACTAACCAAAATGGCAATAACGCGGCGATGTGCAATGCAATGGCAACGGGGGCTGCTAGTTGTAATTGCTGACTTAAAAGCACGAGTACGCCAGCGCCACTCATTTGCATAACGCCAACAAGTGCCGAAGCAGTACCGGCTTGTTTGGCAAAAGGCGCGAGTGCTGCGCCAGCTGCACTGCCCAAAATCAGTGCATACCCCATTGCACATACAAACATGGGGAACATTAACGCAGCGATAGCGCTAGAGTGACGCAACAACACCAAGCTTCCGGCACTGACTAATAGCAAAGATAGTCCCCACAGTAAGGCTTTATGGCTCGATCGCTTTATAAATTGAGGAGCGATAAAGCAGGCGAGGACACTCAATGCACCGTTAACGGTGAACCAAAAGGTGAAGGTGCCAATATCATGGCCTAGGTGCTGCATGATCCACCCTGGGGCTGCGGTCACGAACATCAAGATGGAACTCATAGTGATCATCGCTATGGCCGCATTAAAAGTAAAAATGGGCGAGCGGATAATGGGCACAAAGCGTCGTAAGTCGAGGAGGTGACCTTGATAGTGACTATCCGCAGGGCGTGTCTCGCGATACAGCATAAGGGTGGCGGTGATACCAATCACAGCCCATAGCGCCATAAATACAAAATTGCTCTGCCAAGAAAACTGTACGGTGAGCCAGGCCCCTAAAATGGGGGCCAGTGCTGGGATAAAACACACAATACCATTTAAATAGGTCAGCATTTGTCCACTACGGGCAGGTCCAAAAACATCGCGCACAATGGCAAAGGCAGCCACAAACGTCGCGCATGCCCCCAAGCCTTGAATTGCTCTTGCGACTAGCAGCCATTCGAAGCTCGGTGCCCAGGCCCCGGCCAGTGCCGATACCCCATATAAAACGGCTCCTCCAATGGCGACAGGGCGTCGGCCTATCTTGTCGGCAAGCGGGCCGGCGGCTAGCTGACCTAAGCCAACGGTGAGCATAAACACAGCAACGCTTTGTTGTAATTGTGCTTGAGACACAGCCATTTGCTCGGCCATAACCACAAAAGCGGGTAAATAAATATCAATAGCGAGTGGACAAAATACCACTAGCAGCATCAATACGAGTAGCAGGGTTTTACTTTGCTTGGAAGATGAATGACGCACAGACTCAGTAATACTCTAATAATACAAGCCAACATTGTAAGAGTAACACTATTAGATACCAGCATTTTCGTGTTATTTGTTTGTTATGAATTGATTTTCGTGGCGATTCTAGGTTTACTGGTAGGATGAGTTAGATAGAGAACCTTATCATGTCCATGCCTCCTTTACTTAAAACCTATAAAAAACTGACCAACTGGCCATTTGGGCACTGGTTATTCTCCAAAGCCGTATGCTTTAAAGCGCCTTACTTTGGCTCAATAAAGCCTTTTATCACTCTGTTAGAGCCAGGCAAGTGCGTCGCCCAAGTAAAAAACCGCCGTGCTGTGCATAACCATATCGGCACCATTCATGCGATTGCGCAATGTAATGCTGCTGAGCTTGTCGCGGGGGTGATGACCGATGCCACGGTGCCACATAAAACCCACCGCTGGATCCCCAAAGGGATGACGGTGGAGTATCTAAACAAGGTGGACACCGATATGACAGCAACGGCGCACATCCCACTGCCACATCAATGGCAAGATAAGGAGGACTTGCTGGTTCCTGTCGAGGTGACTAATACGCGAGGGGAAATTGTATTCCGCGCGACGATAAACATGTATATCACCGCGCGAAAAGGGTAAAACTACTCGTTCACTTGGCTGTCAGCAACATCATTGTTGCTGACCACGCTAAAGCTGTCTTTTTTGTTTAACTGCTTTATTTGTCCTTCCATGGTCGCACCGGCGGCAATGCTTAGGGTGTCGTGAAAGACATCGCCCTGTACTTGGGCGGAGCTTTCAATCGCCACTTTACTGGCACTAATTGAACCACTTACTCGACCTTTTATAGTCACATCAGTGGCCTCAACACTGCCTTCAACTTGACCTTGGCTGCCAATAATTAAGGTATCAGCCTTAATGTCGCCGTCAATACGGCCATCGAGCTGAACTTCGCCTTGGCTGGAGAGGGTGCCTGTTAAGCGAACATCTGCCGCTATCAATGATGGGGTAGCTGTATTTTTACTCAAAGCGGGCCTACTATTCTGTGTATCTTTGTTCTTTGAAAACATCGGTTAATGCCTTGGTGATTTTTACCGGATTAATATGTTTGTTGTTATGCAGCACTTCATAATGCAAGTGAGTCGCTGTGCTACGACCGGTACTTCCCATAAGCGCGATGACTTGTCCTTTAGTTACGGTGTCACCACGTTTTACTTTAATTTCATTGAGGTGGCCAAAGCGGGTGCTAAAGCCATTTGCATGCTCTATTTCGATGAATCGACCATACCCGCCATTGCGCCCTGCACGAACGACAGTGCCCTCAGCAGGTGCAAAAATCTCGGTATTGCGCCAAGCTGCTAAATCCACGCCTTTGTGCATAGCACGGCGGCCATTCATGGGATCCTTACGCAAGCCAAAACTGCTGGAGATATAATAGTCGGCAGCGGGAAGTACATGTGGAACTTGCGCGAGCATGGTTTCTAATTGGTTAAGTGTGAGCAGACGGTCGACTACATCCATTGACGTGTCGATTTGCTGATCATCAAGGATCAGCTCCAGTGGTCCACCTTGAGCAATGGCTTGTTCACTCTTTTCGAGGAGCTCGTCCATCACCGTTTGTGGTAACCCGGCTCGAGCAATCGCTTCTGACAGTGCCTGCTCGCGCTTGGCAATCACTTGGTCTAGCAGCGTAAAGGTGTTGTCGTGGCCTTGTGTTAGGCGAGCCACACGAGTATCTATATTGCTGTCACTGACATCTGTGGCCTCAAAGGGTAAGCCTTGCTCTGGCATTAATGAAGCCGGTAAGGTTGCCAGCACGCTTTGTGTTAGTTGTTGGCGCTGCTCTAAATGCCCCAACTTGACGATTAACTCATCTTGCGCCAACCGTGCTTGTTGCAACTCGTGTTTTAGCTGTTCATTTTCGGCCAGTACATCGCCGCTGGTGTGTTGTAATTGCGTTTGTTGCCAGAAGTTATAGGCGCCAAAGCTCGCCAAGGCACCAATGCATGTCAACACCCCAAGGGCAAACATGCACTGTTTGGTCGTGCTCATTTCAACAACTTTGACTTCGCCGTGTTGACGGATCAAGAGTTGCTTAGCTGGGAATAACTTAGTAACTAAGTATGATGGTGTTAACTTCATAGCGACAAATTACTGACAAAAACGCAGCTAAGATATCAAGGTGAGATTAAAAAGCCAGCAAAAAATTGTAACTGAACGGAAAAAAAGTGCGACTTATCGCACCCTGAACGGGGGATAAATCGCACTTTTTTATGGCGTATTGCCATATCAAAGAATGTTATTTAGCAGGGAGTACGGTGCCACGGCATTCGCCAAAACCGATACGAGCATAGCCCTCTTTTTCGCACCAGCCACGCATGATTACGGTATCGCCATCTTCGAGAAATTTCCGTTGTTCGCCATTGCCTAGATCAATGGCCTCTTTGCCGCCGCGTGATAGCTCTAACAGTGAGCCCGCCTCTTCGTGCTCAGGACCAGACTGAGTGCCTGAACCTAGCATATCGCCTGGCTGGAAGTTACAGCCGTTGACGGTGTGGTGGGCGACCATTTGTGCCACGGTCCAGTACGAGTGTTTAAAGCTTGACTGTGATAAGCGGTACGGCGCTTTGCCTTCGCTGCGCATTTTTTCGGTTTCAACGGCGACATCCATTTGAATATCAAGCGCACCGAGTTCGCGGTTTTTACTGGATTCAAGGTAATCAAGCGGTTGAGGGTCATTTTCGTCACGTGTCCAAGCGAGACGGTAAGGTGCTAGCGCTTCGTTGGTAACAATCCACGGCGATACGGTAGAAGCAAAGTTTTTCGCTAGGAATGGCCCAAGCGGCTGATATTCCCATGCTTGCAAATCACGTGCAGACCAGTCATTGAAAAGACAAAAACCAAACACATGGTCATCAGCGTCATCCAAGGCAATAGTGTCGCCTAGCTCATTGCCTTTACCAAGATAAATGCCAAGCTCTAATTCATAGTCCAAGCGCTTACAGGGGCCAAACGATGGCGTATCGGCATCAGGTGCCTTGGTTTGACCTTTAGGGCGCGGGAAGCTTTGTCCACTTACGCCAATGCTAGAAGCGCGACCATGATAGCCAATGGGCACCCATTTATAGTTTGGTAGCAAGGGGTTATCCGGACGGAATAAACTGCCTACAGCCGTAGCGTGATAAATCGAGGTATAAAAATCAGTGTAGTCGCCGATGTGACAAGGCAGGTCATACTCGACGTCACTCTGTGCGATTAACGCATCTTGCAGCTGGTTTTGTAACTCGCTATCAGTGCGTAAGGCGCGCGATAAAGCCAGACGTAATGCTGACCAATGTGCTTGGCCCATAGCCATAAATGCGTTTAGATTTTTTCCTGCTGCGGCTTCAACAGCCTGCTGTGCCTGTTCATCAAACAGCTCTAGGCGTGCAACTGTGGCTAGGTCAAGGACTTGATCGCCAATGGCGACACCACCGCGAAAGACTTCGTTGCTGCCTTTGCGACGAAAGGTGGCAAATGGCAAGTTTTGGATAGGGAAATCGGTATTGGCGTTGGCTGAGCTGACCCAACTGGTTAAATTCTTATCGTGCGTTTCATTGAGTTGCATAAGAGATTCCTTTTGCTGATTCTAAATTGGTTATTGAGCCGTTCACACAAAAAACAAGGGCTCGAAACGTGAAAAAGCAGTACCCGCCATAAATGGCGAGCCTGCTTTTAACGCTAGATAAAAAGGGAATTATAGAACGCCACGGCGCTCTTGATCGCGTTCGATAGACTCGAACAGCGCTTGGAAGTTACCTTCACCAAAGCCACCATCATCAACACGCTGGATCATTTCAATGAAGATAGGGCCAAATAAGTTCTTGGTGAAAATTTGTAGTAAGTAGCAGTTTTCTTTTTGGCTATCGACCAAAATTTGATGCTGCTTGATTTTCTCGCGGTCCTCTTTGACCCAAGGCACCCGGTCAAAAATAGTGTCGTAGTAATGCTCGACAATGTCCAAGGTGGCGATATTGCTCTTATCTAGCTTATCCAAAGAGCCGACTAGGTCATCAGTTAAGAAAGCCAAGTGCTGCACGCCCGGACCATTGTACTCGTCTAAGTACTCATCGATTTGGTTGTTGTTGTCATCCTTACCTTCATTGATTGGAATAGAGAAGGTGCCGCAAGGTGACTTCAATGCATATGACAGCAGTGCAGTTTTTTGGCCTTTAATATCGAAATAACGTACTTCGGTAAAACCAAACACATCTTTATAGAAGTTAGCCCATGTTTCCATGGTGCCTTTGTAAACATTGTTGGTTAGGTGGTCGATACGTGTGAAGCCTTTGCCTTCAACCACATTCGGTTGCGCTAAATCTTCAAAATCGGTGTCATAAATTGAGCCGTTGTCGCCAAATTTGTCGATAAAGTAAATTAAGCTGTCGCCAATACCGAAAATAGCAGGGTAAGGCATATCTTTATTAGTCGCATCGGTTGCCGGTTTGGCACCGCGCTCAACCGCCACTTCAAAGGCTTTATTCGCATCTTTTACGCGCCAGCCCATAGAGCAAATGGCAGGGCCATGGCTTTTAGCAAACTCAGCAGAAAAACCACCGCGCTCATTGTTTAAAAGGAAGTGAATGTCGTTTTGGTTGTAATAAACAATGTCTTTACCTTTAAACTTCTTCAACTTTGAGAAGCCAAACTCACTAAAGATAGTGTCCATATAATCCGCATCTGGGGTTGCGTATTCAGTAAACTCGATGCCCATTAGGCCGAGAGGGTTATTTACTTCGCTCATGTTGTTACTCCACTTGCATAGGTAATAGGTGGCTGTGATTGCGGTGAGTCCGCACTAATAATGGTTATAAATTGCAACAGCCAACCTCTGATCATTTGATGGCATCATCGGAGAAAAAGTGCCAAAGAGAAAGCCTAGGCAGGGAATTAACCAGGAGGGGTAATGTAAATATAAGTGGACGTTTTTAGGTAACTGTAAGCTTTTCGTTAAATTTGTTCTCTAAATAGATTCAGCCATCAAAAAAAATGCACAAAAAAGGCGCCATTAGGCGCCTTAGTGAAGAGGGGATTAACGGTTACTGCTTCTCACCAGTGATTTCCAACTCTTCTTCTAGCAGTTGCTCTTTATCATGCTGGCCCTCGGCGCCGTGCATCCAGTCAACCAGCTTGTCGGCCATTAGCCACAAGCAAATACCTGCGATAAAGGCCATAATGGCAACGCCGCCAAAGGTGCTAAGTGGTCCACCTTCGCCAACTAGTTTACCGATTTCGGCTGCTACGTAGTTACCCAAGCCCGAGAATAAGAACCACATACCCATTAGTAACGAAGTAAACTTAAGTGGTGCTAGCTTCGAGACCATAGATAAACCGATCGGCGATAAGCACAGCTCACCCATGGTGTGGAAGATATACGCCATCACTAACCAAATTACATGGGCTTTCATATTCGCATCATCGCCAATTTGTAAAGCTGCTCCGACCATAGAAATAAACCCTAGGCCAAGGAAGAACATGCCTAAGGCAAACTTACGTGGTGAATCCGGTTCTTTATCACCCATACGAATCCACAGGCTGGCAAAAATAGGCGCTAAGATAATGATGAAAATAGGGTTAACTGCTTGCAACCAACTGGCCGGCATTTCCCAACCGAAAAACACCAAGTCGGTTTTGTATTTCGCAAAGAGGTTCATTGACCCCGCTGCTTGCTCAAACCCAGCCCAGAAGATGATAGTGAAAAAGCTCATAATAAGGATCACTTTAACGCGGTCGCGCTCTTCACTGGTTAGCGGCTTTTTGTTTGCGCCTTGGTCGTCCTCAGACTGCTTAGCAGATGGCACAGTACCAATACTACCTAAGTATTTTTTGGCTAATAGTAATTGCAACACCACACCCAGTAGCATACCGACGCCGGCGGTGAGGAAGCCGTATTGATAGTCAAACTTTTCACCGATAGAACCAACGACGAAGTAACCTAAAATAGAGCCTAAGTTGATCCCCATATAGAAGATGGTAAAGGCGCCATCGCGGCGTTTATCACCTTCGCTATATAGGTCTCCCACCATGGTAGAGATATTAGGTTTGAAGAAGCCATTACCTAGAATTAGTAGCGCTAAGCCCAGGTACATCATCTCTTTCTCAAAGCCTGACACCATGGCATGAGGCGTGCCTAAAGCAAATTGGCCGAGGGCCATGGTGAGGCCACCGAAAATGATGGCTTTTCGCTGACCAGATACATTGTCGGCAAACCAGCCACCGAGTACCGGTGTTACATAAACAAGCAGCGCATAGATACCCAAAATGCTGAGTGCATTTGATTGTAGCGCTTTGTGATATTCGTCTTGGGCGTTGGCACTTAAAGGGTCAATGCCAAAGTAAGCCATATCCCAACCCATGGCTGCGGCGGTGGCGATAGTGGAAAGGTAAAGCACGAAGATACCGCGCATACCGTAATAGCTCATGCGCTCCCACATTTCTGTGAAAAATAGCAAAAAGAGCCCTTTAGGGTGACCGAAAAGATCACCTGTTTTAGGTGCTGAACTCATGAAAATTTACTTCCTAAATAAATCAGTATCAAAGGCTGTGAGCCTTGAATACTATTACTGCAATTTACAGTACTGCCGTACTGTCACTTATTTAGGCCTTATTATTATTGTTATGATGTTCAAGTATTACTTCGGCGACGCCAAGTAATGGTGTGCCATAACCTCAACTGGAGTCTGAGGGGGCACATTTTATGTGAACGGGTGGCCCGCTATCACCATGGTAAAAAAGCGAGGTTATGCATAGAATTGCACGCGCTGCGCTGCTTTATCCTGATGACAAGCGCGCGACAGTATACATAGAGCCATGCATCAGGGGAAGTACTGACGCTTAACCGCCAATGAACCCAGAGCTCTACCATGCTGGCTTTTTAGCCTTATATTGTGCAATCCAGACGATAACTTCTTGGCGTGGGGGTATAAAATAGAATCGATTATTTGTTCAATTTTCTTTACGTTTTGCTATCCATCTTAGCCTTTTATAGCGTATGATTGCGCCCAGCATTTGATTGGTAACACGTGATTGAGGGATCCATGCGCCTTGAAATATATTGCCAAGACCGAATCGGTATCGCCCAAGAGATACTGAATATCCTGGTGAGCTACCAAGTTGACCTAAAAGGCATCGAAGTAGATGCTAAGCATTGTCGTATGTATGTCAGCTTCCCCCCCATCGAGTTTGAGCAATTCCAAAAAATTATGCCTTCTATCCGCCTAATTGACGGTGTTGAAGACGTTCGAACAACCGCGTTTATGCCCTCCGAGCGTGAGCATAACGAGCTTAATACGCTGCTCAGTGCGCTCCCCGATGGCGTTATCTCCATTGATAACAAGGGCTGGGTGCGGTTGTGTAATGCTGCGGCATGTCGCGACTTACAATTGAGCGAGCAAGACGTGGTCGGCGCCAATATCAATAACCTCCTTAAAGGCTTTAACTTTACCCGTTGGTTAGAGGGGTCAGAGGTATTAGGACAAACCACCCGTGTGGAAGTGGCCGGAGAAGATTTCATTGCCGATATTCTGCCTATCTCTGTGCCTCAAGGTGAAGAGCAAGACGCCTTGGCGGGGGCGGTTATCAATATCAAATCACAAAGTCGTCTAGGTCAACAAGTCAGTGCATTTCGCCGCTATGGCCAAGAAAGTTTCGCCACCATACATAATTATTCAACGGCGATGCGCCGCACTGTACGCGAGGCGCGCAAAATGGCGCAGCTTGATGCGCCGATTTTGATCACCGGTGAAACGGGCACAGGTAAAGAGCTTATGGCCAGAGCCTGCCACTATGCCTCTAATCGTTCGGTTAAACCCTTTATTGCGTTGTCATGCGCCTCACTGCCTGATGATGTTGCTGAATCAGAGTTATTTGGTTATGCCGGGTATGAAGACAACGCCGCCCCCAAACGCGGGGTATTAGAGCAAGCCGATGGCGGCACGGTATTTTTAGATGAGGTTGGCGAGATGTCGACCCAGCTGCAGACCAAACTGCTGCGCTTCTTACAGGACGGTACTTTCCGCAAGGTCGGCGATGAGAACGAAGTAAAGGTCAATGTGCGCATTATCGCGGCGACGCAAAAAGATCTTCCAGCCATGGTGCAAGAGGGAGGCTTTCGCGAGGATCTCTATTATCGTATCAATGTACTGACGCTGGAAATATCACCACTGCGTGATAGGAAAGCAGATATTGGGCCCCTGGCCGAGCACTTTGTGCAAAAGTATGCGCAGCAAAACGGCGCGACAGTACCTAGCTTAAGTAAAGAGTGTATTGAGTATTTGGAGCAGTATCCATGGCCGGGCAATGTGCGGCAATTAGAAAATGCCATTTACCGCGCGGTATCTTTGCTCGATGATAGCGAACTGACGGTGGAGCACTTGCAACTTCCGAGCTTCACCAATGATCTTGGTTACTTGGAGTCTGATTTTGAAGGCAGCCTAGATCAGGCGGTAAAACGCTTTGAAGCTACGTTATTGCGTAAACTTTACCCTGCATACCCCAGCTCTAGACAGCTTGCGAAGCGTTTGGGCCTGAGTCACACCGCTGTGGCGAATAAGCTGCGTGAATACGGGATAAACCGAAAAACGGTCAAAGTTTAATAATGGCGCCGTCAGGCGCTATTTTTTTGTGCCCATGTTCTTAGTGACCCCACTGACGGTGATTGATTCAACGCCCTCAGCTGCGAAATTTACTTTTATAGCGGCATTATTGCTGGTGAAAAAGTAACTGCGATCATCAATATGTAACTCGTAATTGCCTTTAACCTGTTGCTCGAATTGTCCTTTCTCTAGGCGAATTACATGTTCGCCGAGTTGCCAGTAAAAGCTGTCAAACCAGCCAGAGTGGAACTCTTGCAGCCATACTTGGCTGTCGTCTTTACTAAGCACTAAGGCCAAAGAGTATGACTCGGGGAGGGTGTCCATATCATAACTTTTGTTGCCGATACGCAACGTACCTTGCTCACTGTCCCAAGCGAAACCGAAGGTGAAAGGCGTTTGTTGCCCGGCGCTGTTTGCGGTTGTGCCCTTGCCGACGTAATCAAAATCAGCAAAGCAAGGCATACTCATTGCCAATGTGGCCAGAGCAAATAAAGTTGGTTTCATATTAACCCCTTTGTGAGCGAGAAGTTTTAACCATAAATGACCTGGCGTCGCTGCGCAACTAACGCACTAAGGTGCTCGACGACTCAAGCAATGCTATGATGGTGGTCTTACCTGTTTATTAACACGCTACCACAAGGAGAGCGCGGTGAACTTATACTTCCGTTTATTATGGCTGTTTTTCAAAATCAAAGGTAATAAAACACAACAGCCGCTGTTGGATACGGTCGATATTGACTTTCGGGCCTGGCCGCTGGATTGCGACATTAATTTACATTTAACGAATTCTCGTTATTTGGCGTTAATGGATATCGCTCGGACATGGATGACTGCGCGTTTGGGACTATTGCGTGCGGTGATGAAGCGCCGTTGGTTCCCTGTGGTTAATGCGACAGCCATTACCTATATTCGCGATGTAAAACCATGGCAAAAATTCACGGTTTCGACCCGATTGGTAGGCTGGGATCATAAGTATTTTTATATCGAGCAAAAATTCACCTCACACCGAGGCCTGCATGCTATTGCTTATGTGCGGGGCGTGTTTCGCTCGCGAAAAGGGGTCGTCGATATCGAAGAGATTTTGGCGCTGGCTGATTTTAATGATGAGGCACCCATTTTACCGCCGGAAATCATGCACTGGAAAGCCATGTTGGAGCAAAAAAAAGCGACTAACAAGAATTAGCCGCTTTAGTTGCTTACATTAGCAAGTGGTAACCGTGAATCGGTATTAGAAGGTGTAACGTACACCTAGCATAGCCACAACAGGGTCAATTTTGACATCAACGGTCAGTGCTTTCTGGCCGTTTGCATATACACTGGCATCGCTATCAATGTCCATGTAGCTCACCATACCGTGTAAACCCCAGTGTTTGTCGAATGCATAGTTAAAGCCAACTTGAGCGGCCAAACCAACTGAATCGTCAAGCTTGAGTTCAACATCATCGGTTCCTAACGTGGTTTTTAAGTCTTGGCTTGCTTGCTCATCAAAAAATACCGTGTAGTTTACGCCGGCACCCACAAAGGCACGGAACTTATCACCTGCTTGGCCAAAGTGGTATTGACCTAATAGCGTGGGTGGAAGGTGCTTAATGTTACCAATTTTCGCACCTTCAAGGCCAAGGCGACCATTAACGTCATGGCTAAATGGCGTGGCGGCGATAAGTTCAATGGTCCAATTGTCATTGAGTGCATAATCGAACGTGAGACCAAGCTGAGTATCATCGTCGGCGTTAAGTCCTAAGGTTGGGGCTTCGTTAATTTTAGACACTTCACTATCAGGGTTTACGTTGATAGCGCCAACGTTAACACTTAGGTTAGCGTGAGCGTATGAAGAGGTGCCAAGGAAAAGGCCAATTAGAGCTGCGCTGAGTGTTTTTTTCATCATCATATTCCTGTTCGATACATCGGAAAAGCTTTGCTGTTGGCGCCATTATCACTACTTAAGAAAAATAAAAACTGTTCTAGATCAAGCTTTGCCTCAGGTACGCTGCAGAGCGATTAAAAACCTTGATTTAGATTAAACTTTTATCCATTTCATGCACACAAAGGAGAGTTCATAAGCTGACATTAAGATGTCATATGAGCAGGTTGTAATAGCTTTACCAACAGCTGCAACAGGGCAGGCGTTATGCAATTGAACACATCGCAACAACAACGCGTTAATCAAGATAATGTCGTTTCATATTTACAACAGCTTATTCGGTTTCGCTCCATTACCCCTGAGCAAGGTGGGGCTATCAATTGGTTACAACAACAGCTGCAACAGCGTGGTTTTAATTGTCATGTATTCACCTGTCATGGTGTCACGAACCTTGTTGCCGATTGCTACTTTGGTCCAGGCGCCAAGTTTGCCTTTTGTGGCCATATCGATGTTGTACCTGCTGATGCATCGCGGTGGCATGTTGATCCCTTTGCTGCTGAGATAATCAATGGTGAAATTATTGGCCGAGGAGCCGCTGATATGAAAGGCGGTGTCGCAGCAATGTTGGAAGCGACCGATAGGGTGCTCATGCAAAGCCCAACACAGGGGCACTTTTATTGGTTGATCACCTCTGATGAGGAAGGTGAGGCACTTTATGGCAGTGCGGAAATAGCTAACTATCTTGCTGCCCAAGGCAAACATCTTGATGTCTGCCTAGTGGGTGAGCCCACAGCCGATAAACGCGTTGGCGATACCATCAAAAATGGCCGCCGTGGTGCACTTTCAGCACGTATTGAAGTTCTTGGTAAAGCCGGGCATGTGGCTTACCCCGAGCACAGTGTGAATGCCGCACATTTGGCTGCTCAGATGAGCATGGCTTTGCAACAAATAGATTGGCAAAAAGATATTGAAGGGTCGAAAACAACATTACAAATAACTGGCCTCACAGTCCCTAACAGTTTAGATAATTTGGTGCCAGCCAGCTGCTTTATAGAGTTCAATGTGCGCTATAGTCATGGCTATCGTAGTGAAAGCGTTAAACGCTTAATCACCGCTGCCTTGGCGCCTTGGCAGCAACATACGACAATTAGTTGGCAGCGTCCCTGTGAGCCTTATTACACGGCGGGTGGGGGAGCGTACGACCTGCTCGCAGCGTTGGAAGAAGCTATTTACCAAAGCACTCAGAGTTACCCGCAACTGAGTACCAGTGGCGGCACCTCTGATGGGCGCTTTTTTGCCAGTGCTGACACCCAAGTGGTCGAATGCGGTGTACGTAACCACACCATACATCAAGACAACGAGCGTGTGGCTGTGAGTGATTTAGCTAAGATCACCGAAATCTACGAGCGCACGTTGGCGCATTTTTTCACTAAATAACTCAAGTGAGTCATGAAAAAGCCGGCATACGCCGGCTTTTTTTGGTTGGGAGTTGGTTAATTCATATTGCAGGTGCGCTTAATGAGGGCTTCGTTGTTAAGGTAACGGCGCGCCTTTTTTTCTTTTAGCTTTGCCATATCTACCAGCACTAGGCCATCAATACAGTTGTTGAAGTCAGGGTCCACACTGAAGCTTAAAAATGAGACGCCCTGAGGCTGGCAGAGTTCAGTGTATTGTTTGAAGAGCGTGGGAACTTGTGCCCCCATATTGGCAAGCACGTGTTTTAACTCTGCAAAGTCAGCTTTTGCATCACTGCCATTAAACAAACGTTGGCACTGCTCTTTTACACATTCGCTGTATTTAAACTCATGTTTAGCCGTTGCTAACGGCTGTTGCTGAGCGTAGTAATGCTGATAATAATAAACTAACAGCTCTTTGGCATTTTGAGGCAGTGCATTGGATAAACTGACTGCCCCAAATAAATAGCGATATTGCGGGTAGCGACTAATAAACGCACCAATACCAAACCATAAGTAATCGAGGCTTTTGCGGCCCCAGTACTTGGGTTGCACAAAGCTTCTGCCAAGTTCGATGCCAGCACCGAAGTAAGGCGCCATATCGTCTTGGTAGTTAAACAAACTGTCCGTGTATAACCCTTGGCGTCCGTGTTTGGCAATAATATCATCGGCACATGCAAGGCGGTAAGCGCCCACGAGCTCTAGCTGTTTAGGATCCCATAGAATGAGGTGGTGGTAGTCCATGTCATATTTATCGATATCACGGCGGCGACCACTGCCTTCGCCGACAGCGCGAAAGGCAATTTCGCGAAGGCGTCCGAGCTCACGAAATAGCGGTGAACTGCCTTGGTAATTATATAAGTAGATTTGCATGCCATCTTGGGTTTCTCCCAGGCGCTCGCATTCACCGAGCGCCCCTACTAAAGCTTGGCGGCACTCGGCGTGGGCAATGGGAGCTTGGGTTTTTAAGAGTTCAGGCTTTTTAGTTCCCAATCTATACAGCTGCTTACGAATAAGCCGGCTGATCTCTTTGTCATTAAGGTTATCAATAAGGTAAGACTTCGGCGGAATGGCAGTGCCTATTTCGAACTCCAGCGACTTTTGCCGTTGCTTAAACATTTCTTGTACCAATAACAAGGTGGCAAGCGGCTTGTAAATCATCGACGTACCGTAAAACAATGGACTGTTCTTAGCTTTTACTAGAATCGGTAAGATAGCCGCATTGGCCTTTTTGGCTATACGCAGGTAGCCATTGTTCCACTTGCAGTCTTTAACGCCTGTTGGGCGTAGCCGCGACACTTCGCCAGCAGGGAAAATTAACAAGGCTCCTTCAGCTTTAAGGTGCTGATGAATGGCATTGAGTTCTTGCTTGCGGCTGTTGCCAGACATGTTATCAACCGGCAGTAGTAATGAGTGCATTGGCGTTACACTCATCAACAAACGGTTGGCAACAACACGGATATCTGGGCGTACGCGAGCTAGCACGCTTATCAGCGCCAAGCCATCCAATGAGCCAATCGGGTGATTCGCGATAATCACGAGGCGGCCTTCGCTTGGGATATTATCCAACTGTGATGAGCTAAAGCGAGCACTGAAGTCCAGCTCTTCGAGCACTTGCTCGATAAACTCTAATCCTTGTAGGTGAGGATAGGTATCGGCAAAAGCAACAAACTCTTGTTCGTGTAATAAATAGCCCAGCCCTTTCTTTACCAGGCCTTTTACTTTTGGTGAGTTGGCAAGACTCGGTAAGTTATCTTCAACCACTTTATCAATACTGATCATATTACCACCCTTTGGTAATGAGATTAGCCACAGGGTAAGAATTAACCATGACATCAAAGTGTAAAATAGATGACAGTTTCAAGACGACATCGGGTTGTGGGATACTGAGGAAAACTATCGCTGTGATGGAGATAATATGAGTTTATTAGTGGCAATTGCGAACAGAAATACAGATAAGCTGCAGAGCATGCTTAAACAGCAACTGGGTGAGCAGCAAGTACAAGTATGGCCTGATATTGAGGATGCTGCAGCGATTGATATGGTGCTTGGCTGGCAGGTACCGGCTGAGGTGTTTAGTGCTTTGCCAAATCTAAAAGCGGTGTCTTCTTTTGGTGCCGGTGTCGACGGCCTTAACCTGGATGCCATTGCAGATCATGTGTCGGTCACGCGTATTGTTGATAATGAGCTGGCAGCAGATATGGCTGAATACGTATTAACGCAAGTGCTGCTGCATAAATCTCATATGCCTCGTTACTGGCGTCAGCAAAGTAACAAACAATGGCGAGCGAAGCGGGTGCGCGCACACAATCGCGTCGGCCTGCTCGGGTATGGTCAGCTTGGTAGCGCTATTGCGCAGCGTTTAGCGGCTAATGGCTTTACTATCAAAGCGTGGTCGAACTCAGAAAAACCTGACACAGCGACGGTGACACACTTTTGCGGTGATAGCGGCCTAAACGAGATGCTTGCGCATGTCGATTATTTGGTTTGTGTACTGCCTTTGACTGCAAAGACCCGCAATATAATTGATGCTGAGCTGTTGGCAAAACTGCCTGCGCATGCGGTATTAATTAATGTTGGCAGAGGAGAGCATGTATGTGAAAGTGCATTACAAACCGCACTATCAAAACACACTTTAGGCGGTGCCACCCTTGATGTGTTTCGCCAAGAACCTTTGCCAGAGAAGAGCCCTTTATGGCACCAAGAAAACCTCATTTTGACCCCGCATTGCAGTGCGCTTAGCCGCATTGAAACGGTTGTTGAGCAAGTGGTCGACAACTATCAACGCTTGCAGTCTGGGCAAGCATTAAAGCACCTCATTAGCCGCGAACGAGCTTATTAAGTTGTTTTAATAGGAACTAAACACTGTGTAAGTAAACAGCTTGTTAAGTTTTAGTCAGTTGCTATAGTAAACAAGCTACATGCTTGATGTATAAAAAAAATAACAAGTTAGGCTATTTTATTAGCCGCAACCTTTATAGGAAGCGCTATGAAACATAATCAAGGCGGAGCTAAGCTCAGCTATGTGTTGTTTTGGGTTGCTTTGCTGGGACTCGCAGCTTGGTTCAACCAAGCCAATGCCATGCCGCTGTAAAGCTCCTATTTGTAACTGACATTCGACGGACAAAATGCCGAAGCCTAGGGTTTCGGCATTTTTATTTTCAGCGTTTAGCGTGGCGTTCTCGGTTTTCTAATTTCTTATCTGCACTTTTCTTTAATAGCACGTAGGTTGCGCCTAGGCCGCCATGGGGCTTCAACGCACTGTGGCAGGCAAGTACGCAGGACAATTGTTTGAGCCAATGATTGACGTAGCTTTTGAGCAGCCCTTTTTGGGATTGATTACGCTCCCCAGTGCCGTGACGCACTAACAATACGCGAATGTTACGCTGGTGGCAGTCGCTCACCGTTTCATACAGTGCCTGGCGTGCCTGAAGCAGTGATTGACCGTGCAAGTCGAGTGTGGCGTCAACGCCATATTTTCCTAAGCGAAGGTTTTTGTATACACCGTCTTGTACACCATCTTTTTTGTAGGCGATAAAATCGAGTGGATCAATCAAATCAATGTATTCGGTGCTGAGGATGTTGTCATCTAACTCTGCATCTAACTGCGCCGCCAAACGTTTGTGTTGTTGCGCGAGGGTGGGCGTGGTGTGCGGTTCGAAGTAGCTTACCTTATCATTTTGCTTGAGCGGCGTTACATCCTCCATTAGCTCTGCGAAAAGATCCGAGTCTGGGCTTTTATGAGACGCTGTCATGATGACCTCGCTTACATGGTTACTACTAGCTTTATACTAGCCCAATATACGGTGTCAGTACTATGATGATCACTCTCGATAGTACTGACTGCGTATTTTTAAACCAATTCAAGCTAAACCGATGGGCCACTGATGCGCTGTGTGTACACCTTAAATAAATAAAACGTATTAATTAAAACCAGGGAGATGTTAGTCAGTCCATTGGGAGTTACTAATTGTTGCGCATGCACAAAAAATAACAGACCAATCGCTACACTTGCGCCAATGCGCAGTAAGCGTCCATGACTAATAAAAAATGCGCCAATAGCCAGTGCTCCAAGCAAAATCTGAATTCCCAAGTTGACGTCCAAGGTGTATCGCTCCACAACGTGATGGTTAAAAAAGGAGCGCTATTATGCGAACGTGAAGGCCCTTAAGCAAGCGAAAAAATATATCTTTTTCGGATAAGTTTTTCTAACTTGAAAAAAGATGCACTAAGACTGCAAAAAAACCTTCTTGTTTGATGATTTCATAGCGATGACAAGTATCTGCTTGCGTGCGATCTCGGCATAAGTACATGGCCTTGTTGGCGTCTATGGATTGCAGGTAAAGCTCTGAATCTACGAGCGTTGGGCCACCAAGTAGGGTGGGCACATAAATGCTACTGGCCACTAACCCCAGCTTTTGATAAGTGATCAACTGAGGCTTTGGCATCAGCATAAATATTGCCAGCAGCGCTAATAACGCAAATAAAATAATTTGGCCTAACTTACCTTTTGGCTTAGTGCGCTGAGGAACTCCTTGGCGCGACGGCTCATCCTGCTGTGCTTGGCGCTGCGAGGCGTTATCTGCCGAAGAGGGCGGCCGCTTAATTCTTTTTGGCGTCGCTGCTTGCTTCAATAGTGAATGCTTTTTAGTTTTTTTTACCATAACGCTCTACACACAGGTTTACTTGGCCTAAACTATATAGGACTCTATAATATAAACGTTTTTTTAGTATAGCGTGGCTAGGGCTGGAAGTTAACTTAAACCCCAGTGGCTAAGGCGCAAATTAGGGAAGGTCCAATGGATGAGGATATAGCGATTTTAATCGTGGATGATGTGGGTACGGTGCGTAGCTTTTTACATCAAACGTTAATGCATTTAGGCATTGAAAATGTAGATGAGGCGGCAAATGCTGCGCAATGCATGTCTGCGTGCGCGAATAAAGAGTACGATATTATCTTTCTCGACATCGAATTGCCTGACGGCGATGGCAAAGACATGATTGCAGACATAAATAGTCAGCTCCCCGAGGCCAATGTGGTTATGGTCAGCGCTCACTCAACAATTGATAATGTTAAGGACGCAATTGATAAAGGCGCTAAGGGGTTTGTGGTTAAGCCGTTTTCGCCAAAGAAAATAGCAGCCATGCTGAAAAAGTTTTACCCCAACATGGAATTTGTTTGATTTCTTGAATTATAGGCATAAAAAAACCGGCTAATGCCGGTTTTTTGCGTTATCAAAAAACTAAATTATAGTGCTTTGATTTTCGCTGCAAGACGGCTCTTATGGCGAGCAGCCTTGTTTTTATGGATTAGACCCTTAGTCGCGTAACGGTCTAGGATAGGTGTTGCTTGTGCGAAAGCAGCTTGTGCCGCTTCTTTGTCGCCAGCTTCAATAGCAGCAGATACTTTTTTGAAGTATGTACGCATCATTGAACGACGGCTTGCGTTGTGCTGACGGCGTTTTTCGCTCGTTACAGCGCGTTTCTTTGCAGACTTGATGTTAGCCAAGGTTTGCTCCTAACAATCTTAAATAAAGCTTATATTTAAAGGCCGTGGACTATGCCCTCTTTTTTCCAATTTGTCAATCAAATTAACAAAAGACAAAGCAAACTGCGGGAGTAACGAATCGCCAATGGCTACCGGGAGACACATATATACAGTGCAAAGTTGGGTTAACGCACTATATACCCAAATAAATGATTGGTCTGTTATTGCAGTTTAGGCCTCTGACCTCGGCGGATTATAGCAAAGCTATTAGGCAACCACCAGCGCTGTATTCGCTGCCTATTTGTTGGCATAATGCCGCCATTATCGTTTGCCTCAGTGAGGATATGTGGCTAACAGTTTATTTCGTTCTGGCATGATAGTCAGCGCCATGACCATGATATCGCGCGTACTGGGCTTAGTGCGTGACGCCGTTGTGGCAAACCTTTTAGGAGCTAATGCGGCTGCTGACGTATTCTTATTTGCTAATCGCATTCCCAATTTTTTACGCCGTTTATTTGCAGAAGGGGCCTTTGCCCAAGCTTTTGTGCCAGTGCTCAGTGAAATCAAGGAGCAGCAAGGTGATGATGCCGTGCGCTTATTTGTGGCGCGGGCGGCAGGCACCTTAGGCACTATCTTGTTGGTGGTGACCATTGTTGGCGTGATAGGTTCGCCCATAATCGCCGCACTGTTTGGTGCTGGGTGGTTTGTTGATTGGTACCAAGGCACAGGTGAGGGCGATAAATTTATTTTAGCTTCGGCGCTGTTGAAGTGGACCTTCCCGTATTTATTTTTTGTTTCGCTGGTCGCGCTCAGTGGCGCCATATTGAATGTGTATAACCGCTTCGCAGTGGCGGCCTTCACCCCGGTGCTGTTGAACGTTGCCATTATCAGCAGCGCTATATACTTGCATCAGTATGTCAGCATTGGAGCTTACGCTTTAGCTATCGGTGTGTTCATTGGTGGGGCGGTGCAATTAGCCTTTCAGCTACCGTTTTTATACCGCGCCAAAATGCTAGTGAAGCCACGATGGGGGTGGCAAGACCCTGGCGTGGTCAAAGTGCGAAAACTGATGATCCCAGCGTTATTCGGTGTATCGGTGTCGCAAATCAACCTCTTTCTCGATACCGTGATTGCCTCTTTTTTGGTGACAGGCTCCATCGCCTGGTTGTACTACGCGGACAGGCTCATTGAATTTCCTTTAGGTTTATTCGGCATTGGCATTGCCACGGTGATTTTACCGACCTTATCTAAACTCCACGCCGGTGATAAGGGATCTGATTTTCAGCACACCTTAGATTGGGGAGTGCGTTTTGTGATCTTTCTAGGGTTGCCTGCCATGCTAGGACTGATGGTAATAAGCCCGTTGATTATTACCGTGTTATTTGACCACGGTGCGTTCGCAAGCGCTGAGGTGGATCATGTCCGCGCAGTGTCCTTGGGGGTGGCCGCCTATGCTGTTGGTCTGGTCAGCTTTATGCTGATTAAGGTATTAGCGCCGGGCTTTTATGCTCGTCAGGATACCCGCACTCCGGTGCGCATCGGCATTATCGCCATGGTTTTGAATATGGTATTTAACTTACTGCTCGCCCCGTTTATTGGGTATTTGGGTCTTGCGCTGGCCACCGCACTCTCTGCGACTTGTAACGCCCTATTGTTATATCGACAGCTGGCTAAAGAGCAGGTCTATCATTTTTCAAAAACCAGTGTCATTTTTACTGGCAAATGCTTATTTGCTACTGCCTGTATGGGGGCGGCGGTGTATGCTTTACAAAGCCAGTTTATGTGGCAGCAATGGCCTTTTTATGAGCAAATCGCTTTGTTGGCAGGGCTGATTTTTGTGGCGATGAGTTGTTACTTTGGCGTGCTATTCATTATGGGCGTGCGCCCAAGTATGATAAAAAACGTGGCAACTACTGAATCACATTAAAAAAAAGATTATAATCGAGCACTTTCGTCAGTCGTAGTGCGTAAAACAAGGCCTTTTAGAAATGGAGCTGATACGCGGGATCCACAATATTCGAAGCCAACATCATGGCTGTGTACTCACCATAGGCAATTTTGATGGTGTGCACCTGGGTCATCGAGAGGTGATAAAAGGTTTATTGCGTGATGCTAGCGCGCTGAACTTACCTAGCACCGTGATGTTATTTGAGCCGCAGCCGCAAGAGTTCTTTTTAAAAGAACGGGCTCCGGCACGCTTGACTCGACTACGTGATAAGCTTGCCTTACTCGCTAAACTGGGCGTGGAGCGGGTGGTCTGCGTGAGCTTTAATGGCCGCTTTGCCAGCCAAAGTGCAGCTGAATTTGTTAGCGAAGTACTGCTGAAAAAGCTTGGCGTCAAAGCACTCACTGTGGGCGACGACTTCCGCTTTGGCAAAGGCCGCAGTGGAGATTTCTCGTTGCTCAAAGCCATGGGTGAAACAGCTGGTATGGCGGTGAAAAGCACCGAGAGTTTTAAAAAGGCCAATGCGCGAGTCAGCAGTACAGCTATTCGTGAAGCGCTCAGAGCCGGTGACTTAGAGCTGGCTAAAGCGATGCTGGGTCACGATTACGCCATCAGCGGACGCGTGATTCACGGTTGGAAAAAAGGCCGAGAGCTTGGTTTTCCAACGGCCAACGTGGCTCTGAAGCGGCAAGTTTGTCCGCTCAGCGGTGTCTTTGCGGTGCAAGCAAAAGTGGGTACGCACACTTATAACGGCGTCGCGAATGTGGGCAATAAGCCCACCTTTAACGGTACCCGAGCCTTGTTGGAAGTACACTTGTTTGACTTCCAGCAAAGCATCTATGGGCAATTTATCGAAGTGCAGCTTAAAGCGAAGCTGCGCGATGAACACAAATTCAATGGTCTTGATGCCTTGGTGGCGCAAATTAATCAAGATATTATCGAGGCCAAACAGTTTTTTACTTTATCGACTACCGCAGATGTCAGCGGCGGTCTGTAGCCGGAACGGAAAGTAGGATTAATGAGCGACTATAAACATACCTTAAATTTACCGGAAACTGAGTTTCCCATGCGCGGCAACCTGGCCAAACGCGAACCAACCATGCTCAAGCAATGGTATGAGCAAGACTTGTACGGCAAAATTCGTGCAGCAAAAAAAGGTAAGCCGTCTTTCATTTTGCATGATGGCCCTCCTTATGCGAACGGTAACATTCACTTAGGTCACTCTGTTAATAAAATCCTTAAAGACATTATTATCAAGTCTAAGACGCTTTCAGATTATGATGCGCCTTATATTCCTGGCTGGGATTGTCACGGGCTACCGATCGAGCTGATGGTAGAAAAGAAAGTCGGTAAGCCAGGCAAAAAAGTGTCGGTGGCGGAATTTCGCCAAAAATGTCGTGAGTATGCGGCGAAACAGGTAGACGGCCAAAAAACTGACTTCAAACGTTTAGGTGTGTTAGGGGATTGGGATAAGCCTTACCTAACAATGAACTATGATTTCGAAGCCAATGCTATTCGCACCCTAGGTCGCATTATCGATAAAGGTCACCTGCATAAAGGGGCGAAACCAGTGCACTGGTGTACCGACTGTGGTTCAGCGTTGGCGGAAGCCGAAGTGGAGTACCAAGATAAACAGTCACCGGCTATCGATGTGAAATTCACCTTCGTCGATCAACAGGCCATTGTTAGCGCCTTTGATTTGGCACAGGGCCATCAAGGAAATGGTCCAGTAGCCACGGCGATTTGGACGACAACGCCATGGACTCTACCGGCAAACCGCGCCGTTGCCGTGCATGAGAATTTGGAATATGCCCTAGTGCAGGTCGAAGATGAAGGCCAACAGCAGCGCTTTGTGCTGGGCTCGGAGTTGGTCAAAGACTGCATGGATCGTTTTGGCTTTAAGCACTATCACACTTTGGGTTATGTTAAAGGTGAAGTGCTTGATAAACTAAGCGTTGCGCACCCATTCCTTGATATCAATGTACCTGTTATTTTGGCTGATCACGTAACCACCGACTCAGGTACGGGCATTGTTCATACCGCACCAGGCCATGGTCAAGAAGACTATGTCGCAGGCCAAGCGTACGGCTTAGAAGTAGCCAACCCAGTGGGTGCAAACGGCGTTTATTTGCCAGACACCCCTATTTTTGCCGGTCAGCACGTATTTAAAGCCAACCCTAATGTGATTGAGCTGTTGCAAGAGAAAGGCGCGTTGTTGCATCACCATGCGCTTGAGCATAGCTACCCGCATTGCTGGCGTCACAAAACCCCCATTATTTTCCGCGCCACACCGCAGTGGTTTATTTCAATGGACAAAGCCGGCCTGCGTAAAGACTCTATTGCCGAAATTAAAAAGACTCAATGGTTACCAGGATGGGGTGAAAGCCGCATTGAAAATATGGTTGAGGGGCGCCCGGATTGGTGTATTTCACGTCAGCGTACTTGGGGTGTACCTATTGCCTTGTTCGTAGATAAAGACACCGGTGATTTGCACCCTAACAGCGCAGAATTGATTGAACAAGCTGCGCAGCTAGTGGAAAAAGACGGTATCCAGGCGTGGTACGACTTAGAGCCACAGACCTTATTAGGTGATGATGCTGAGCAGTACGTGAAGGTACAAGATACTTTAGATGTGTGGTTTGATTCTGGCGTAACCCATGCCTGCGTGATTGATGCACGTGACGAACTGACGCGTCCTGCCGATCTTTACCTTGAGGGGTCAGATCAACACCGTGGTTGGTTTATGTCATCACTGATGACCAGTGTGGCAATTCATGGTCACGCGCCATATCGCCAAGTAATGACTCACGGCTTCACGGTGGATGAAAAAGGCCGCAAGATGTCAAAGTCTTTGGGCAATGTTATTTCACCGCAAGACGTGATGAATAAAATGGGTGCGGATATTTTGCGTCTATGGGTGGCTTCGAGTGACTTCACCGCAGAGATGACCGTGTCTGATGAGATCTTTAAGCGCTCGGCGGACCGTTATCGTCGTATCCGAAATACCAGCCGCTACTTGTTAGCCAACCTTAATGGTTTTAACCCTGAGACTGACCTTGTTGAGGTGGCAGAGATGGTTGAACTAGACCGCTGGATTGTTTCTCGCGCTGCCAGTCTACAAGAAGAGCTCATTAAGGCTTATGACGAGTATCAGTTGCTATTAGTAACGCAAAAACTGATGAACTTCTGCACCGGAGAGCTCGGCTCATTCTACTTGGATGTGATTAAAGACCGTCAGTACACGGCAAAGGCTGATTCTCATGCGCGTCGTTCGTGTCAGAGTGCGCTGTACCATATTGCCGAGGCAATGACCCGCTGGATGGCGCCAATTCTGAGCTTTACTGCGCAGGAAATTTGGCAGGCACTGCCCGGTGAGCGCGAAGAGTTTGTCTTTACCGGACTGTGGTATAACGGCCTTCAGGCGGTATCAGGTAAGTTCACTGATGAGCAGTGGCAACACGTATTAGAAGTGCGTGATGCCGTGAACCGAGTACTGGAAAATGCTCGTAAAGAAGACATTATCGGTGCCACCTTGCAAGCTGAGGTAACGCTTTATGCCGACGATACGTTAAAAGCAACACTGGATGCCCTGGGTGAAGAGCTGCGCTTTGTGTTGTTAACATCAAAAGTAACGGTGCAAGCGCTCAGTACTAAACCGGCAGAGATTGCGGATTCAGAGCTGTCAGGGCTTGGCGTACAAGTGGTGGCGACCTCGGCGAGCAAATGTGAGCGCTGTTGGCATTACTGCGATGATGTAGGCACCCACGATAAGTATGATGATCTGTGTGGGCGTTGCGTAACTAACGTTGAGGGCGATGGCGAAACACGCCAGTTTGCCTAAGCAGTAAGTAAGGAGCGAAGGTGTTAGCAAAGCGAAGTGGGCTTATATGGCTGACGCTTTCAGCGCTGGTTTTAGTGCTCGATTGGGGCACTAAAACTTGGGTTGTCAGCGCTATGTCGTTACGGGAAAGCATTGATGTTTTGCCGTTTTTTAATATTACCTATGTACATAATTATGGTGCCGCATTTAGTTTTCTCAGTGATGCCGGCGGCTGGCAACGGTGGTTCTTAAGTGCCATTGCAGTGACTATCTCGGTGCTGCTGGTATGGTGGCTAAAACGCTTGCCAGCGACCAATAAGCTGCTCGGCAGTGCTTATGCATTGGTGCTCGCGGGAGCACTCGGTAACCTTTACGACCGACTACACTATGGGTATGTTATCGACTTTATCCATGTCTATTATCAGGACTGGCATTATCCCGCGTTTAACATTGCCGATTGCGCCATTTGTATTGGTGCGGCGCTGTTATTATTCGATGCCTTTAAATCCAGCAGTAAAGAGGAGCAGGCCCATGAGTAACATGGTGATCGGTGCCAATTCCGAGGTTGTTTTTCATTTTTCTATCAAGCTCAGCGATGGCTCTGCAGCGGATTCTACTAAAGTGCACGATAAGCCGGCTAAGCTGACCATGGGCGATGGCAGCTTAACGGAAAACTTTGAAAAATGTTTGCTAGGGCTGTCGGCTGGTGATGAGAAAAGCTTTGAACTTGAGCCAGAGGATGCCTTTGGCCAGCCCAACCCTGACAATATTTATCATGTTGATAGAAGCAAATTCGGCAGTGATGCACCGGCTCAAGTCGGTGCCATTATTGCGTTTACTCAGCCCGATGGTACTGAACTTCCTGGTGTTGTTCGCGAAGTGGTCGGTGAGTCGGTCACTATTGACTTTAACCACCCGTTAGCCGGGCAAAAGTTAACCTTTGAAGTGGAAATTTTGGAGGTCACAAACCCATGAAAATAGTGCTTGCTAACCCGCGTGGGTTTTGTGCTGGCGTCGACCGGGCTATCAGTATTGTTGAGCGGGCTTTGGATATTTTTGAGGCGCCTATTTATGTGCGTCATGAAGTCGTGCATAACAAATATGTGGTTAATGGTTTAAAAAACCGGGGAGCCGTGTTTGTTGAAGAGCTGCATCAAGTGCCCGACGACAGCATCGTCATTTTTAGTGCTCACGGCGTCTCCCAAGCCGTGCGTCAAGAGGCCAAGCGTCGCGAGTTAAAAGTATTCGATGCCACCTGTCCGTTAGTCACTAAAGTGCATATGGAAGTGACGCGAGCATCACGCAAAGCGATTGAGTGTATTCTCATTGGTCACCATGGCCACCCTGAGGTAGAGGGTACCATGGGGCAATACGATAACCCCGAAGGCGGGATTTATCTGGTCGAAACTCCAGAGGACGTCGCTAAGCTTGAGGTGAAAAATCCAAGCAACTTGTTCTATTGTAGTCAAACCACGTTATCGGTAGACGATACTGCAGATGTGATTGATGCGCTGCGAGCTAAATTCCCAGATATAGACGGCCCGCGAAAAGACGATATTTGTTATGCCACGCAAAACCGGCAAGATGCAGTGCGAGACTTAGCTGATAAGGTCGATGTTTTATTAGTTGTCGGTGCCAAAAACAGTTCAAACTCTAATCGGTTGCGAGAGCTTGCCAGTAAGATGGGCACTAAAGCCTACCTTATCGATGATGCCAGCAGCATTGATTCCAGCTGGCTTGAGGGCATTGATTCTGTGGGCGTGACAGCAGGCGCATCAGCACCTGAGGTGTTAGTACAAGAAGTGATTGCTCACTTGCAGTGTGCAGGTGGTGAACAAGTCACGGAAAACCCCGGGCGTGAAGAAGACATCGTGTTTGCTGTACCGGCCGAGCTACGATAGCTAGTATCGAGGTAAGCGTGGAACCAGCATCGCAACCGCACAGCAATCGCTACAGCCTGCTGACCACGCTTTGTCAGACCCGAGGGGTATTAAGTGCCTTGGTCGTAGGGGAGGCATTGGCGCTGATCATTAGCTTTAGCGTCAGTGCGTTGGAAAACTTCTGGGTCGTGTTAGGTCAGGTCAGCCTGCTGGTGCAGTTCATTGTTTCTCTTAGTTTTGCTCTGCTGTATGCGTTGAATGGCATTAGAGCGCAATTAAGTGACAATATCCAAGCTGGTGCAGTGATCGGCACTCTGGTGCTTGTCACTTTCATGACCACTTTATATATCAGTTATTTGGCGCTGTTTGCCGAACAAGCGCCAGTGTGGTTCGTAATTAAAAGCTGCGCCATTAGTGCGCTAGTCGCTGCGCTGTTCGTGCAGTTTATGGCCATTTATAATGAACATGCTAAGGCGCACTCAGCCTACGCCAGTGCTCAATTGGACGCGTTACAAGCGCGTATCCGCCCGCATTTTTTATTCAATACCTTGAACACCATCGCTGAATTAGCGCATCAAGATGCCCATGCTGCAGAGGACTCGGCATTAGCACTGGCATCGTTATCTCGCGCTGCTATGAACGTAGGAAAGCAAAGTACCCTTAATGACGAGCTCCAGTTAGCTCAGCGCTATATCGCTCTTGAACAATGGCGCTTTGGCACACGCTTAGCTGTGCAGTGGTCGATTCCTGATATGGTACATAACATTGCTATGCCGTGCTTGACCTTGCAGCCGTTACTAGAAAACGCAGTGTTGCACGGAGTGGAGGCTAGCGCGACCGGCTCGCTGATAGAAGTCGAGGTGTACCTCAGTGAGCAAAGCGCAACGGTGATAGTCAGCAATAGTGTGTCAGCTAACAGTGAGTCAAAACGCAGTCACAACGGCATTGCCTTAGCCAACATCCGCAAACGGCTGGCGATTTTATATCATGGTAGAGCACGATTAAGTCAGCATCGCTTTGACAATCGTTACCGAGTAAAGCTTGTGATCCCAAGAATGGAGTCTTTTAATGAAAGTATTAATCGTTGATGATGAACCGCTCGCCCAAGCCCGCGTCGCTCGCCTACTAGGTACCTATGGGCACATCCATATTGCCGGCTATGCTAGTAGTGGCGCCGAGGCGCTTGAATTGGCTGCGAAAACACAGCCAGATGTTGTCTTTATTGATGTTGAAATGCCGCAAATGAATGGTTTAGAGGCCGCGCAGCAACTCTCCGAACAGTCATTGCCCCCGGCTATCGTGTTTATTACTGCCCACCCGAACCATGCTCTGGATGCCTTTAAAGTGATGCCTACAGCTTATTTGCTCAAACCACTGGAAGCAGCAGAGCTGGATAAGGTCATCAATAAGCTCGGTCAGCAAAATCGTGCGCAAGTGAACCATAAACAGCGTCAGCAATTGAGCTACAAACTGGGGAACCAGCTAAAAACACTTAGCCTTGATGAAGTGCTTTATGTCGCTCGAGATGGTAAATATACTCAGGCAGTCTGCGAAAGCGCTCAAGTGTTATTAGATACAAGCTTAAAAGAGCTAGAGCAGCAATTTCCCACTACATTACTCAGAGTGCACCGAAATACCTTAGTGAACCGCAATAAAGTCACATCGCTTACGCAAAGCCAGCGCCAATACCAAATTTTTCTACAAGGGTGTGAGCAACCACTGCCAGTGAGCCGTCGTGAAGTGAGCAAAGTCAAAGACTTACTCTATGGTGATAGTTCCCAATAAATGACCGTTCATACCTAATATAGTACCGTTTATTCCTTCCTGGCTTGTTCCTAATTTCAATATCATTATCCTGCCGTTAACAAAAATTAAAACATCAGGTACATTTCATGTCAGGAAGACACTCGCGACAAGCGCATCAATCTGGCTTTACCCTGCTCGAAGCACTGATTGCATTCATTATTCTCACCATCGGCTTATTAGGCACGGTTGCGCTTCAAGCCAAAGCTAAACAAGCCTCATTCGACTCTATGCAGCGCTCTGCGGCACTGGCTTTAGGCGCCGATATCATGCAACGAATTCGTGTAAATGATACGCAGACGATCGCTGCTCTGTACGCGATGACGTTTAATAGCGCCGACCCCTTACAAACAATTGATTGCAACAACCAAGTTTGTGGCCCTGCTGAACTCGCTAACTATGACAGAAATCAATGGCTTGCTGCTATCAAAGCGAGAGATAACAGTGGCTCACTAGATGATGCCACAGTCTGTATCAATACCACTGAAACCGATGGCGCTGTGACCGATCGTGTGGAAGTGGAAATCATTATTGCTTGGCGGGGTAGGCAAGAACTTAATGGTGGTGACAACAGCGTTGCCTGTGGAAACTATGGAAATAACCGCCGCTTGGTGAGGTTAACCAGCACAATTCACATGAGAGCGTAACGATGAATAATAGATTTAAGAGACAACAAGGTTTAACGCTTGTAGAAGTCATGGTGTCATTGATCGTCGGTGCGGTGATCCTCGCCGGAGTAATGTTTACCTACATTGGTATGAAAGGCACCACGAGAGATACTCTGACTATTGGTGAGTTGCAAGAAACCGGTCGTTTAGCTTTGGACATCATGACCGCCGACATAGCGCAAGCAGGTTTTTGGGGGACATTTTACGAATCTAGTTTCACTGCAGCAAACACGACCGTCCCTGCTGCCCCAGCGAATGACTGTCAAAGTGGCCTGAATAATGGCTCTTTCCCTGATGGCAGCACTGTCGAATTTCGATATATTTTTGCGATTACTTCTGCTGGAGGAGCGCAGCTAAACTGTATCGATGACACCATAGCTAATTCTGATATTTTACAAGTCAAGCGCTTGGATGGGCAAAATGTCGCTCCTGGCGCGACTAATGCACAACGCTTTTATTTCTTAGCGGCTCAAAATAGGGCCGAATTTTCTGATAGTCCTGCCGCTGTTCTACCTCGTCCTGATGCAACATTGTGGCCCTACAGCCACCATGTTTACTACGTGCAGGAACAGACCTTTCAAGTTCAGGGGCAAACCCGGGTTATTCCCACTTTGATGCGCAATCGACTAACCACGGGCGCAGGCGGAGCTGCACCTATTCAGTCAGACGTAATTATGGAAGGAGTCGAGAACATTCACTTGTTGTTCGGTTTGGACACCAATGGAGACTCCCGTGTTGATCAATACAGTACGAGTAACACCATGACAGTAGAGCAGTGGCAGCAACAAACTGCCAAGGTATTAACTGTACAAATTAGTATTTTGGTTCGTTCATTAACGCCAGATCCGGGTTTGAATTTACGAAACCAAACCTACCAACTAGGGGGCACCAATGGGCGTGAATTAACCTTTAACGATGAATTCCGTCGTGCTGTATTCACCTCAACTGTGCAATTACGCAATGTAGGAGAAAATTTGTGGGCAATTTAAAAACTCAGCAAGGGGTCGTGCTCGTGGCTGCCTTGATTATGTTGGTTGCTGTGACAGGGATAGCGGTGACATTAATGAGTAGTTCAAGCATTGATGTCAAAGCCACCAATGCAGCCTTGATTCGTGAAGAAGCAGATCATGAAGTGCTTGGCGAGCAAGAAACGGTGATCGCCGATGAAGTAAATCAAGAGAGCAACAGTGAGTTTTTAAACTCTCGAGCTCAAATGCCAGCGTTTGGAAACACCATTACTTTAGCTACAAATGGTGATGCAACCACATTGATGCGTGATCTCAATCCTGGCCCGATGATGCTAAATTGTCCGCGTAAGTTCAACTTTACAGAGGGCATCGTATGTAATTTGGTGGAAGTGCAGACCGCCTATGACTATGGCGCTAAAACACGGCACCAACTTAATCTTCTCAGCGGAATCGCCCAAGAGATGTTAGAAACCAATAAAGCCCGTTGATATTCAAGGATGTAACCTGTGAAATTATTTAAATACAGCGCCATCGCGGCAGCGGTGAGCGTGAGCTCGTTTACAACTTATGCAGATGACACCGATCTTTATCTGAATCGCGATGCAAACTCTGAAGAAAAACCGAAGGTGATGATTGTTTTCGATACTTCAGGGAGTATGGGTTGGAAGTTAGATCCCAATTGTTATTACAACTGTGACAAGAAAATGCCCGTCGCAAAACAAGCGATGAAATCGTTAATAGACGCGAATGAGGACGTTGAATTTGGCCTAGCTCGGCTGCGCTCAAGCCAAGGTGGCTACATAGTGAAAGGGATTGGTAGCGATCATAGCCAAATAAAGAACAAAATTGATAGCTTTGATGCAGACGGCTCTACACCTATCTCTGAGACGCTTTACGAAGTATATCGATATATCCAGGGAGGAAACTTAGACCAAGCTAAAAATGTCAATAACAGGGATAAAAGTATTGATAATGGAAGCAAGTATACTTCTCCTTTTGCCAGTGACAAAACTGAGCGATGTGATAACTCTGTCAACCTAATTCTTATGACCGATGGCGACCCTACAGGTGACCAAAACAGGGATGCAAAGATAATCTCTGAATATACGGCTAAGTTTAGTACGGCACCAACGTCCCTACCTGGAGACTCGACACAAAACGGTACTCATGCAAGCTACCTTCACTCTTTAGCACGGCTTATGCACGGCATCCCCGCAACCGCCAACAACAGTGGCGTTGCTGTTGATGTTTATAAACCAAATGACGATATTAAACACTTTGCACGTGTTTATACCGTTGGTTTTGGTGATGGGCTGTCAAAAGAAGGTCTCGCAATTCTTGAGCAAACTGCAGCCTATGGAGGCGGTCAATATAAGAAAGCAGACAGTGCTAATGAACTTTCTGCAGCACTAACACAAACCATCAATAGTATTCGTCAGGTCAGCGATACCTTTGCGTCGCCTGCATTTGCCAGCAATAACTTTGATAAAACCCAAAGCCGTGACTCGCTTTATTACGCCATGTTCTACCCTAGCGAGACGGCTCGATGGTCAGGGAACTTGAAGAAGTTGAAGGTCAGTGGTGACAAAGTGGTGGCGACTGGAGGCGCGGAGGCGCTAAATGATAGTGGCGCAATAAAAAAAGGCGTAACCACATTTTGGGCGCAACCTAATACACCACCTGACGGTGCTAGCATCATTAATGGCGGTGTTAACAGTGCTTTGGCTTCCGCTACCACAAGTCGGAAGGTGTTTACTTACCTAAAGGGCGATAAAAAAGACTTCACCTACTCTAATGTTGAAGATGCGTTATCTGAAGAAGATTTACATAAGTATTTCAACAGTGACAGCACTAAGGCCAGGGCGATGATCAATTGGTCAGTAGGTAAAGATGCCCAGGATGAGGATGCGGATGGCAATATCAATGAAATGCGTCAAGCGGTTATGGGCGATCCCCTACACTCAAAGCCTTTGGCTATCGACTATGGTAATGATATTCGTATTTTGCTTGGTACTAACGCCGGCTATATCCATATGTTCAAGGATAATGAAGCAACTGACAGTGCTAATAACACGGTAGAAGAAAGCTGGGCATTTATACCACAGGAGTTGTTCTCGGTGGTTAAACCTTTGTATAACGACAGTGCCGAAAAAGTCTATGGAATGGATGGCCCTATTTCTTTGTTCTTCGATGATAAAGGACAACCGAATGTAGTCGATGGGGGTGATAGAGTATGGGCATATTTTGCTATGCGCAGAGGGGGGTCTAGCTACTATGCAATGGATATTACGGACCCTGACAACCCGACCTTACTATGGCAAATATCTGATCAAACCCCCGGCTTTGCAGAACTTGGTCAATCTTGGTCTCGTGCAGAGGTGATATACGCCAATATTGATGGTTATAAAGATAAACCATTGCTTGTATTTGGTGCAGGCTACGATACTAACAAAGATAATGTCGCTAGTGGTGCAGATAGCAAGGGTAGAGGTATCTATATTGTTGATGCCGAAACGGGTAAAAAGGTTTGGTCACTCACACCGCAAAATGGCTTTGCAGGCAATCATAGTATTGTGGCAAATATCGCGTACCTTGACTCCGACTATGATGGCTATGTTGATCGCTTATATGCAGCCGATTTAGGCGGGGATATCTGGCGTGTGGATATGCCTAGTAGCAACCCTACAGACAGTGCTAATCCATGGACTCACCATAAGCTCGCCGCATTAGGTGGCAGTGGCAGCAATCGACGATTTTTCTATCGCCCAGTCGTGGCAAGAACTTACTTCAGTAAAGTCACTGAGACAACCACTGAGGTAAATGGTCAAAGCAAAACGACGCTCACGCGAAATACCACCCCCTATGAAGCAATACTTATTGGCAGTGGGAACCGTGCATCACCATTGGATAACACCATTAATGATCGATTGTTTATGGTGCGTGATGAGAACACCTTGACCCAGTCTTTCAACGATGGATTACCACAAACCATTAATTTAGGTGATTTACTGGATATTACCGGTGATCCCTTTGCTAATGCTCTCGATGATGAAACGCAATTTAGGAATTTAGAGCGCAATATTGGTGAAAACTTTAATGGCTGGCAATACCGGATCAGTTCGGGCGAAAAGGCGTTGGCTTCGCCCACAGTAGTCGGAGGGGTTGCTTATTTCCCAACTTTTAAGCCCGCATCTGACGACTCTACAACCAATCAATGTAGCCTAGCAGCAGGTCAAGGCGGAATTTACGCATTGCACCTCCATTATGGTACTAAGGTTTATGACTGGCGCTACAAAGAAGTCGGTGAATTGGTTCCTGATACACCTACCGTGGTTTGGCAAAAGGATGGAAATAATAAAAGCTCAGGAAAAATAGTACTGCCAAATGGCGTACTAGACCCTAAAGAGCTGGTAGAGCAGGAAGTACCTAGAGACATGGATGGTGATGGCAAAATAGACCTAGTTAAAACTGGGTTGGGAATTAGTCTCAAAACACAGCAAACGTATATTTACAGACGAGAGGACAACCGTGATGAATTCTAATCACACTCAAGAGCATGGATTTACATTAATAGAAGTGATGGTTGTAGTCGCAATTGTTGGTATTTTGGCCGCAATTGCTTACCCATCGTATGCCCAGTATGTGCAGACATCAGCTCGGGCTGAGGCGCGAGCTGCACTTCTTGATGTTGCTAATCGCCAAGAGCAGTTTTTCGTAGATAACAGACAGTATACAGCAACCTTAAATGACCTGGGATTAGCTTCAAGTGACACCGAAACAGGTCTATATGAGCTAACCGTGGCAGTAAATCCGAATGCGTTTACAGTAACGGCTACGGCAAAAAAAGGAGCTGCAAAGGAAGATGTTTGCCAAAGCCTTAGCATTGATGAAGCGGGAGAGAAAAGCGCATCTGGTGCTAGCAAAGAAGAATGTTGGGGGCTGTAGAAAAGCGAACAAAAAAGCCTCATTCTGAGGCTTTTTTACATTTTGTGCTAACTGCACTCAGTGGTTGTTTGCCCTTGATAGAGTGCTGTTCCAGACTGGCTTAGCCGCATATCTCTGTTAGACTCTGAGGTCACACCATTTGGACAATATGTAAACGTGCCTGCTTGAGTGTTGCCCACACGGCCCGTTGCATTATAGACAATGGGGCTCGACCCTGTGTAGCTTAGCAAGTCTTCACTTATTACCCCCTTCATTACCCTCAACAGTGGCTCATCAGCATCGCGCTGGTTATTATTGTTATTATCAACAAACACAGCAATATCATCATTTGTCCAATCTGCAGAGCATTGGCTACCGGAAAGTGGGCAAACGATTACTCTTGACTCAGTTGTTGTGGCTTTGGCGCGGGCAAAAGAAAGGTTTCTTTTTAACTCTTGTAACTGATTCTCTGCTCTATCCTCAGCTAATAACTCTGTTGAGTCAGCGAATGCAATTGCAGCAACTATACCGACAACGCCCATAGTGACCAGTAATTCCAATAAGGTAAAACCGGACTGAAATTTACGTAGCTCCATTGTTGTAAAATCCGTGTTTTTCATTTGGAAACAATCATATCATTTTGATTATACATGTCATTAACTTTGTTCCCATGCAAAGACCTCAGCGCCGTGGAGTTTGGAGTCGGTGAATATGGTGACCATATTCTATTGGTCTAGCCTCTTAGTTTTTATTGGGCTGTTTACGTAATCTGTGAGTAGATAGTTGCGATAAGTAGGTTAGTGATAATGACCTAGTAAAATAGGCTTGTTGCTGTTCCTGTACTGGGTTATTTATCAATTTAGGGTGCCGCTCATGACTGATTTCGCACCGTTAGCATCTCTTTCAGTTGTGGCTTTTGCATCAGTTACTAGAATGTTAACTATGAAGTTGCAAATTAGAGTTTAACTATTATGCGAGAGCAAAATGGCTTCACTTTACTAGAAACATTAATAGCTTTTATTGTGCTTGTCTTTGGTTTACTGGGTGCAGTTGCGCTACAAGCCAAAGCTAAGCAAGCCACCTACGATTCTATGCAGCGATCTGCTGCGTTAGGTGTTGCTCATGATGTTATTGGCCGCATTAAAGCCAATACACTAGCAGCAATGGCGGGAGCATATAACGTCACCGTCTCAAGCGACGATCCTGTTGCTGCTAATTATGCCTCGTGTATCAATGCTAATTGTGGTTCAGGCGCACTTGCCGCATTTGATATCGAACAGTGGCGCCGGGCAATAAGAGCTCAGGAAAACACTGGTGCATTAGCCGATGCCACTGTTTGTGTTGATACACGTGTCAATGGCGAACAGCTAGATATCGATGTCATTGTTTCTTGGGCATCTCGCCAAGAACTCGCGAGCACCGGGGATATTGTTCAAAGCAAAGATGAGTGCGGTGGTCAGAGCAATCAACGAAGAGCCCTCGCTTTGGAGTCATTCGCCTATGTTCGCTAATTCTATTCCTTTAAATAAAGCCCATGGTTATACACTGGTTGAGTTAATTGTCGCCATGGTTGTGGGTTTATTCCTTCTAGGCGGTGTCATGTTTACGTATGTAAGTATGAAAACAACGACGTCCGATACCGTCGAAATGGGTGAGCTACAGGAAACCGGCCGAATGGCCTTAGATATTATCAGTCGCGACTTGGAAATGGCGGGATTCTGGGGCACTTACGGAATGAGTTCTCTCAGTACCGGTAGTGTCGATGTCACTGGGGTGGTCAATCCAGGCAATGATTGCACCGCTGGGCTGAATAATGCCAGTTTCCCTGTTAACAGTCCAAGCAGCTTTAAATACTTGTATAGTGTCACGGCTGTGGCTGGCGCTAATTTAGGGTGCATAGATGATGCGGTCGCTGACAGCGACATTATCCAAATCAAGCGTGTCGCTGGAGACGATGTAACGGGTCAGGCAACCAATAATAATGATTACTATATAGAAACAGATATATCCTCAGCTCGCATTTTCATAGGGGACGGTGCAATTGCCACTCCTGCCAATATGAATGGATCGGTATGGCGCTATACCCATCATGTTTACTACATCAATGAGCAGTCGTATCAGTCAGGGGATGAAACCGTAACTGTCCCCGTACTGATGAGAAAACGCCTTACGCCAACAGGGGGAATGGTGACTGAGTCGGTGCTTGAGGGAGTGGAGAATATTCGTCTTCTTTACGGGCTGGATAATAACGGTGACCGCAACGTCGATACCTATTTAAGCGCAGCGCAAATGAGCGCCTCTGAGTGGGAACAAGTAAGCTCTAAAGTGTTAACTGTGCAGCTATTTGCGCTAGTACGGGCCACAGAGTCAGATAGAAATATGAGTAAAACAAACCAAACATATATCTTAGGTGGGGAAGGTGGAACTGAGCGACGTTTAAGCTTTGATGATAATTTCCGTCGTCTCGTTTATGTATCCACTGTTCAAGTACGTAATGCAGAGGTCGAAACATGGTGAATGCGCAGCAATATCAAGGTGGGGTCGTACTTATCGCATCTTTAGTCATGGTGCTTATCGTATCCGGTATCGCGGTAACCCTTATGAGTGCAAGCAGTGTGGATATGAAAGTTGTGAATGCCGCTCAAGATTATGATGTTGCCAGTGAGCAAGCATTGGCTGACTCGGAGCGCGCGGTGTTCGATGAAAAGCAAAAGGCAGCGACGGTAAGCGCGCTTTACTTCAATCGAGGTGAATTTAACGCCGGTGGCGACGAGTTTGTCCAGCTTGAGCCTGCAGGAGCACAAGCATCGCTGCGATTATTTCACAATAACGACGGCCCCCAAGACTTGGACTGTCCACCCAGAGCCAACCCAACACCAGGTATAAAATGCAATATGCTGAGTCTGCGAAGTCGCGTTGAGTATGGTAAATCGAATAGGCATAACGTGACTGTTGTCTCGGGGTTAGCCCAAGAGATGGCAAGTATATCGAGCCAGTAAGTCATATAGGTGAATGACATGAAACTGTTTAAATTATTAGTAATAGCATCGCTCACCTTCAGTGTGAGCAAATCCTTTGGTGAGGATATTGAACTTTATGTAGGCAATAAATTTTTCACCTCATCAGGAAAGCCTCAAGTACTTATTATTTTTGATAACTCAGCCAGTATGAATGGGCTGATAGAAACGACAAAAAGCTACGACCCTGATGTGACCTATGATGTCGTATCCTCTTTTGATAACTCGCTTAATGAAGACTTCGTTTATTTTACTATTGGTTCAGGCGTGGATCAGCAGCTACCGCGTACTGACAGCAACAGTGATACCAAGCGCTTTCATAGCTATGTTAACGGGTGTGATGCTGCGAGAGAGTCTTTGCAGCAATATGGCTTCTATACCGGCTATATTCGAGAGCATCAATATAAAGGAAATACCGGCTCTTGGGTTGATCTCAAAGACAATAGCGGTGCCAATACTATCTCCGCACTTGACTGCCTCGATGATATCCTTAACGAGAATACTGATAATACCGGGTTGGAGATAAAGATAGGCGGCACAACCTATAAGTCTGGGGACACCGAGTTGACGGGCTTACCTATCAGCGGCGCATCAAAAAGCAGAAATGACTTTTACACCCAATCCAGTTCCGTGACGAAGGAGCAAAAGGACAAAGCCAGCGCGGATTTCAGTGGCGGCGAGGTCGTGACACTTTACCATCCTAATTACCTACGTTGGTATCATGCGACGGACAAAGAGACAGAGGTTAAGTCCAAGTTAGATGTGGCCAAAGAATCCATCACGACGGTGCTAAACGCTACACCCATTGTCGATTTCGGCTTAATGGTGTTCAACCTTAACTACCCTAGAGAAAATACCCGAGATGGTGGCAGGGTCATTGCCAATTTTGGCCAGAGCAACGCCGATATTATCGGTGAAATTTCGGGCATCGATGGTGAAACCAATACACCATTATGTGAGACAACTTACGAGGCGTTTCGCTTTTTCGCTGGCCAAAGTGTATGGTACGGCGATGATGATACCAATTGCAGAAGTAACGAATGTGGCTTTAAGTATACTGGCAACACCCCTGCAATGGATCTATCGGCAGTCAGCAATAGTGTATATAAATCACCGTTTTCTGGTGGTTGCTCTAAAGAGGCTTACATTATTCTCATTACAGATGGTGTTCCAACGGTGGACAAAGCGGCAGATGGCTTAGTGTCTTCCCTTGTTTCTACGACTAATCAGCCTGATATCAGTGATCCAGTGGTGACCTCAACGACTCCCTATAATGATGACACGTTAAGCACATCTAACTATCTGCCGAACTTAACCCATTGGATGCATCACAATGATGTGAATACCTCGGTAGATGATGTACAACGGGTGAGTACTTTTACCATTGGTTTTAGTGATGGTGCTGATGATGCTGCCGGGCTACTTAAAGAGGCGGCTACGGCAACAAAAAGTAACGGCGATAAAGGGTACTTTGCGGCGCAAAATGCCATTGAACTATCGCAATCTTTTGGCCAAGCGTTAGCGGAAATCCTCAAAGTAAACACTACATTTACGGCACCAGCCGTTGCCAGTAACAACTTTGATAGAACTCAAACACTCGACTCGGTCTACTATGCCATGTTTTTACCTGAAGAAGGTGCGCGTTGGTCGGGTAATTTGAAAAAGTTAAAAGTAGATGGCACCAAAATTGTTGACAGTAAGGGCAACTTGGCTATCGATGGTGCCTCAGGCAGTGAAGGAAATATTAAAGACAGCGCCGTTACTTTTTGGACGAAAGATGGCAAAGCCGATGGCAACGAGGTTAAAAAAGGTGGCGTAAACGCGGTGCTAGCAGGTCTTAATAGTCGTACTATTTACACTGATATTGGCGCAGGGACAGGCGAAATGCCGAAATTTACCTTGGCGAATGCGTTATCCTATGCAGGTTCTCAAGCCGACCTTGGCTCTTATCTCGGTACACCCGTTGAACGACTAGACTCATTATTCGAATGGGCTAAAGGTAAAGACGTTGATGATGATGACTCCGATGGTAATACATCAGAGCTGCGTAGTGATATATTCGCCGACCCGCTGCATTCTAAACCACTTGCTATAGCCTACAGCGACGGCAGTATCCGCATTGCGGTAGGAACCAATGGCGGTTCATTGCATCTTTTCAAAGACAACGGCAATACCATTGAAGAGGAGTGGAGCTTCATTCCTTATGAACTTTATCCGAACCTCACAACTTTACGTCGCAATATAAAAGGCGAGAAAGTCTATGGTATGGATGGTTCTCCCTCTATGTACTTCGATGATAAAAATGAGAACGGTGTCGTCGACCCCTCTGACCGAGTATGGTTATTCACTGGTATGCGTCGTGGCGGTGATTCTTACTATGCTTTTGATATCAGCACCCCAAGCTCGCCAAAATTAATGTGGAAGGTAGACGCCAACACCACCGGGATGGAAGAGCTTGGGCAAACATGGTCTCAACCTAAAGTTACGTTTATAGAGAAAAACGGTACTAAACCAGTCGTGGTTGTGGGCGCAGGCTATGACATTAATAAAGATGCTGACAACATTAGCCCGGACAACTCTGGCCGGGGTGTTTATATTTTAGATGCACAAACCGGCGATTTAGTGTGGTCTTTTACTCCCGGAGCTAATGGTAATGGCAATACCACTTATGAAGGTGAGCACAGTATTCCCGGTGACGTAGCGTTGCTAGATTCTGACTACGATGGTTTCACCGATCGTCTCTACGCAGCCGATACCGGTGGTGATGTGTGGCGATTCGATTTACCAACGGATAACCCTGTGGGCAGTGAGCCGTGGACTGCCGTACAGATTGCTGATTTGTCAATTACTGGCAATGAACGTCGATTCTTCTATCAGCCCGAGGTGGCGAGGACTTACTTTAGTAAAGTATCCGAATACACCACTATCATTGATGAAGAGTCTTCGACACAAGTTGTGCGTGAGGAAACTCCTTATGAAGCGATTGTGCTTGGAAGTGGTAATCGGGCTCATCCACTTGATGAAAGTGAAAATAATCATCTAATTATGCTGCGTGATGAAAATACCATAACGCAGTCATTGCGCGGTGAAGATATACCAGCCGTCATCACTATGGATGATTTGATGGATATTACTAATGATCCGTTCACTGCCAAATTAAATGACGACAGTGGTTTTGTAGAGCTAGAGAAAGATCTCGCTCAATTCTCAGGGTGGAAGTATAGCCTTGGTGCAAATGAGAAGTCGTTGTCGGCAGCTGCCGTGGTCGGTGGTGTTGCTTATTTCACTACTTTTGTTCCCTCGGAAGAGAATGACCTACAGCAGTGCTCGCTCAAAGGCGGTGGTGGTAGTTTGTATGCATTCCATCTGCACTACGGTGCAAAAGTGTATGATCAACTAAAATTTGATGTAGGTAATAAAGTGCCTGATACGCCGACACTATTCTTTACCAAAGTAGATGATCCGGATACCACAGAGGAAGAAAGCGAAAGTCAGTTTATTTTAATTGGTGCGGGTAAAGGTGATGGGGAAGGCACCTTGAAAGCGAAATCGATTGAGCCAAACGGACGTCCCGGCGACTGCGGTATGGCAAGTTGTGATGAAAACCCATTTGGATTTAAAACGCACCGCACTTACATATATAAAGAGGAGACAATTGATTAATGAAGCATGTAAAAGGGTTTACCTTGATTGAGCTCATGGTGGTGGTTGCAATTATCGGCATACTGGCGGCTATTGCTTACCCTTCTTATCAGCAATTTGTCATCAGTAGCGCACGCTCTGAGGCTATGACAGCCTTGCTAGACGCTGCAAGCAAACAAGAGCAGTTTTTTGCTGATAACCGTCAATACACAGCCTCCATGGCCGATCTCGGGCTTTCAAATTCAACGGAGTCAGATTTGTACTCATTGTCGGCAACAGTGAATGCTCAGAGCTTTATTATTACTGCTACTCCAGCATCTGGAATAGCTTTAGAAGACAGTGAGTGTACGTCTTTCACTATTAATGAAGTGGGTGTGAAGGGGTCCACGGGAAGCGCTGACACCGACACTTGCTGGAAGAGGTGATTTAAATGTTCAGATATATGTTTTTGGCCTTAGTTGTAATAGCCGCGACTCAGGCCAGTGCGAAAGTAGAGCTTAGGTTACTTAATGAATATAAGTGTTACGTATCGCTGGAAACCGGTGTAAACCAGGTTATTGATGTACAAGTGAAGCAAAAAAGCCGACACCAAGCGGAGCTTGCTGCGTATCAAAGGGGGTACGCAGCACCACAACAGCAGCAAGCGACGAGAGTTGAACAAGTCATTCAATGTGTTGAATTCAAACAGCAATTTGGCTCAGCTGAGGCTCGCGCTCTAGATGCTAAAAAGCTGCGCTAGCTTTTAGCATTTATCACTGTCTTGCTTTATCCGCAATCGACCAGTCTGACTAACGGTAATACGATAGGCAGGCTGGTTTAATTTATCTTCCACTGAGCAGTACACAAAGCTACCAGATTGAAAGCCACCAAGAGCCCCCGTAGGTTTAAAAGTAACAGCTCGCCTTGGGTAGTCGATGGTATCGTTGCCAATCGGAACAGTGAGAATATTCAAAATCGGCTCATCGCCGCCACGCTGTTTATCGTTATTACTATCAACAAACACCATTATATTATTTTGCCAATTCGGCACGCAGCGCTCAGCAATCGCAGGGCATACGCTGACGTAATGGTTGTTGAATATAGCGTACGATCTTGCCGCAAACAGATGCGTGTAGAGTTGTTCAATATAATCTGAGCGGCGGTTTTGATACGCCCAATCTTGGGCATTAAATAAAGTGACTGCTGCAAACATCGCGGCGATACCGATAGTCACAAGCAGCTCAATCAAGGTCGTGCCTACATTTGTTACATGTGAGCACATGGGGGGAGTAAGCGCGTTCATCCTTGACGCCTCAATAATCCTTCTTTGGTCTTGTAAATAGTAGAACAGTTAGCCCGATGTGCAAGCTTGCTCGGTCTTACCTAAGTCTCGTACCGTTCCCGAGGCCATTACTGAAACTGCCACGTTATGTTCGTTGTCATCGGTGGGACAAAATATAAAGGAACCGTTTTGTCCTGCGGTCAGCTGGCCGCGTTGGTCAAACCGCAAGCTTCGTGCATTGCCACTGTGTACAAGCTGACTGTTGGCGACCAAATTGTTGATAGAGCGGTGCAGGATATCTGCATTGGCCTCGAATGTGCCGTTGTTATTTATGTCTGAGAAAATGACGATAGTGCCATTTTGCCAGCTATTGAGGCAATTTCCTGAGCTACCAGGGTTGGTCATCGCACACACAATCACAGGGTCACCCGTGGTCATCGCTTTGGCTCGGGCGAACTTAACGTTACGTTTGAGCTCGGTACTAAAATTGCTCGCTTTTTCCTGTGCTGACATTTGCGTGCTATCAAATAATGCGATAGCCAGTAATATGCCTGCAATTGCAATGGTCACCATGAGTTCTATAAGAGTGAAGCCCTTAGATGTTGAGGTGTTACAGGTTTTCATAACTTCATCCTGATGTGGGTATTATATTAATTTTAACACTATTAACGCATTAGTCACCCCTTGGGCGTTTGCTTCAACACTCACAATTGACTAAAATCGGCGCATCTGTCATCGCGAATATAAAAAGTCATGAAAAAAATAGAAGCCATCATCAAGCCATTTAAGTTAGACGACGTCCGTGAAGCCCTTTCAGAAGTAGGTATCACCGGTATGACGGTCTGTGAGGTTAAGGGATTTGGTCGCCAAAAAGGCCATACTGAGCTTTATCGCGGTGCCGAGTACATGGTCGACTTTTTACCAAAAGTGAAGCTCGATATCGTGCTAGCCGATGAAGATGTCGAGCGTGCTATCGAAGTTATAGTGAAAACCGCACAAACCGGCAAAATAGGCGATGGTAAAATTTTCGTGACGGAAGTCGAGCGAGTGGTACGTATCCGTACGCAAGAGGAAGACGAAGAAGCGATTTAAAAGCATGTGATTTAATTTATAAATATAAAAAAACCGATGCCTTCACAGCATCGGTTTTTTTATGTGTGCGTTACTTAGCGTTCGCGTTTATTTGCCTCAAGGGTTTGTTGGGCATGTTCAGCCATATCTGGTAAGCCAAGTTTTTCGTAGCTTTTCACCATCATTTCTAACGCAGGCTCAAGGTAACTGCTTTGTGAGAAATGCTCAACAACGTACTTACCGCGATTTGCTGCGGCCAGGTAAGCTTCACGCTCGTAATAATACTGTGCCACTTTCAACTCGTTGCGAGCCATGCGGTTGAGTAGCCAAGCAAGACGACGCTTTGCCTCAGGTGCATATTTGCTGTCAGGGTAGTTATTGACTAGAGTTGATAAGTCTTTATAGGCCACTCGAGTGCGTTTTGCGTCTCTATCGGCTCGATCTACACCAAAGTATTCTTGGAAGGCATTCTTATCGGCCTTAATATTGACCAAGCCACGCATGTAGTACATGTAGTCTAAGTCTTTGTGGTTCGGGTTTAAGCGAATAAAGCGGTCAATAGTGGCCAAAGCTTGCTCTGTATTGCCAGTTTGGTAATGCGCATAGACTAAGTCCATTTGCACTTGTTTAGAGAAAGGGCCAAACGGATAGCGAGAATCAATGGCGGTAAGTAGCTCGATTGCCCGGGCATATAAGCCTGAATCTAAGGTTTCGCGTGCATCTTCATACAAAGCTTGTGCGGATTTGTTGGGTACGCGCTCAATTTCTTGTTGTTCTGGCGCGGATGAACATGCGCTAAGTAAGGAGGCCGTAAATACGACTGCAAGTGCCCGTTTACTTATTTTATTTATCATTAATTAGGTACCTTCGTTGTCTTCGGCTAGGCCAAGTAGGTAAAACCGAGTAAACTATGCGAATTATGCGATTCTAACCCAGTCGAGCAGAGCTTGCACTGGTAAATTAGGTAAAACTTGCTTATGGCAGAACAAATTTCCCTCAGTGCAGAGGTCCCCGTGGAACTAGGCGGTAAACGTCTAGACCAAATTTTGGCGCAATTGTTCCCGGACTATTCGCGCTCACGAATAAAAACGTGGATTCTCGATGACATGGTGCAGGTTGATGGCCTCACCTTCAACACCCCCAAAGAAAAGCTGTTGGGCGGTGAACACGTAGAGATCAACGCGCAAATTGAAGCGCCGCGAGAATATGAAGCACAAGATATTGCTTTAGATATCGTCTACGAAGATGACGATATTTTGGTGATCAATAAACCTGCGGGCTTAGTGGTCCATCCTGGTGCCGGCAACCCAGATGGCACAGTGTTAAACGCGTTATTGCATCATTGTCCAGAGATTGAAAATATCCCTCGTGCGGGTATCGTCCATCGTCTTGATAAAGACACCACAGGGTTGATGGTGGTTGCGAAAACCTTGCCAGCACAAACGCATTTGGTTGCGGCATTGCAAAAACGTGAAAATTTCACCCGTGAGTATGAAGCTATCTGTTATGGCACTATGACCGCAGGCGGTATGGTCGATGCGCCCATCGGTCGTCATGCCACTAAGCGTACGCATATGGCCGTCAATGAATTTGGTAAACCTGCGGTCACGCACTACCGAGTCGCTGAAAAGTTCCGTGCTCATACACGCTTACGGCTGCGCCTAGAGTCGGGTCGTACCCACCAAATCCGTGTGCATATGGCGCATATCAGTCACCCACTTGTTGGTGACCCCTTTTACGGCGGACGCCCACGTCCTCCTAAGCATGCCAGTGAAGAGTTTATGGCGACCTTACGAGGCTTCAAACGCCAGGCTTTGCATGCCATTAAGTTGCAGTTAGCACACCCGATCACCGGTGAGCAAATGCGTTGGCAGGCCCCAGTCCCTGAGGACATGGTGGCGCTGACCGAAGCGCTGCGCCAAGACACCGAAGCCAACGGCTACGATGACCTCTAAAACACCATTTTATACTCCAACCTGGGGCGCTGATGAGTCCCTGGTAGGGGTGCTGCAAAGCACCCGCCAAGGCGGGTATAGTCAGGGCGTGTATCGCAGCCTCAATGTGGGGCTGCATGTGGGCGACCAAGAGTCAGCTGTGCTCGCCAATCGCGCTGTGCTCAACAGCCAACTGCCGCGTCCTGCCTGTTATGTAAACCAAGTACATGGGACCCATGTTCATTGTGTTACTCAGTACAGTGAACAGCTTAGAATCGAAGCGGATGGCCTGTTCACACGCTTAGCAAAGCAGCCTTTGGCTATTATGACTGCTGATTGCTTGTCGCTTTTATTAGCCAGCCAAGATGGCGCTGAAGTGGCCGCTTTGCATTGTGGTTGGCGCTCCCTTGTCGGAGGTATCATCGAGCGGGCGTTACCCTTATTTAACACCCCCGCGAAAGATATTCATGCTTGGCTTGGGCCTGCTATAGGGCCCTCATCCTTCGAGGTCGGGAATGAGGTTAAAAGCCAATTTTGCGCTCACAGCGGCGACTATCAGCAGGGCTTTACAGCACACGGCGACAAATTTCTCGCCAACTTGCCACTATTAGCCGAGCTTGCGCTTAATCGAGCCGGTGTGAGTAATGTCACTAAAGCTCAGGCCTGCACTTATACCCTTGCCGATACTTACTTTTCTTATCGACGCGATGGCCAAACCGGTCGTATGGCCAGTGTGATCTGGCGCAAATAATCACCAAAATTTTAACCGTATAACTTGATCAAACGCGCGCTAGCACCCATTAAATAGGTAATTAAAGTTTTAGTGGAAACAAACAGATGCGTTTAGATAGATTTACCAGCAAATTTCAGCAAGCGCTCTCCGATGCTCAATCATTAGCACTCGGTCGCGATCATCAATTTATTGAACCCGTACACCTAATGTACGCACTATTGCAGCAAACAGGCTCGAGTGTGCGTGCTCTTTTTGCGCAAGCAGGCGTCAGCGCCGATGAGCTCAACACTAAGCTTTCTCAAGAAATTGAGAAGTTGTTTAAAGTGGAGGGCGTCGGTGGCGACGTGCAGTTGTCCAATAATATGGTGTCATTGCTGAACTTATGCGACAAATATGCGCAAAAGCGTAAAGACAAATATATTTCCAGCGAGCTGTTCGTACTGGCTGCCTGTGAAGATAAGGGGCCTTTAGGGGAGATTTTTAAAGCTCTAAATATCACCACAGGTAAGGTAGAAAAAGCCATAGACGCACTACGCGGCGGGCAAAAAGTGGATGACCCCAACGCTGAAGATACTCGTCAGGCGCTGGAGAAATTCACCATCGATCTCACCGAGCGGGCCGAGCAAGGCAAGCTTGATCCCGTTATTGGTCGTGACGAGGAAATCCGTCGCACCGTGCAAGTGTTACAACGGCGCACTAAAAATAACCCGGTGTTAATTGGTGAACCGGGCGTTGGTAAAACGGCGATAGTTGAGGGCCTAGCACAGCGTATCGTAAACGGTGAGGTTCCTGAGGGCCTTAAGAATAAGCGCGTGTTATCGCTGGATTTGGGCGCCTTAGTGGCCGGAGCTAAATACCGTGGCGAATTTGAGGAGCGTCTTAAGTCGGTCCTCAACGAGCTGGCTAAAGAAGAGGGGCAAGTGATCCTCTTTATCGATGAAATTCATACTATGGTTGGTGCGGGTAAAACCGACGGCGCCATGGATGCCGGGAACATGCTTAAACCGGCGCTAGCACGAGGTGAATTGCATTGTGTTGGGGCGACAACCTTAGATGAGTATCGTCAATACATTGAAAAGGACGCGGCTTTAGAGCGTCGCTTCCAAAAGGTATTGGTAAATGAGCCGAGTGTTGAAGACACCATTGCTATTTTGCGTGGGTTAAAAGAGCGCTATGAGCTGCACCATTCTGTGGAAATCACCGATCCGGCGATCGTTGCAGCGGCGAATTTATCGCACCGTTATATTAGCGACCGGCAATTGCCCGATAAAGCCATCGACTTAATAGACGAGGCGGGCTCTTCCATTCGTTTACAAATTGACTCTAAGCCAGAGCAGTTGGACCGCCTTGAGCGGCGTATCATTCAGTTGAAACTTGAAGACAATGCCTTAGCTAAAGAAAAGGACGAGGCCAGCCAAAAGCGCCGTGAGGAAATGCAGGAGCTGATCCAAGAGCTGGAAAGTGAATATGCTGAGTTGGACGAAGTATGGAATGCGGAAAAGGCCTCGCTGCAAGGCACTCAAGTCATTAAAGCGGAGCTCGAGCAAGCGCGTTTGGACTTAGAGGTGGCACGTCGAGCTAGTGATCTACAGCGAATGTCGGAACTGCAGTACGGCCGAATTCCCGAGCTGGAGCGCAAATTAGACCTTGCCTCGCAAGTCGAAATGCAAGATATGAACTTGCTGCGTAATAAAGTTGGTGAGGACGAGATTGCCGAGATCCTCTCACGCTGGACTGGCATTCCAGTGGCGAAAATGCTTCAAGGCGAGCGTGAAAAGTTGCTGCAGATGGAAGACGAGCTGCACCAGCGCGTTATCGGCCAAGACGAAGCGGTCACCGCTGTTGCCAATGCCATCCGTCGCTCTCGTGCAGGATTAGCTGATCCCAATCGACCCATAGGCTCATTCTTATTCTTGGGCCCTACAGGGGTGGGTAAAACCGAGCTGACCAAAGCATTGGCGCAACTGATGTTTGACACCGAAGATGCCATGGTTCGTATCGATATGTCAGAGTTTATGGAGAAACATTCAGTGGCGCGTTTGGTCGGTGCGCCTCCGGGCTATGTTGGCTATGAAGAGGGCGGCTACCTCACTGAGGCTGTGCGCCGTCGTCCTTACTCGGTGGTACTGCTTGACGAAGTGGAGAAGGCGCACCCAGACGTATTCAATATCTTGCTACAGGTATTGGATGATGGTCGTCTCACTGACGGGCAAGGGCGCACCGTGGACTTTAAAAACACGGTGATCATTATGACTTCTAACTTGGGCTCGGATGTGATCCAAGAGCAAGCTGGGAATAATGATTACGCCACATTGAAAGACAAAGTGATGATGGTGCTGGCGCAGCAATTTAGGCCAGAGTTTATAAACCGTATTGATGAAACCGTGGTATTCCATCCACTAGCCGGAGAGCACATCAAGCAGATTGCTGATATTCAGTTGGCGAAGTTGCATGAGCGGCTCACTGAAAAAGGCTACCTATTGGAAATCACCGATGCGGCATTAGCTAAGCTGGCCGAGGGCGGGTTCGATCCGGTCTATGGTGCTCGACCTTTAAAACGGGCTATCCAGCAGGCCATTGAAAACCCACTTGCACAGAAGCTGTTGGCGGGTGAGTTGGCTGATGGCAACTTGATTTCCATTGATGCTGACGAGCAAGGCTTTTTATTTAGCTGTAAATAAAGGTCAGTTATAACTCATACGAAAGGCGGCAATAATTTGTCGCCTTTTTTATTGTGTCCATGCAGTGGTAATGTCAATATAGGTTTAGGAGCAATCATTCAACAATAGTGTTAGCTATGGAACACGGATACCAAGCCATGGTCATTCATGCTTTTGGTGAGCCAGGGGTGCTAAAACCAGTGACCCTATCGCGGCCAAAGCCCGGTGAGCATGAGTTACTTATCAAGGTGCTGAGCACCGCTATTAACCCCATTGATGTAAAAACCCGCGCTGGTATCGGCTTTGCGGCAGAGCAAAACAAACATCACCTGCCTATGAGTTTAGGCTATGATCTGTTTGGTGAGGTGGTCGCTTGTGGTGAGGCGGTAAAAACGCTTAAAAAGGGTGATAAGGTAATGGGTATGGTTGGCTTTGCCACCCAGCCAGGGACCTATGCACAGTATTGTTTGGCCCGTGAAAACGAACTCATTAAAGTCGATGCGGTGAATGAAGATGCGGTGCTATCCGGTCTGTGTTTGGCAGGGTTAACGGCCTTCCAATCGCTCTCGGCGCTCGCCTGTCCAAAAAGTCAGCCCATTTACATTAATGGTGCTAATGGCACAGTCGGCTCGTTAGCTGCACAAATTGCCGCGCGAATGGGGTATCAGGTTGTTGCTATTAGCCGCAGTGAGCTGCCAAAAAGTGTCGCTTCTTGCGCTCAGCAAATGAATTATGACCAGTTTGTGGCTGAGCAACGTAAGGGTTATTTGCTCGATGTTGTGGGCCTGGAGGTCGGGAAGCGTTGTCTACAAGGATTAAGTGCACACAGTCGTGTAGTCACTATTCCGACATTGTCACAAAAAGAGATTATTGCTGCGGCCAATGAGCAAGGAGTGACTGCATGCGCTGTGCTGGTGGTTAAAAACAATGCCCAGCTTAAACGTATTTACCAGTGGTATCGCCAAGGTCACTTAGAGCTGGCTCACTGCACTATGCCGCTCTCGGCAGCGGGCATGGCGCATCAGCGTTTAGAGCAAAATAGCAGCAAAGAGAAAGTTATTTTACTGCCCTGGACTTGAGTATTTGGCAGCGCACCCCATAACAACAGAATTAAGCCGCTTGGCTAGAGGTAGTATTTTTTGACTTGTACACAATTAAATCAGCGTCTTAGCGAATTGTCGTCCGCTGAAAATCAAGCCGCAATTGTCGGCATTGTTCGGGGTATTGAGCGCGAGGCGCTGCGTACCAATCGCAGCGGCGGGTTATCGACAAAGCCCCACCCAGTGGCGATTGGTTGTGCCTTAACCAACTCGATGATCACCACCGATTTTTCTGAAGCTTTACTTGAATTCATTACCCCAGTAAGCACCGATCCTGAGGAAACATTGGCTCAGTTGCGTGACCTACAAAAGTTCACTCTGGCGCAACTTGAAGATGAATTATTGTGGCCGGTGAGTATGCCGTGTTATATCCAAAGCCAAGATGAAATCCCGTTGGCGCAATTCGGCTCATCCAATGTCGGTCGTATGAAAACGCTATACCGAGAGGGGTTAAAAAACCGCTACGGCAGTATGATGCAGGCCATAGCCGGGGTGCATTTCAATATCTCTTATCCGCAAACGTTTTGGCAAACTTTGCAGGGTTTAGCTGGGCAAAGTGGTGACTTACAGTCTTTTATTTCCGACAATTACTTAGGTCTAATTCGTAACTTTAAACGCGAATTGTGGTTAATTAGCTATTTATTTGGTGCATCACCGGCATTGTGCGGCTCCTTTTTAGAAGGGCAAGAAACCTCACTACCGTTTAAAGAGCTTGGTAAAGGTAGCCTATACCTCGAGCATGGCACAGCTCTGCGTTTGGGTGATTTAGGTTACACTAATAGCGCGCAATCGAGCTTGCGGGTAATGTATAACTCATTGGAGGAATATGTTGCTGGCTTAAAGAGCGCGATCAACTCACCTTCTGAGTTGTACCAACATCTTGATGATTACCATGCACCAAAACCGCAGCAATTAAATAAAAATATTCTGCAAATTGAAAACGAGTTTTACTCGCCTATTCGCCCGAAACGCAATGCTCGCTCTGGCGAGAAGCCAACGCAGGCGTTATTGCGCGGCGGCATTGAATACATCGAAATTCGCGCTTTGGATGTGAACCCCTTTGCGGATACCGGCATCGATTTAACGCAAATTCGTTTCTTGGATGTGTTTTTGACCTACTGCTTATTAAAGGCATCGCCGCACATGGATTGGCAGGAGCAAGGCCAGACACAAGAGAACCTCGATCGGGTGGTCAATCAAGGTCGCGATCCGCAATTGCAGTTGCAACGCGGTGACGAGTCTGTCTCTTTGCAGCAATGGGCCGAGGACATTTTTACCGATCTTGCAAAAGTCGCTGACTATATGGACCAAGCGCATGGCAGCGATGTTTATCAGCATACCATTGCTGAGTTACAGAGCTGGGTGAGCGATCCTAGTAAGACCATATCAGGGCGCTACCTACAACAATTACTCAGTGATGATGTTGACAATGGTCAGTTTGCCTTGCAATTGGCACAACGTTACAGCGACGCTCATAGTCAGTGGCAGTACCAATGCTTTGACGACGCACATTTAGCTGAGCAAGCCGAACTGTCGGTTAAGGCACAACAGCAGGTGGAGCAGGAAGACACTGTGAGCTTTGAAGCCTTTTTAGATGAATACTTTGCGGTGGAAAAGGTAGAAGCATAAAAAAAGCGCGGCTAAGGTAGCCGCGCAAATTATTCTACAGGGATGAAACAATGCTAAACTGCTGCATTCATAAGTTCAGACTAAGGCTTGCGGATTAAGTTCAAAATAAATGAAAAAAAATTTATCGCTTATTTTTACCCTGTTTATACTTGCTGGGTGTGCGACCGCGCCACCTAAGCAACCCGATGATATCTGCAAGATTTTTGAAGAGAAAGAAGATTGGTATTTTGATGCCAAGGACGCACAAGAGCGCTGGGGCTCACCTAAACATGTGTTAATGGCGATGATGTATCAAGAAAGCTCCTTTCGTCATGATGCTGCCCCGCCCATGGAATATTTCTTATGGATCATCCCCACAGGTCGTGCCAGTGACGCCTATGGTTACTCACAGGCAAAGACCATGACCTGGGAAGATTACACACGCGAAACCGATAACGGCGGCGCTGATCGTGACGATTTTGACGATGCAATCGATTTTATGGCGTGGTTTGTTTGGAAAACACATCAGATTAACGGCATTTCGAAGTGGGATGCGTATGCTCAATACCTTAACTATCACGAAGGGTGGGGCGGTTATAAACGCGGCACCTATCGCAGTAAGGCTTGGTTAATGCGCGCCGCGAATAAAGTGAAACGTCGTGCCAGTCGTTATGCGGTTCAGCTTAAGCGCTGCGAAGAGGAGTTAGATAAGAACTGGTTTGAGCGCTTATTCTTCTGATTGCTGCAACTTAGGAGCACCACTGAAGCGCTGGATATCTTCAAAGCCCTTCTCCCAGCGCGCTTTATCGGCGTAAAAAATATGTGCTGTGACATTGATATTAGGGTCATCGTCGAGCGAGCCTGCAGGAACAACGAGTAAGTCTCCTTGTTGTTGATACATGGGTAATGCCGAGCCACACCGACTACAAAAGCTTTTGCAGTGAGCGCTGTGTGGGAGTTGGTAATGTCTTACCAACGGCTCACCCGATAGCCAAGTGAGCGTGGCCGAGTTTGAGAACAAGTTTGCTCCGTGCGCCGAGCCACTGTCTTTGCGGCAGTGACTGCAGTGACATAAATAGAAATGACTGAACTCACCTTTTATTTCGAAGCGTACCTGTGCGCATAAGCAGCTGCCTTGCATAAGCCTTCTCCTTTGTTTTCATTACTACAAGTTTAGCCAGTGCCACTGTAGTTGCTCATTTATTGCTGCGTATAAATCCAGTCCAATCCTTGGATCAAGGTGCTCGGAAACGCTGTCGCGTGTTTAGCCCCTTCAATAATGCGAAACTTAATCGTCGTATTTTTTCCGCATTCAGCGGTCATTTTCTCTATTAGTTTTTGCGCCCCAGCCATCATATGCTGCTTTTCTCCATACTTTGGCTGTTCCAAGCTGCCCACTGATACATAGACCTTGGTTGGTAAACGAGGTTTCATCACAGATGAGTGTAAAATATCGTTATTGGCAAACCATACCGATGGGCTACCGATTATATAACTGCTGAACATATCAGGGTAATTGAACAGGATATAGGCGCCAAACAACCCCCCTAATGAGTGTCCCACAAAGGTGCGTTGTGAGGGAAGGGTTCGGTAGTTCTGCTCAATATAGGCGAAGACGCTCTCGCGGATAAACTTAGCATGACCATCAGCATGGCCAGTTTGAAACTTCCAGTTTGTGGCTTGCACCGGAGTGTAGTCTCTTATTCGACTAGATGGGCCTTTTGAGCCTCGGGAATAGGATATCCCCACAATGATTGCCTCTTTCATTGTGCCGCTGTTCATCGGAAAGCGTGTAGCACCTGAAGCAATCTGAAAGCTATACCAGGCATCCATCAGGTAAATGACGGGATACTTCTTATCCTTATTTATCGCATAAGAGCGAGGCAGCTTTATAAATACAGGGTATACCCGTTTGCTCGCAGGCTCTGTTAATTCGATAACTGCACTTCTTGGTATTTCAAAGGGCTCGTTTGCGAGTCCTGTAGCGCATATAACCATAAGAATAAAATACAGTAAATAACTCAAGGTCGTTTCCATAATAGACAACAGTTTAACCGGCGCGCACAGGCGTATCCTGTGCTTTGGCCGCTGTGAGGTGACGAATACGCTTGGCGATAGGTTGCTCGAAGCATCGGTATGACAAGTAGGCCACCATTATGCTTAATGCTAAGGCGACAATGAGTTTGAGTTCAACAGTCAACGCCAACTTATTTACCTGCATAATAATGGGCATATGCAGCAGGTATAGCGAATAGGAGATTTTGCCGATGAAATCACCAAGGCGATTGGCGAGTACAATATTGTTATCAGGGACGAGAAATACGACGCAAAAGAATACCGTGCTCATAACTAGTAACACTTCATAGCTTAGCCACATTCGTCTTTCATCGCCGCTGGTTAGCGGAGTGAATTGTGGATACATAAGTGGTATTAACAGAAGAACCAGTACAAAGCGGTGCTTTCGCATGTAGTTAGGCACTTTTAGGGTAGGGTACAGTAAGCCCAAAATCACACCCACAAAAAAGAAAGGTAAGGTGCGCAATATGCTAAAGAGGTTATAGGGTATTCCATAAATATCGCCATAAATCCTCGGAAAGTTGGTAAAAAACAGCGCAATCATTACCGCCACAATAGCGAGATAAATATAGCCTGCTCTGTTTTTAGCCAGCATCCAAAAAGCAATAAAAACCACATAAAAGTGTATTTCAGGTGGAATAGTCCAAAGTACGCTCTCGCCGTGAATAAATAGCAAGTGGCCGAGTAAGGCGTTGACATCAGGTATGTTATATAGGCTGTCATTCCCGCCTTTAGCGAGTATGAACGAGGTAAACACCACAGCTAGGTACAAGGGCAGCACCCTTGCTGCTCGGGCCAATAAATAGCGCGTGAGGTTAGTGCGATTGAGCTCTTTACCTAAATAAAGGTATGCCATCAAAAAGCCGCTTAGTAAAAAGAATAGCATCACCCCATAGGCACCGGAGCCGCCTCCTAGTGCGCCATCAAACCAGAGGGTTATATCACTGAAATGTGTAAAGAAAACAATAAGTGCGGCGAGCCCTCGTAAGGCATTCAGCTTTCTAATTTCCAACCTAGACTCCTAATCTGAGCATTATTATTATTCGCCGTAGGGCGTGAAGAGTTAGCGCTGCAGTTGAAATTATTAACTAATAATATAGTATCTTGTTAGCTACCCAATACACCTAATATCCAGTCATGGTAATTTGACACCCTAACTTGATAAGCAGTGGTACCATACAATCCGGCTTTAAAAGTAGCTATATCGCCATGCCCTAATTGCCAACTTGATAAACCTACAAGAAAAGGGACACCGTCTCGAAAGATAACAGAAGCTCCTCCGCTATCTCCTGAACCATGCATACCTTCGAGTGGTAGTGCGCTTTCTGGTTCGTCAAATTTAAATGCTAACCAGTTACCTTCCGCTCTTTCAACAACATTTTGAAACCGGTTCATCACACGAAGTGATTTGGTATCTGGGTCTTCGCCAGTTAATCCGTTCCCAGTAGCTCCCCTACCATAGACTGTAATTGTTTTGCCTTTTTCACTATTACCAGAATAAATATTGATTGGTTCTACACCGCTAACAGTTGAAGCTAATTTGATTAACGCTATATCACTTCTAGATTTGAAAAAATTCATTAAGGGCGCTAAATCACCTTTAAGTAAATTTTTATTAGGTTGAGTGTAATCTGGGTGTATATGAACGCTTTCAATTTCATACTCTTTTGAACCAATTAATAGATCCTTGCCAACATAATCATAAAAAATAGTGTGTGCTACAGTTACAACCCATTGTGAATTAATTAATACACCATGTCCTTCATGGGGCATATCAACTAAGTATTCAGGCATTTTATCAATGACATAATTTTCAGGGGGAACATCATGTCTTTTTACTACAGCATTACTGCAGGTAGAAAAGAAAATAATGGATAAGATAAATAAGACTTTCATAATACGTCCATGTTTATTGTTGTATAGCTAACGCGGAGCCCATCGGTGCACTTTAGAGCGTACGAGTGACGTGAATTGTTATAAATTGTCCCGGACAAACTGTCAACACTTCCAAAACACCTGCGTTGTTCACTAGCACTGCTAGTCGTCCTATTTTGCTATTTTGTCGACGGCATTAAACAGTTTTGCGACATATGTTCCTGCGATACGTCGGCTTGCACGGCTATACACTCGCTCCCTTTTTGTACTACTTCTTGTTTTAAAATATCTGACTCTCTGTGGTTAAGAACAATTGGGAAGCCTTCATTAACCAAACGCACCGCTGCTTTAGCTCCAACTCCCTGACTACTGCCGATGATAAGCGCAACTTTTCTCTTACCCATAACTCCATTTTGATGTATTGTCGACAATATGCAATAAATTTGGCATTTAGGTAAACTTTATATACCAAAAATATGCTATATTGTCGACGATTTTTGCTGGTATGAGGGATGGGTTTGGATTTTTACAACATTGCCGGGACGGTAAACACAGCATTCATATTCGTTAGTTTATATGGTGTATTCTCGCAATTGAGAACAATTTGTAGAAGAAAAGCGAGTAGTGACAATAGCGTACGTCCTACTGAGCTTTTGTCTTTGAACCAATTTACAGTAAGTTACTTGGCCTATTTATCTTTTTTTGTTTACGGCTACTCAATATCGCCATTTAACCACTATATTGTCTGGCCCAGATTGATAGCGTCTATATTGGTGCTACAAATTATCATGGAAATCTTATTAGATAGAAAGTCAGTAAAATCTGCAATAAGCTTTGCAGTCGCTGCTAGTAGCCTCATTCTAGCATTTGTCGGCCTCTTCTTTGGTGAGACTATCTCTGACGAGGGGAAATTGATTTCTACCTCTATCATACTCGTTGTTTCATTTTTACTTGCTCAAGGCTACTTTCATCAGATAAGGCTCATCTATAGCTCTGGACACACTGGTGCGGTCGACCTTAAAATGAGCCAGTTCATATTTATGATGGATATCTCTACGATTATATTTGCTTTAAGTATGGGATTAGTAGATGGCTGGCCGCTGTTGATGTTGGCCGTTACAAGCGGTGTCACAAAGCTGATTATAATGTACCTGTTTAGATGGGTTGATAAGAGTCCGCTTGCTGCAAAGCGCAGGAATGCTGAGCTACCCCAAAGTAGCTGATATAAATTGATTTATGCATATCAGGGGCAATGTAGCTAACTCAAAGTTTCGAATTAGCTGAGTAACAAGAAGTCCGCTTGACGAGCGGAGATGCCATCAGCAATGGCTGACGGGCATTAATAGACAAATACCGGAAGTTCAGCTCCAGTTATTTTAACTACCGTTTCATGCCTTAAGCCGCCATCTGTTGACAGTCGCCCAATAGCAGCCAAGCGATAAAACTAGCCATTTCCTTGTTTAGTTTTGGCTAATTATTTTGGAAAAAATAAAAATTAGATTATTTAAACTTTTTCATACATACATGCGACCAACGTTGCATAAAAAATAAAAAATCTCATTGAATGATACTAATTCAGGGAAAGGTCAAGATGAAGCTAATAAATAATTTGATTAACAAGGAAAATACGTTGAAGCATTTGCTTTTAAGATTCATTACCAGCATCGCTCTAGCTGTTTCGTATTCAACCTCGGCGTCCGACACTTTACAGTGTGTTTCAGATAGCTATATCTTTCCAGATAAGAAGGTAAGTAGCCTTCCGAATCCAGCAAAAACAGGTAAATACAAATACGATGTGATGACTTATGGAGAAAAACCCTATTTATTTTCTATCGATAAGCCAGATCTAGTCGCACCTGACGTCACTCTACCAAACTTTCTTGCTGACCACTCCAAAAGCCAAGGCTATAAATATGATGCCTACCATAGATTTGATAGCAAAGATTTACCTTTAGAAGCGAAAGTTTGGCTGCCACAAACTTCTGAAAAGCGGCCTGTCATTTTCTTGGTTCATGGTAACTCAGATCCCGGTTTTGATTATTTAGGAGAGATGTTTTCCAGTCGCGGTTTTTTTGTTGTTCAGGTCGATCAGACTTATTTAAATGGTTTGTGGGGAGAAAACGGTGCTCGCGGGTGGATTCTTTTAGAGCATCTAAAGCTACTTAGCGTGTGGAATAACCAACATGATCACAGATTTTATAACAAGCTGGATTTAGAAAATGTTGCTCTCATTGGCATGTCTAGAGGCGGAGAAGCCGTCGCCTTAGCTTCGACATTTAACAGTTTAAAAACGATACCGAACAGTGAAAAACCTACAGAGTTTGGGTTTGGAATTAAATCGGTAGTGGCATTAGCGCCCATGGACGGACAATACCAACACGCACACGGCAAAAACATTCTTAAGAATACTAACTATCTTGTTTTACAGGGCGGGCATGACGCCGATGTTTACCAGTTCTTAGGGAGTCAACAGTGGCAGAGGGTTGAATATGATGACGGCAAAAATTACGTGAATCATTCAATCTACATCCACAAAGCAAACCACATAAATTTCAATCAAGATATGTCTGATGATTTTCATTGGGGAGGCAGTAAGAATTTTTATAAAAAGCTCTTGACAGCTAAACAGCAAGAGCAACTAACCAAGGTATTTGTGTCAGCGTTCATTGAACTTACTTTATCTGGAAAGAAAGAATATCAGGATATATTGAGGCACCCGCCAAACTCAGAGTTTGGCTTACCCGATGATATCTATGTATCTCGGTTCAGTACTTCAACATTCTGGTCTATTGAAAACTTTGAAAGCGTTAAGACAGAAAACAAGAACTTTCAGATTAGGGTTGACAGCCAAAATGAGCCAGTGTCATTCTCGATTGAAAAGGAACGATTAAGAGGCGGGGTGGATACACCAAACAAGGTACTGAAACTGAAACTCGAAGAACAAGTTGCAACGACGCTACAACTCGCATTACCAACCTTTCATGTTATCGCTGAAGATAAACAGAGTCTAACTGTCTCTATCGCGATAGAGACATCCGAAGAGCATGAAGCATGCAGACCCTATAACTTAGCTTCTGACATTAAGATAGAGTTTCTGAATAAGAATGGTGTTGTGATAAGTAAAAAGACGAAATCTACAGCCAGTATTTCTCCGTTGCTAGTATCTGACTACTCAGAGTTAGAAAATGAAGATGTAAAATTTGCACCTACGGAACCAACTTTGCAGACAGTGGTTTTTCCGATTGAATTTTTATCTGAAGTTAAACAAGAAGAGAGCTTGATCCTTAATATAACATTCACTCCAAGACATGATATCTCAGTTATTTTGGATGACATTGGCATTATTCATTAATGCGTGTTAATGCCTAAAAAGCCTAGCTCTTGTCGTGCTGGTTTGAAAAAGGGCAAAAATAAGTCAGCGCCAACGACCGGTTTACGCACGCAAGAGAATGTCAGAATTGATACCACTTTGTTATCAGAACTGTCAGAACAAATGACAACCAATCCAGATTAAACTCTTTACTTAAATAAGGGTATGCCATTAAAAAGCCGCTTAGTGCGCCGTCAAACCAGAGGGTTATATCACTGAAATGTGTAAAGAAAACAATAAGTGCAGCGAGCCCTCGCAAGGCATTCAGCTTTCTAATTTCCAACCTAGACTCCTAATCTGAACATTATTTTTATTATAATTCGCCGTAGGGCGTGAAGAGTTAGCGCTGCAGTTGAAATTATTAACTAACATTATTGCAGCGAGTTATTGCTCATCCTTTGTAAATTTCTGAATGACATCCGTAGCGGGATTCGGTCTTGATACTCATTCCCTGTTTTCTCTTACCCGGAGAGTTTCTTTGAAACGTTCCTGAAGTAGGCAGTAGTGACTGGCCTCCGTGTAAAAGCCTCTACCAACTGTGGTTCGCGATTACAGATAGGAGGAAGCTTCCCCAGTGGTAAAGCCAAGATAGTTAGAATAAAAGCCCGCTATAAAAACAACAACAGTAAATAAACCACCACACGTGCTAATCAATACCTAGGAACTTATAATACTTCTTTATTCTGTGCAGCTTGTTGAAAATAGGTCTTATTTGGTCCGGTAATTAAAGATCCCACACTTCCAGGGTCATTCCATTTTGGTTCTGTAGCCATTCGATCATTGCTTTGCGACCCGGCTGATTGCATTTTTTATAGCCACCGGGTTTGCAAATAAAGACAAGGTTTCTAATTTTATTACCTAAGCTTCTGGCCATAAGAGCCTTAAGAATATCTTTTTCAAATTCAGTGTTTGGGTTTTTTATCCCCAATGCAATTTCCACAACCGTCTGTTCTTCGGGAAAATAAAAGTCCACCGCCATCGAGTTGTCGCCACAAATTTTTTGTTCGCTATAATCCTCGCCAAAGGCCTGTTCCGCGCGGCTGCGAACTAAATCAATGAATTGATTTGTTGAAAGGTTCCCGGCTCCAGGTCCTTTTGTATCAAAAAAACCATCCGTTTCATGCGCAATGCTTGAGGCAATTGCATAAAGCTCTTTACTGAGTTTCAAACCGTATCCTTAAGGTATGGGTAATATCGAGGTGCAACTAACAAACGCATTTGTCGCTCCTAGCTAAAGACACCTTAAAGCTTGAGCAGTGCATATTATTTATCCATAAAGTCATGAAGTTAGCAAAGGCAAAGGATAATGTCTAAGTATATGTTGGGCGCTGAAAGCGAGCATGACTCTATATGGGGCATTTCTCGGGCTTATTCTTTAGCGACCACAAACGCAGTCAGATTAAAAACCGATTTGGTTTGTGGGTCTTTTTATCGCTTTGCGGACTTTTAGGTTGGTTGCACATGGACAGAGGCTGCTACCAGGAAAGGTAGCAGCCCTAAAAGGACGGCTAGTCTTTAGACTTCTTGCGACGCTGCTGTGGGAGCACACGTACCAGCTTAATCATGTTTTCTTTTACTTCCATGACCTCAATCGGGTAGCCCTCAATTTTAAGCCCTAAATTGGCGTCGGGAATATCTTCTAAATATTCGACAATCAGGCCGCTGAGAGTTTTTGGCCCATCTTGGGGAAGGTGCCAACCCATTTCTTTATTGAGGTCACGAATATTAGCACCACCATCAACTAGCACTGAGCCATCGTCCTGCTCACTGACTTCCTCGCTTGGTGGTCGGGTTTGTGTGGTGGTGAAGTCGCCAACCACTTCTTCGAGAATATCCTCAAGTGTGACTAGACCTTGAATATCACCATATTCGTCAACAACTAAGCCAATACGCTCTTTAACCTGCTGAAACTTGTGTAACTGGGTATTCAAGGAGGTGCCTTCGGGGATAAAGTAAATCTCCCTTACTGCGCGAAGCAGCGACGACTTATTAAACTGCTCTTTGGTGAGTAGACGAAGTGCGTCTCGAGCATGAATAAAGCCCACGGCATCATCGATTTGGTCACGGTATAAAAGCACCCGGGTGTGCTGTAAGTTGGTGAGCTGCTTACTGATCACCTTCCAGTCATCATTAACATCAATGGCGTTAATTTCATTACGCGGGATCATAATGTCCTCCACGGTGACCTGCTCAAGGTCTAAAATCGACGTCAGCATGCTTTTGTGCTTGGCCGGCAACATGGCCCCGGCTTCACTTACCACGGTTTTCAGCTCTTCTTTAGAAAGGCTGTGCTCTTCCATTTGCTCTGGGCTAAAGCCAAGCAGACGCAACAAACCGTTAGTGATCCAGTTTAGGGCAATCACAAAAGGCAAGGTTAAGCGCAGCAAATTTTTAAGAATCAGCGAGCTTGGAAAGGCGATTTTCTCTGGGTACAAAGCGGCAATGGTTTTCGGAGTCACCTCTGCAAAGACCAATAAAATAAAGGTCAACCCAAAAGTGGCCACCGCTAAGCCGACAACATCGCCAAACAGGCGAATACCAATAATCGTGGCCACTGAAGAGGCCGCAATATTAACAAGGTTATTGCCAATAAGGATCAAGCCGATAAGGCGATCAGGTCGCTTGAGTAGGCTGCTGACTCGCGTGGCTCCGGCGTGTTTTTGTTTTTCTAGGTGGCGTAGTCGAAATTTATTTATCGACAACATCCCAGTTTCGGAGCTAGAGAAGTATGCGGAGAGTACGATCAGTATTGCTAGAATGATAAACAACGTACTCGTCGATATGTCGTCCAAAGAAGGATCCTTCTATTAAAAATCAAGGTATATTAAGCGGCACTCGCCGCGCGTAGTCAAGTGAACTTGCCCTGAAGATAAAGTAATTGCTTAAAAACGCTGCAATATTATTTCTTGGACAAAGCGACTGCCAAAATAGGCAAGAGTGAGTAGGCCGGCACCGACCATAATGGTGATCACAGAGGATTTGCCGCGCCAACCTCGCAGCTTGCGGCCAATAACAACGGCTAAAAACACCCCCCAGGCGATAATGGAAAGCACCGTTTTATGCGCGTTTTCAATAGCCAGCATGGAATCTAGGAATACAAACCCAGAGAGCAGGGCGAGGCTCAACAAAGCTGTGCCAACAAACACTAATTGGTAAAGTTGACGTTCGACCACCATCAGCGGTGGCAGGTGGCTGTATACAATGGCTAGGTCTTTGCGTTTAAGGCGTTTGTCGATGAAATAAAACTGCACCGCATATAAGGTAGCAATCACCAGCACGCAATAAGCCAGCAGTGAAATAGAGATATGTGTCACTAACCCAATTTCCAGGCGAATACTTTGCACGATGATATCGTGCGGCATGAATAGGCTAGCGAATAATAAAATAGTGGCAAACCCATACACGACAGGTAGCAATAAGGTGGCAGGAAAGCGCAGTGACACGGCGGTCACTGATAATACGATAACCCAGCAGGTCAGCAGCGATACATTAATAAAAGATAGGTCTTGGCCTTGGGTAGTGAATACCGCATTTACGAGCAACACCATGTGCGTCAAAATCGCAAGTGTACTGAGGATCACCGTGGTTTTTTGCGATGGGCCTTTGGCATCAAACAAGCGAGACAATACGTGCGCGGTAGCAGCACCGTAAAAAGCACAACTCAACAGTGTCAAAATTGTAATCAGCATGATGACCTTTTTTGCTCGTAGTTATTATTCCATCAAGAAGCCATTGTATTTAAAGCGAACACGCTTGCCTAGATCTAATTGCCTTTGCTTTGCACTTGGTGCTGGGATTTGCCCCCCGCTTTCAGTTATAATCGGCGAAAATGTAAGTAGCAACGGAATCGTTAGCGATGTTTGAAAATCTGCAGGAACGATTAGGGAAGACCCTAAAAACCATCAGTGGCCGTGGCCGCCTCACTGAAGACAATATTAAAGAGACGCTGCGTGAAGTGCGTATGGCTTTGCTTGAAGCTGACGTCGCTTTGCCCGTTGTTCGTGATTTCGTCAAGCAAGTCAAAGAGCGTGCCGTCGGCACAGAGGTGACTAAAAGCCTGACTCCTGGCCAAGTGTTTGTCAAAATAGTCCGTGAAGAGCTTGAAAAAGCCATGGGCGAGGCTAACGAAGAACTTAACCTCAATGCCCAGCCGCCCGCAGTCATTATGATGGCTGGCTTACAAGGGGCGGGTAAAACCACCAGTGTTGGCAAGTTGGCGAAGTTCCTAAAAGAGCGCAAGAAAAAGTCGGTATTGGTGGTGAGTGCCGATATTTACCGACCAGCGGCAATTAAACAGCTTGAAACTCTAGCATCTGAAGTAGATGTCGAGTTTTTCCCCAGCGACACCTCGCAAGACCCAGTTGATATCGCCAATGGCGCCATTGCTCACGCCAAGAAAAAGTTTATTGATGTGGTGTTAGTGGATACCGCCGGTCGTCTTCACGTTGATGAAGACATGATGAGCGAGATTAAAGCACTGCACAGTGCTATTAACCCAATTGAAACGCTGTTCGTGGTTGACTCCATGACCGGTCAGGATGCGGCGAATACCGCGAAAGCTTTTGATGAAGCACTACCACTTAGTGGCGTGATCTTAACTAAGACCGATGGTGATGCCCGTGGTGGTGCCGCGCTATCGATTCGCCATATTACCGGTAAACCCATTAAGTTTATCGGTGTTGGTGAGCGTAGCGATGCTCTAGAGCCGTTCCACCCCGACCGTGTTGCGTCGCGTATTCTCGGTATGGGCGACGTTTTGTCTCTTATCGAAGAAGTGGAAATGAAGGTCGATAAAGACAAAGCTGCAAAAGTGGCAGATAAGGTCTTTAAAGGCAGCGGCTTTACATTAGAGGACTTTGCCGACCAACTGCGACAAATGAAAAACATGGGTGGCATGATGTCCATGCTTGATAAGTTGCCAGGCATGAGTAACTTACCTGAAGGAGTAAAAGGGCAAGTTAACGACAAAACATTTGTGCAAATGGAAGCCATTATCAACTCCATGACACCGAAAGAGCGCGCGCGTCCGGAAATTATTAAAGGCTCACGCAAAAAGCGTATTGCTGCGGGCTCTGGCACACAAGTACAAGACATCAACAAGCTGCTGAAGCAATTTACACAGATGCAGAAAATGATGAAAAAGATGAAAGGCAAAGGCGGTATGATGAAAATGATGCGCGGCATGAAAGGGATGATGCCACCAGGAATGATGGGTGGCCCCGGCGGCCCTAAGTTCTGAGCCAATGCGTTATATAAAAAAAGCGTGACAACCGTCGCGCTTTTTTTTTGCGTTGCAAAGCGCGTTAAGCGGTGAAATAGTAGGTTCTATATCAATATAACAAGCGAGGTTGATGTGAGAGCGCTAGTTATTACCATGCTTTTTTGGGTATTGGTTGGCTGTACTAGCACGGATTGGCGTACTGCCAGTCGTGAAAGTGCAGGCATTGCGCAGCCGGTGAGTGAGCCGGGGGCGGTGATTGAGTTTTATGCCGCTGATGCATTCAGCTGGCGTGGTTGGTTTGCCGTGCATACTTGGCTTGCAATAAAAGAGCAGGGGGCACAGCAGTATACAGTGTATGAAGTGGTCGGCTGGGGCGTGGACCAAGGTCGATCGGCTTTGCGCAGCTATAAAACATCCACACCTGATCGTTACTGGTACGGTGCTAAGCCTGATAAATTTCATATGGTCAGCGGCGCCAAAGCAGCGGAGCTTATTCCCAAAATCCAAGCGGCTGCGCAGCAGTATCCATGGGTAAACGAATACACGCTCTTTCCAGGGCCGAACAGCAATACCTTTCCCGCATGGATAGGCAGGCAAGTTCCCGAACTTGAACTGGCGATGCCTTTTAGTGCTATTGGCAGTGGTTATGGCGATTAGCTTACGTCGTTTTGCCCGAGGCGATGAGCACGCGTTAGTGTCTTTGCTCAATAATGCCCAGGTACAACGTTTCTTATCGCCCAAAATCCCCTATCCTTACACTGAGGCGGATGCCAGTTGGTGGGTTCGAGAGGGCGCTCAAAGCGAGCACATCTATGCCATAGAGCACGATAATGAGTTGATTGGCTGTATCAGTGCCACAGTGGGGCAGTTCGAGTACGCTAAATCAGCTGAGGTAGGTTATTGGCTGGGTCAGCCTTATTGGCACCAAGGCTTTGCGAGTGAAGCGCTGCAACAGCTATTAAACAAGCTCGCTCATGGAACTGATTTACTGCGCCTGCATGCAGTCGTATTTGCAGGGAATAAAGGTTCTCAGGCGCTGTTAACGCGCTGTGGCTTTGTCCTCGAAGGACGACTAAGGCAAGCGATAGTGAAGCAGGGCCAGCGTGTTGATGGCCTTATTTATGGGCTATTACTTGACGACATACGCTGAACAAACCGGCCTTTAGCGACAGCTCAAAAGCCAAGATCATCATTTAACCCACACAAACCACGTATTTAATGCAGTTCTTACTTGCATTGTGGCAAAAAATTCGTACAATTCCCGAGCTTCCCTGTATGGGGAAGTTTCACTTATTAATGAAAACAGTCAATCTATTTAGAGGACGGTATGGTAACTATTCGTTTGCAACGTGGTGGCGCTAAGAAGCGTCCTTTCTATCAAATTGTGGTTGCGGATAGCCGTTTCTCGCGTGACGGTCGTTTCATCGAGAAAGTAGGTTTCTTTAACCCTATTGCTGCTGGTCAGGAAGAAAAACTTCGTCTAGACCTTGCCCGTGTTGATCACTGGGTAGGCCAAGGCGCGTCTCTTTCAGATCGCGTAGCAAAGCTAGTTAAAGACGCTCGTAAAGCGGCTTAATAGGCGTAAGTGTAACCATGAGTCAACAAGAGCAAGCCTCAACAATCGTCGTTGGCAAACTCGGAGCCCCGTATGGGATCAAGGGTTGGCTTAAGGTGCATTCATTTACTGATGATCCCCAAGGGATCTTCGATTTCAGCCCATGGTTGATAGGGCAACAAGGTAAATGGCAAACCTTTGAAGTGAGTGACTGGCGTCGCCACAACAAAGGCTTTATCGCCAAGTTTGCGCAAATTAATGACCGTGACCAAGCAATGGCTATGACCAATGCGGAAATCTCGGTTGAAGTGGCGCAATTACCGGAGCTTCCCGAAGGGGAGTTTTATTGGCGAGATCTCATCGGCATGGCCGTGGTAACCACAAAAGGTTATGACTTAGGTCAAGTTGATGACTTGATGGAGACAGGCTCGAATGATGTGCTGGTTGTGAAAGCAAACAGTAAAGATGCATTCGGCAAAGGCGAGCGTTTAATCCCATTTTTGACCGATTCGGTCATTATCAATGTGGACCATGACGAGCGTCAGATTACTGTGGACTGGGACCCAGGCTTTTAATGGCACAAACACCGTTTTGGATGGGGGTAATAAGCCTCTTTCCAGAGATGTTTTCGGCAATTACTGAGCAGGGCGTAACAGGCCGCGCAGTGAAACGTGGTTTAATCGACTTTCACTACTGGAACCCGCGCGATTATGCAACGGATAAGCATCGTACCGTGGACGACCGCCCTTATGGTGGAGGTCCAGGCATGTTGATGATGGTTGAACCATTGAAGCAGGCCATACTCGATGCGAAAGCTGCGGCAGGCGAGGGTGCTAAGGTAATTTACATGTCCCCACAAGGGCGAAAACTAGATCAGCAAGGCGCACAAGAGCTCGCTCAGTGCGATAAACTGATTTTAGTAGCTGGTCGTTATGAAGGTATAGATGAACGGCTCATCGAATCCTATATCGATGAAGAATGGTCGATTGGGGATTTTATCCTCAGCGGCGGTGAACTACCGGCCATGACATTAATTGACGCTGTTGCGCGATTAGTGCCAGGGGTGTTAGGTCATAACCAATCGGCTGAGCAAGATTCATTTTCGGATGGCTTGCTCGATTGTCCGCACTATACCCGGCCAGAGATATTGGATGGCAAAGCGGTTCCACCGATTCTACTCAGTGGTAACCACCAAGCAATCGCAAAATGGCGGCAAAAGCAGTCATTAGGGAGAACTTGGCAAAGACGTCCAGACTTGTTGCAAAACCTAGCTCTGACTGAGGAGCAAGCGCAGTTACTCGCTGAATATCAGCAAGAAAACTCATAGCTTGTGGCTAGAAGACAGTTACACCTAGGAAAGTGAGAAATAAAATGGCAAAAGTAAACCAAAATATTATTAAAGAGCTTGAAGCTGAACAGCTTAAGCAAGACGTACCAAGCTTCGGCGCTGGTGACACAGTTGTTGTACAGGTACGTGTAAAAGAGGGTAACAAAGAGCGTCTACAGGCCTTTGAAGGTGTTGTAATCGCTAAGCGTAACCGTGGCCTACACTCTGCATTCACCGTGCGTAAAATTTCAAGCGGTGAAGGCGTTGAGCGTGTATTCCAAACGCACAGCCCACTTGTAGATAGCATCACAGTTAAGCGTCGCGGTGCAGTACGTCGCGCGAAACTTTACTACTTGCGTGAGCGTTCTGGTAAGTCTGCACGTATTAAAGAAAAACTTAATTAATACGCGCGTTTTACTAAGACGTGATAAAGCGGGCCAGCTAATGATAGCTGGCCCGCTTTGGTTTTTACAGGCAGCGCCTAATGCTCCCTCTCGCTGCAGGTGACTCCTCGCATATTATTCAACACCTTGTTACCTCTTGCCCCTTTTCCAGACTGACTAATATTGCTACTATCGATGTATTAATTAGTTTACCACGTGTAATTTTAAGTTTACATTATGACCCCAAAGCAGCAGCTAGCCCAACTTCGCAATCAAATCGATGCCTGTGATACCGAACTCGTTCGCCTCCTTGCCAAGCGTAACCAAATCACCGAGCAGGTAGGCAAAATAAAGCAACAAAGCGGCGCTCCTTTGCATGCCCCCGAACGCGAGGCGGCGTTGATCGCGGCGCGGCGTAAAGAGGCTGAAGAAGCGGCGGTTAACCCTGACTTGGTCGAAGATATTTTGCGGCGCATGATGCGGGAGGCCTATCAAAACCAACAAAGTGAGTTGGCTTGTGTTTGTAAGTCGCTCAATCCGGTGGCGATTGTCGGTGGCCGTGGAGCGATGGGGCAACTATTTGCTAAGCAGCTTACCCGTAGTGGTGTTGAGGTGCGTATTATTGACCGCCAAGAACAGCAAAGTGGCGAAGCTGCAAAGTTACTCAAAGGCGCTAAATGTGTGCTTATTAGTGTACCTATCAACGCCGTAGAGGAGGTTGTCGCCAACCTTCCTGCTTTGGACGAAGATGCCTTGCTAGTTGATATTACGTCTGTGAAAGAAAAGCCCTTAGCGGCGCTGACCAACAAACACAGCGGTCCGGTATTGGGCTTGCACCCGATGTTTGGACCAGATATTAGCCACTGGGTTAAACAAACTGTGGTGGTGTGCAAAGACGTAGAGAGTGAAGCAGGTGAGGCGTTGTTGGCTCAGCTTAAAGTGTGGGGATGTCAACTTGTCACTATGAGCGCACGCAAACACGACGAAGCCATGCAAATAATCCAGGTTATGCGCCACTTAACCACCTTCGTATATGGCCAGTTTCTAGCTAAACAAGAACATAGCTTAGCAGAAATTCGCGATTGCTCGTCCCCTATCTATCAGCTGGAATTAATGATGGTGGGCCGTTTGTTTGCACAAAGCCCGGAGCTGTATAGCGACATCATGCTTGCGCAGTTTGAGCGCGTAGAGCCGCTCTTGGAGGCGTATAAAAATACCTATGAACATACTTTAAGCATGCTGCGTGATAAAGACAAAGAGGCGTTAATGACCGCATTCTCTGATGCAAAAGTGTTCTTTAGTGATGCCAGCGATCAGTTCTTAAGCCAAAGCCGAGCTTTGTTAAATAAAGCTAACGATGCCAAGGTGTTAGGTTAGTATTTGCTTTATCAAAGATGTATTCCGTGTGTAGAAAGGCATTGATGGCGCCTTTCTACACAGACAGGATTACATTTTTGGCGTAACCGCTTTAAGCGACTCACTTTGGTAGCAGCCTAAAACGCGGATAAACTCAGTGAAGGGTTTAAGCTCTTCTAAGGCTTGATTAACATTAGGGTCGTCGATGTTTGCTTCTAAGTCGACATAAAACACTTCTTCCCAAGGGTTGCCTGGCACCGGGCGAGACTCTAGTTTCACTAAGTTAATTTCACGCTGTTTGAAAATCATTAGAGCATCAGCTAAGGCGCCCACTTGCTGCGAGGTCGACATAATTAGCGATGTTTTTGTGGGGATTTGCATTGATACCTGAAGCGGTTTGCGGGCAACCACAATGAAGCGGCTGTGGTTTTCACTTTGATTAGCAATCGCCGTTTGCAGCACCTCTAACCCTAAATGCTTACCGGCCTGCGCCGAGCCAATTGCCGCGCTATGCTCGCACTCAAGCGCTGCCTTCATTGCACTGGTGGTGGAGTCGCAATGCTCGAGCTGCACCTGATCTAACCCTTGGATAAACCGGTTGCACTGAGCGAATGGCTGAGGGTGGCCAAAGAGCTTATTGATATTGCCCAGCTCGGTCCCTGGTTTGGCTAATACACAGTGCTCAACGCTGTGGGTTACTTCACCGACAATCGACACTTGGGCATGTTGCAAGAGGTCAAACACCTCATTAATACTGCCAGAGCTGGTATTTTCAATAGGCAGTACGCCAAAGTCTGCTTGGCCTTTTTCCACTGCGCCGGTGATTTCATCAAATTGTGAACAACCAAGTTCTACGAGCTTGCCTGGGCGGCGGCTGAAATACTTATGTACGGCCAGTTGCGAGTACGAGCCTTGCCCTCCTAAGTAAGTGACTCGGTTGGTCGTCCCTAGGGCTTCGGGGTTGAGGTTTTGTTGCAACATGGCCTGTTGGTGCAACACCGAGTCCTCTAAAATACGCTGGAACACATTGTTGATATAATAAGCGTCTAACCCTAAGGATTTGCCATAACTTATCAAGTTCTCCAGCAGTGCCTGTTCCCGGGCTTCATCACGTATGGGTTTATTGTTGTTAATTTTATACTCCACAACGGAGTGTGCGATACGGCGGCGTTTAGCCAGCAAAATCAAAAGTTCGGAGTCTATTTCGTTAATATCCCGGCGCAATGCATGCAGCGTTTCGTTAGTCATTATTAGGTTTCCTCATTCCCAAAACGAAAAAAGCCTCCCGGTGGGGAGGCTTTAGCATAAGGTGAATCTCACGTACTCGCTATCGGCCTCCCTAACAAGGGCGGAAGATAAAAAAGCGAAAAAATACGAAAGAGATACTGTTCATACTTTCAATCTACTGGTTCCACTCTATGCAAGTCAACAGCTAAATCGGGCTAATTTGATATTTCTCAATTTAATGTCTTAGCGCCGGTAAACTAGGTGAGTAGAAAACGTTATTGTGTTACAAATACTATGCGAACTAGCAACGCGGTGTTATAGCTCATACCTTTGTATGGGCTGCAATACCGTGCAATCAATTATTCCACGAAAAAGGTTTATATAAGTGCCTGAGGCCTGTTATATTTGCTAGCTGGCTAAAAGTACATTAATCCAGAGACTTAAAAAGGATAGGCAGTGGTCTACAGGCGTCCGCCATCTCGGTTTGGCATTCATTCCCTCAGCATCAAGCTCTCGGCATTGATCTCTGCTATTTGTTTGATTGCCGGTATTTTTGCGGCGGTGCTGATGCTCAAGTCAGAGCAAAAGCAGTTGATGTTTGAAGAGCATGAACAGTTAAACCAATATAGTGCACGTTTTATCGGTCAGTTTGGCCGTTTTATTGATACCAAAACCAACATTGCTGAGCAGGCCAACGAGGTCGTTAAACGCGCTTTATTCACTCACACCAACACCAACGCTTCCTTTAAGTCACCTCAATTTATAATTACCGATGAACTAACGCTGCGCAGCATGTCTGATGATGGCCTTTCTGCTGCCATCATCCCGAAAAAGAACTATTCACCTGCCTACGAGCGACTGTTTGCAAAATCAGAGCAGCTTTGGCAGGTCATCTCACCCACGTTGATTCAAGACTATTTTAATTTCTATTTGCTGACCGAGGATGACTTTGTCCGAGTGGCGCCGCCGAACTGGGCATTGGATGTGCCAGCGGATTATCGCGCCGTGAACTCATTGAATTTCGATCGCGTTAATGAGCAAAATAACCCCACCCGTCAGGCAGTGTGGACGCCGGTGTACTACGACCCTATCTGGGGCAAATGGATTGTCAGTATTGTCACGCCCATTTATAAGCAGGATCAGCACGTCGCGCTAACAGGTGCGGATTTAGAACTGGATAAATTACTCGAATACTTACCAATAGATGACCCACATCAGCAGATGTTTGTTGTTGATGCACAGGGACAGTTATTGGCTCACCCGCGCTTAGACAATGCCACCTACCAACGCTATGGCCGCCAAGGTAAACCGCTACGCATGTCTGACTTTATTAACCCTAAACTGGTTGAATTAGTCAGTGGGGCGCTGCGCTTAAAACTGCCAACAGTGACAGAGCAATTCAGTTACGAGGGAGAGAATTACCTCACCACGATTCGCAAAGTTGAAGGGCTGGATTGGTACGTAGGCATTTACCGTAAGCAATCCAGTGCTTTAGAAGCGCTTGAGGCATTGCAAATAAAGTTCTTAGGGCTGTTTATTCTCTACGCCATTCTCGTTGCTCTGCTACTACACCAAGCTTTATATCAGCTCGTGCTTCGGCGCATTTATTTGCTTGTGAATGCGGTATCCAGCTTTGGCAAAGGCAAAATGGACACCGACTTCCCGCCAGAGAGTAAAGATGAGATAGGCGTTCTCAATGGCTCATTTAAAGACATGAGTGTCGAGCTGAGTAACACCATCACCGGGCTTAATCAGCGTATTAAAGAAAAAGAAGTGGCCGAGCAGGCTGCCAACCGGCTCTCTAAAGCGGTCGCTTACTCTGGTACTGGGGTGTTGATCACCAACTATCAACTGCAAATTGAATATGTGAACCCGAAAATGCTGGAGATGACCGGGTACAGCGAAGAGCACTTTATTGAGGCCAAATTACTCAGTGTTATTGCCCGGGAAATGGCGATTCTCAATGAAGACATTGAGTTTGACTTACGCTCACGTAATTATTGGCGTGGTGACACCATGCTGCAGCACATTGACGGTCGAGCCATATGGGTATCGCTCAGTATTTCTCCCATCCGTAATGAGGAAGGGGATGTCGATAGCTACGTCGTTTCCGCGCAAGACATTTCCTTTGTAAAAGAGAGTCAGCGCAAAATGGAGCAGCTGGCTTATTTTGATACCCTTACCGGTTTGGCCAACCGTACTTTCTTCCGCATGCAGCTACGTAAGTCGATGGCGCTCGCGGATAGAGGGCATTATGCTTTTGCCTTGTTTTACTTCGACCTTGATGAATTTAAACGAATTAATGACACCTTGGGCCATGATGTCGGTGACCAATTGCTGGTGGAGGTAGCTCGGCGCCTCAAAAACCGTCTTCGTACCGAAGACACCATTGCCCGTTTAGGCGGTGATGAATTTGCGGTGTTACTCAGTGGTATTGAAAGTCATGAGCGTGCAAAAGAAGTCGCTAACACCATTCAGCGCACTCTTAATCAGCCTATTCAGCTTGGCAATAACGAGGTGATTGTGAGTGCCAGTATTGGTATTACCATGGCGCCAGATGACAGTAGCGAAGAAGATCAATTGCTAAAGCACGCTGATTTGGCAATGTACGAGGCCAAGGCAAAAGGCAAAAATACCTATCATTTCTACTCCAAAGAGCTTAATGCCGCTGCAAACGAGCGCTTATACATAGAGAATGAGCTACGCCAAGGGATCCGTGATAGTCAATTTCATCTTCATTATCAACCACAGGTTGATAGCCGTGATGGCCGTATTCTTGGTTTTGAGGCATTGGTGCGCTGGACTCATCCTGTGCAAGGTCCCATTTCACCATTTAAGTTTATTCCCATCGCTGAAGCCACAGGACTCATTGTTGAGCTTGGCGAGTGGGTGATGCGCGAGGCGTGCGCATTCTCGGCGCGTCGAGCTAAAGCCGGGCTTGAAGCCAATGTATCGGTGAACTTATCAGCGCGGCAGTTCCAAGACGCCAACCTCATTGCCACTATGAGTAAAACCTTGCGTGAATCTGGCATTGCCCCTGACAAGCTCCACCTTGAGCTCACTGAATCTATGTTAATGGGAGACGTCGATACCGCTATTTCGCAGTTGCTTGAAATGAAGCGTTTGGGCGTGTCTATTTCCATTGATGACTTTGGCACCGGCTACTCGTCGCTAAGCTATTTAAAACGTTTCCCGGTTGATGTGCTGAAAGTGGATCGCTCTTTTGTGCAAGATATCCCTGAAGACTCTAATGACATGGAGATCACCGCAGCTATTATTGCTATGGCACAAAAATTAAACCTCAATGTTGTTGCCGAAGGGGTTGAAACGAAAGAACAAATGGAGTTTTTGAAAGCCAATAACTGTTTTATTGTGCAGGGCTATTACTTTAGTCGTCCGCTGGAAGAGGGAGCGGTCAATGCGTTGCCTGAACACCTCGAAGTGGAAGCCCCATGAGTTCAGTGCATATAGATACAGACAAAGCAAAGCTGCAGTTTGACGTGATTCACGGGTTTATAAGCCGCACTTACTGGGCTAAAGATATTCCTGCTGCGGTGATGCGTCGCGCCATCGATAACTCCTTGTGCTTTGGCGCCTATAACCAGCGGGGCGAGCAAGTAGCCTTTGCCCGCGTGACCACGGATTACGCCACATTCGCTTATCTGGCTGATGTGTTTGTATTGCAGCATTATCAAGGACAGGGGATAGGCAAAGCGCTTATTGCTGAGGTGGTCGCCCACCCTGAGCTGCAAGGGTTGCGGCGTTTTATGCTCGCCACCTTCGATGCGCACGATTTATATCGTCAGTTTGGTTTTAACGCCATTGATGAGCCAAGCATTTTGATGCAGCGTCATAATGCCGATATATACCAGCCTAAAGAAGTGGGCTGACATCCACGGGCAAGTCAATAAGAATTAACAACGCCCCTTTACCGCCATATTCTAGTGGCGCTTGGTGCATGGCAATCACATCAGGATGCTGCACCAGATATTGCGGCACTTTGTGCTTTAACACCCGCTCACCAATACCATGCACTACACACGCACAGGCCACATGCTGTTTTTTGCAGGCGCTGATCAGCGCTGCTAATTCCTGTTTGACCGTTTCTTTGTTGAGGCCGTGCAAGTCGAGGATCAGTTCCGGGTTGTAATCGCCACGACGCAACTGCTTTGCCAGATAGCGGTCTTCTCCTGCTTTGACATAGCTAATGGTGCTGTGTGTATCTATGTCGGGAATATATTCGTCTGAAAAGTAGAATTCGGTATTACTTTGGCGCTCCACTTGTTGGCGCTGAGCGATCGGCTTTTTCTGTTGCCCAGTCAAACGCACGGTGTCATTTTTGACCCGCTTGGTGGCGCCAATGCTTTGGCGAAATAAATCGATGTCCTGTTGCGACAATGGCTGTGCGTCAGGTGCTGTTGGTTGCTGTTTTTTCATGGTCGAGAGTTTAGCCAAAAAAAGCATAAAAACCTAGCGTTAAACACGCTACAATGGCGCTATTAAGGGATAACGAGCGTTTACAAACATGAGCGACATTTTGCTAACCGACGCCCAGCGCGAAGATGCTGAGCACACCTTAGAAACTATCAATGATTGGCTGCGTTGGGCCACAAGTCAGTTTAGTGGTCATGGCTTATTCTTTGGCCATGGTACTGATAATGCTTGGGATGAAGCCGTAGCTCTGGTATTACCGGCACTGCATTTACCTATGGATGCGCCGAACACGCTTCTTAGTAGCCGTTTAACCACAGCTGAAAAGCTGCATTTGAGTGTGCTGATTGCAAAACGTATTAATGAGCGCACACCCGTGGCGTATCTAACCAATCAAGCATATTTCGCTGGCATGCCATTTTATGTAGATGAGCGGGTATTAGTGCCGCGCTCACCGTTTGCAGAGCTCATCTCGCAGCGGTTTTCACCTTGGGTGCAAGAACCCGAAAATGTAATGCGTATACTCGATATGTGTACTGGCTCAGGCTGTATCGCCATAGCCTTAGCGCAGGCATTTGAAAATGCGCTGGTGGATGCTGTGGACATCTCCCCTGATGCACTGGCCGTGGCAGATATCAATATCCAGGATTATCAACTGCAAGATAGGGTATTACCGATTTTATCCGATGTATTTAGCGGCGTAGGCCAAGAAAAGTACGACTTGATCATTGCTAACCCGCCTTATGTTGATGCTGAGGATATGGGCGATTTACCTCAAGAGTTTCACCATGAACCGGAGTTAGGGCTGGCTTCGGGTGAAGATGGCTTGGATGTGACCCGCCAGTTGCTTGCCAATGCAGCTCAGCATCTAACAGATAACGGTTTATTATTTGTTGAGGTGGGCAACTCTATGGTACACATGGAAGCGCTATACCCCGAGGTACCCTTCACATGGCTTGAGTTTGAGCAGGGTGGTTTAGGGGTGTTTATGATTTCAAAAGCCGATTTAGATGCCCACTTTGGCAGCTAGGTTGGCGATTAGGTAACGCCATTTTTGGAATGAGGAAAGAACATGGCAGGTAACAGTATAGGGCAGCTATTTAAGCTCTCTACCTTTGGCGAAAGCCACGGGCCAGCGCTAGGGGGGGTGGTCGATGGCTGCCCACCCGGGCTGGAGCTTAATGAGGCTGACTTACAACACGACTTAGACCGGCGCAAACCGGGGCAAAGCCGCTACACTACGGCGCGCCGAGAGGCGGATGAGGTGAAAATTCTCTCTGGGGTGTTTGAGGGCAAAACTACCGGCACCAGTATTGGCCTGGTGATTGAAAACACCGATCAACGCTCCAAAGACTACAGCAAAATTAAAGATGTGTTTCGCCCAGGCCATGGTGATTACAGCTATTGGCATAAATATGGCGTGCGCGATTACCGTGGTGGTGGGCGCTCTTCAGCCAGAGAAACCGCTATTCGCGTCGCTGCGGGGGCAATAGCGAAAAAGTACCTGAAACAATTTCACGGTATCGAGGTGCAAGGGTGCTTATCGCAACTAGGGCCTATTAAAGCGCAGCAGTATGATTGGAATGAAGTGCATAACAATGCTTTTTTCTTCCCTGATGCCAGTCAAATTGATGCCCTTGATGAGTATATGCGAGATTTAAAAAAGCAAGGCGACTCCATCGGCGCAAAGGTCACGGTCGTGGCTAAAAGTGTGCCGGTAGGTTTGGGTGAGCCTGTGTTTGACCGTCTTGATGCGGAATTGGCGCATTCATTGATGAGCATCAACGCGGTTAAAGGGGTGGAGATTGGCGATGGCTTTGCCGTGGTCGAGCAAAAAGGCTCTCAAGGTCGCGATGAACTCACCCCGCAAGGCTTTACCTCCAATCATGCTGGCGGTGTGTTAGCGGGCATCTCTACTGGCCAAGATATCGTTGCCAGCATCGCCCTCAAGCCCACGTCAAGCATTACCGTGGTGGGGCAGAGTATTAACACTCGTAATGAGGCAGTAGAAATGATCACTAAAGGCCGTCATGACCCTTGCGTAGGTATTCGTGCGGTGCCCATTGCCGAGGCGATGATGGCTATTACCTTGATGGACCACCTATTGCGTCAACGGGCGCAAAACCCCCATGTGGCCCATGAGTTTGGGCCTATCCCAGGGCAAAAATAAATAAAGTGACGCAGCCAATAGGGCTGCGTTTTTACTTTGCCTCGCAAAATCCGTACAATCCTGCGGTGTTTTTGTTTTCAATTTTGTTATGCACCACGTTGATGAATTAATCGCGCTATTTGAGCGCACGTTTTATGCGGATTACACCACTCGCTTGGTGCGCGGTGAGGACGAGCCCATTTACTTGCCCGCAGACGAACATTGCGGTTATCACCGGATTGTCTTTGCCCATGGATTTTTCGCAAGTGCTCTGCATGAGATTGCTCATTGGCTTGTCGCCGGTGCTGAGCGTAGAACCCGTGAAGACTACGGTTACTGGTATTGCCCTGATGGTCGCAGCAAAGAGCAACAACAGGCATTTGAGCAGGTGGAAGTGCATCCGCAAGCAATTGAATGGGCGTTGTCTCTGGCGGCGGGTTTTCCCTTTAACGTGTCAGCGGATAATCTTGGTGGCGAGCAAACCTGCCGATTTCGTTTTCAGCAACGGGTGTACGACAAGTTAGTCAGGCTTATTGAGCAGGGCTTTAATGCTCGCACTGAGCGCCTATTGCAAGCCTTGAGTCAGCATTATCAGCAACCTTACCCACTGACGCCAGAGCGGGTGCAGTGGCGGGGTATACAGGAGCAACACGATGCGCTTTAAACTAGGTTTAATTGTTAATCCCTTGGCTGGGCTTGGGGGGTCCGTTGCGCTTAAAGGCAGTGACGGTGCGCAAACGGCAGCCAAAGCCATCGCCCTTGGCGCCGAGCCGAAAGCGAACCTACGTACCCGTGCGGCCCTAGAGCAGCTTCTCGCTTATCGCGAGCAACTGTGTATTTACACTGTCAATGATTCCATGGGTGAACAAGTCGCCAAAGAGCTCGGCTTTGACGTTGAAGTGGTGTATCACAGTGAGCGCTCAACCACGGCTCAAGACACTGAGCTGGCGGCAAAAGCGCTACAGGCTATAGGTGTGGATTTATTATTGTTTGCCGGAGGCGATGGCACCGCCAGAAATATCTGTCATGCCATTGATGATGCACTGCCGGCGCTGGGCATTCCTGCGGGCTGTAAAATTCACTCAGGCGTGTATGCCATTACCCCAAAAGCGGCGGGTAGGGTGGTTGAAATGCTGGTTAAAGGCGAGCTGGTGACCCTCAGCGAAAGTGATGTTATGGACATTGATGAGCAGGCTTTTCGCCAAGGTGCAGTGCGCGCCAAACGTTACGGCGAGCTGCGCGTTCCCAGCGAGTTACGCTATGTGCAAGCAGTGAAAAATGCCGGCGGTAAAGAAGTCGATGAGTTAGTGCTTGCTGACATCGCGGCCTTTGTGGTCAGCGAGATGGATGAACAATACCAGTACATTATGGGCTCCGGTTCTACGGTTGCGGCCGTCATGGAAGAAATGGGCCTAGAGAACACCTTGCTAGGGGTGGACTTAGTTCAAGATCAAGCGTTGATAGGGCAGGACATGACCGCGCAGCAGTTGCTCAGTGCTGTCGAGCAGGCGCCAACCAAACTGGTTATTACCCTCATTGGTGGCCAAGGACATTTATTCGGCAGAGGTAACCAGCAACTGAGCCCAGCGCTTATTCGCGCTATAGGAAAAGACAATATCATCGTTGTTGCTACGAAAAGCAAATTGCAAGCGCTGCAAGGGCGGCCATTGGTTTGTGATACCGGCGACAGCGAACTAGACGACGAATTATCCGGTTATATACAAATAACCACAGGCTTTAATGACCATGTGCTCTACGCCGTGGGCCACTTTGAGGAGTAGTAATGCCTTACACACAGTATGTCGATGCGGCACAGCAGTTTTTTGATGATTTGGTTGATAATGCCGATGACGATCAGCTCTTCGCGGGCGGTTATCTGCGCGGTCACTTTGATTTGGCTGTCGGTTATGCGCAGGTTGAGAACTTGCCGTTAACCCCAGATGAGCTCAACCAACAGGTGGAAGAAAGCTTGGTAAAGGCCTATCAAAATGGTGAGCTGGATGACACCGACCGAGATCATGTGGTGGTGATTTGGGAGCAAGTTAAGGCGCTTGCCAACTAGCCCCATTGCGTTACACGAATACCTAAAAACACCAGCTAGCTGGTGTTTTTGTCTATATAGCCTTTATGGGCATTTTGCAGTAGTCTGCACAGTGGAAATTGCGTGGCGGATGTTCACGCACTCGCTTTAGCTAAGGAGTGATAATGAATAATAATAACGGTGGCCAGCAAGGAGCTGCACCAACTGGCGCTATCGCGCGCTTTTTAAATACTATTGAGCATGTGGGGAACAAGTTGCCCGATCCGGCAATGATTTTCTTGTTCTCTATGTTACTGATCTGGGTGCTTTCTTGGGTATTCTCAGGCGTTACCTTTGATGTCATTGACCCGCGCACTAATGCGCCTATTGTGGTTAATAACCTACTCACCGGCGATGCGTTAGCGGGCTTTCTCGCCTCGATGGTGAAGACCTTCACCGGCTTTGCGCCACTAGGTGTGGTGCTGGTGGCGATGCTTGGTGTTGGCGTTGCTGAGCACAGTGGTTATATCAATACCGGCATTAAGCTGATGCTTAAACGCACTCCGCAAGCCTTACTTACACCGATGATTATTTTGGTCGGTATTGTGTCGCATACCGCGACAGACGCCGGCTATGTATTAGTGATCCCACTTGCCGGGGTTATTTTCTACGCCATGGGGCGTCACCCATTGGCGGGTATCGCAGCGGCATTTGCCGGTGTGAGCGGTGGTTTTAGTGCTAACTTTATTCCCTCAGGTATCGACCCGCTATTACAAAGCTTTACCCAAAGTGCGGCGCAGATCATTAACCCAACAATGGAAATCAACCCGCTTAACAATTACTACTTTACCTCAATGTCGAGTATCTTCATTGTCTTGGTGGGGTGGTACATCACCGACAAGATTATTGAGCCACGGTTAAAGAACTCTCCGGTTGATGGTAACACCGATGAATTGCCGGCTTTTGAAACGGCGACCTCGAAAGAAAAGAAAGCCTTCTTTATTGCCACTGCCGTGATGCTAGCTGGCTTGGCGCTGTTAGCCTATGTAGCTAGTTTAGGTGACTCACCACTGCGCGCCGAAAATGGCAAGCTGGCTGATTTTAGCGCACCAATCATGCAATCCATCGTACCGCTTATTTTCTTATTGTTCTGGATCCCAGGGGCGGTGTATGGCTTTGTTGCCGGTACTTTCCAATCCTCAAAAGACATGGTGATGGCGATGACCAAAGCCATGGAAGGGATGGCTTATTATGTGGTGATGGCGTTCTTCTGTGCGCTATTTATTGCCGCATTCGCACAGTCTAATCTGGGTGCATTACTGGCGATTGAGGGCGCAGCAGTGTTGAAAGCCTTGTCCTTGCCAAGTGGCGTGACTATTGTCGGTATTATCTTTTTAACTGGCTTTGTAAACTTGTTTGTCGGCTCAAGCTCGGCGAAATGGGCACTACTTGGGCCTATCTTTGTACCAATGTTAATGCAGCTGAATATCTCTCCTGATTTAACTCAGGCTGCTTATCGTGTTGGTGATTCAAGCTCAAACATTATTACGCCATTGATGCCTTACTTCCCGCTGGTGGTGGTGTATTGCCAAAAGTATGTGAAAAATACCGGTATAGGTACGCTGATAGCGATGATGTTGCCTTACTCTATCGCCTTTTTGATTGGCTGGAGCATCTTCTTGCTAGCCTATTGGGGCTTAGATATTCCATTGGGTATTCAATCTTCGTATACCTATGGTTAAGGGTTGAGCCCAGCAAAAAGGCCGCGATATTCGCGGCCTTTTTTGTGTGAGTGGCTTAGTTAAAACGCCACGTTAAGTTGGTGTATACGTAGCGTCCACGGGGGTTATGGATAGACGATACATAACCGTAAAGGTCAGAATCACCATCGCCAATGGCAAATGGCGGCTCGTCGTCAAAGAGGTTATTCACACCCACAGATACGCGTACTGCATCATTGATGTGATAAGCACCTTGAATATCGACGAGGGTTTGCGAGGCAACATCACGAGAAGTCTCGGTGTCGAAATCCAGGTTACCATCGAAGTCGATATCCGGCGTGTCCTCGAATGAACCGATATAGCTGATATTCATATTGACGTTGAAGTCGTTGAATTCCCAGTTCGTGCTAAACAAGCCACGGTGTTTGGGATACTCGTACTCGCCAATATACTCACGGTCATCTTTGTTGAACTCATGCATGTAAGACCATTCAAGGTTGAACTTCAATAGTCCCATGTCGGCAAGGTCCATGCTGTAGTTGGTTGATAAATCAACCCCTGACGCTTCTTGTGATGAGACGTTCTCAAAGGTGCTATTGACGGTTTGAATAACGCCTAGCGCCTCGCCATTGGCCGGTGGCAAGCGTACACACACGGTGCTGTTTTGATCGTTACAGTGCGTGTTGTAAATCATACCGAAGTCTTGCTCGTCGATTTTGTTATCTTGTTCAATGCTCCAGACATCAACAGAGATACCTAAATCGGTGGTGGGTGCCCAAATAGCACCAACGTTCCAAGACTCAGACTCTTCAGCTTCTAAGTCTGGGTTACCAGCAAACTCAATATTGTAATCAAGTAGATCGCAATCTTGTCCGGTGGCTTGACAGCGATAGGTATCGACGAAGAATTGGCTTTCTTCTGATGGGCCTAGGCCGATCTGCGCCAAAGACGGTGCGCGGAAGCCTTGTGCCCATGAACCACGCAGGGAAAACTCATCACTAGGCGCCCATTTCAAGGCAACCTTAGGGTTAGTGGTGGAGCCAAAATCACTGTAGTCATCGTGACGACCGGCTAATTGCAACTCTAAGTCATCGCGCAGAGGAATGGAAAACTCCACATAAGCCGCCCACTGGTCGCGCTCTGCAGCGGCAGAGACGGATTCAGTACCAAAGATAAGGCCGCGCTGGAATTGATCGTCAGGCACATCGCTGACATCTTCTTCACGGTACTCAAGGCCTGCAGCCATCATCACCATGGCATCGTTAAATTCGAACGCTTCACCACTGATACTGGCGTCAAAAGAAGTCATATGCGACTCACCACGGCGCACTAAGTTGGTGGTAATGCGGTCAATCACCGCCGGATCGTTTTGGACACCGCCGAAGGGGTTATAGTTACCGGCATCAATCTCCTGCTGTAGGAAGTCAACACGGACCCAACCCATAGATCGATCGCCTGTTTGCTCTGACTTTGAGCGGCCTTTTTGCGCGGCCACTTCCCAGTCCCAGTCGTTGATAACACCGCGCAAGCCAGCTACAAAGCGCAGTGTATCAGACTCGATATCCCAACGACGAGGACCCGCATCAACAGTACGATAACGACCAATTTCAATGTCTTGTCCGAACGGGTTGTTAGGGTGGGAGCCCGGAACGGTAAGGCCTGCGTCTTCATCAAGTGGTGTTGGTGCACCACCGGCTTCAGAGGTGTTGTGCTGCGCTGCAATTTCCAAAAACGCAGTGATATCGTTATCGAAGTTGTAATCAAACTGAGCAATGGCGCCTACGCGCTCTGCAGGAGGCGTGATAAAACCGTACGGACCATAGTCGAACAAACAGCTGCCACTGGCGGTGGCACTCTCGGGTGGACAGTTCGGGTCGATAGTCTTTTCACCATTGACGTAAAAGTAGCCCGGGAACCCACGTGATGAACGAAAATCCATGCCACCATAAGGCGCTTGGTTTGCAGTACCCAGTTTACCCATTTCTGCAGACTCTAAACCGGTATTCTTGAAATAGTCCAGAATCACCGACGCACTGCCTTTATCACTGGTTGTGCCCCATACTAAACTCGCAGTGGTTTCATCATAATCGGGGCCGGTTGTTTCTCCGTAGCCAAGGTTGATTTCAATCCCTTCAATGTCTTTTTTCAAGATTACGTTCACTACCCCAGCAACAGCGTCTGAGCCATAAATGGCCGAGGCGCCGTCCTTAAGGATATCGATACGTTCAATGGCTGATACTGGAATCGAGTTGATATCGACAAAAGAATTGGTGATGCTCTCGGCGAAGGCGCTGATGGCGACTCGGCGGCCATTAATAAGCACCAAAGTGGCATCCGGTCCTAGCCCCCGTAAGCTAACAGCGGCGCCGCCGTTTGCGGTTGAGTCTTGGTTGTTGCCGCGAGTAGAGAAGGTGCCGTTACCGGCTACAGGCATACGTTCTAGCAATTGTTGCAAGTTGTCGTAGCCCATATTGGCAATGTCTTCTTTACCTATACTTTGTACAGGAGATGGCCCTTCCATATCGGTGCGCTTAATACGCGAGCCAGTGACTTCTATTCGTTCTACACCTTCACCACCGGTTTCGTTAGCGCTGGCAACAGAGGGGAGGGATAACGCAGCAGAGCCTAAAGCGAGGCTTAGGGCAGTGCGCACAGTGCACGGAGTAAACTTTCTCATCCTGAAATCCTTGTTGTTATGTTTCCTAAAGGGAAACTTTTAGTTGTCTTAAATACATTTGCTAGAGACACCTAAGCCAATCGGCGTGGGCAAACGGCTGCATACTCAGTCAATGCGTGAGGAGTCGCCAAGAGAATCCTTTTAGCTTCCCGACTTACGGGGATGGAGTATGTCTACACGTCTTTGATTAACAATCAGTTAGGGTGACTGTCGTGAATCAAGCAAACAACATAGGATTAACATTCTTTACAAGAATTTGGCAATGACCTATTAGGGGTAATTTGTAATAAAATTTGTTATTGACCAGTGATTTAGCTGAATGCCAACTGAAGGTGATAAGTAAGGTGTTGAATTTAAGAGGGATTTCTTGAGTAATAAAAAAGCGAGCTAAAGCTCGCTTTTATCTGACTTTATGTTTCATTGTGCGCTCTTTTTCTCGAGCCCAATCTTTATCTTTGGTATCAGCACGTTTATCGTGCATTTTCTTACCTTTGGCGAGGTGGAACTCCAGTTTCACCCAGCATTTTCTCCAATACATAGCGGTGGCAACAAGCGAGTACCCTTCGCGTTCGGTTGCGCCAATAAGACGGTCAATTTCACGCTTATTCAATAGCAGCTTGCGATAGCGCATCGGATCACACACTGTGTGTGTCGAAGCACTATTAAGGGGCTGAATTTGACTCCCCAATAAAAACGCTTCACCGTTTTTAATATGAATATACGTTTCCGAGATATTGACCTTACCGGCACGGATACTCTTTACTTCCCAGCCTTGTAGTTCAACGCCAGCTTCGAATTTATCGTGTAAAAAATACTCATGGCGCGCTTTTTTATTTAGCGCGATGGTATTTGAGGTCGATTTTGCGGTTTTTTTCTTTGCCATAACGTCGCCATTATACTGATTGTCTGTGTATTTACATCATTTTTTTGCTTAGCGCTCAATGAATAAAGTGAGTTTTCTGGTTTTGCACAGGGTACTTGGGGCGCTTAAGAAAGCTTGCTAGAATTGCGGCTATTGTGAGGAGAGGTTATGCCCCAGATAGAAAAGTCAGCGCTGGTCATGTACAGCAGCCAAGAAATGTTCGACTTAGTGAATGATGTCGACGCGTACCCGCAGTTTTTGCCCCATTGTAGCGACTCCAAAGTCTTTGCTCAGGGAGACAATACCATGCGTGCCGGTCTGGAAATTTCCAAGGCCGGTTTAAAAAAGTGGTTTACTACAGAAAACAAGCTCGATGAGCAAGCATATACCATTGCCTTACAGCTGGTGGATGGCCCTTTTAAGCACTTACATGGTCATTGGCATTTTAAGCCTCTTGATGAGCATGCTTGTAAGGTCAGCCTGAAATTAGAGTTTGAGTTCGCGAGCAAGCTAGTAGAAATGGCCTTTGGTCGTATTTTCAATGATGTAGCTAAAAATATGGTAAAAGCGTTTACCCAACGGGCCAAGGTCGTTTATGGGGAGCGGGCATGATTGAAGTCGAGGTCGTGTTTGCACTGCCGGACAAAGCCACCACCTTACGGGTGGAGATCCCTAAGGGCAGTACCGCAGAAGAAGCCGTGCTGAAGTCAGGCATCGTTGACAAGTGCCCTGAGATTGACATGGCGAACTTAACTTTAGGGGTGTGGAACCGCACCTGCAAGCTTGATACTGAGCTCAAACAAGGTGACCGGGTAGAAATCTATCGCCCACTTATTGCTGACCCCAAAGAGGCTCGCCGTCGTCGTGCGGAGAAAGCCAAAGAAGAGGGGCGCGCCAATAAAGTGACCGGTGGTAAAGTCAAAGAATAGCGCGCAAAGCGCTGATAGCGGACTTTCTCGCGCCGTGGTGGTTGTGCTCGGAGCACCGAATGACCGCTTCGGGCAACTGAGTGACATTGCTCGAGCCCGGGGAGAGTATGCGGCTAAGCTCTATCATCGTTTAAATAGCCAAGGTCAGACGCATGTGCTGTGCACGGGTGGCTTTGGGGAGCACTTTAATCAATCACCCTGGCCTCATAGTGCGCTTCAACAGCAGTATTTAATAACCCAGGGCGTCGAGCGCAAGGCACTGCTTGCGCCAACTATAAGCCGCTTTACCTTTGAGGATGCACTGCTTAGTCAGCCAGTGTTGGCAGGCCATGCAAAGGCTCGCTTACACATCGTTACTTCTGGTTTTCATCTAGCACGAGTGGCGAGCATTTTTGACGCTTTATATAGCCAGTACAGACGAACTTACCATGGTTGCAAAACGCCTGTGAGTGCGAGCCAATATCAGGCATTGCTGGCCCATGAACGAAAGGTTATGGCTCGGGAGCTGCGTAACATTGCCGCTTGGCGAGCAGGGAATTAAAAAACGCGGCATGAAAGCCGCGTTTTTACAACGTAAGAGTCCAAGTTGTCAGCCTATTACGTATCACCTATGAGCGTTTATTGCTCCAAAGGAGTGTTAAATTGTTCTGGTTGCTCGTAGTCGTCAGAGATAACTCGGGCGAGTTTTTGGTCTTCAAACTCAAGCGTAAGCTGCTTGCGTTGTTCGTTTTTACGGCCCAAGTTAAATACATATAGATAGTGCCAAGTGTCGTCGTCGAACGCATCTTCGGCAACTGGTTTACCCAACACGAACAACACTTGCTCGCGGGTCATATTAACGCGAAGCTGATCCACGTCAGATTGCTCTAAAAAGTTCCCTTGGGGAATGTTAATGCGGTAGACCCAACTAGAGCATGCGCTTAGAATACTGCATGACAAAACTACGGCTACGGCCAGCGAATACGGTTTTAACCACTGCATGTTCGTTTATCAGTCCTTATTAATTATTGTTAGCATGATACCTATTGTGCACTGAAGGTAAAGCGTCAAATGCTACATCAGACCGCCGCGAAGGCAAATAGTTTTATAGAAAGTGAAAGTCATCAGTGGTGGTGGTTATATATCGTACAGACACGTCATAACCATTGGTACACAGGCGTAAGTAACGACGTTGTAAAGCGCTTTGAGGCTCATCAGCAGGGTAAAGGGGCTAAGAATTTACGTGGCAAAGGACCGTTATCACTCATTTTTGCGACTCCAGTTGGCTCACGCAGTGACGCCTGTAAGCTAGAATGGCAAGTAAAAAAAATGCGTCGCGCAACGAAAGCCCATTTTATCGCCACTACCGATAATTATGCGGCGGCTATTATGGATGCGCTACAGCCTGACACTGCCTAGTGAGTAGAGCGCGACTAAACTGCGCTAGCATGGGCAGTGTAGCTTGATAACGCGCTTTGTTGATATGCTCGAAGGTATCTTCAGGGCTGTGGTAATGCTTATCTTCTGCTGCGGTTATAAATATTGCCGCAATCCCTCGGCGCAAAAAGGCATAGTGATCACTGGCCCGGCGCCAATCGGTGATGTTTTTCCCCAAGCGACGATTAATGCTTCTTCCCGAGCGCACTACACTGAGTTTTACTGGGCTGTTGATTAAGCTTTGCTTTGCCGCTGCACACATTTTATGTGGCGCGTATACGAACAATCTGCTGCGAGCGTTGGTTAAATTCAGCATGTCGAGGTTTAAGTTTGTATACAGGCGCTGCGCAGGCTGAGTTTCGACAAAATGCTTGGCCCCATGCAGGCCTTGCTCCTCGCCATCAAAGGCGACAAAAATAATTTGCTCTTTCATGGCTTGCAGTTGCTGCGCTAAGTACAGCAGGGCAGCGACTCCTGAGGCATTATCGTTGGCTCCTGGATAGTAGCGCTGACCATGGCGGCCGAGATGATCATAATGAGCACTGATCACTAAACAGCGGGTTTGGCATTCGCTGGTAAAGATGTTAATGCCTTGAGTGTTGGCAAAAAAACCACTTGTAAAAGAGAAGCCAGCGCGCTCAGTGCGATAACCTAGCTCGGTGAGACGCTGAACAATATACTGTTGAGCGAGCTTACTCGGCGCTGAGCCTGTTTTTCGTCCCGCTAATGCCGGGCTAGATAAATAGGCGATATCATCTTGCCAGTTTGTCGCTGAAGCGCCAGAGCTCAGCGACAACATCAAAATAAGCCATGTGTATTTGCTCATCGATTACTGGCAACTAAATTCAGCGCTGCCAGCTTACCGCGATAGCGTTCTTTATCATACTTAAACTGCGCGCGCTGATGTGCCATTGTGAGGTGCTTGCGTGCGGCTTTGATATCGCCCATAAGGTAATAGGTACGCGCCAGTCCAAAGTAGCTCTCATGCATGCGTCCGTCTAACTCACGGGCCTTGCGGAAATGCGCTAAAGCTTGGCTATATTTTTTCTTTACAATGTCTTCATTGCCAAGGGCCACTTGGTAATAAGGGTTAGTTTTGCGTTTATTTGCCAACGCGGTTTCAATTTCTTGAGCCTGTTGCTGACGCCCAGTAAGTTGATACAAAATGGCTAAATTACCCGCTGCTGTATTATTGTTCGCATCGGCTAATAAGGCATAGTCATACGCTTGTTCGGCGCGCTGATAATCCTCGATCACCCGAAATAAGATACCGAGATTACCCCACCCACCAGAGTAGCTTGGGTCCATCTGTGTAGCCGCCAGGAAATAACTGAACGCCTCGTTACGCTTGTTATTTACCAACGCCGCCGCCCCTTTATTGTTATAAAACATTGCTGCTACACGCTCTTTGCTGATGGTTGTGGTTTTGAAGTTGTCACCGGAGATATCTGGCGCAAAGTCAACCAGCATAGCGCCTTGGTTGTCATAAAGGTTAATGACATCGCTGCGGCGCACTTTTGGCATGCGTAATTTTAAGTTGATATGGCCGGTGAGCAGGTTGTAGCCTTTGTCGAGGGCCCAATATTCGGGGATATGGACGCGTTGAAATTCACCTTCTAAGCCTAAGTGCTCGGCCATACTGAAGGCCAAAATAGACAAGGATAAGCAATTAGCGTTGAGCTGGTTATAGGTCTGCTGAGCAGTCAGCGTAGCACCACTTTGATAACGCAAACTCTTATCGCCATTATTGAGTAAGAACATAATTAAGCGTTTGGTTGCACTTAAATCACCAAAACGCGAAGCGAAGGCTTGATTGAGTTGTGCTTTCATATCGCTGTTGAGGTTGAAAATATCGTCCATGCTTTCAACAGGCAAGGCTTGAAGCTCGGGGTGGTAGGTTAAATTCACCGGCGGCGGTGGCAGGTGTGATTGTTCAGTACTGCTACAGCCTGCCAACAACAATATGAAGGCCAGTAAAGATAAGCACCGCATTGTTACCTCCTACCGAAAACCTCGGTCTACAATCAACAACATATTGATTAATTATAGACCGAGAGGCAAGCATTAGGGCGCTAAATTGTTACAAATGATGAGTGTTAGCGCTTATCAAAGCTTGCCACTAACGCATCAAGCTGCTCTGCACATTCGTGCAAGGTCGTGACTGTGGCTTTCACATCGGCGCTTTGCATGGCGATAGCGTCACTGGCACTGCTGATCAGTTCAACTTGTCGGCTCACATCACTCATTACCGAGCTTTGCTCTTCCGTCGCGGTGGCAATAATAGTGGTAATGTCGTTAATTTGTTCGCTAGCTTTGGCGTTATCATTTAGCAGGGTGCTGCTTTGCTCCATAATTTCAACACTGCGCAGCGCGCCTGAACGGGCTTGCTCCATACGCGCCACCATATTGTTGGCAGAGTCGTTAAGGCTATCGATAGTGCGTTGAATCTGTGCCGTGGAGCTAGACGTTCTACTTGCTAGCGCGCGCACTTCATCAGCGACAACGGCAAAGCCTCGGCCGTGTTCACCAGCGCGGGCAGACTCAATCGCTGCGTTTAGCGCCAGTAAGTTAGTTTGCTCGGATATTCCCGTTATGGCACTGACCACATCGGATATTTCTGAGGTTTTGGCGACTAACTCTTGCAGCTCTTCGCTCATTTGCTCTACGCCTTGGGCGAGGCTGTTTATTTGTGCCAGTGCATCGGCTACCTGGGTACGATTAAACTCATTATGCTGTTGCCCTTCGGCAGTGAGCGAGGCTGCACTAGCGGCGTTGTTGGCTATCTCTGCAACCGTGGCTTCCATTTGGTTTGCAGCCGTTGCTACACTGATTGTTTGCTGCTTTTGTTCCTCTAGCGAACTGGCTTGAGCACCGGCTTGCTGGCGCAACTCGCTAGCGCTGTGGCCGACCTGCTGGCTTTGCTGTGCGACCGCTTTAATCGCATTGTCTATTTTCGATAAAAACTCATTAAATCCGCTGGTGAGCTCGCGCAGCTCGGGTTGACGCAGGGTATCAAAGCGATGATCCAAGCGTGCTTGCCCTTGCCCAAGCTCAATAAAGCGTCGAGCGATGTCTTTAATGGGGGCAGTAATATTCGTTGCTAATACAAACCCAGCCACACACATTAACGCTGCAACGACGATGGAAATCATAACAATCTGCCACATTAGCGCATTGACACTGGCAAAGACTTCATCCGCAGGGACTTGGGCAATAACGTACAAATCGGTATTAGTGATAGGGCTGGCGGCAACAAAGTAGTCACTTTGGTGCAGGTTGAGTTCAGTGATCGCAAACTCATTGCCCAGTAGCGCTGTGCTTACCGGTTGTTGATAGATATCTTCTAGTGTGGCTTTGGCGACCAGTGCTGCGTCAGGGTGCAGCTGCACTAAGCCTTGGCTGTTAACTACATACACAAAGCCAGACTTTTCGATTGTGAAGCGCTCGAGCATCTGCTGCATGTCATCAATACTTTTCGCTAGGCCAGACAGTCCAAGTCCGCCCACTTGCTGGTAATTGACGAACATTTTCACGTCCCCTGGGGCTTCTTGATAAATGCTGATGGAGCGGGGCTGTGCGCTGTCTTTAAAAGCAAAAAACCAACCGTCTTGCTCAGCAGTGAGGACGCGTAAAAAGCCGTCTTGATTCCAGTATTCGCCGCTATTGCGGTTAGCCCAAGAGGCAGTGGCTAAATCATATTGTTGTGCGACTTGTTGCAACTGCTGAATCAGCAGGGCGTCATCGGCGCGTCCTTGGGTTTGCGCCCAACGCGCCACCATAGCGCTGCTAGCTAGCTGCTCACTGGCATTGAGCAGGGTGTTAATCTCGTTACTGATATGGTTATTAATGGCTTCTACTTTAGCGGGTAACTCGGAGTGGAGCATGCGCTCGGCAATAGCCTGTTTAGCACTATACAGTGAAATGGAGCCAATAATGGCCGCCACTACGATGGCAATAAACGAGGCCAGTAGCGTGACTTTTTGGCGAATTGTGAGTTGAGCTAGCTTCATACAACTTTAGGGCAACAATAAGTAGGTTAAGATAATTCTACCCGCTGCAATAAAAAAAGCCCAGTGCAAAGCAGCTGGGCTTGGCTTCTAACAAGCGAAAGGGTTATACAATTTTCTTCATGGCCGACATATAGCCTCGCAGTACACCACCAACTTGCTCGACCGGGTGAGCGCGCAGTGCATCATTGACTTGGATCAGCGCTTGGTTATCAACGCCTAAATCTTGGCTATCTAGGCCTCGACCGATGACGTCGGTGTCAATATTCGCCATAAAGGGTTGCAGTAATGGCAAGCAAGCATGGTTGTATAGGTAGCAGCCATACTCTGCCGTATCAGAGATAGTGCGGTTCATTTCGTAGAGCTTCTTCCGTGCAATGGTGTTGGCTATCAATGGTGTTTCGTGCAGTGACTCATAATACGCAGACTCTGCTTTGATACCCGCTGCAGTCATCGTTTCGAACGCCAGCTCTACGCCGGCTTTCACCATGGCAACCATTAAAATCCCGTTGTCGAAAAACTCTTGTTCAGCTATTTCCACGTCACTATTTTGTTGTTTTTCAAAGGCGGATTGCGCTGTTTGCTCGCGCCAATTAAGTAATTTAGTGTCGTCTTCGGCCCAATCGGCCATCATGCCTTTGGAAAATTCGCCGCTGATAATGTCATCCATGTGCTTGTTATAAAGCGGGCGCATAATCGTTTTTAGCTCCTCGCTTAGAGCAAAGGCTTTCAGCTTGGCAGGGTTACTTAAGCGGTCGAGCATGTTGGTAACGCCACCATGTTTGAGGGCTTCAGTGATCACTTCCCAGCCATATTGGATGAGCTTGGATGCGTAACCAGCGTCAATGCCTTTTTCGACCATTTTATCAAAGCACAATAGTGAACCGGTTTGTAACATGCCACACAAAATAGTTTGCTCGCCCATTAAGTCGGATTTTACCTCGGCGACAAAAGAAGAAAGCAGCACCCCAGCGCGATCGCCTCCGGTGCCTGCCGCATAGGCCTTCGCTTGTGTTAAACCTTTGCCTTCAGGGTCATTTTCTGGGTGCACAGCAATGAGTGTGGGAACACCAAAACCACGTTTGTATTCCTCTCGTACCTCAGAGCCTGGGCATTTCGGTGCCACCATGATCACGGTGATGTCATCGCGAATTTGTTGACCTTCCTCAACGATATTAAAGCCATGAGAATAGGCCAAAGTTGCGCCTTGTTTCATCAGTGGCATGACCTTTTCCACGACGTTGCTATGTTGCTTATCTGGCGTTAGGTTAAGCACTAAATCAGCGTCTGGGATCAGTTCCTCGTAAGTCCCGACGATAAAGCCGTTTTCACTGGCATTTAAAAATGATTGACGTTGTTGTTCAATAGCAGAATCACGCAGTGCATAGCTTACGTTCAAACCTGAGTCACGGAGATTAAGGCCTTGGTTGAGTCCCTGCGCACCACAACCTACAATCACGAGCTTCTTACCTACTAATGCATCGACACCGTCGCTGAACTCACTGCTGTCCATAAATTCGCATTGACCTAACTGAGCCAATTGCTCTCGCAGAGACAGGGTATTGAAATAGTTTGCCATGGTTAAATCCTTGAATAAAAAATTGCTGCACTTTGAAAAGTCATTGCTAGAGAATGTAGGCCACTTTTTATATTGCGTAAAATGATATATTTGTATTACTGTGTTTCATAATATGAAATTATGGAAAGTGTTATGCATCATAAACAGTTGGAATATTTTTTAGCCTTGGCGGAGACCTTGCATTTTGGCCGTGCCAGTGAACGCTGCTATATCAGTGCACCGACGCTGAGTCGTAATATAAAGCAGTTAGAGCAGCTGTTAGGTGCCAAGTTGTTTATCAGAGACAATCGTCAAGTGGCGCTGAGCGATGCCGGTGAGCATTTCATCACCTACGCGAAAAATACGTTGATGCAGTGGCAACAGCTAAAGGCTAGTTTACATGGTGCGAAGGAGCTTCAAGGAGCGCTGAGTATTTATTGCTCGGTCAGTGCCGCGTATAGTTTTTTACACCCGTTATTAAGTGCTGTGCGCGAACGTTATTGCGGCGTCGAAGTAAAGCTGCATACCGGAGACCCTGCCTATGCGCTAGAACGTGTGTTGGATCACCATGAAGATGTGGCTATCGCCGCTAAACCGGCGAAGTTACCCGCGCAAATTGCCTTTCGCCGCCTAGGGTGGTCGCAATTAGTATTTATTGCTCCTAAAACACCGTGCGATATCAGTCGTCAAGTGGCTAACTCACCTTCCATTCCTTGGCAGCAACTGCCTTTTATTATTCCTGAGCAAGGAGAGAACCGTACCCGACTAATCAGCTGGTGGCGAAAGCGGCGTATACAACCGCCTATTTATGCGCAAGTCAGCGGTCACGAGGCGTTGGTCTCTATGGTATCCTTGGGGTTGGGTGTTGCTCTAATTCCTCAGGTGGTGTTAGAAAATAGCCCATTTGCACAGAGCGTGCAGATCTTAAATGTGGACGATGCGCCACCGCCCTTTGAAATAGGTTTAGTCGCGCAACAGCGCCGTTTAAGTGAATCAGTACTCGGTGCATGTTGGCAATTGGCGGCGCAACTGAAATAATGCCTAAGTGCATTCACTGTCGGTTCTATAAGCGTGATTAAAAGGACGCAATTTGTGAATGATTGTAATTATTGCTGATCTGTTAAAAGGGTGTTGCTAGCATGTCGAGACGTTTAATTTAGGGGTGATCTATGCTTGGCACGCACAGTCGACTATTGGCTATGTTTCTGATCGCTGCGGTGTTTAGCGCGCTGTCGGCACGAGGTGAGGAAGTCGCGCTAAATCAGTGGCATGTAGGCGCTAACATCGGCTACGGCAGCATGACCAATCCACTTCATGGTGGTGATAATCTGCCGTTAATACTTATCCCCGATATCGCATACTATGGCGAGTCTTGGTATTTTGACAATGCGCAACTAGGCTACACCTTTGTTGAACACTCCGAACATGTGCTTAGTGTCGTCACTGAATTTAACCCTGAAACCCGTTTTTTTGTTGATTGGCACCCGAGCCGCGTCTTCGCTTTACAAGGGAATTCTTTCGCTAGTATGGAGATGGATGGCCCACGGGTCGTTGATATTCACGATGTACGAAAGCGTCAGTGGGCATTAGATGTAGGCTTGGAGTACCATTACTTTTCCAGCGCCGGGCAAGTCACCGTTAATGCGCTGGCGGATACCACCAGTGTCTATAATGGTTGGCGCGCGGATATTAGTTGGCGTAACAGTTATCGTATGCAGCGGTGGGTCGTCGAACCGACGGTGGGTATCAAGTACGCTAATGCAGAAATGAATACCTACTTTTATGGCCTACAACAGCAAGAGGTGACCGGGCTAGATGCGTTGAGCCTAGGCAGCACTTTACAGCCCTATGCCAACATTGATGTCAGCTTTATATTGAATAAGCGCAATGCGCTGCGCTTTCATGTGGGTTATATTGACTACCATAGCCTAGCCAGCGATAGTCCCTTGTTTGAGGAGTCGAGCGCAGTAACGGCCTTTATTGGCCTCAAGCACGTGTTTTAATATGATCAGCGCCGTTTTTGCCGCGACCTTAGTTAATGCCATGCAACTTAGCAGTACGCTTACGCTAAGTGATACGGCATTGGTGATTGCTCCGCAATATTGTGTTGTTGCCGAAAAGGGACAGGCGTGCGAAACGGCCATGCATGTCCGTTGGCAACTACCGCAAGCGATGCCGGTGTGCTTGCGCGAGAACGAGCGAACCTTGCAATGCTGGCAAGACCAGCGGCAAGGGCAGTGGCAGTATAAAGCCAAGGTTCAGTTACCGGCCATATACTCCCTTACCCATGCACAAACCGGCGAATTAGTCGTAGATACCCAACTGGAACTGCAAACGATGCAAAGCTCGCGTCGGCGCTTACGTTCGGTGTGGAGTTTTTTTTAATTCAGGAGTTGGCACATGGCGAACATACTCTTAGTTGAGGACGATTTGGCTCTACAAGAGCTAACCCGAGACTATCTGCAACAGAATAATTTACATGTCGCAGTGCTGTCTCGCGGTGACGAGGTGATGGACTACCTTAGTAAACACAAGGTGGATTTAATGATTTTAGATGTCATGCTGCCAGGCAAGGATGGCTTCACTGTGTGCCGCGAAGTACGTGATAAGTACGCGCTACCCATTTTAATGTTGACCGCCAAAGGCGAAGATTTTGATCAGGTTATCGGTCTTGAGCTAGGTGCAGATGACTATGTGATAAAACCTGCTGAGCCTCGGGTGCTGCTGGCGCGTATTACCGCACTGTTAAGGCGCACCCAAGAGCAAGATAAAAGCGTGCAAAGTGTCACCTTTGGCGAGCTGAAAATTGATAAAAATAGCCGCATTGTGACGTTGAAAGGGCAGGAAGTATCGCTGACCTCTCATGAGTTCGAGCTATTGTGGTTACTGGCAAGCAATGCCGGTGATGTACTGAGCCGCGAATATGTACACGAACAAATGATTGGCCGTCAGTACGATGGTTTAGATAGAACTGTTGATGTACGAATTTCACGATTACGCAAAAAACTAGGTGATAATAGTGATAAACCCTATAGAATAAAAACGGTATGGGGTCAGGGTTACCTGTTTGTAAGCGATGCGTGGAGTGAATAACTAATTTGGGCAAACTGTTCGTCAGCCTTTATCTATATATCATTGTATCCTTAGTGTTGGTGACCGGCGTAATCGAGCGCCTGTGGCCCGTTGATGAACAGTCGACTCCGTTAGCGTTGGAGTTAGGCCATAACTTCAAAGCGCTGGCACAAAGCCCATTAGGGCGTCAATATATCCAAAGTCACTATCCTATGCGCACCATCGACAGTGGTGCCATTGCCTTGCCTGTTGAGCTACAAACTCGGATCGATAATAAAGAAGCTGTGCATGTGTATGACGCCAATGAGCATCTTATTTGGTATGTCCCTGTAGGCGACTTACAGCTTTTACAAGTGGGCCCCGTACGCTTGGAAAAGCCTGAAAAAGAAGGCTTCTTTTGGCCGTACCTGTTGGTGCTCTTGGTTGTTGGTGCGCCGGTGGGGCTGTGGAGCTTCATGTTGTGGCGGGATTTTAATAAGCTCAGCGAAGCCTGTGCCGAAGTGGATGGCCGCCGCGAGTTTCAGGTCAGTGACATTGGCCGCTCGTTTTTATTGCCCATTACCGATGCGCTGCAAGTGATGCAGCGACGTATTCACAGCTTGCTAGACGCACAACGTGAACTGACTTCCTCCGTATCCCATGAGTTTCGCACCCCTCTAGCGCGTCTTAAATTTGCCTTGGCAATGGTTGAGCAGGGCGCCGATGAAAAACAACGCAAGTATGTGCAGTCGATGACCGGTGATGTTACCGAGCTGGAAAATTTAGTCAGTGAAATGCTGCATTATGCGCGCTTGGACGCGCAAAGTCCGAGTTTAGAATCTCATTTAGTGGATTTGAATGAGCTGATGGAATCACTGGTAGACAAGCTCAATTTTGACAGCGCAATTGCAATCTCAGTAATTTATGAGCAGCCTAATTTGTATCGTTGCGATCCACACTTTATCAGCCGTGCATTTCAAAATATTTTAGGCAATGCCATTAAACATGCCCACAGTCGTATAGAAGTGCGCCTCCAAGCCAGCGAGGAGCAATGTATCATCAGTGTCGAAGATGATGGCGAGGGGATCCCTGATAGTAAACGAGCAGATATCTTTAAACCATTCATTCGCTTGGATAAAAGCCGTGATAAACGCACTGGGGGCTACGGCCTTGGTTTGGCTATATGTGGCAAAATTGTTCACTGGCACCAAGGCGAGATCAGTGTCGACGACAGTCCACTGGGTGGGGCACGCTTTACCATCACATTACCGTTTATCAAAGGCAAAACCCTTGGCTTAGACTAGCCAAATACAGACCTTGCCTTACTCGCCTTGCGGTACTATCACAACAAGAACGACGGCAGATACCCCCTAGCGCGGTGAATCCATCGCCTTGCTTTGCATAGGCGTTGCTTTGGTGCCATTTAACAACATCCCCAGCACGGTATATCTTACGCCGAAATGGTAGCTGATAAAACCTATCAACAACGTGGTACTAAGTGAAATAGTAAACTTGGCTAAGGCTGGAAGTAGGGTATTGCTGAGTGGTATTTGCACGCACATTAATACTGGAATGTGCATAAGGTAAATCCAATAGGAAGCGTCGGAGATGTAGCGGCTATACTCATTGTATTGGTTCAGCCAGCGATAGCCCGCTAAATATGCCACAGCGGTGCAGCTTAATATGGCGAGGGTTTGTACTACAACTAACAACAGGTTGATATGCGCTACGCGAGTTTCACCGGTATTTACGGCAATCCTTACTTGTTCAAGGCTCGGTGCTTCAGGTAATAGGTAAAAATACGCGCCCACGGTTAAACAGGCAACGAGCACGAGCGGCTTAAAATAACGCAGCGCAGCTAATACGGTAGTGTGGTGATGGTATAAACTTGCACCTAGCATAAACAAAAGCCCATAGGTGCAATAAGCCCAAAGTTGCGGCTGTAAGGTGTGGGGTGCAGGGAAGGGCACGACTAAGTGAGCCATCCCAGCACTTATTACAACGGGTAACGCAACCACTATAAATACCGGATTAACAACCACCTCAAGCAACTTGCTTATTAACCGCTGATTTTTATTCAGCAACCAAAACAGTGCACAGAATTGCATCAAGTACCATAAAAACCATAGATGCATAGTGTTGATCTGCGGCTCTTTCACAGCCATTAGTAGATTTACTAACGGCGGGGGATAGTCACTGAACTCTACTCCCCATATCATTAATTGAAATAGCACCAGCAGCGTCAGTGGCAAAAAAATAACAAAGGGTAGCAGCACACGCTTGGAGCGGTTGCGAATAAAATGACCGTTACCGCGTTTGGTCACTAAAATAGCGGCGCAGAACCCAGCGATAACAAAAAACAGTGGCATGCGAAATAGGTGTGTCCACATGGCGAGATAATCAAACAGCACATGTTTGTTGGTATCGACACTCAGCCACATATTGTGAAAATAAGGGCCATAGGCCAAGGCGGCATGGAACACGACGCCAAGTAATAACGCTAAGCCCCGTAAATTATCAATATAATGAAAACGCTGCTGCATTCGGCATTCCTAACACTTCCCTGTTCCTTTAATGCTAACACTGAGTGGGCGTGTATGACCACTGCTGAAACACGCTTTTGTCATTGAAAAAGAACCTTTCTCAATCAGCCCAAACCTAATTATTTTATGTTTATCGTAAAATATATTTTGACAAACATTGTTTTTGGTCGTAATTTAGTCAGCATGAAAATACGCATAAACCTTGATGTTGAGTTAGCAAAGAAAAAGATGTCACTCACGGAATTGTCGCAAAGAATAGGCATTTCGATGACCAACTTATCTTTACTCAAAAATGGCAAAGTAAAGGCGATTCGCTTTAGCACCTTGGCTGCGATCTGTGATGTATTGCACTGTCAGCCCGGTGATATTTTGGTCTACGAGCGTGATGCTGATTACTCAGATAATGATAAATAAAATCTCAGGAGCAGATATGTTAAACCGTGATCTCGTTATCCCGGCTATCGCTACGGTATTGCTAGCGATTCTATTTCCACTATATTGGAGCAACCTATATGGCCACGCGTTTGATGGCTTTGACACCGCATTTCAACAAGACCTTTATAGTCTGTCTTGGTCCGATGCCTTGTTTATGGTGATTGGTGCTCTTGAGATCTATATTTATTGGACCCTGGCGAGAGTATTAAAAAATCATTTGAGTTTGCGCTTGGCGCGGACAATGCTCATCATCTTGGCGTGTATTGTCGCTATATTTCACGCCACCATACTCTTTGATCTGTTCTTTGCGATAACAGGCCAGGAGATGCAGCCTGATACGTTTTCAAATAGTGCGGTTGTTGCCCTATTTATTGCCGGTGGTTGCTTGTTACTGTACAGCGTTTTCGCTATTGCCTTGGCGCTTATCTTGCTGGTTGAGACAGCTCGTGATCAAGTGTTGCTAAAAGTCTTCGCAATCATGCTACTCATCATTGCTACTTTGCAGCTGACGATGGTGTTTGCCTACGTGAACTTGCTGCTATTCCCAATGGCACTTATTGTGCTAACGCTATTTTTCAGTAAAAAACCAGACACGCTGGAGGTGGTGTAACAGCACATCACTGACATACATGGCTTGGCGCCCTTGGCGCTGAGCCAGCATTTCGGCTTATGTCTTTAGCCAGTCCATCCTAATTGTCGTCCGATTGTTATCCTTTATATACGATTGCTCGTGCGCGCAGCGCTTATTCGCGTCTTAATTAAGTATGCTCACATCGGTGATGTGAACAGTGTGAGCCCTCAGCGGGTTTCTTACGTACCTGTTTAATTTATTTTAATTTGTGATTTTAAAAAAACTTATAAATACCATTGATTGTTATTTGAGTATCCCTATAATGACAGCAATTAAAATGAGAATGATTCACATCTTTAGTGGGATAACAACATGACATTGCGTAAATCTTTAGTTGCTAGTGCCGTGCTAGCTGCCACCCTAGGTTTAACTGGCTGCGGTGGTTCATCAGATTCATCAGATAACACCACCCCAGAACAACCAACAAATACAGCTCCTACCGACATCAGCTTGTCTAGCACGTCGGTAAATGACGATTTGGTGGGCGCTGAAGTAGGCGCGTTGAGTGCCACTGATGACGCTGATTCTGGTTTTACCTATACGCTGAGCGCTGATGAAGCGCGTTTTGAAATTGTTGACGGTAATACCCTCAAGCTTAAAGATGGTATTGCTCTGAACTACGAGCAGCAAACTGAGGTTAGCGTAAGCGTCACAGTGACCGATGCGGGTGGTTTAAGCTTTGCAAAAGAATTAACCGTAACGGTTGCCGATGTGGCCCCTGAAGCAGGTGTTAACCTTTATGAGTTCGATTCTAAACTAGGAAGCGGTTCTTCGGTGAGCTACACCGGACAGATCGCTCGCCATGCCCTAAGCGCAGAAATCAAAAACTACATTGGCCAACTCACTGGTGACTTTGTAACCACTAACAGCTTGACCGGCGATGCTGTCAAAGCGCAGTTGATGGCATTGTGGGGTGACTATGAAGCCATCAAAGACGGCAGCCTTAACTTCGCAGATGGCATTGAGACAGAGCAAAACTCTTTTGCTCAAATCTCTTCATCAGGTAAAGAGCTTAGCGGCAAAGTCGCTGGTGCAGACGCAGCGAAAATGCATAAAGACTGGCTTGCAGCCGGTAGCTTTGTGGGATGGAGCGAATTTGGTGCTGAGGCCGCAACACCTGAAGGCTTAGTGTTTCATTATTTCGACCTGCTAGCGGCAAACATTGATAAATACAATGCAGGCGAGCTGTTGGTTGACCCAGCGGGCAATCAAATCACTAAGTTGTACATTACTGAAACTGGTCTTGACCTCAATCAGCTTATTCAAAAGCACACCCTAGGCGCATTGATGTTCTCTCAAGGCACCGATGACTACCTTGATGAAGGTCTGACCACCGATAACATCGTGGCGCAAAAAGACGGTGCTTTATACACCACGCTTGAGCACCAGTTTGATGAAGGTTTTGGTTATTTCGGTGCGGCGCGCAATTACCTAGAGTACAGCGACGATGAAATCGCCGGTAAGGGCGGCCGTGATGGTTTTGCTAATGGTTACAACGATTACGACAGCAATGGTCAGATTGACCTAGCTGCAGAGTATAACTGGGGTAACTCAACGAACGCCGCTAAGCGTGACCGTGGCGCGACAGTGACCACAGATTTCACCGCAGCAGCGATGAACGCCTTTATAGCCGGGCGTAAAATCATCAACGATAATGTCGGCAGCGAGCTTAGCGACGCGCAAATGGATGAGTTATTGGCGCACCGTGATATCGCCGTTGCCAATTGGGAAAAGGCGGTTGCCGCTACGGTTGTGCACTACATCAACGATACGATGGCTGATTTAGATGAAATTAGCGATGGTGACTACAGTGCCGACAGCTTTGCCGACTTAGCTAAGCACTTTGGTGAGATGAAAGGCTTTGCGTTGAACTTCCAGTTCAGCCCATTCTCTCCTTTTAATGACGATGCCAATGCTGGTAAGTTCGCCGAGTTACACGCGCTGTTTGGTGACGCACCAGTCACCGGCGACGCCGATGCTATTGCCGCATATAAGGCTGACCTAGAAACAGCTCGTGACTTGATGCAACAAGTATACGGTTTCAACGCTGAGAATGTTGCCAACTGGTAAGGCTCAGTTGCATGGCCTAAGGCCAGCATAAAGATCATAAAAGGTTAGCTTTTAGGCCTCGGCTTAATGCTAGCCTTTTTGTCGTTTAAATCCCCTAGTGGGAAACCTAGCAAGTGGGAAGGTAGAATGAAAAAAGCAATCCTCAAGCAGGGCGCTCTGGCTCTTGCTGTGGCATTCGCTCTGGGCGGCTGTGGTGAGAGCACCTCAAGCTCGCAAGGCGCCGGTTTTAATGACAGTGGCAGCGGTGAGCCAACCTCACCGACCGAGCCGACCAGCTTTGATGAAGCGGCGCTGGTGGCAAGCTTAGTTGATAACGTGATCACCCCGGCGTTTACTTTATTTCATCAGCAAGCACAAGCGCAGCAAAGTGCGATTGCCAGTTATTGTGAGCTGGAGAAAGCCAGTGTCCAAACCAGCTCGGAGCAGGCGCAAACGGCCATGCTTGAAGCCCAAGATGCATGGTTAGATGCCATGGGCGCTTGGCAGCAGGTAGAGATGATGCAAATGGGACCGCTTTTGACCAACAACGGCGAGCTGCGTAACCGCATTTATTCGTGGCCTGCTATTAGCCGCTGTGGCATTGACCAAGATGTGGTGTACCACCAAGACGGCGTCATTAATAACGACCCTGAGCGACCATACGATATCAGTGCCCGTACTGCCACACGGCGGGGCCTCTTTGCGTTGCAACATGTGCTTTTTAATGAGCAGTATGATCACCATTGTAGCGTTGCTAATGATGCTTTAGCGGATTGGAATAGCCGCACTGTGCTGGCGCGTAAAGTGGCGCGCTGTGAGTATGCTGTCACCGCAGCAATGGATGTGCGCAACTCCAGTGCTGAACTGTTGGAAAAATGGCAGGGCGACAATGGCTTTGCCGCCGAGCTCAAATCAGCGGGACAAAGCGGGTCGCAGTTTGAATCTGCCCATAGCGCCCTGAATCACATCTCCGATGCAATGTTTTATTTAACCGAAGTGGTCAAAGATAAAAAGTTGGCGGAGCCCATAGGGATTTTACCTAACTCCTGTGGTACGTCTGCGTGTCCACAGGATGTAGAGAGCCTCGATGCTAAAAGCTCATTGGCGAATATCAAAGCCAACTTGCTCGCCTTTGAAGCCCTAGTCGTGGGTCAACGCCAGGGCGAGCCCGCGTTAGTGGGTTTCGACGATTACCTTGATGATGAGCAAGCAAGCGCCACTAAAGAGCGTATGCTGCAAGGGATCAGTGACACTAAAGCGGCGATTGCGGCAATTGAAAGTGACTTAGCCACTGCATTACTTGATAACGAAGAGCAGGTACGTGAAGTGCACACCCAAGTTAAAGCCATTACCGATGAGTTGAAGAACGACTTTATCAATGAGCTGGCACTTGAGTTGCCGACCACTTCGGCGGGTGATAACGATTAAGGATCATGATGAAACACAGTAAACTTGCCTTAGCCGTGAGTATTGCGGCATTTGGATTGAATGCTTTTGCTGCTGATAAAGAGCTCGAGCATATACAGATTATTAGCCACCACGACAAACTGCGCACCGAAGCAGGCTCGGCCACCTTAATAGGTGAAGCGCAGCTTGAAGAGTTTGAATTTGACGATATTCACCGCGTGCTATCACAGGTACCCGGAGTCAACATACGCGAAGAAGATGGCTATGGCTTGCGCCCGAATATCGGCTTTCGTGGGGTGACGCCAGAGCGTAGTAAGAAAATCACCATTTTAGAAGACGGGGTGTTGATTGGTCCGGCTCCTTATTCTGCGCCCGCCGCTTACTACTTCCCGTTAACCACGCGGATGACGGCGGTGGAGGTCTTTAAAGGGCCAGCGGCGATAAAATACGGCCCACAAACTGTGGCCGGAACACTAAATATGGTCAGCCGCCAAGTGCCAGATTATCGTATTGGTGGCGTCGATTTATCTGTCGGTGGAGATGGCTACAAAAAAGCCCATGCTTATTATGGCGACCGTCAAGGCAACCTTGGCTTTTTAGTCGAAGGGGTGCACTTACAAAGTGATGGTTTTAAAGAGCTCGATGGCGGCGGTGATACTGGCTTCGATAAAGACGATTTACTGGTCAAAGTGGATTATCAGCTGGATGGCCAGCGTTTCGACCAGCGTTTTGAGGTCAAGCTTTCTTACGCCGATGAGCTCTCCGATGAGACCTATTTAGGCCTTACCGACGCCGATTATAAGGCTAACCCCTATCGCCGTTATGCCGCATCCCAGCCGGCACAAATGGATACTAAGCATACGCAAGTGATGTTTACCTATCAGCTAAGCGCTGAAGATGTAAACCTAACAACCCGGGTTTATCGTAACGATTACGAGCGTGCTTGGTTAAAGCTAAATAGCCTGTCTAACAGCAATGCTAGCTTATCTGATATTTTGGCAAGCCCTGAGCAGTTTGCTGGTCAATATCAGGTGTTAAGTGGCCAGCGCGATTCTGTGCTCGCCGGTGAAACTAATTACTTTTTAAATATGGGCACCAATGACCGTGAGTACTACTCACAAGGCATTCAGCTCGATGGTGATTGGCAAGTGCCGCTGTTTGGCTTGCAGCACACAGTCTCGTTTGGGGTTCGTTTCCACCAAGATGAGATTGAGCGTAATCACTATGAAGACACCTATGCCATGGTTGACGGCATTAATACTGCCATCGCCGAGACCCGCCGGTTCACCACCGAGAACACAGAAAGCACCGATGCCTGGTCGGTGTATATAGAAGATCAGGTAACCATCGATAAGCTAACCTTAGGTGTTGGCGTGCGCGGTGAGCTGATGGATATGACCTATCAAAATGATAAGTCGGGTTTTGCTGATGATTGGCAACAAAAGACCACCCGTGTATGGTTGCCAGGGATCAGCGGCTTTTATCAGTTAGATGATAACAGCGGCTTGCTATTTGGTGTTCACCAAGGCTTTGTTCCTGCTAGCCCGTCAGCGCCAGTGCGCGATGGCGAAGACGAGTTTGAAAAAAGCGTGAACTATGAATTTGGTGGTCGTTATAACGACGGCATCACCCAATTTGAAATGGTTGGCTTTTTCAATGATTACGCTAATCTAATTGAAAGCTGTGGCCAGTCAAATTGCGGCAGCCAAGGTCAGCTTGATCAAGAATTCAGCGGTGGCGAGGTCGATGTGTGGGGAGTCGAGTCGCAAATAGCTCAAACCTATCCGTTAAATCTGCAACTCGATATTCCTATGAGTTTGACTTATACCTATACGCAAAGCGAGTTTAAACAAGCGTTGTTCTCTGAGTTTGTGCAGTGGGGTTACATTCGCCCTGGCGATAGGCTGCCTTATTTGCCAACGCACCAAGCGACGCTCAGTATCGGGTTGGCACATAAAAATTGGGCGGTTGATATGCTCATTAAGTATGTCAGCGATATGCCAGAAACGGCAGGCGTCGGTTACGAGGGCTTTGATGTCGCCTTAGCGGGTCAAGAAGTGCCGGCAACCACAGTGGTTGATATCGCGGCTCATTATGAGCTTGGCCAATATGGCCGCGTGTATGCCAAGGTAGATAACCTGTTTGACCAAGACAACATCGTCAGCCGTCGTCCTTATGGGGCGCGACCGGGTAAACCACGGACGCTGTCGCTTGGTTATAAATACCAGTTCTAAGAGGGTCGGGCCATGCTAGAGACTATTTGGCAAAGCATCGCGCAAACGCCGGATTATCTATTTGACGCCAATAAGCGTATTTTTATTGGTTACAGCATCATGGCCCTTATCTTAGCTGCGCTTGCTTATGGCTTGCGTAAGAGCAAGAAATCAACACGTGGCTTTTTTCGCTATGTGTTTGCCAAAAAAATCTGGTGGGCACCCAGTGCCCGCCTAGACTATCAGTTATGGATTTACAACCGTGTGCTTAAGGCGCTGTTGTTCACGCCTATTATTTTGACCATGGTGCCAGTGGCGCTGGCGACAACGGAGTTATTAGAGGGCGCGTTTGGTTTGCGAGCGCCGATGCCGTTGAGTGAAACCAGCGTGGTCATCATTTTTACCGTATTGCTGTTTTTAGCCGATGACTTTTCACGGTTTTTACTGCATTACGCACTACACAAGGTGCCTTTTTTGTGGCATTACCACAAGGTACACCATTCTGCTAAAGTGCTGACCCCTTTCACCATTTATCGCTCTCACCCGCTAGAGAGTTACCTTTATGCCTGCCGTATGGCGCTCTCACAAGGGATGGTGGTCGGTGTATGCTACTACCTATTCGGGACTAAGTTATCCATGGTGGACATTCTCGGTGCTAACATTTTTGTGTTCGCTTTTAATGCCATGGGGTCAAACTTGCGCCATTCGCATGTGTGGCTGAGTTGGGGGCGCCATGTTGAAAAATGGTTGATTAGTCCCGCGCAACACCAAATTCATCACAGTGACAACCCGCAGCACTTTGATACCAACCTGGGTTCGGCTTTAGCCATATGGGACCGATTATTCGGCACCCTCATTCGCGCCGATGAAGTGGGCAAGATCAGTATCGGAGTGGGTCAATACGATGCCGGGCATGATTCTATCTGGGCTATTTACACCAAGCCGGTGCGCGATTCTTTCGCAAGCCTAAAACCTAAGCGCAAAGCGGATACTTTGAAAAAGCCAGTGGCATAAAAAGTAAGGTAGAGGAATAGGCTGGCGACGGGCATTGCCAGCCTATTAAATGAGGGAGTAGGCCCTCAGAAAGTAGTTAGTGGTAGGCGCTGCGCTTGGCAAAACCTAACTGATGTAGATGATTGATCAAGGCCGGGTCGTCTAAGCGCTCTGGGGTGCTGTCACCGCGCAGGGCATGATCTTTTGGCACTTGATAGACATCGAGCATTTTTTGGAATAGTACGTAACGTAAAAATTCCGGAGTCACACCTGAGTCTTGGATATCGTCGAGCTGCGACTGCAATTCACGCATTTGCTGCTTATCAAGTTTGCTGTGCGTTGCTTGCTTATTGTCGATGGTCATAATCAACCTCCTACACACATCGGCAATTGCATATTAACGAATGTAATCTGGTTGCCTTTGCTAAATTCTGTGTTAAAAATAGTGACTTACATCACTGTATAGACCTAGTTTACTCCTTTTTTTACGGTTATTACCAACAACCGTGTAAAGCTTTGTAAATAGCGCCACACCTGTATTCGGAACGTTCCAAGCTTGGTGACAAGGTACAAAATTGATAAGTAAGTGATAACTAAATAAAACGCGTTATCACTTACCTAAAAGCGGGATTATTTAAGAAAGTGAAATTTTCTCTTTGACGTGTTCAGCGAAACCACTACCGGCCTCAAGGTAGAAGTTGTAAGTAGAGTTTACGCCCAATTCCTCGAGCTCTTTTTGCTGATCTGGGTAATTTGCAATGGCGGTAACTTGCCCCTCATACCCCGAAGCTTGTAACTGTTCTAAGGCGAAGATATTTTGATTGTGCTTGGGCATGGCTAACATCACCATTTCCACCTTCGCATGGTTCAATCGTTGCCAAAAATCAGGATCGGTGGCATCGGCAGTGACCACTCGACGCCCGCGCTTGACATGACGAGCCACCACTTCGGGTTTAATATCGATCCCCGCCACCGCTTGTGGGAAGCTCTGGGCTATAGTCTCATAGGCACCGGTGCCTATGCGGCCCATGCCAAAAATAGCGATGCGGGTATTATGTAGATTCACAGGTAGCTCTTCTGGCAGTCGCGAGTCACTTTCAAAAGGCAGTAGCCAACGCTCTATTTTTACATAGATATCATTGGCTCTGGCATTTAACGGTGAAGCAATCACGAAGGTTATGGCGACCGCCGTGGCCACCACGGCCAGCCATTGTGACGACAGCCAACCACTGCTTGCGGCTAGCGCACAGACAATAAGACCAAACTCACTGTAGTTGGCAAGCGTAAAAGCACTCAATAGGGAAGTACGCGCACGTAGGCGCACAGCATTAGTCAGCACATAATAAAGCGCGACTTTAAAGACCAGCACAGAAACCACCAAGATAGCTGCAACCAATGCACTGGCGGTGAGCTCGGCATTAAGACCTATGGTTAAGAAAAAACCAACCAGGAGTATATCTTTAAAGCTCAGTAATGACTTAGCGAGTTCCCCCGCTTTTTTGTGGCTGGCAAACATCATTCCTAAGATCAAGGCCCCTAAATCACCTTTGATGCCCGCAAATTCAAAAGCTTGATAACCGGCGACAAGTGCGAAAAAGAAGCCAAACAGGGGCAGTAGTTCGCCGTGTTTGGAGCGGTTCAATATCCAAAACATAACTGGGCGCATCAGTGGCAACAACACCACCAGGGCAATTGCCCAGTAATTGGGTAGTTTGCCAGTACTGGCTACTAAAAATAGCACCGCGAAGATGTCTTGCATGACCAGGATGCCGATGGATATTTTACCATGGAGGCTCGACATCTCACCGCGATCTTCAAGCACTTTAACGGCAAAAACGGTACTGGAGAAACTAAACGCAAAGCCAAGCAATAATGCAGTTTGCCAGTTCAGGTCGATAAAGAGGGGCAGGGCGAACACCCCGAGCAGTAGCAAAAAGCCACAAAACAATGCGGTACTAATAATAATGTGGGCACTGGCGGGGAGCCACACTTGCACTTTCATCAGGCTCGACACTTTGAGCTTCAAGCCTATGCTAAACAACAATAGGGTGATCCCCAACGCGGCGATTTGATCCAATAATGCGGTGGTTTTATAGCCAGCCATATGTAAGACAAATCCGGCTACCAAAAAGCCGACCATGGGGGGAAGTTTCACTTGATAGGCGGCAAAACCACAAACAAAGGCAACGGCAAAAAAGATCAGTTCCATAAAAGTGTTATCTTAGTGCAGGTGTAATCAGTGTAACTAATTGTAGAAGTTATTGAAAATACTATGTATGCCAGGGCCCATTTCCTCTCGCTTTAATCGTGATTGAAGTTTTTTTATGGTTTGCATAAGTTTTCACTGACAAGGGCGCGCAATTGTGGTTAAGATGCAATAAAGGATTCATTAACAGGAGAAGTGATGTTTAAAAAAATCCTGGCCTCTGTAGGAATTGGTGCCGCGAAAGTCGATACGGTACTACAAACTGAGCATTTACACCCCGGGCAAAAGTTTCATGCCGAAATCATTATAAAAGGGGGTGATGTAGAACAAGATATTTCTGGTTTGGAATTGGCCTTGATGACCCGCGTAAAAGTAGAGTCAGATGATGGCGATTACTTTACGAATCATATTATTGAAAAGTGGCGTGTGGGCGAGAAGCTGACCTTACAACCTGGTGAAGAAAAACGTATTCCGTTTGAAGCACGATTGCATTCTGAAACTCCGATCACCGAATTTATCGCCGGTTACAACCAAACCCATGTATGGATTCAAACAGGTTTAAATATCGATTTGGCCATTGACGCCAGCGATCGCGATCCGTTGCATATTTACCCTAACGAAGCTGTTAAAGCCTGTATGCAGGCAATGGATAGGCTGGGCTTTAGGTTAATGAAAGCCGATGTTGAAAAAGGCTATTTGCGCGCACCGAGCTTCCATTCTACCTCGGGATGCTATCAAGAACTTGAGTATCGACCGCAAAGCGGCGGCATGTTTGGCATTCAAGAGGTCGAGCTATCGTTTGTCCCCGAAGCACATAAAACGCACGTTTTAATTGAGCTAGATCGCGCGTTTCGCTCCGACGGGTACATTGATTTGACCATAGAGCACGATCATGTGAATTTATCACAGATCTGCGACCAATTAGAGCGCTTAATTCACTAAGTTAGCAGAACAACAAAGCGTTAAGCCCAGCACCGCTGGGCTTTTTTAATGGGATATAAGTATGACGATACACTGGCTATGTAAAGGCTTTGATGAGCTGACAACCACCGAATTATTTACTTTGATGCGTGCTCGTGTTGATGTTTTTGTCGTCGAGCAGAACTGCCCCTATCCAGAGCTAGACGATGGCGATATTGATGCCAATAGCAAACATATTTTAGGGTATCAGAACAATCAATTGTGTGCTTATGCGCGTTGTATCGACAAGTCAGAAAGTGTCGCTATCGGACGCGTGCTCGTGCTGCCCCATGCACGAGGACAAGGGGTAGCCCAGCGCTTAATGCAGCATGCTCTAGGTGTGTGTGAGCAGTTTTTTAGTGAACGTCCGGTAATGTTAAGTGCGCAGACCTATTTACTTGGCTTTTATCAGCAATTGGGGTTTGTTACGCGTGGGTCGCCTTATCTGGAAGACGGCATTGAGCATCAGGATATGTATTTGCATAAGCGCTAACCCCCGCTAAAGTTGCTTAATGGCTCATATCACCTACCTTTAGGGAATAAAAGTAACGAGTAGATGACAAGCCACCGGCTGGGCATTACAGCGCCAGTGACTCAATGGAGGGCGACTTGAGTGCAACAAACACCCCGATGGAACCGGATACTGAAGAGGTCGAAGAACACCTAAGAGAAGCTATCGACGATAGCACTGTCTTAATAGTCGAAGACAACGATGCCGACTTTGATTTACTGCGGGAGGTGCTATCCCCTCATTTCAATGTTAAGCGCTGCCGTGATGGTGAAGCTGCGCTGCGACTTATTATGGACATTGCCCCGCATATCGTGATCACCGAATTTAGTTTGCAAGGCATGGACGGTATTGTTTTATGTCAGCGAATTCGAGAGCACAGCCGTTTTGATGATATTCCGGTATTAATGGTCAGCAGTGAGGAGCATGCCCAGCGCGAAGTTGATTTTTGGGATGCTGGGTGCAGTGACTTTGTGCGTAAGCCCTACAGCTTAACGACCTTGTACAAGCGAGTAATGCACCATTTAAAATACAAGAAAATGCTCGATGAATACAAAGAAGCGGCCATGGTTGATTCACTCACAAAAGTGTTTAATCGCCGCTACCTTGAGTCCACCATGCTGCAATTATCCAGTCGCCATGAAACACCGGAAATATCGGCCTTGCTGATTGATGTGGACTGGTTCAAAAAGTACAACGACAGCTACGGCCACCTCGCCGGGGATGCGGCGTTGGTACAGATCGCTGAAGTACTCACGCGTAGCTTAATGCGCTCGACAGACTTTGTAACCCGCTTAGGAGGGGAGGAGTTCGCGGTTATTTTGCCGCATACCGATGCAAGCGGAGCACAACTTATCGCAGAGCGGGTGCTCGCCGGTGTCAGGGCGTTAGCCTTACCTCATAAACACTCGGACTATCACCGTATTAGCGTCTCTGTTGGCGGGATCACTTGTGGATTTGCACCTGAGGACTGGCGCAGCATGATTAAACAAGCAGATGAAAACCTATACCAAGCAAAAGCACAAGGACGAAATAAAGCGATATGTACTGTTGAGCAGGGGAGTCAGCCGCAGTAACTCAATGCGGCTGACTAGCTAGGCTGTTAGCGCAGCGAGTTGATAAATACCAAGGAAATACAAATGGGGCAAACGAACTTGATATACCAAGGCCAGATTTTCCAGAACCAGCTATTCGCAGCCTCAGGGCAACCAGACTGAATTTCTTTGAGCAGTGACGCTCGATGCCAAATCCATCCCACAAAAACACAACACATAAGTCCAAGTAGGGGTTGTCCGAAGCGCGTTGTTAGCGCAATCACGAAGCCAAACAGTTGCTCAAAGTTGAAAATGATAGTGAAGCTCACTAAACAAATCAGTACGCCGATCACCCAGGTTGCTGGGCGGCGGTTAAGGCCAAACTTCTCAACGGTATAAGACACAGGTGCTTCAAGCATGGAAATAGACGAGGTTAGCGCGGCTATACTCATCAAGGCGAAAAAGGCAAAACCTACATACAGCCCCGCACTTCCCATGGAGTCAAAAAGTGCCGGTAACACTTGAAAGACCAGCGTGTCTTCAGAAAGTAATTTGCCAGAGGCATCAAATATTTCAACACCTTGGGCTTGTGCTACGTACATCGCTGGGATTATCAAAAGGCCAGCAACAAAGGCTATAAACACGTCAATTAAGGTAACCGATGCACCTAGGGTAACGAGGTTTTCGCTTTTAGAGATATACGAGCCATAAATGATCATCACACTGGTGCCCAACGACAGCGAGAAGAATGCTTGGCCTAAAGCACTGACCAGCAGCGCCGGTTCAAATAGCGCAGAAAAGTCAGGCAGCAAGTAGTTCTTTAATCCTTGTGTAGCGCCGTCTTGGCTCATTACGTAGGCGATCAGAGCGAATAAAATTGCCAGTAACGCTGGCATCAATCGTTTCGACCACTTTTCAATGCCATTTTCAACGCCCTTACTAATGATCATCACGGTCAGGAGAATAAAGCCGCCTGCAAAGAGTAAGTTGCGTGACAGTGACTGGCTAGTCAGCCAATTAGCAGCCTCGTTCTGCCCGGCTAGTTGCGCTACCGGCTCAGCAGTGAAGCTGATCATCCAACCCGCCACTATGGCGTAAAAGCTTAAAATTAATCCCGCACAAATGATGCCGCCAAAGCCAACAATAAAGGCTAAGGGATGTTGCCAGCGATGGTTCGACACCTTCTTTAGCGATGCCACCGCATTGGCCTGACCATAGCGACCAACGACCAATTCCGCCATCAGTGCGGGATAGGCTAAGCAAAACGCCAATACTAAATAAGCCAATACAAAAGCAGCCCCGCCATTGGAGGCTGTTTGGGTGGGGAAGCCCCAAATATTACCGAGTCCGACCGCTGAGCCAGCAGCGGCCATTATAAAACCAAAACGGGAGCTAAACTCCCCACGCGACGCACTCATATTATTATATTTCTCTGTAGGTGAACGGCGCTCCCAATCTACTGTAATTTCCATGAAATAAAAAGCTCACGGGGGCATTTATTGCCCGTATAGCAGGGTAAAGCGCGCTGTACATAGAAAAAAGGTCGCCTATCATAAAGGGCCGTAATCTCGCTGTTTGAGCTTATTTGCGACCAAGTGTGATTCAGTGTAGGGAATGTAAATTGAAGGTTACAGAGGTAATTTAAGGGTGAATTTTGCCCCGCCTAAAGAACTTGATTCACTCACTGCTAAGTAGCCGTGATGCCAGACCATGACTTTTTGACATATGGCCAAGCCTAATCCATAACCCTGCGCAGAGCGGTGTTTAGCACTTTGATAGAAAGGTTTTAATATTGCCGCACGTTCTGCCTGAGGGATCCCGGGGCCATCATCTTCAATCGTAATCGCTAGAAAGTGACCGTCAATATCTGCACAGACGGTTACTGATTGGCGTGCATAGCGAAGAGCATTACCCAAAATATTAATCAATGCTCGCGCTAGCCAGTGCAGGTCGGCGTTTATTTTTAATGCACTTGAGCAGCGTACCTCAATATGTTGCCCATTGGCCTTCGCTTGCGCTTGTAATTGCTCGCAAATATCGTGCAAGTAGAGCGACGCGCTTGTTTGGCTATAGGTTAATTGTTGAGTTTGCTGTTGCAGAGCCGCGTAGCTCAGGTAGCTGTTTAGCATCGACTCCATGGTGTCTAAATCTTTTTCCATACGCTGGAGGTAGCGCTGTTGCGCGCCCTGGTCGTCACTTTCAATTGCCGCATCCAAGCCAAAGCGCAGGCAGGCAATGGGTGTACGAATGTCATGAGAGAGGCTCGACGCCATCAGTTTATTCTCATCCAGTAACGCATTAATTTGCTCCGCCATGGCATTAAAGCGTCGCTCTAATTGTGTGGTATAGCTCCAGCGGCTGGCGCTAATACGTTTTTCTAAATGACCGTCAGCAAACTGCTGGGTTACATTAGAGAGCACACTAATACGACGGGTGAGGGGGATAAGAGGGAGCCACATACACAAACTGACCCCAGTGTAGAATAACACCGTGAGTAGCAAGTCATGATCCGCCGCTTTGGGTTTGGGTAGGCGCATGGTGAGGTGCTTCCCATGCAAGCTGTCGGCAGCGCGCACTAAATAAAGGCCCTGGTTATCGGCAAGTACTAGTCCGGAATTACTATACAGCTGGGTGATTAAAGAAGGGGGAAGGGCTAACGTAGCGTTATTCTCAAGACCGATATCGAGTTTGAAGTGTTGGTTTAGCGCATCCAATCCATGTTGCTGATTTTTCGCCTCGTACTCACTAAGGTAAGAGACCATTCCTGCAAGCACTTGCCGTTGTTGTGTGAAGTCATCCTGTTGCGTTGGGCCACTAGCGAAGCTGTCGATAAGCCAGCTTAGCAACACCACAGAAATTAACGCTGTGCACAACAAAGATAAGTACAGTTTTTTCATATAAACGCACGATTAGGAGCTAACTCCACGCATCCTTCACTAACAAGTACCCTTTGCCCCATATGGTTTTAATGCGCTGCGGCTTGTTGCCATTGTCATTAAAGTGTTTGCGCAGCGCCGAGACCACTACATCAATACTGCGGTCAAGGCCATCGTATTCTCGTCCCTTAACGGCACGAAACACGGAATCTCTGTCTACCACTTCACCGGCATGCTGGGCAAGGTAACAGAGCAAGGCAAATTCGGCATTCGACAGTGCCACCTCGTTATTGTTAAAACTGACCCGTCGCGCTTCAGTATCGATTCTCAGACCGCCCACTTGAATGCTCTCGCGTTCTTTTTTGGGCGGTTGCTCGTCGCTGCCTGGGCGTAACGCTGCTTTAATGCGAGCGAGCAGAACTCGAGGGCGTACCGGCTTGGCGATATAGTCGCTAGCACCCACTTCAAGGCCGATGACTTCATCTAATTCATCATCGCGCGCAGTCAACATAATAATGGGTTGCTGATAAAATTGCCGTAAGCGTGTACAGACACTTATGCCATCCATTCCTGGTAGCATGACATCGAGTAACACCAAATCAGGATGATGACTTTGTACATAGCCTTCTACTTCCTTGCCGTTACCACAGCAGCCGACCTGATAGCCATTTTGGCTTAGGAAGTCTTGCATCCACTCGCTCAGAGAAAGGTCGTCTTCAACAACAAGAATATGGGGTGATTGCTGCATCTAAAATAATCTCCAGCGACGTTTTTTCTGTCCATTGGTGTAAACCCACTGCACTCGCACTTCGGTGTCAGCAATGGTCTCGCCTGATGCTCTTGGAAAGAGTTCGAAGCGCACGGCTTTAGGGCTGGCAAAATCGACGATAATATAGCCTTGACGTTGTCCTTGCCAGCAATGCAGAGGTTGCTGCTTAGTTTGTTCACGGATGCAGTAAGCTGCGTCATTGGCCACTTGCCATTGCAACTCGATATCAGAATAACAGGTGCGGCCCTGACGCAGTGCTACACAGGTATTGGGCGTTGCCAATAAAGCGTGCGTTGGCGGCGTTGTTTGCTGTGCTAAGGACGCACTCGGGAACACGGTTGTGCCGATGAGGGCGAGGGCTAATCTAAAACACATAACGCACGCCTACCTTGGCTTTATGCTGATAAGATTGAGAAATGATAGGGCTGTCACTGATCTCACCCGAGAAATAGGTTGATAACCAGCCTGCAAGGAATACCCAATTCTGTGATAGTGGGTGCTCAGCATGGAGCTCTAGCATGACCGCGTATGCGATATCTGGCTTATAATACGGTCGAGTTTCGGTGCTTTCATGCTCATCGATACCAAAGTAATAATCGCTAAACTCACGACCATACACATTAAATCCTAGACCACCTCGAAATTCCCAGTTGCGATATTGCTGAATGCTCGATAGAAACGTGGTAAATACCCAGTCGTTGTGGGTATCAGTGACATCATGAAGTAACTCAAAAGATAATTGGCTGCTCTCAAAGCGCCGCGATAGCCTAATACCCATATCAAAATCATAGTGACGTCGGTCGATACCCGCGAGGGCATCTATCACATCTCGGTCGTATAACTTTAAGCCTGTTTCATCAAAACCGGATTGCACATTGGTGCCAAGAATATCCAAGCCCCAGTCATATTTATCGATGAGTGAATAGCCAATGACCATGCCACCACTGAGTTGGCTATTGTCGACGTCGAGGTAAAACTTATCGTAGCTGAGCACTAAGTTAATATTGGGTTCAAGGCCATCATCGTAAGAGTCCAAACCGACAAGGTACGAGTCCTCGACGTAGTAGCCCAGACCTACGCTCCAGTCCCAGTTGAAACCCTGTTGTGGTTCAAGACGATTATCTGAGTAATAGCGGTTACTCGCAGAGACAGCAAAACTAACAAGTAAAATAATGAGGGAGATTAAGGCGCGCATAGTGGTAATGGTTTTTTATTTTCCAGTGTACCGATCTCCAGCGGCCAAGTCTGTAAGAAAATGTAGCATGGCAGCAAGCCGCCATGCGTGACCAAAGGGGACTAGTTTACGTTGATCTTCTCTAGCAAAATACCACTTAAATAGTAATGTAAATCAGGGACTAAAGCACTGACTTCAGCTTGCTCACAGGCTCCTGCTATTTTACTTAAGCCTGAACTTTTAGTGCGTACTATGTATTGAGGTGCTTGCGGTGCTGGCTGAGCCCCTCGTTTTTGCATCGCATCGGGTGCATTGTGAGTATTTACAAACTGTTGCACTTGCTCAAGGTTTTCTATGTGATCAGACATTACCAGCTTGTAGCGCAGAGGGTTACGTTGGAAACTGGCGGTGTCTATTGACGATTTAGCAAACCATACAACATCTTGAGAGCTTTGATGGGAAAGCTTCATGCTCACAGAGCCGAGAATATTGCTGCACTGTTTGGTGGTAAACTGCTGCGCCAAATCACTTTCGCCAAACACGGTGGCGTTAGCAAGTTGATATTCGATACTTTCGGTTTCACTGATATCTAGCTGGTTTATGCTTAATACATAATCGGCTTGCTTGCGGTCACTGATCACCGTTAGTTGCTTATCATTTAAAATAGCCACTAGGCGATTGCGCAGGCGCTCAGTTAATGCCACCTGCTCACTTTCGATGACCACACTTTGGCCTCGTGTAATAGGGTGTGCGGGCAATTGCACTGATTTCACACGCGGCGCTTGGTGCGCGTATTGATACTCGAGTATGTAGGTGCGCTCACTTAGGCTTGGTTTAATTGGCATCCGTACTTTTTCAGGGACCGGTGCCAAGGTCGTTTCCATAGTGGTGCAACCACTGGCCAATAGCACTGACGCGCTAAAGGCAGTTACTAATAAATGCTTGTTCATAGTGCCATAACTCTCAATTACACTCATTCACTCATATCCCAGCAAGTTGAACCGCAGCATTGTACGTGAGTTTACTGTAAACTTCATGATATTATTCTGCGATTATGATTCAGCATTGCCATAACTATAATAATGAAAATGAAGTTCTTAGTTATTCTCTTTGTTGCTGCGTTTAGTGCATTTTCTTATGCTGAACAACAGCCACCGTTCACCGAGGCAACCGATGCTAAACAATGGCACCGGTTTGTTGATAATTATGTGGCGAGCTTAGAACGTCAACTGGAGCAAAAAAAAGTGCCCGGGGCCGCGCTTTCTATTGTTCACCCTGACTTTCCTTCCATCGCCTTAGGATTTGGTAAAACAAAAATAAGAAAAGGCCGACAAGTGGACGTAAATACCCGTTTTCGACTTGCCTCGGTCTCAAAAACATTTACCGGTTCGTTAGCTGCCAAGCTGGCGGCGCAAGGTGTACTCAATCTAGATGCACCGGTGCAAAAATATTTACCCGCGTTCAATGATACCGTTTATAGGGACAATTTAAAAGTCGCCCATCTATTAAGTCACTCCAGCGGGTTAGTGCCTAACGCCTATGATAACCTCATTGAATCACGCATGGACTATCCAGATATCGTCTCAAAGTTATTGAAAGTTGAGCCATTATGCACACCAGGGCAGTGCTATGGGTATCAAAATGTGATGTTTGCTATGGTCGGTGATGTGATTCGTAATGCCAGCGGCTTAGAGTACGAAACATGGATGCAAGAGTTTATATTTAAACCGTTACGTATGCGTCATGCCAGTATTGGTTATGAGGGGATGGTGCGGGATGAAAACTTTGCTTACCCCCATGTGCGCGGGCGAAAACGTTGGCATACGGCGCGGTTAAAGAAAAATTACTACAAGGTCTCCCCAGCGGCAGGCGTCAATGCCAGCGCCGCAGACATGGTGCAGTGGCTCAAAGCACAGCTTGGCATGTACCCCAGTGTGCTGCCGCCTGAGGCGTTACAGGCACAAGTGCGTCCTTACACGGTGACCAAAAAGGAGCGCTATCGTCGGGTGTGGCGAAAACATGTAAATGAGGCACATTATGGCCTGGGTTGGCGTATCTATGATTATGATGATGAGACCATCTTTTATCACAGCGGTTGGGTGCAGGGCTATCGCACCGATATTGTGGTGATCCCCCGTTTAAATGTGGGTTTTAGTCTGCTGCTGAATGCCGAAACAGGTTTAATTAACGAGTTGACCACGCAATTTCTTGATCAGTTGCTGGCGATGTCACAACCGGCATAAAAGTGGGCGTTGAAATAAAAAAGGTCGGCATGAGCCGACCTTTTTTATAAGCGTTCGTGACTACCCACGAGGTAGCTGAATCTTACGCTCTTCGCTTTGGCGATAAATAGTTAAAATATGACCAATGCTTTGCACTTTGTAAGCACCCGTTTCACGGATGATGGCATCAAAAATAAGTGCTTTAGTTTCTCTATCACTGGTTGGCACTCTAACCTTAATGAGCTCATGGATGTCCAAAGCACTGTCGATTTCGGCAATCACCCCTTCGGTCAGGCCGTTAGCACCCAACAAAACCACTGGCTTAAGTGGGTGTGCGAGGCTTTTTAGGTATTGCTTCTGTTTATTCGATAGTTTCATAGATTTTCAAATTTTGCTGATTCGAGCTTGAATTATCGGTATTCTAACGCCATCTAGCAGATATTACTATTTTAGTTGCGTGTTAATTTATGGCGAATAAGAAGCACTCGGCGAGCTCCCAGCGATGGTTGAAAGAGCATTTCGACGACCATTATGTGCATGAAGCGCAAAAGCAAGGGTGGCGGTCGCGCGCGGTTTTCAAACTTGATGAAATCCAAAACAAAGACAAATTACTTAAACCCGGCATGGCGGTCGTCGATTTAGGCGCGGCCCCAGGGAGTTGGTCACAGTACTTGGCGCAGAAGGTTGGCGACAATGGTCAGGTTATCGCCTGTGATATCCTGCCTATGGACTCTTTGGCTGGGGTCGACTTTTTACAAGGCGATTTTCGCGAAGAGGCTGTGCTAAATGCGTTGCTCGAGCGTATAGATGGGCAGAACGTCGATGTGGTGTTCTCGGATATGGCCCCGAATATGAGCGGTAATATGAGTACCGACCAAGCGGGAAGCATGTATCTGGTAGAGTTGGCACTGGATATGTGCCACCAAGTGCTAAAGAAAAACGGCGCCTTTGCGGTTAAAGTGTTCCAAGGCGAGGGCTTTGATCAGTTTGTAAAAGACGTTCGTGACAGCTTTCGCACTGTAAAAATACGTAAACCCGATGCGTCGCGCCCACGTTCCCGTGAGGTATATGTAGTAGCTACGGGCTACAAACTGTAGTACAGTTGTCGGGAAAAGTTGAATTTAATTAATTTGGATACAAGAGGTTAACACCTTGAGTGATATGGCAAAGAATTTAATACTATGGCTGGTTATTGCCGTTGTTTTGATGTCGGTTTTTCAAAGCTTTAACGGCTCCGACAATTTAGACAGGCAAACGAGTTACACACAATTCGTCAAGGATGTACGCAGCGGTTCGTTGCGCGAAGTCGTGATAGACCGTGGAACAGGCGCAATCACTGGAGTTAAAACCAGTGGTGAGCGTTTTCAAACAACCATGCCTATGTATGACGAAGACCTTATCAATGACTTACTCAAAAATGATGTCAACGTAAAAGGTGTTCAACCTGAAGAGCAGTCATTACTGGCAAGCATTTTCATTTCCTGGTTCCCAATGTTACTGCTTATTGGCGTATGGATATTCTTCATGCGACAAATGCAAGGTGGTGGCGGCAAAGGCGCGATGTCCTTTGGCAAAAGTAAGGCTCGTTTAATGAGCGAAGACCAGGTGAAGACCACCTTCGCTGATGTTGCTGGTTGCGATGAAGCCAAAGAGGACGTTACCGAGCTAGTGGATTTCTTGCGCGACCCATCCAAGTTCCAAAAGTTGGGCGGCAGTATTCCTAAGGGCGTACTCATGGTAGGCCCTCCTGGTACAGGTAAAACCTTGCTCGCTAAAGCTGTTGCTGGTGAAGCGAAAGTGCCGTTTTTTACAATTTCCGGTTCTGACTTTGTTGAGATGTTCGTGGGCGTGGGTGCATCCCGGGTGCGCGACATGTTTGAGCAAGCGAAAAAAGCTGCTCCTTGCATCATCTTTATTGATGAGATTGATGCCGTAGGTCGCCAACGGGGTGCTGGTATGGGTGGTGGTCACGACGAACGTGAGCAAACCTTGAACCAAATGCTGGTAGAGATGGATGGTTTCGAAGGTAACGAAGGTATTATCGTTATTGCTGCAACCAACCGTCCGGATGTACTGGACCCTGCATTACTTCGCCCAGGTCGCTTCGACCGTCAGGTGGTCGTTGGTTTACCAGATATTCGCGGTCGTGAGCAGATCCTAAAAGTGCATATGCGAAAAGTGCCATTGGCCGATAATGTTGAAGCTTCGGTGATTGCTCGAGGAACGCCTGGTTTCTCTGGTGCTGACTTAGCTAACCTTGTGAACGAAGCCGCACTATTCGCTGCTCGTGGTAACAAGCGTGTTGTGAGCATGGCTGAATTTGATGCCGCCAAAGATAAAATCATGATGGGCGCAGAGCGCAAATCGATGGTGATGTCTGAGGAAGAAAAAGAGATGACCGCGTATCACGAAGCCGGTCACGCTATTGTCGGGCGTATCGTGCCAGAGCACGACCCAGTGTACAAAGTGTCAATCATTCCACGTGGTCGTGCCTTGGGTGTCACCATGTACTTGCCAGAGCAGGACCGAGTGAGCCACTCGAAAGAGCACTTGGAATCAATGATTTCTAGCTTGTACGGCGGCCGTATTGCTGAAGCCATTATTTATGGCGATGAGAAAGTGACAACGGGTGCGAGTAACGACATTGAGCGGGCCACTGAAATTGCTCGTAAGATGGTGACGCAGTGGGGCTTAAGCGCGAAAATGGGCCCGCTACTGTACGCTGAAGAAGAAGGCGAAGTGTTTATGGGCCGAGGCTCATCACGCAGTGCCAGCATGTCTGATGACACAGCCAAACTGATTGATTCAGAAGTACGTGATATCTCAGATAGAAACTACGAACGTGCAGAGCAAATCTTGCGTGATAACATTGATATCCTGCATGCCATGAAAGACGCATTGATGAAGTATGAGACCATTGATGCGCTGCAAATCGATGATTTGATGGAGCGTCGCGAGGTGCGTCCACCACGTGATGCCCATGATCAGAAGCCTCCAGCAGATGCCAAAGCTAAATCGCAAGGTGAGCTGGCCGATGAAGCAACGGCGCAAGACGATAATAACGTCGATAAGCCGAACTCTGACGACAAAGAGTAAAAACCAATAGCCCCAACACAGTTTGGGGCTTTTCCTTTCCCCAAGTTAGCCATTGATTAACCGGTACTTGGAAGACCTTCATAGACAGAGTAAGTAATGACAAGGTTAACACTTCCTCGAGATCGTTATTTGGATCTCAGTACTCCCCAAGTCATGGGGATTTTAAATGTCACGCCGGACTCCTTCTCCGATGGCGGCCAACACAATACCCTAGACAACGCTGTCAACCGTGCCCTAACGATGTTAGAACAAGGTGCCACTATTATTGATGTGGGCGGCGAGTCAACACGCCCAGGCGCAGACGATGTCGCTGAACAAGAAGAGTTGCAGCGGGTGGTCCCCGTAATCAACGCCATTCGCGAGCGCAGTGATTGCGTCATCTCCATTGATACCAGTAAGGCCGGCGTGATGACAGCGGCGGTTCAGGCCGGTGCAGATATCATCAACGATGTGCGCGCGCTGCAAGAACCTGGGGCACTTAGCGCAGCAGCCAGCGCTCAGGTTCCTGTGTGCATTATGCACATGCGCGGGCAACCACGCTCTATGCAAAATGCTCCTGATTACATTGATGTCACCAAAGAGGTGGGTACGTTTTTACAAGAGCGAGCGCGACAATGTATCGAAGCTGGGATAAGTAAAACGAACATTATTATCGACCCCGGCTTTGGCTTTGGTAAATCACTGCAACATAACTATCAATTGTTGAGTGAGCTTGAGCAACTACAGCGACTAGGATACCCAGTACTCACTGGTCTATCGCGCAAATCAATGTTCGGAAAATTATTAAATCGAGATGCAGATCAGCGTCTCAGCGCAAGCTTGGCTGGCGCATTAATCTGTATGCAAAAGGGCGCGCGCATTGTGCGCGTGCATGATGTGCAAGAAACAACGGATATTGTAAAGGTTTTCCAAGCCACCCAGGCCCCTTTGCAAGTACAAGATTAGGAGAAAACATGAGTACAACACGTAAATATTTTGGCACCGATGGCGTGCGAGGTCAGGTTGGTGAATACCCGATAACGCCAGAATTTGCTCTTAAGCTAGGTTGGGCGGCTGGTAAAGTTCTCTCTAAAACGGGAACAAGGAAGGTTGTTATCGGGAAAGACACCCGCATTTCCGGTTACTTACTTGAGACCTCTTTAGAGGCCGGGCTTATCGCAGCGGGCATTGATGTCGTCTTACTTGGTCCAATGCCAACGCCAGCGGTTGCTTATTTAACGCAAACCTTTAGAGCGGAAGCGGGCATTGTGATAAGTGCTTCACACAACCCTTATCATGATAACGGTATTAAGTTTTTTTCCAGCGATGGCCTTAAATTAGCCGACGATATTGAACTTGAAATAGAAGCCATGCTCGACAGTGATATGACCTGTGTGCCTTCTGAAAAGCTGGGTAAAGCGCGACGTCTGGTAAGTGCAGATGGCCGCTATATTGAATTCTGTAAAGGTCAGTTCCCGCAAGGGCATTCTTTGGAAGGGCTTAAAATTGTCCTCGATTGTGCCAATGGCGCAACCTATCACATTGCGCCCGCCGTTATGCAAGAGCTGGGTGCAGAGGTGATCCCTTATGCCTGTCAGCCTAATGGCTTGAACATAAATGCTGAGTGTGGCGCCACCGATGTATCCGCACTGAAACGCAAAGTGCTTGAAGAGCAGGCTGATGTAGGGATTGCTTATGACGGTGACGGCGATCGGGTGATGATGGTCGACCACAAAGGGCAAGTGTTTGATGGCGATGATATCGTTTATATCATTGCCAGCGCGCTGCACCATCAAGGAGAGCTTGGTGGCGGCGTGGTAGGCACGGTGATGTCCAACATGGGTCTTGAAAATGCCCTTAAAGAGAAAGGAATAGACTTTGCTCGCTCGAAAGTGGGTGACCGTTATGTGATGGAACTATTAAAGCAAAAAGGGTGGAAAGTCGGCGGTGAAAGTTCAGGGCACGTACTTAACTTGGATTTAATCAGCACTGGCGACGGTATTATTTCCAGCTTGCAAGTACTTGCCGCTATGGTCACGACGAACAAAACATTGCGCGATTTAGGGCAAGGATTTGTTAAATACCCGATGAATATGATTAACGTGCGCTATGCCCCTGGTAGTGACCCAACACAAGCACCCACTGTGCAACAGGTTGTCGCCGAGGTTGAACAGGAGCTCGCCGGTAAAGGGCGGGTGCTGCTACGTAAATCGGGTACCGAGCCGGTGGTGCGGGTGATGGTTGAAGCCGAGCACGAAAAACAAGTACTGGATTTGAGTAGTAAAATAGCGCAAGTTGTTGAAAGTGTGAGCAGTTAAACAAGTTTGCATAAATAACTACTTGTAAGTTGAAATGACTCGGGGTACTATCTCGTCCGCTTTCAGACATGGAGTAAAACATGGCATCACGTAAGCCTTTAGTGGCTGGTAATTGGAAGTTAAATGGTTCTCAAACATTGCTCAATGAAATGGCTAATGTTTTAGAAGATATTAATGGCCAAGAAGTCGATGTGGCACTGTTTGTTCCCGCCTTATTAGCAGCAGAAGCTGTGAAATTAGGTTTGCAAACGGGCGTACAGACTGTGTCTGAATATGAAGCGGGCGCTTACACCGGGGAGACCCAAGCGGCGCTGGCTAAGCAGCTAGGTGTCACTTACACCTTAGTTGGGCACTCTGAGCGTCGCCATGTTTTTGGTGAGTCTGACGAAGACGTAGCAAATAAATTTGCTATGGCGCAACAGCAGGGCCTTATCCCTGTACTGTGTGTCGGAGAGACCGAGCAGCAACGTGAACAGGGTGAAACAGAATCAGTGATTAGTGCTCAAATTGAGGCGGTAATCCAAAAATTAGGTGTGGCTGCATTATCACAATCTGTGATAGCATACGAGCCGGTTTGGGCTATAGGCACAGGTAAAACTGCATCGCCGCAGCAAGCTCAAGACATACACCAGTTTATTCGTGATAAGATTGCCCAGCAAGATCAGGGTCTATCACAAGGCTTACGCATATTGTATGGCGGCAGCGTAAACGAAAAGAATAGTGAAGAATTATTTGCACAACAAGATATAGACGGCGGCCTTATCGGCGGTGCAAGTCTAAAAACAGGCGCTTTTGTCAGCATCTGTGAAAGTGCAAAAGGATAATATTAAATGTACGAAATTCTATTAGTAATTTATTTGATTGTTGCAATTGCACTGGTTGGTTTCGTGCTAATTCAACAAGGTAAAGGCGCTGATATGGGGTCTTCATTTGGTGCAGGTGCATCGGCAACCGTTTTTGGTTCGTCAGGTGCTGGTAACTTTATGACTAAGACAACCACAGTATTAGCAACTATCTTCTTTGTGCTAAGCATCGTGCTAGGTAACCTAACTGCGGGTCAAATTAAAAAGACCGACGAGTGGGAAAACCTAGAATCAGCACCTGCTGCTCAGACGGTGACTGAAGATGCATCTGATGTACCAGTAGAAGAGCCTAAGAGCACGAATCCAGACGTGCCAAACTAAAAAATTAAGCCGTGGTGGTGGAATTGGTAGACACGCCATCTTGAGGGGGTGGTGAGCTATGCTCGTGCGGGTTCAAGTCCCGCCCACGGCACCAAATTAAAAAAGCCAAGCAGATGCTTGGCTTTTTTATTGTAAAGGCCTTGTTAATACTGGCCTTTAGTCATGCTAGGTGGTTGCTAAATATAAACCTTACCTCTATAATAGTCGCCACGAATGAGGTGATGCAGCCGTATCTCTCATGCAGCAGATTTTCAAACAAGGTTCTCTTTACGTTGGCTTTGTTTTATTTGATGTTCGCGCATTCTTAGTAATGCGCGTTTTGCGTTTAGCCAAGGCAACTTTGCTAAACGTTGCAGCGGTTTTTATCGTGCAGATATAGCCCGCAGCCAAGCTTGGCCCTAGGCCGCTCAGAAGATCAGGAGATCTTCGTACTACGAATATCTCCGGTGTGACGCCCCGCTTGGTTCGGGGCGTTGTTGTATCTGTACTTGAAAAATGGGGCTTAAGCCCTTTTTTTGTTTCTATGGAGGAGTTTCGTGACAAAGCTCGAGCAAACATTAACTGACATGTTAACACCGGCAGTTGAAGCCTTAGACTTCGAGCTACTGGGGCTTGAATTTATTCAAGCGGGTCGCCATTCCACATTACGTGTGTATATCGACCATCCAGATGGCATTACTGTGGATAATTGTGCAGATGTAAGTCGACAGGTGAGCGCGATTCTCGATGTAGAAGACCCCATTACCAACGAATACGACTTGGAAGTGTCGTCGCCAGGCGTTGATCGTCCACTGTTCAAACCAGAACATTACCAACAAGCAGTGGGTGAGGAAGTACGCTTGCGTACCAAGCTTCCACAAGATGGTCGCCGTAATTTTAAGGGCGACTTAGTAGCAGTTAATGGTGATATGGTCACTATCAACGTTGATAATCAAGAGTTTATGTTGATGATCAGCAACGTTGAGCGTGCCAATATCATCGCCAAATTTTAATTTCAGTGCGAAAGGAATAGGGCAAGCGAGGCAATACCTATGGCAAAAGAAATCCTATTGGTGGCGGAAGCCGTTTCCAATGAAAAAGCGGTCCCCAAAGAGAAAATTTTTGAAGCATTAGAGTTCGCACTAGCGACCGCAACAAAGAAAAAACATGACGGTGATATCGATGTGCGTGTATCTATCGACCGCAAAACCGGTGAATACGATACGTTCCGTCGTTGGCAGGTGGCTGAGGCGCTAGAAGATGGCAGCCTAGAACACCCATACCGCGAGATCACCCTCGAAGCGGCGCAGGTAGAAGAGCCTGAAATCCAGCTTGGTGATTTTGTTGAAGAACAGATTGAATCTATTAAGTTTGACCGTATTACCACGCAAATGGCGAAGCAAGTTATCGTCCAAAAAGTGCGTGAAGCAGAACGCGCATTAGTGGTTGAAGCGTATAAAGATCAAGAAGGTGAGTTAGTTACTGGCGTGGTGAAAAAAGCCAGCCGCGACGCCATCGTGCTTGATTTAGGCAACAATGCCGAAGCCGTCATTTATCGTGAAGATATGTTACCGCGCGAAAACTTCCGCCCAGGTGACCGCGTTCGTGGTTTACTCTATGCAGTGCGCCCCGAAGCGCGCGGCGCGCAATTGTTCGTCACTCGCTCTAAACCTGAAATGCTGATGGAACTATTCCGCATTGAGGTGCCAGAGATTGGCGAAGAAATGATTGAGCTACGCTCTGCAGCGCGTGACCCAGGTTCACGTGCCAAAATCGCAGTAAAATCGAATGATAAGCGCATTGACCCTGTGGGTGCCTGTGTGGGTATGCGAGGAGCGCGTGTGCAAGCTGTCTCTACAGAGCTTGGCGGCGAGCGCGTTGACATCGTGTTATACGATGATAACCCAGCACAATTCGTTATTAATGCGATGGCACCTGCTGAGGTCGCATCCATTGTTATGGACGAAGATTCGCGCTCAATGGATATTGCTGTTGAGGCTGATAACCTAGCACAGGCTATTGGTCGTAACGGACAAAACGTACGTTTAGCGAGCCAACTTACAGGTTGGGAACTGAACGTGATGACGGTTGAAGATATGGAATCTAAAAACCGTGAAGAATCAGACAAACTTATCAACCTATTCACTGAAGGGTTGGATATTGATGACGACTTCGCTGAATTATTAATCGGCGAGGGCTTCTCAACGCTTGAAGAAGTGGCCTATGTGCCTACTAGCGAGTTCCTAGAAATTGATGGTCTTGATGAAGAGACTGTTGAAGAGCTACGTAACCGCGCTAAAGATGCATTAACAACGAAAGCGTTGAAAGACGAAGAATCGCTAGAAGGTGCTGAGCCAGCTGAAGACTTATTGAATCTTGAAGGACTTGATCGCCACCTTGCCTTTGTCATGGCAAGTAAAGGGGTGATTACTTTAGAAGATCTAGCTGAGCAAGGCATTGATGAACTAGTTGAAATTACCGAGCTTTCCGAGCAGGAAGCGGGCGACCTGATTATGGCCGCGCGTAACGTTTGCTGGTTCGGTGACGAGTAATTTATTAACGGAGGTAACAAAGAATATGGCAGAAGTAAGTGTAGCAAAACTGGCCGAGGACATTGGTACAACTGTTGATAAATTGCTCCAGCAATTAGACAGTGCCGGTATTAAAAAAGGCGCTGACGACCATGTCTCTGAGTCAGAAAAAGCACAACTACTCGATCACTTGTCGAAGCAACACGGCGGTGCGGGTTCAACCGGCCCCGAGCGCATGACCCTGCAGCGTAAGAAGAAAAGTACGCTCAGCGTGACAGGTTCAACGGGTAAGGCGAAAGCCGTACAAGTAGAAGTGCGCAAAAAGCGCACCTACGTGAAAAAGAGCGCGCTAGAGGAGCAGCAGGAGCAAGCTCGTTTAGAAGCAGAGGAGCAAGCGCGTAAAGAGGCCGAGGCACAGGCCAAAGAAGAAGCAGAGCGTAAGGCCAAAGAAGAAGCCGAACGCAAAGCAAAAGAAGAGGCTGAACGCAAAGCGAAACAAGAAGCAGAGCGTAAGGCTAAAGAAGAAGCGAAGCGTAAAGCTGAAGCACAGCGCAAAGACAGTCATGATTCTGCAAAGGACGAGGAGCAAACTCAGAAAGAACGTGAAGAAGCTGAGCGCTTACAGAAAGAAGCAGAAGAGGCAGCATTGAAGAAAGCCGAAGAAGAAGCGAAACGTCAAGCCGAAGAAGCCCGCCGTCTAGCGGAAGAAAACGAAGCGCGTTGGAAGAAAGAAGAAGAGGAACGTAAGCGCCGCGAGGAAACAGCGGACCATCACCTCACAACCTCGACCTATGCCCGTGAAGCAGAGGACGAATCAGACGCGCGCGAAGAGAAAAGTGCACGTCGTAAAAAGAAAAAGCCAAAGGGTAAAACCGAGGCTCCAGCTAAGCTTAAAGGCAAGAAAGGTAAGCTGAAAGCGCCTACGTCTTTACAGCATGGCTTTAAAAAGCCGGTAGCGGATAAAAAAGCTGAAGTACGCATTGGTGAAACCATCACCGTTGCTGAGTTAGCATCACGTATGGCGGTGAAAGGCGCTGAAGTGGTGAAAACTATGATGAAGATGGGTGACATGGTAACCATTAACCAAGTTATCGATCAGGAAACAGCACAACTGGTGGCCGAAGAAATGGGTCACAAAGTAGTGATCACCAAAGAAAACGAGCTTGAAGAGCGCGTATTAAGCGATCGCTCTGAAGGCGGTCAGGCTGAATCGCGTGCACCGGTTGTAACTGTAATGGGTCACGTTGACCACGGTAAAACCTCGACGCTTGACTACATCCGTAAAGCCAAAGTGGCATCGGGTGAGGCTGGCGGTATTACCCAGCACATTGGTGCTTACCACGTTGACACCGACAACGGCATGATCACCTTCCTAGATACACCAGGACACGCGGCCTTTACTTCAATGCGTGCACGGGGTGCAAAAGCAACGGATATCGTTATCCTTGTTGTTGCTGCCGACGATGGTGTAATGCCGCAAACCAAAGAAGCAGTACAGCACGCTAAAGCAGCAGAAGTACCGTTGATTGTTGCGGTGAACAAAATCGATAAAGAAGGCGCGGACCCAGATCGCGTTAAGAATGAACTTGCAGCGTTAGATGTTATCCCAGAAGAATGGGGCGGAGAAACGCAGTTCGTTCATATCTCAGCGAAAACGGGTGAAGGTGTTGATGAGCTTCTTGAAGCTGTCTTGATGCAGTCAGAAATCCTTGAACTAACCGCTATTCCTGAAGGCATGGCCTCGGGTGTGGTGATTGAATCACGTCTAGATAAAGGCCGTGGTCCAGTGGCAACTGTTCTTGTTCAAGAAGGTATGCTTAAGCAAGGCGATATCGTTCTTTGTGGTCTTGAATATGGCCGTGTTCGTGCAATGCGCGATGAGAATGGTAAAGAAATCAAAGAAGCGGGCCCGTCAATTCCAGTCGAGATTTTAGGTCTCTCTGGTGTGCCTGCAGCCGGTGACGAAGCCACTGTGGTACGCGATGAGCGTAAAGCGCGTGAAGTAGCGCTTTATCGTCAAGGCAAATTCCGCGAAGTGAAGCTTGCTCGTCAGCAAAAAGCGAAACTGGAAAACATGTTTAGCAATATGTCTGAAGGTGACGTGAGCGAAGTGAACATTGTCCTTAAGGCCGACGTTCAAGGTTCTATCGAAGCTATTGCCGATTCACTGACTAAGCTTTCTACTGAAGAAGTTAAAGTGAAAATCGTGGGTAGCGGTGTTGGTGGTATCACCGAGACTGATGCATCACTTGCCGCCGCATCAAATGCGATTGTCGTTGGCTTTAACGTTCGTGCCGACGCTTCTGCACGTAAAGTGATTGAAAGCGAAAGCATTGACCTGCGTTACTACAGCGTTATCTATGACCTGATTGAGGAAGTGAAGCAAGCCATGACCGGTATGCTACAGCCTGAATTCAAACAGGAAATCATTGGTCTTGCCGAAGTACGTGATGTATTTAAGGCACCGAAGATTGGCTCTGTCGCTGGGTGTATGGTAACCGAAGGTGTGGTTAAGCGTTCTAACCCAATTCGCGTTCTTCGTGATAACGTCGTTATCTATGAAGGTGAGCTTGAGTCGCTACGTCGATTCAGAGATGACGTTCAAGAAGTTCGTAACGGTATGGAATGTGGTATCGGCGTTAAGAACTATAATGACGTTAAGGTCGGTGACCAAATTGAGGTATTCGAAGTCGTTGAAGTACAACGCTCGCTGTAAACCTCACAGTTAGTCATAAAAAGTATGGGGGCCTTGTGCCCCCATTTGTGCATTGTGTAATCAATAGAAGTGGTGGAAATGAGAGAATTTTCTCGCACAGAGCGCGTAGCGCAGCAAATCCAAAAAGAAATCGCGGTGATCATCCAGCGCGAAGTGAAAGACCCGCGTTTAGGCATGGTGACCGTGTCTGCGGTGGAAGTATCCCGTGATTTGTCCTACGCCAAAATTTTTGTCACCGTCTTTAACCAAGATGACGACACTAAAGCGAAACAAAGCATGCGTATTTTGAATGATGCCAGCGGCTACATTCGCTCCTTATTAGGCAAGCGTATTCGTGCTCGCATTATCCCTGAGTTGCGTTTCGTGATTGATAACTCGCTGCTCGAGGGGATGCGTATTTCTAACTTGGTCGACACCGTAATGCGTGAAGATCAGGATAAGCGCAACAACAGCGACGAAGAAGAGTAAGCGCGATGGCCAGACGGACAAAAGGCCGCCCGGTCGATGGCGTACTATTGGTTAATAAGCCGCAAGGGATCTCCAGTAACCGTGCGTTACAACAAGCAAAAGGTATTTTCTTTGCGCAAAAGGCGGGCCACACCGGCGCGTTAGACCCTCTTGCTACGGGGATGTTACCGGTGTGCTTCGGTGAAGCGACCAAGTTTTCACAGTTTTTACTCGACACCGACAAAACCTATGTGGTTCGAGCTAAACTAGGCGAGCGCACGACCACCTCTGACGCCGATGGTGAAATTGTGCAAACCCGAGCAGTGGATGTCTGTGAAGCGGATTTACGTGAACAGGTTGCCAGTTTTATTGGGGAGTCGGATCAGTATCCGTCGATGTACTCGGCACTGAAATACCAAGGCCAACCACTGTATAAATATGCCCGTGAAGGCATTGAAGTACCGCGTAAATGCCGCCGTATTCATGTCTACAGTTTGACCTTAGATGAGTTCGACAGTGAGCGCAACGAGATACAAATGACCGCGCACGTATCCAAAGGCACCTATATACGTACGATTGTTGATGACTTAGGTGAGTTACTCGGGTGTGGCGCCCATGTGATTATGCTTCACCGTTCTAAAGTAGGTCACTATCCGGCAGAAAAAATGGTGACGTTAGAGACGTTGCAGCAGCTACTCGATGAGGCCAAAGCCAAAGACATCGCCCCAGCAGAGGTACTCGACCCCTTGCTGTTACCCATGGATACAGCGGTGCAAGACTTACCAAGCATCGAGCTTGACGAACAACAAGCCACTGCTTTTGCCCACGGGCAAACTGTGGTTGTCGGCGAGCAGGTTGCGCCGGTATGTGCGGTGCGCTGCAAAACACGCTTTCTAGGCGTTGGTGAGCGTAACCAACACGGCCACTTAAAGGCCAAACGTGCTGTGGCAATTACCAGCTAGGAAAGTGGCGCACCCTATAAAGCGCTTGTAGTTCTCGCGTAAATTGTTAAAATAGCGCGCTCATTTGGTGGGGCTGGATTAGTGATCGGCTCTTACCGTATTAAAACACTCATTTTTTGGAGTTATTTATGTCACTAAGCAACCAAGAAAAAGCAGATATCATCGCAAAATTCGCACGCGCTGAAGGCGACACAGGTTCACCTGAAGTACAAGTAGCTTTGCTAACTCACGATATCAACAAGCTTCAAGGTCACTTTGCTAACCACAAGCAAGACAACCACTCACGTCGTGGTCTGCTTCGCAAAGTAAGCCAACGCCGTAACTTGCTTAACTACCTAAAAGGTAAAAGCATCGAGCGTTACACTGCACTAATTCAAGAACTTGGCCTACGTCGCTAATTCTTTGAAATCAGTTTACAAAAAGGGGCTATCTAGCCCCTTTTTTTGTGTGCTTTTGGCGAGTATACTAGGCCCTGTCTAAGTCGCTAGGGCAATGTATGGCCGTCGGCTAAGATGGCACCATATTGCCAATTGTAGTAAATAAAGGCATTCCAGCGTGAGTGTGGTTATTTACTGTAATTGGTAAGGTGCTTGAGAAAACCAAACTTTAGTCTGCTTAGTACGATTAAGTAGGGCTAAATGCAACTTAAAGGAAATAATTAAGTGCAACCAATTATTAAAGAATTTCAATACGGTGAACACACTGTAACGCTAGAAACGGGTGCTATTGCACGTCAAGCAGACGGTGCCGTACTTGCTAGCATTGGCGATACCTCGGTACTCGTGACTGTGGTTGGTAAGCGTGAAGCAAACCCAGGTCAAGACTTCTTTCCTCTGACTGTTAACTACATTGAAAAAATGTACGCAGCGGGTCGTATCCCTGGTGGTTTCTTGAAGCGTGAAGGTCGTCCATCAGACGGCGAGACACTGATCGCGCGCTTGATTGACCGTCCAATCCGTCCACTGTTCCCTGATGGCTTCGTAAACGAAGTGCAAGTTATCGCAACCGTTGTTTCAGTAGACCCTGAAATTCAACCCGATATCGTAGCCCTGATTGGTACTTCAGCGGCGCTTGCGCTTTCGGGTATTCCATTCAATGGTCCAATCGGTGCGTCTCGTGTAGGCTTTATCGATGGTCAATATGTCCTTAACCCAACACTTACTGAGCTAAACGAAAGTAAGCTAGACCTTGTTGTTGCTGGTACTGACAACGCGGTACTGATGGTTGAGTCGGAAGCTGAAACATTGCCAGAAGACGTGATGCTAGGCGCCGTTGTTTACGGTCATGAGCAGTCACAAGCCATTATTACTGCAATTAACGAATTTGCTAGCGAAGCAGGCAAGCCTGTATGGGATTGGACCGCACCAGCGAAAGACGAGTCGCTAGCGGAAAAAGTGGCCGCCATCGCGGAAGCGAAAATCGGTGAAGCGTATCACATCACTGACAAGGTAGCGCGTAAAGATGCGCTAAGCGCAGCGAAGGCAGAAGTAATCGAGAAGCTAAGCGCTGAGCTGGGTGAAGACGAAAGCTTAGATGAGCAAGAAGTATCGGGTGTATTCGGTTCACTTGAGAAGAAAATCGTACGTGGTCGCATCATTGCCGGTGAAAAACGTATTGATGGCCGCACTCCTGAGATGATCCGTGCCCTAGATGTTAAAACCGGTGTGCTTGCACGTACGCACGGTAGTGCTATCTTCACCCGTGGTGAAACTCAGGCACTTGTTACCGCAACGCTGGGTACAGAACGTGACGCACAGATGATTGATGCCATTACGGGTACCTCAACTAACCGCTTCATGTTGCACTACAACTTCCCTCCATTCTGTGTTGGCGAAACAGGCTTTGTGGGCTCACCTAAGCGTCGTGAAATTGGTCATGGTAACCTTGCTAAGCGCGGTATTGCGGCTGTTCTTCCTACGCTTGAAGAATTCCCTTACTCAATCCGTGTGGTATCAGAGATCACTGAATCGAACGGTTCATCTTCAATGGCCTCGGTATGTGGTACTTCGCTGGCGCTGATGAATGCCGGTGTACCAACTAAGGCATCTGTAGCGGGTATTGCTATGGGTCTTGTTAAAGAAGGCGACAACTTTGTTGTTCTTTCCGACATCTTGGGTGACGAAGACCACTTAGGCGACATGGACTTTAAAGTAGCCGGTACTTCTGAAGGTATCACTGCGCTGCAAATGGATATCAAGATTGAAGGTATCACTAAAGAAATTATGCAAATTGCGCTTAACCAAGCACAAGCTGCCCGTTTGCATATTCTTGGCGTGATGGATGAAGCCATCTCTTCACCAGCGGCTGAGCTTTCAGATTACGCACCACGCATTTACACGGTGAACATTCCACCGAAGAAAATTGCTGACGTAATTGGTAAAGGCGGTGCGACAATCCGTGCGTTAACTGAAGAAACTGGCACTACTATCGAAATCGATGATGACGGTACCGTTAAGATCGCTGCCACCGATGGCGAAAGCGCACGCGCTGCAATCGCTCGCGTAGAGCAGTTAACTGCAGAACTTGAAGTAGGTACAATCTACGAAGGTAAAGTAGTTCGTATCGTAGACTTCGGTGCGTTTGTTAATGTATTGCCAGGCAAAGATGGATTAGTACACATTTCACAAATCAGCGAAGAGCGTGTGAATAACGTGACTGATCACCTTAGCGTTGGTCAAGAAGTTAAAGTTAAGGTACTAGAAGTAGACCGCCAAGGCCGCGTTCGCTTGAGTATCAAAGAAGCGCAGGAAAAACCAGCTGCAAACGCAGAAGAGTCAAAAAGCTCTGAATAAGCATTAATCTGATGTAAAAGGGGGCTGTTTAGCCCCCTTTTTTGTGGTTTAATGAAAATCTATAGCCGTTGAATATAGGTGCAGGACGTTGAGAAAACCCATTTCGCTCATTATTGCAGGCGCACTAGCCGCTGTGTTGGCCGGTTGCCAATCCACTTCCCAAGAGCCTCAGTATTTAGTTGCAGTGCCATTTACAGCGCCTCTGCCCAGTGATTTTCGCAGCGAAATTGCCATTGCTCGTTATACCGAGCTCATTGAGCAAGCTGAACTTCCTAATGAGCAACAAGCGCAGCTTTATTATGACCGAGGCGTACTGTTTGATAGCTTAGGGCTTAGTACCTTGGCGCGCATTGACTTTAACCGCGCGGTAAAACTTAAGCCTGATTTAGCCGAGGTCTATAACTTTTTAGGCATTCATCACACCCTAATGCAGCAATACGGCAAAGCTTACGAAATGTTCGACTCGGTGTTAGAGCTTAACGCTGAGCATGAATATGCATACTTAAACCGAGGCATCGCCCTTTATTATGGGGAGCGCCCTAAACTGGCCAGTGACGACTTACAAGCCTTTTTAGATTTTGCACCAGACGATCCCTACCGTGTGCTGTGGCTTTATTTAGCGCAAAGTGCGAACGACGCTCAACAAGCAAAAGCCAATTTAGCTAAGATGGCGCAAGCGTTAGACCCACAGAATTGGGCCTATCAGTTGGTCGCTTATTACAATGGCGATATTGATGAAAAGGCTCTGTTAAACACCTTGAGCGAGGGCGTTGAATCGCACCAGGAGTATGCTGAGCGATTGTGTGAGGCGTATTTCTATATCGCCAAGCGTCACCAAGCTGAAGGCAATACAGCCTTGGCCAGTGACTACTTTAAATTGGCGTTATCGACTAATGTGTACGAGTTTGTTGAATATAAGTACGCCCGTTTGGAGCTGAGCTTAATGGCAGGCGAGGGTGCGCACTAGTGTAATTATACTGCTGACACTACTACTTTGTGCCAGCAGCAGTTTCTCACCTCATTTAGCTTCCCATCTAGCGGCAAACTTTGCCAGTTACCTTGGTTATTGGCATCGCTATCAGCCACACAGTATCGACTATCAATCACTTAATCAGGCACAGCTGCGAGTGTTGGCAGGGCAGAGTGTGGCGCCAGCGCAATTGGCTCTAGCCGTCAAGTTACTCAATGACCACCGTATAGAGGATGCCACGCCGTATTGGCAGGCGGCGTTATCACATCAAAGCGACACCCAAGCTGTGCAGTGGCAGCAACTTACCAAGCGGCTACTCCTTAATGAGCAATGGCACTCGCTCACGACCATCTCACAACACCGTGCGCTTAGTGAAGAGGTTGCTCAGCCTCTACTGATGCACCAAGGTGTGCCGCCAAGTCGAATTACCGTTGACTATGCGCAGCATCATGATTTTGAAGTGCGCTTAGGAGCAATTGAGGCACGCCAATGTGATTACAATATTTTATTATTGGCAGATCACGCGCAAGGCATCGAGAGGTTAAAACAATTGCGTGAACGATACCTTGCAAAAGCAGAGCCACAACCGGGGCTGATGTGTTTATCTAAGCCTGTTTATATGGGTAGTCAGCTTGCTTGCACGTCGAGTCGGGGGGAGTATGCGCGCTGCAATTGGCAGTCCTTGGCAGAGCAGCCATCACGACTGCCCCCGGGGTTTGATTTCATTGTTATGATGACCAAGCAGGGGCGCGCCAATGTCCAAGCAGGAGTCATGCAATTAAGCATAGAGGCACCTTATCATGTGTTTTTACACGAACTCATGCATTTTGCCGGGTTCACGGACGAATATCCGGGGCCTAAAGTACAACAACACGCATGCACAGACAAAGGGCAAATCTATGCTAACCTTTATGTCGATGATACAAGGCCTTCTGGTTGGTATAAAAGCGATTTTTGCAACAATGGGCGTGGCTATAAACCCACTGATAAAATCAGCATTATGCAACACTCAGAGGTTGGCTTATCGCCTTTGTATCGTCGCCTTTGGGTGAAACAATTGCGCCAACACAGCGATGAATTACTGCGCTATCAAGATTACTTTCATCGCCTAAGTGCGCTACCAATCTGGCTACAACGCCACCCACTTGCCACACATGGAGCAGGTGAAGGCCGTACAACTATTAACCAAGCTAACAACTAGATTTGTAAGCAAGGTTAGTGAGGTGTTAATCTCAGCCCAAGTTTTAGGCGAATAGCCGCATCTAGGCTAGACAAAGAGTGAGCACAACAGTATAACTGACTAATTATTAATGTTTAATTGGCGCTATACTAACCCTAGTTGAGGAACTTAGCACACGGAAGCAAACCCGATGCTGGAGTTGATTATAAGAAGGTTGTTTGAAGGTTCAGCGACCATAATAAAGGTTCACAAACTATGACTTTGCTGTGGATACCCCTGTTATCCCTTATAGGCAGTTTACTTGCGAGTTTTACTGGTAAATTATCGCGCAATCAAAGTGCGATTATCACCGCAATAATGCCCATTTTAGGCTTAGCCCTAGTACTGAGTTTAGCCCCCGATGTGCTGGCGGGTGAGACCCTCTATTCCAGCCTACCCTGGATACCTGAATTAGGCGTGAACTTGTCTTTCCGTCTGGACGGGTTAGCCCTGCTGTTTTGCTTACTGATCCTGTGTATCGGTTTGCTGGTTATTCTTTATGCTCGCTATTACCTTAGTGAGAATGACTCCATGCCTAAGCTTTATGCCTACTTAATGCTGTTTATGACAGCCATGCTAGGTATCGTCACGGCGAATAATATTATTCAAATGTGGTTCTTCTGGGAGCTCACCAGTATTAGCTCATTTTTATTGATCAGCTACTGGTCCCATAAACCTGAAGCACGTAAAGGCGCACGTATGGCACTGGCTATTACCGGCGCTGGCGGTCTGGCCCTGTTGGCGGGCTTAGTGCTCATTGGCCAGTTAGTGGGCAGCTACGAGCTTGACGTTATCCTTCAAAGTGCCGAGGTGATCAAGTCATCGTCTTGGTATCCGGTTATTTTGGTGTTGGTGTTGCTAGGGGCGTTCACCAAATCTGCGCAGTTTCCCTTTCACTTTTGGTTGCCGCATGCGATGGCAGCACCTACGCCAGTCAGCGCCTACTTACATTCGGCAACGATGGTTAAAGCCGGAATTTTCCTGTTAGCCCGCTTTTATCCCGCACTGGCAGGCACCGAGCTATGGTTCATTATTGTTGGCGTAACCGGCCTGACAACCTTGTTAGTCGGTGCTTACATCGCTTTATTCAAACACGATTTGAAGGGCTTGTTGGCATACTCGACTATCAGTCATTTGGGCCTTATTACCTTGCTCCTAGGCCTGGATACGCAGCTGGCGACAGTTGCGGCGATTTTCCACATTATTAATCATGCTATTTTTAAAGCATCACTGTTTATGGCCACCGGGATTATCGATCATGAAACCGGCACCCGAGATATGCGTAAACTAAACGGTATGTGGCGCTATATGCCCTATACTGCGACCTTAGCGATGGTGGCGGCGGCGTCCATGGCCGGTGTGCCGCTTCTGAACGGCTTCTTATCAAAAGAGATGTTCTTTGCTGAGACCTTACACCAGCAAATGCTGGGGTCTATGTCATGGTTAATTCCAGTGTTGGCGACGGTAGCCGGGGCGTTGTCAGTGGCTTATTCGGCGCGTTTTATTCACGATGTATTTTTCAATGGTGAGCCCAAAGACCTACCAAAGGATCCCCATGAAGCGCCGCGTTATATGCGCGTGCCCATTGAAGTGTTGGTTGCGATGTGTGTGCTCGTCGGTTTGTTCCCAGCCTTTGTAGTGGACCCTATTTTATCGGTCGCTTCCAATGCAGTTTTAGCCGGTGATGCACCGGATTACAAACTGGCTATTTGGCACGGTTTTAATCTACCGCTATTTATGAGCGCGGTGGCAGTCGCCGGTGGTTTGTTTATCTATTCTCAACGCAAATATTTATTCCAGTTCCAAGCCTCGCTACCCAGTGTTAATGCAAAAAGGGCATTCGACGCCGGTATCCAACAGGTGATGACGTGGTCACGTGAGCAAGTTCTGCGTATAGAGAATGGCTCTTTGCAGCGCTATGTCTTTATTTTATTGCTCTCGGCACTGGTTCTTGCCGGTCTGCCATTATTTGAAATGCATACGCTGGCTGGGTCTAAAGGTCTGAGCGATATTGATGCTCATAATGCCATTGGCGCGGCCTTGCTCATGATTGGCGCGCTTGCCACCTTGGTATGGCATCGCTCGCGCATGGTGGCCCTCATCATGATTTCGGTGGTGGGGTTGATGACATCAGTGGCCTTCAGTCGTTTCTCTGCGCCTGACTTGGCGCTCACTCAGCTTACTGTGGAAGTAGTCACGGTGATGCTATTGATGTTGGCACTGTTTTTCTTACCGCAACGTACGCCAAAGGAATCAAGCTCAATTCGAATCTTGCGAGATCTAGGGATCAGTAGTGCCATTGGTATCGTTATCGGCAGTATTTGTTATGCGGTGCTCACACGCCCCCACGAGAGTATCTCGCAATTCTTTGTTGCCAATGCCAAAACGGGTGGCGGCGGTACCAACGTTGTAAACGTTATTCTCGTAGACTTCCGTGGCTTTGATACTCTCGGTGAAATCACTGTATTGGGTATCGCAGCGCTGGGTATCTACAAGTTATTACTAAATCTGCCACTATTTATGCCAGCATCAGACAGTGAAGGGCGCCCTTGGGCTCGCGAACGTCACCCGCTATTGTTGGCGAGTATCTCGCAAAGTTTGCTGCCGCTGGCCATTATGGTGTCCGTGTATATTTTCTTGCGTGGTCACAACTTGCCGGGTGGTGGCTTCATCGCCGGCTTGGTCACTTCTATCGCCTTTATCTTGCAGTACATGGCTAATGGTTCGAATTGGATACGTGCGCGCATGGATATCAATTACCGCAAGGTGATAGCCTCCGGGTTAGCCATTGCCACACTGACAGGCATGGGAAGCTGGCTGTTTGGGCGTAACTTCCTAACCAGCTGGTTTGATTATTTTGATATTCCGTTGGTGGGCAAAACTGAGCTTGCCAGCGCAATGATTTTCGACCTAGGGGTCTATCTCACTGTGGTAGGTGCCACGTTGATGATTTTGGCAAGCCTAGGTAAATTGACAGCAGAAACACCGAAAGAAAAGGTCAACCTCTAATGGAACTCTTATATGCAAGCTGTGTAGGTCTATTAGTGGCCTGCGGAGTGTATCTTATTTTACGAGCGCGCACTTTCCCAGTGGTGCTCGGGCTTACCATGCTCTCTTACGCGGTGAACCTATTTTTGTTCTCCTCAGGGCGTCTACAAATCAATAAGGCGCCGGTGTTGGGTCAGTCTGCAGGGTATGCCGATCCGCTGCCTCAGGCGTTAGTATTGACCGCCATCGTGATTGGTTTTGCGATGACCGCGTTTGTGGTGATCTTGGCTATTCGTGGCCGCGCGGATTTAGGTAATGACCACGTGGATGGTCAACCACGCTCGAAAAAGGGGTCATAGTTGATGCAGCATTTGATCACTTTACCTATCCTACTGCCTTTACTTGCGGGGATCATTTTACTGCTCCCGCCTTGTGGTAAAAACCTCATTATTCGCCGCTGGACAGCGATGTTTATGGCACTGCTTACGTTAATAGCGAGCACGGTGTTATTGCAGCAACTGCTGCAAGGCGGACCGATTGTGTATGCTATTGGTACTTGGCAGCCACCCTTTGGTATCGTTTTATACGCCGATCCGTTGGCGGTGCTACTGACTATCCTAACAAGCTTCCTAACCTTGGTTACCACCATTTACGCCAGTCGCGGTGATGACAAAAAAGGCAGCTTCTATCATCCCCTTACACACTTCTTGCTTATGGGTGTGAATGGTGCCTTCTTAACCGGGGATTTATTTAACCTGTTTGTCTTTTTTGAAGTGCTACTGATTGCTTCCTATGCATTGCTAATGCATAAAACGGATAAACAGACCACCAAAGCCGCGCTTCACTACGTGGTGCTTAACTTGGTGGGCTCGAGTATCTTCCTCATCGCCTTAGGGATTCTTTATGGGGTACTCGGTACGTTGAATATGGCGGATTTAGCCACTAAAGTAGCTCAGCTACAGGGCGATGATATTTACTTGGCTAAAATAGGTGGTTTGTTGCTGCTTATTGTCTTTGCTCTAAAGGCCGCCTTATTGCCATTACATTTGTGGTTAGCGGCAACTTATAGCCGTGCAATGCCTGCGGTAGCAGCGCAATTTGCGGTTATGACCAAGGTCGGTATTTACGCCATGATGCGCGTGTTCACCATGATCTTCGGTGATAACGCCGGCGAGCTCAGCGGTATGGCCACCACTTGGTTATGGCCTCTGGCGCTGGTCACCTTAGTGGTTGGGGCTGTTGGCGTTTTAGCTTCGGAAGATTTACGTCGGCTAACGGCAAATTTAGTCATTGTCTCGGTGGGCACCTTAGTGGCTATGGTGGCTCTGAATAATGAGCAGGCCACGGCTGTGGCAATCTATTACTTACTGCACTCAACTGTGGGCTGTGCGGCAATGTTCTTAGTTGCGGACTTGATTGGCTTACAGCGTGGTAAAGTGCAAGATAGGCTGGTGAATAGCCGCAGTGTTGCTGAGCCAAAGCTACTCGGTATCTGCTTTGTGCTGTGCGCCATTGCCTTGGCCGGTTTGCCACCACTTTCTGGCTTTATCGCTAAATTATGGTTACTGGATGCGGCTTGGGAAAGCAACGTTGCCTGGGTGTTCTGGCCCATATACCTGATTGTCAGTTTGGCAACCCTTGTGGCTTTGTCGCGAGCTGGAACGAGCCTATTTTGGCATGACAACCCACAGCAAGATGAACAATTTGAAGATGCCGTATACGCTGGCAAACGCCGAAGCTTCGCGGTGCTACTGATGCTTGCAGTGCCAGTATTAATGACAGTGTTCGCTGCACCACTGACCGAAGTGAGCCAGCATGCAGCAGCAACACTGCATAATACTCAAGTCGCGGTTGATACTGTTTTTGCGTTGGCTAAGGGGCAATAAATGCGTTTACAAGCAAAATATAAGTGGTTACCCACCCCGTTTCGCACCATATTATTGTTTGCGGTTTGGCTGTTGCTTAACAACAGCGTATCGCCAGGCCATTTAATTTTAGGGGCGGTACTGGCTATTGTTATTCCGCTGTCTATAGCACCATTTCGCAAGCCTCAGCCGTTAATATTGCGCCCCGGCTTGGCATTTAAGCAGCTGCTTATCGTGCTGTGGGACATTATCACTGCGAATATTGAAGTAGCGATAAAAATACTGGGGCCAAGCAAGCGTTTGCGTCCTGGGTTTATTAAAGTGCCGTTAGATTTAAAACATGATTTACCTATCACCATGCTTGCGAGCACTGTGTCATTAACTCCCGGCACGGTCAGTGCTGAGGTGTATCCGATTCCAGAGTCTCTGCCACAAGGACAAGAGCCTGAACAACGCTTCTTGCTGATCCATGTGCTTGATATGGGAGACGAACAGGAGCTGATTAACTCCATTAAAAGCCGTTACGAAGCGCCGTTGAAGGAGATTTTTCAATGTTAGAACATGTTTTACTTATCGTGTTTGCGATGATTGGCGTGTCACTGGTGCTCAATTTGTGGCGCTTAATTGTCGGCCCTTCTATCCCTGATCGTATCTTGGCACTCGATACCATGTACATTAATACCATCGCGTTGATTATTTTGTATGGTATCGGTATGCAAACACAGATTTACTTTGAAGCTGCGCTGCTTATTGCCATGCTTGGTTTTGTCAGCACTGTCGCAGTATGTAAATATTTACTACGTGGCGATATCATTGAGTAGGAGAGGGTATGTTTGAGTGGATAATTGCCGCGTTCTTACTGGCAGGCGGCGCGTTTATTTTAATTGGTTCTATTGGTCTGGTAAAAATGCCGGATTTCTTTATGCGTTTACATGGCCCAACGAAGGCCACCACCTTAGGGATGGCATCGCTACTTATTGCCGCCAATGTTTACTTTAGTGTTACTAATGGTGAAGTGAACATCAAAGAGATTCTTATTTCTATATTTTTGCTGATCACTGCCCCCATCACAGGTTATATGCTTATCAAATCGGCCATTCACCACGATTTAAAAGCGCGAGAAGATACCAAAGGGTTGGATAAAATAGAAGACGACTAAGTAACAATATGAGCAATGAAAACGGGGCGAAAAACGCCCCGTTGTTATATCTACCGCTTAGAATATCCGTTAGAAAGTGGTGACCACTTTAACAGCATCTGTGACGCTGCCAGCATCAACAAAGCCGATAGTATCGGGGTTTGAGCTGACTAACTGAATCACTTCAGCATCGTTATCTACCTCTTTAGGCGGTGTGCCTTTTCCTGTAAACACGAGCTTTGACCAATAAGCCTTAAGTTGTCCCGAGGACTTATTCAGTGCTTTTTGGTTAAATTCATCGGCGGTGGCTCCGCTGGCTTGGCTAATGGGAATTGCTTTATTGCCATTGGAGAACGATTTCTCTTTGCCAATAAAGATGCGCTCCACCGTGTCTTTATTGATATCACTGCCATTACTGGGGTGAACGATAACGGCCACATCAGCCAGAGCGACTGATGAGCTCAATAGCGTGAACAAAAATGCGATCTTATACATAATTGTGCTCCTCATTTAGAATACCGCGTCAACACCGATGGTGATCGACTCACTGTCACCCGCAACCGCTAAGTCAAAAGAATCATCTTCAACTTTATCGAATTGCACTTTAAATGCAGCGGACGGGTGGAAGTCCCACCTTACACCCACCGATGTGGTGTTGTGCTGCTCGGTATCGCCATCGCCTTCTTGATCAAATTCAGAGTAACTCACATAGGGGGTGATGCCATCAAAGCGATAGCCCGCGCTGACCATGTAGGTATCGAGGTTGCCATCGAGATCGAGGCGGTTAAGCTCTGTTAATACAAAGGCGTCGCCAAAGTCGAGGTTCAAGGCGAGACCATAGAACTTACCGTCGCGTTCGGTATCCCCATCTTCCCAAACAACGATATTGCCACTGCGATAACGCTCATTGGTATAACGCATGTGTGTAGCCCGTATTTCAAACCAGTCGTTACTCGCTTGAATTACGCCGCCAATGATATCTTTCCATATTTCTCTGGTTGGCTCTTGGAAGAAAAATTCGCTTAGCAGCTTGTTGCTCTCATCGTCTTCACGGCCGCCATAAATATTACCGCTGATGGACCAATCACCAACATAGCCGTTGTATAGCAAGTTAAGACCGTTGTAATTGAATATTTGCCAGGTGTAATTATCGGCAGGAGGCCGCATCCATACATAGGCATAACCAACATCATAGAAGTCCGAGTAGTAGAATAGCGGTAGGCGCTTCTTACCCCCTTGCAAAGTCCAATTCTCATTGAGCTCATAGGATAAGTAGGCCCACTCGAACTCAGCATCAAAATCATTAGCACCGCGAGCCACTATTTGCCCTGTTGCGCTAAGACCATCCATCAAGTCGGCACTCACTTGAAGGCCGAATAGCGACTCGGGTTCGAAAGATATTTCATCGGTGTAAGCACTAACAATGGGGTAGTCGGCTAAAAAAGTCGGCTCTACACCATATTGTGGAACACCATCACCACTGAGTACTTTACCAGCATTTATGCTGACAAAGCCCGATACGTTGACATCCGCAAAACTTTGCGAGCTGAACGACAACGCCACTGCAATTAACGATAGTTTGAGTTTCATACCTGTTTCCTAAGTTGTGTGCTTAGTGCTTCTTGAGTATAGACAAATATAAGGTTTGTAAATTTTTTGTTGTATATTCAGCAGGCAACCACGGCCATAACGTTTTTTGCATGAACCAATAAAAATGAGAGAAAAAGCAAAAAAAGTTAGAATTTTCTTAAATTTGGTTAACACTTAGAGGTAGCTGGCCGATACCTAATAAGCATTACTTTCTGAGGTGTACACTATGAATACGGGTTTCTCGTTCGCAAACCTAAGCATTACTAAAAAAATCCACGCGATTACTTGCGTCGCGGTGGTGGCTTTTGTGGTGATTGTGTTAGTCAACTATTCCGCCATGAGCTCAAATCAGCAATCACTCAACGAGCTTGAGACTTCCACCTACAACTTGCTCAACATCACCGCAGAAAACGCCACTGCGCTGAACAGCGTTGATGAGCTTTATACCCAGGCAGTTACCTTTGGTGATGCAGAGTTGCTGGATAAGGCCGAAGAGGTCTATCAAACCATCACGGATAATTTAGAAAAGCTAAATAGTATTCAAGGCGGTTTTATGCCTGCGAACACCACTAAGCGGCTACAAGATTATAAAAACATAGCCGCTAGCATCGCCAAGGGGATGATCGATGGCACGGCGGACTTTAGTAAAATTCAACAAAACGCAAAGCAGAAAACCGACATTTTCAATTCCCTCACGACTGACTTTAACAATGCCGAAGAGCGTGCCAATGCGCGGTTTTTACAGCTGATAAACGAAACTGAAAGCCGCTCAGGCACGGCAATGACAACCATGTTAATTGTCGCTGTGGTCTCTGTGATTTTTGTGGTGCTACTTGCGGTGGTGATCGCCCGAGGTATAGGTAACTCGGCAAAAGATGCCGCGCAAAATTTGCATTTGTTGGCACAGGGGCAGGGGTCGTTGTCGACCACGCTCAATGTGCGTTCTCATGATGAAATTGGCCAAGTCTCCATCAACTTCAATGAATTTATTGCTCTGCTAAAAAAAGCGGTGGTTGAAGTGATGAATGTGGTTGAACCGCTGATGGAGAACTCTACACGCTTGGTGCAAGGCATGGAAAAAGCAGAGTCTGCGACCAACCAGCAAACCAGTGATGCAGAAATTGTCCGCCAGTCGATGGAAGAGATGCGCCAGAGTGTGGGCGATATTTCTCATTCTGCTTCGCAAGCATCCGACGCAGCGCAACTTGCCGAGCAAGAGGTGGCACAAAGCAAAGACCAAATCCGCGTATCCGTGAGTGAATCACAAACCTTGAGTGAGGAAATCAACCGCGCCGCAGGCACTATTAATAAGTTGGCGGATGATACCCAGAATGTGACCCAGATTCTCAATGTGATTACCTCAATTGCAGAGCAAACCAACTTATTGGCATTGAACGCAGCAATCGAGGCCGCCCGTGCTGGCGAGCAAGGTCGAGGCTTTGCGGTGGTCGCCGATGAGGTTCGAGAGCTGGCCTCACGTACCGCCAAATCCACCAATGAAATTCGCGAATTGCTTACCGTGTTAACTGAAGCAGCCAATGACGCCGTTAAAGCAATGACCTCAGCGCGGGATATGGCCAGTAATAATGCTCAAGCTGCCGAGCAAACAGGGCAATCGATTGAGCAAATCTCCGAACAGATTTTATCTATTAACACCATGAATGGGCAAATTGCCGCCGCCACTGAGGAGCAAACCTCTGTGGCCACTATGGTCGTTGATAATGTCACCTCAATGCACCGCTCCTTTGAAGATACGATGCAAGCGCTCAGTGAAGTGCGCGATGTCGCTAAAAACCTACACTATCTATCTGACAACCTGTTGGACGCCACTGCCAAATTTAAAGTGGAGTAAGTGAATCAAGGGTGAGTAAGGGCGCTACTAAATAGCGCCCTTTTTTAGGCCTTTACTGAGGTGTCGTCGCGCATTGCTATCCTCATAGCGAAAAGAAACACTCAAAACGGGTGAATTTACCAGCATTGAGCAATCCATGAGGATAGTCAATAAATGGTTAAAACATCCAATTAGCGATCATTTAGACTAATCCAGCTGAGAGCAGAGTTTTTAACCACCTGAAATTAAATCACTTTTATTTGGCACCAAGTTTGCTCTGTAAAGATTAATTCAATTCCATTAAGGATAAAAAGTGAAAAACGTTGGATATCTTTTAGGTTTACTCATTTTTGCGTCAGGTTGTGCAACAAACAGCAGAAATCTAAGCCATGCTCTTGGCGAAGAAAGCGCGCACTCGCGTGACCTTATCACTGTTGAAGAGATCGTGTTTGCCAGCGAAGGGGTGCCACTATCAGGGAGCATATTTATTCCTAAAAACCCACAAGCAGCGGTCGTTCTAGTACACGGCTCAGACCCTGTTCCACGTATGTCAAAGCTAGCTGAGTCATTGGCCAAGCATAACTTGTTGGTTTTGACCTATGACAAGCGTGGGGTGGGTGAGTCTGGTGGGGTTTACGTTGGGCCTCAAGTTGGAACTAATAATATCAGTGTTGATAATTTAACGTTGCTTGCCAAAGATGCCAGTGCTGCGGTAGATGTGGTTCGTGAATATGACAATAGTTTATCCATTGGCCTGCTAGGTGCCAGCCAAGCTGGCTGGATTATTCCAATTGCCGCACTCAATAATCAATCGGTAGAGTTTATGGTTCTCTTTAGTAGCCCAACTATCACGACTTTGGAGCAACTGAGGTTCCAGTTCTACACAAATGGAAGAGAAGATTTTTGGCAAACACAGAGCTATGAAGAGGCCCGTGAACATACCCTAAACGACCCTGATAAATATGAGTTCAATGCAACGGATCCGAAAGTTTATCTAGACTCTCTATCAATACCAGGGCTTTGGCTCTTTGGAGAGCAGGATATACAGGTCCCAGTCAAAATGTGTGTGGAGCAATTGAATGAACTAAAAGCTCAAGGCAAGCCTTTTGACTATGTCTTACTTCCATCGCTTGGGCACGATACGAACAAAGCAGAGCCTCTCGCTATTGCAATACATTGGATAGAGCAAAAATATGCCTCCAATTAACCCGCTATTCGTGTTTTGGCGAAGTTGGAAAAACCCAATCTCATGGCTAAATAACGGCTCAAATGCGACAGCAAGTTGCAGCGCAGCGCAGAGCATTATTAATCTCTAATGGCGCTTGGCCGACTTTTGAGGCTCACGAAATGAATGGTCGCTTTTGACAGCAGCCAAAAATCATTGAACTTAACATTGACCGGGCGAAAAGCAGATATTCACTTGCTAGCGAGTCTTGGAGTGCCTTTTAAATGCTGGTAAGGACATTTCCTCAGTCAAAAGAACCCTCCTAAAACTTGTTATCGACTCCTACTGTGTCGCAGTCAATAACGCATTGCATTCCTTTTGCTCTGCGGCACTATTTACTTTAATGTTTGATTCACGATAATTTTTTCAATAATACTCGCGTGTCTATAGGCGCTTGGTCTTTTATCTTGCAAGGTCTCGCTAATAAGTTTTTAAATAGTTAATGGGGTTTTTGAATATCCGCAATATTTTAGTAACTGATCGTTCAGTAGCAGAGTTCTGCTCAATATTCGATTCAGAAATAACCGTGATTACTTCTCAGCTTGAACACATTGAATCTTGTTTTGAGCAATATTTTAGTGAGCCTGAAAAGCAAAAATATAAATGGGTTCAGGAATTCACATTTATGACTATAGAGTCTGTTGTTACAGCAACAAGGCTTTTGATTGAAGGGCATATTAATGCCTCTGGGAATACAATGAGAATTTCCAATGAATCTATATGTTTAGCTATACTGCTTAGTGCAGAGAGCAACGTAGTAATTGATAAAGGAAAAAAAGCAAAACCAATCAACTTTACAAAGCCTATGAACAAGGTAAGAGTAATACAAAGGCTCATAGAGCTGTCGATAATGTTTTATTAAATGCTAGTACTTTAGGATTGGTAGAAGGGAGTGAGTGGCTCAAGCAAGCAAAGAATTTTTATAATGGTTATAGCCACGCATCGATAACGACAATGAGTTCATTGATGTTACCTTCGGGTAAGCCAATTATTGCAGGTGGTTTTTATAAGGAAAAATTAGACCTATATAAAGACCACCTACAGTTTATTGTTAGGTACGCAAATCATCTACCTAAGCTTATTGAGGCAATAGCTTTACGCAATTTAACAAGCAATTGAATTAAGATTCGTTTAAAGCTGTCCCGCCAATTGCTGCGTAATTCGCCCGCCAGCTTTGGCTCACTTACTAATTGGGCGTTATGTGGACAGGGATATTTGAATTAAAATGAAGTTTTTAATTTCTGCACTTGCTATTTTTTTGCTCATTGGTTGCACGACAGGCAGGTTGGAATATGTCACCCCGGAAGGCGAAACGAAGTACGGGTGCGAAACTGAATACACGTGGCAACCCAGTGTAGACAAATACGCAGTAGAGTACATTCTAAGTTACTGTGCCAAACAGGCTGCTCAACTTGGAAATACAGTCGTCAATACGAATCTGCTAAATCTAAACCTATCTATTCCCGCACCACCGACAGGTCAAAACTGGAGTTTTGACCTAGCGAAGTCAATGTACAAAAAAGGGCAGCTCACCGATAAACAATACGGTTACCTAATTGCTTATATGGATTTGGGGCATGACAAAGGTTGATGTTGCGGCAAGTTCAAATAATAAAGAGTTTATCCCACTCACTTCGGTCGCAGGTGCAGTAATGCAACCGTGCTTCGCGATGATGCCACTAGTTCAATATCCGCTAGCTTTGTGATTTAGGAGCAGGGTGGCCGTGAGAATATTCCTAATTTTGATAACTTCTTTATTGAGTTCAGCTTCTCTAGTCAATGATGCCGAGTTTTCATCGTTTAGAATAGGAACAGACTCTTACGATACTCGTAGTGGAGTCTTTAAACGTTTATTGTGTTTGGAAGGCCAAGATAGTATAGAAGTTGTTTTATCGCTTACTACAAGTGAAAAATTGCAACTTTTTCGTTTAGCTCAACAGGATATTTTTGAGGGCAATGCAGGTTTGGGTGAACTAGAAAGTGTATGTGTTAGCAGTTATCCATACGAAGTTATATATGGTGACAGCACGGGGGAAATTAAAACGACTTGTTATTCGCCTTTACAAGATGATGAAGCTTATTTATTAAAGTTTGTTTACTCTATTGATACTGTTCAAAATTTGCCAAAATCACATTGCAGGCATTATTAGTGCTTGCACGTGGGAAGCAATTCACCGGAAATAAAAAGTAGTGTGATGAGCTCACCCTACATAGTTTTATTCTGTTACTTAGGCCTTAGCACTCGCCATAGACACTTAAAACACTGCCAGATTGGACTAGGTTCAACCTATCCAATCTGGCAGGCTCGGTTTAGGTTTATTTAATTTAGAAGGTGGCGACCACTTTCACCTTGTCGCTGGCACTTGCGGCACTAACGTACCCTATTGCCCCAGGGTTGGCTGCCACAAAGTCAATCACCGCTTGATCGTTCGCTAACTTGTCCGGTGGTGTTCCTTTACCTGTGAACACCAGCTTAGACCAGTAGGCGTTAAGTTGTGAACTCGATTTGCCTACCACCTTATCGTTAAACTCATCAAAGGCGGGTGTGCCATCTTGATTCACCGCCGTGGCGCTATTGCCATCAGGGAAAGACTTAGATTTACCGAGATAAAGCTTCTTGATCGCATTTTGATCTAGACTTGCACCATTACTGGGATGAACGACTACGGCAATATCAGCCCACACCCCTTGCGCGAATACTAAAAGCGAAACTGCTGCTACTTTTTTTAACATGTTTTTCCCCTTAGAACACTAAGTCTACACCCATAGATACAAGATCTACTTCGGTATTGGTAATATCGTCTTCGAATCGACTCACATCAATTTTAAATGCCGCCGATGGATGGAAATTATAGCGTGCGCCTATAGTGTAGGTATTGGATTCTGCCCGCTGAGAGAGTAAGGCAAAGTTAGTTACATCTCGCAGCAACGGCGCATTTGGGTCACTCGGGTTAGTCGACACATTGATAGGGCCGTTAGGTGTTTGAATCTGTGCGGGTATCGTGTTCAACTCGGAACTGTCATTTTCGTCGTCGTTGTTTTCATAGGTAAAATGCACTGTCCAGTCATCGATACGATAACCCACCGAGGCATAGTACTGACTCTGTTTTGCTAAGAAGCTATCCTCAATTTCATACTGGGTATATTCAGCGTCAAATAAAAAGTTATTGTAATCAATACCAAAACCAATGCCGGCGAAGTAAGAGTCATCCTCTTCAACAGCTAAGTCTTGGCGTTGCTCATTGAGTCCATAGCCTGAAAGGCCACTAAACAATGCACTTAACTGTGCACTGTTACTTACATCAATAGAAACCTCGCTGAGAATGTATGCCGCTCGCGCAGTAAACCAGTCTTTTGATAGTGTCCAATTGAAGCCAAATGCATCATTGATTTCGACATTATCGCTCTCGGTAACTGCTGCTATATCTTCATTCACCGAGCCATACATCAGCTGGATGCTGCTATCCCATTCGCCAATATTGCTGTTATATAAATAGCTTAACCCTTCATAAGTGGAAAAGTTGAGGTTATACACCGATTTTGGCGGGCGCACCCAACGATAGGCGTAACCCACATCTAAAAAGTCTGAATAGCGATAAAAAGGAATACGCATTTTCCCGGCGCTAAGCTGTGAATTGTCAGATATCTCGTAGGTGAGATAGGCCCATTCAAACTCAGCATCAAAGTCGTTCTCTCCACGCGCAATAACCTGTGCGGTGGCGCTTAGGCGCTCTTGTAAATCGGCCGACACCTGCAAGGCGAACTTGCTCTCTTGCTCCATATTAAAGTCGTTATCATATCCATAGAGCGTATCGTCATCATCCAGAGTTTGACCACCGACAATAGAGGCGAAACCATTTATTCTTACCTCAGCAAAGCTGGGCAAGCTAACCAGTGCGGCTGCAATAGACAGCCCTAGTAACGTTTTCTTCATGTTGATTTCCTTACTGTTACCGATTAAGGGTGCCTTTTGAGCATAGAATAAAATACCTAGTTAACAAGGTAGGTGACTGATACTTAAGCAGTAGTTCAAGGCAAGCGTATTGCTAATGAAGTGAAGAAAGTGTCCGCTGCGGACACTTTTATTGTCCGCGGACACCTTAGATTCTCAAGAGCTATATTAAAAGTTTATGAAAAACAACAAGTTAATCTTTATTTCTAAGTTGGCATGGTTTTCGTAACCCTGTACTCATACGTACTAAGGGAAGTTGTTATGCTATTAACTTTATTTGTTTTTTTTACCTCTCCATTATTGGTGCTTGCGGCGGCACTTATCAGCACCTGGTTACACAGTAACTGCCTGTTGGTCGGGGAGGCGCAGTCATGATCCGCGATACCCAAGCACAGGACACTGTTGTGAAAGAGCGCCAGCGCTCATACAAACCCTTGTTGATTGGTCTTATCAGCGTATTAGTCATCGCTGCAGCGCTCTATACCTTTGCTAGTCCCCAGTCTAATACCAGCCACTCCATTGCCCGTGAGAGTGTCAAAATTGCCACCGTCGAGCGGGGCAACCTGGTTCGCGATATCGCTACCACAGGGTTTATCGTCGCGGCCAATGCCCCGCAAGTATATAGCCCAACGCAGGGCTATGTGGAACTGCTGGTCAACCCCGGCGATACCATTGCCGTGGGGCAGGTCGTGGCGCGAGTTAAAAGCCCCGAGCTGGCCAACAACTTAAAACAACAGCAGTCTGAGCTTCAGCGTTTAGAAGATGAGCTTTCGCGCAAAGAATTACAGGTGCGCCGCGATAAACTCGCACTTATGCGCACGCTGGATATGGCCAAAGTGACTTTAGATGCGGCTAAACGTGAGCATCGTCGAGCGCTTATCTCTATTAAAGACAATCTTATCAGCCAAATTGATATGGAACAGGCACAAGATGAATTAGCGCGTGCCAAATTGGCCTATAAACATGCTCAGCAAGAAGTACAAATTGGCGAAGACACCTTAGCATTCGAATTAAAGTCAGCACACAGCGATGTCACCAGGCAGCAGCTTGTTGTTGATGACATCAGTCGCAAAGTGCGCGAGTTAGCGATTGTCGCGCCGGTCAGCGGGGTTGTGGGTAACCACTTTGTTCAACAGCAAGCAGCTGTGGCTCCGAGCCAGGCACTGATGACGTTGGTTGATTTAAGCGCTTTTGAGGCCGAATTACAGGTACCTGAAAGCTATGCCAATGAGCTTGGCTTAGGCCTTGAGGTCGAACTCAGTATTGGCTCTGAGCAGCTGATGGGGGAGCTGGTGTCTATCTCTCCTGAAGTGAAAGATCGCCAAGTGAGCGCCCGAGTGCGTTTTACCCAGCGTGAGGGCTTGCGCATTCGTCAAAACCAACGGATTTCGGCACGCATTCTTCTAGAAAACCGTGAAGATGTATTGATGGTGCGCCGTGGGGCATTTATGAATCAAGGCGGCTTTGTGGCCTATCGCGTCAATGGCGACGTGGCTGAACGAATTCAAATTCAAACAGGGGCGAGCAGTATGGCGGCGGTCGAGCTCACCGCAGGGGCACAGCAAGGCGATGAACTCGTGGTGTCCAGTTACGATGTATTTAACCAAGCGCAACGTGTATTGCTGCGTTAAGCGCTTATATAAAAGGATATAAAAATGATTAAAATGAATAATATCAACAAGGTATACCAAACGGATATGGTGCAAACCCACGCCCTACGGGATTTCAACCTTAATGTTGAGCAGGGTGAATTTATCGCTGTCACTGGGCCGAGCGGCAGCGGTAAAACCACGTTTTTAAACATTGCCGGGATGTTAGAGCCATTCTCTAGCGGTCAGTATCAGCTCGACGGTGTGGATGTGGGTGGTTTGAACGACAATCAACGAGCTGATTTACGAAACCAAAAAATTGGCTTTATTTTCCAAGGATTTAACCTTATCCCAGATTTGAACTTGTATGAAAATGTGGAAGTGCCATTGCGATATCGCGGTATCAAAGCCGCAGAGCGTAAAAAGCGCATTGAGCGATGTCTTGAGCTGGTAGGCCTCGGTGCTCGCGCCAAACACCTGCCACAACAGCTCTCTGGGGGACAACAACAGCGTGTCGCGATCGCTCGGGCGTTGGCCGGCGAACCGCGCTTTCTACTTGCCGATGAACCAACCGGAAACCTCGATAGTTTAATGGCGCGTCAGGTCATGGAAATTCTTGAAGATATTAACCGTGAAGGGGCGACCATTGTCATGGTTACTCATGATCCGGAGTTGGCACGCCGAGCGCCGCGCAATATTCAGGTCGTCGATGGCCAACTTGCTGATTTTAGTCTGTATCAAGGCCGACCTAGTAGCGCAAGCAGTGCCGGCGATATTGCTCAACAGGCTGTAGGGGGCTAATGATGTTTTGGCACTATATTGATTTAAGTTGGCGCTCGCTCAAGCGTACCCCCATGGTGAGCACCTTGATGGTGTTGGCTATCGCCATTGGCATTGGTGTAACGATGACGACTTTATCGGTGTATCACATGATGAGCGCCGACCCTATTCCGGCAAAAAGTAAACAACTGTTTGCCGTGCAATTGCAGTCAATGGACGATGGCGACGGCTGGTGGACCAGCGATGATTTGCCTTATCAACTGTCTTTCCCAGATGCAGAAAATCTATACCAAGACCGTGCAGCGAAAGCGCAAGCGCCGATGTTGCGCACAGGTTTTGCCGTACATCTTGGAGATGCGCGTACCAAGCCACAACTGATGGGGGCAAGAGCGACGAGTCGCGACTTTTTCAGCATGTTTAACGCCCAGTTTGTGCATGGTGGAGCATGGCGCGAGCAGGCGGACAAAGACGCAATGAAACAGGTGGTCATTGAGCGTAGCTTGAGCGAAGAACTTTACGGCCAGCAAAGTCCAGTGGGAAAAACCTTATACCTCGACAATCATGTGTTTGAAGTGGTGGGAGTTGTTGCGCCAGTCACCCGTCATATCAAATTTTACGATTTGAATAATGGCGCGTTTCGCAAGCCAGAACGCATTTTTGTGCCGTTCTCTTTAATTCGTGAGCTGGAATTGCCCTCATGGGGGAACTCCAACGGTTGGAAACGCGAAGAGATCAAAAGCTATCAAGATAAATTGAATTCGGAGATTTATTGGCTGCAATATTGGGTCGAGCTCGATAATGATGAGCAAAAGCAGCAATACAGCGACTATTTGCGCAATTATATCGACCAGCAAAAGCAACTGGGGCGGTTCACGCGAGAGCATCCGAAGTTTTCCTTGCGCGATGTTAATCAGTGGATGACGTACAACAAGGTCGTCAGCGAAGACAATAAAATTTTAGTGTTATTAAGCTTTATGTTCTTGGCTGTTTGCTTGGCGAATATCCTCGGTCTACTGCTCGCTAAGTTTATGCGTAGGGCACCGGAAGTGGGTGTGCGCCGAGCCTTGGGGGCGAGCAAAACACAAGTATTTATGCAGCATTTGGTCGAGGTTGCCTTGCTTGGCAGCTTAGGCGGTGTGCTCGGTATTTTTCTGGCACAGTTGAGCCTCTGGGGCGTGCGAGAAAGTTACAGCGCCTACAGTGACTTGGCTACCATGGACGCGTTCATGCTTATCAGTGCGCCAGTCATTGCCATTATCGCGTGTGTCGTCGCTGGCTTGTTACCGGCTTGGCAGGTGTGTCGAACCAACCCCGCTTATTATCTGAAAACGCAGTAGGAGCTAGAGCATGTCAGAATTAAAACCCATGATAAACGCATTACTGCGCTCAAAAATTGGTGCTGTGTTACTACTGGTACAGGTAGCCATCACCTTGGCTATCGTCAGTAACGCGGCGTTTATGATAAGCGACCGTCTCGCCTATTTGAATCAACCTACTGGCTATGACGAGTCGGCTATTTTTAGTTTTCGAGTGAATAACTTTGACCCTGATATCAACCTGGTTCAGCAATACGCCTTGGATGAACAGGCGATCCGCTCTCTCGATGGTGTGGTTGATGTGGCGATGACTAACTGGGTGCCACTGTCCGGCAGTGGTGACTCGAGCAGTATGCACACTTCGCCACCGCCAGAGATGGGCCGTGGTGTGCGTGCAGCGTATCAGCTTACCAGCGACAGCGCCCTTAATACTCTAGGTGCCACCTTGATTGCTGGGCGTAACTTCCGTGCTGATGAAGTCGTGCACAGTGATAATCGCGACAATTTGCCAACCACAGCCATTGTCACCAAAGATTTGGCCGAGGAGATGTTTCCTGATGAGTCAGCGCTTGGGAAAACCGTTTATCAAGGGCAAGGCGCACTGAAAATAATCGGGGTTATCGATACCATTAAAGGCCCGTGGCTTGATGATAGTCGCCCGGCCAATGTGATCTTCTTCCCGTTTAATTATGCCGACTCGCGAGCCGAGTTCATAGTCCGCACCGAGCCCCATAAGCGTGCACAGGTAATGGCACAAATCGAAGAGCTGTTACTTAACAACGAATCTCAGCGTGTGATCTATCGTATTGAGGGATTAGATGAAAGCAAAGCCGCTTATATGGCGCGTGATAGGCTGGTCATGCGTATGCTGATCGTGTTAATTGTGGTCCTAGTACTGGTTACTGCGCTAGGTATTTTTGGCTTAACGCTGTTTAATATCTCCAAACGCACTAAACAAATCGGTACGCGTCGCGCCTTAGGTGCAAGACGCTCGGCCATTGTTCGTTACTTCTTGGTCGAGAATGCATTGGTTGCCAGTGTCGGTATTGTTCTTGGAGCAGGCCTGGCAATGTTATTAGGGCAGCAGCTTATGACGGTCTTTTCTTTGCCCAGTCTATCGTGGACTTTTGTCTTGGCGAGTGCCACTTTTATGCTCATAATGAGTTTGATTGCCGCTTGGGCGCCGGCTCAGCGAGCCGCCAATATCGAACCCAGCATCGCTACACGGTCTATATAATTACAATAACAAGCGGCGCCGATAGGTGCGCCGCCACATTATGGATAATATGAAAAAGATACTCATCGTTGACGATAACACCGCAGTGTTGGAAGCATTGTCGCTGCTACTGGAGATTCATGGTTATCATCCCGTGGTCTGTGAAACGCCCACCGAGGCGCTGCATATCGTTCGCTATCAACGTATTGCTTTAGTTTTACAGGATATGAACTTCAGTGCTGATACCACCTCAGGTGAGGAGGGCAGAGCGCTGTTTTATCAGTTACGAGAAATCAACCCACACCTTCCGGTGGTCTTGATCACCGCTTGGACCGAGCTCAGTACCGCAGTGGAATTAGTCAAAGCCGGCGCAGCCGACTACATTGGTAAGCCTTGGGATGACCAAAAGCTGTTAACGACCATCGAAAACCTTGTCGCGCTGGGCGAAGCCGCCAGTGAGAATGCAACCTTTAAACGCCAAGCCCAAGAGCGCAGCCAAGCTCATGCTGGCGCTGATTTAGCCGGGTTGGTATTTGCCAGTGCTGCAATGCAGCGGGTTGTGGATATGGCGTTGCAGGTGGCCCATGCTGATGTGCCTGTGCTTATCACGGGAGCGAATGGCAGTGGTAAAGAAGGCATCGCTGAGATTGTGCACCGTAACTCTGTACTCAAAGCACAGCCCTTTATTAAAGTGAATGCCGGGGCACTGCCTAGCGACTTAATTGAAGCAGAATTATTTGGCGCTGAAGCCGGCGCATTTACCGGAGCCAAAACCACACGCATAGGACGCTTTGAAGCCGCTGATGGGGGCACCTTGTTCCTTGATGAAATAGGTAACCTATCACTCGATGGGCAAATGAAATTGTTGCGTGTGCTGCAAAGTGGTGAATTTGAACGCGTTGGCTCCACGCAAACCCGTAAGGTCTCGGTGCGGGTGATCTCTGCGACCAATGCAGACCTGCGCAGTGATATTCAACAAGGGCGCTTTCGCGAAGACTTATATTATCGTCTCAATGTCATTGAATTAGCGGTGCCACCTTTGTGCCAACGCCAAGATGATATCCCAGCTTTAATTGCGCACTTTTTGCCAGGACGAGAGCTGAGTCCTCATGCCGAGCAGGCGCTGCGTCATCATAGTTGGCCGGGAAACGTACGCGAGTTGGAAAACGCCTGTAAGCGTATAGCGGTGCTTAAGCCGCAAGGTGAATTACAGGCAGATGATTTTGCTTTGCAAAGTGCTGAACAAGCACAGATGCAAAAACATGAGCCCTCGAAACAGGACATTGAGCACTCTATGCGTCTACATCAAGGCGTGGTGGCCAAAGTGGCACGGGATTTTGGTTTATCGCGACAAGCGTTGTATCGGCGTATGCAGAAATTTGGTATTGAATACTAATGGCCCTGTTAACTTCACCCACCAGTCGCCTTACCTGGCAGCTGAGCTCATGGCTGAGCTTGTTTGTTTGTGCGCCAGTTGTAGCTGGGGTATTGCTAGGGTTGTTATCGGTGTTGCAGGCGTTGCTCTTAGCCGTCGTGCTTGGCGCGCTGCAAGCCATGTTTATACATTATGTGGTCACACCCAGAGTGAAAGGGCTCCAGGCTATAGAGTCGGGGTTGTTGAACTTTAAGGATGGGGATTTTTCCACCTCTTTGGCTTATAACAAAAATGATGAGTTGGGCGATTTGTGTCGGCTTTACAATGAAACCGCGAGCAAATTACATCAAGAGCGGCAATGGATATACCAACGAGAATTGATGCTCGATAAGGTTCTGCATAGCTCGCCGCAAGCGCTGTTATTAGTGAATGACAAACAGCAGGTGGTGTACAGTAACCACAGTGCTAGGAGCTTGTTGTTTGCCGATTTACGCGTTGAGGGTGAGCAATTATCGGTATTGTTTGCGCGCATGCCAAACGGGTTAGCGCAAGCTTTGCAGGCAGGGAAAGAGGGCTTATTTAGTGTTGAGCAGCAACATGAGCAGCGGCAAACATGGCACTTAGCCACCGGACACTTCTTGCTCAACAATCAAGCTCATACCTTGTATATACTTAAGCCCATGACACGGGAGATCTCACGCCAAGAAGTGCAGGTGTGGAAAAAGGTGATCCGAGTAATTAGCCACGAACTCAATAACTCCCTCGCGCCGGTATCATCCATGTTGCACTCTGGGCAGTTGTTGGCACAAGGCATTGAAGACACCCGTTTAGCGCGAGTATTTACAACGATTGACGAGCGAATCGGTAAACTCAGTGAGTTTGTTCAAGGGTATGGGCGGTTCGCTAAATTACCACAACCGCAGATGAAACATTTCAGCTGGCACAATATGATGCAAGGGCTTACGCAGCAATGGGCTTTTACACTGCTTGGGGAATTGCCAGAGCAGGGCTATGGCGATGATACTCAGCTTGAGCAATTGCTTATTAACCTGCTCAAAAATGCCCATGAATCAGGCTCTCCAGAGGCAGATATCAGTGTTGAGGTGAATTGTAGCGAGGCGCAGCAGGAAATACTGGTTCGCGATCGCGGCAAAGGTATGTCAGAAGCCGTGATGGCCAGTGCGTTGGTGCCCTTTTACTCCACTAAAAGTTCGGGGTCAGGGCTAGGCTTAGCGCTGTGTCGTGAAATTTGCGAGGCGCATCATGGTGACATCAGTTTACACAATCGCCACCACGGTGGCTTAGTAGTGCGTGTGCACCTGCCCCTTGCTTAGTCGGTTGTGCCAGGCAAAAACAAAAGCGAACGTTAAATCAGCATGAGTAACACTTTATACATCACCGGCGCTGGGGTTAGCGCCGCCAGCGGTATTCCCACCTTTCGTGGTGAGGATGGGTTCTGGCGCATCGGCAGCGCACACTACACCCCTATGGAAATGGCAACTCGGGCCATGTACCAACATAATCCCAAGGAGTTTTTAGCCTGGTATTATCATCGTTTTGCTACGTACCGCCATCATGGCCCGAATGATGTGCATCACTGGCTCAGCGATAAAAATCTGATCACCCAAAATATTGATGGCTTAGATGCCAAGGCGGGGAACAACAATTATATCGCTATTCACGGGCGCTTAGATTTAATGACCGAATTTCATAACCAAGGAGAGGCGGTGACGACACACCCAGCGCCTTGGGAGAGCATTGATGAGGGGAACCTCCATGCTTCGTTGCTGGCGGCCTTTGCCATTGACGGTGAAAAGCCCCAGCTATACCACTCTTACAAACCTTTGGTCCTGCTCTTTGATGAGTATTACACCGACCTATATGGTATTACCGAGGCTCAGCAACGCATGCTATCAGCGGATGAAATCGTGTTTATTGGTACCTCGTTCAGCGTCAATATTACGCAAATGGCATTGGAGATAGCCCGAAGCAGAGGCATTGATGTTGAGGTTGTTGACCCTGAACCGGTGCAAGTAGCACATGCACAGGTGACTTATCACCGCATGACGGCGTTGGAATATGTGCAACGTATGGGTTAGCAGGTAATAAAAAAGCGCCCAACTGGGCGCCTTTAGTTAACGACTAGGAGTTAGTTGCTAATTTCAAAAATAACGCTTTGTTCTTGTTCGAGAAACCCGAATGTCATGAGCGCATCACCGCTGACATCCGGCTTTGCAGTGACATTCAAATACACTTCGTCACTTGCGCGCTTATTTAAGGTAGCGGTGACTAAGCTGTTATTGATAATCCACGTACTGGCATCAGTGACGTTAATGTTGTCGCTAAAACCAGTGTAATCTGCATACACACGTATTTCGGTGCTTTCACCTGCATTTAAGCTGATAGTTTCGCTATTGTCGTTTATAAAAATAGCAGATAACTCACCTTCTTGCGCAGAAGTGACTGACAGGCTGATGGAGTCTTGTACAGAGTCTGAGCAGCTCGCATACACCAACCCATCCCCTTTTTCAGTTGCCAATACGGCGCCACTGAATCTTGGGTTTGTTTCGATATAGGCGATAGCATTGTTATTTTCAGCCCAATTCACACCCGGCGTAACATCAACACTTTGCTCGTTAAGCGTGCCACGCACTTGCAAGGTTTCGCGCTCACCTAAATCAAGGTCTAAAGACTCATAGCTCTGCTCGTCGCTATCGACAAAACGAATGCTGGTGATTTGTGTTGGCGCGGTTGTGAAACTGAGCTGGTTACTGTTTGCTTGTGCGTAGGAGGCGCGCACTTGGAGATCATCACCACTGCTATCAGAGGTATATAAAACACCAAAATCATTGATGTAAGCCGTGGCACTGCCTGCCACTTCCCAGGTCAGCTTGTTGTTATCCACGGTACCTTGATACCCATCATCATAGGTGACGGCGGTGGTAATTGTGTTTGGTTGACAGGCATAAGCACGGGCACTGTTTGCGCTCAAGGTCAGGCTCGCTACTTGAATGTCTTTAATAGATACTTCGATGCTTTCACTAACGTCATTGATGGTTGTCGCAGTGAAGGTGACTAGGCCTTGTTCAGTGTCACTTTGAGCTTTAGCGGTGATTTTACCCTCGTCATTAATGCTCGCAAAATCAGGGTGTGAGGATTGCCATGTCACCTCTTTGGTAATGTCGCGAGAGTCGCCTTTTGAGTCCACCCCAGTGGCCTTGAGTTGCAGCTCATCACCAGGCTCAATACGAATGCCACCGCCAGTAATGGAAATGCTTTCAATAAGTTCACCAGATTGTCTTTGGCGCTCTTTCTCGAATGCGGTGTTAATGCTGTTGGCATTGTCATTGTCACTGCAGCCACTGAGCATGCCTAAACTTAAAAGCAGGCTGCTTGCCAATAGAGTTTTATTCATTGCTTTATCCTTAAAAAACATAACTCAGACCAACGCCCCACGCGTCAATGAGGATATCGTCTTTGTTATAACGCTGCTGGTAATCGGCATTAATACGAAAATTATAGGGAAGGTCATAATTTACTCTGCCTCCCCAAGCAAAGCCTGAGAATTCTTCTAAGCCATCATAGACACTGGGCTTGCCACTGAAGAGCACTTCGGTACGCGCATAACCTAAGGCTAAATCGACGCTAAAACCATCGTAATTCGGTGAGCGAAAGCGAAAAAATGCGCTGTAATTTTGGTCGATGTCCGTGGTGACACCTAGAAGATCGTCGTCGCTGCTACTCACTCCGCCTTGAAGCTCAAGGAAAATACCATTGTAAAGTTCAGCACCTAGCTTAATATTGTTCACCGTGGGGGAGGCGCTATTGCCATCAAAATCGGTGCTTAGTTGCAGATAATCTGCACCGATATAATATTCATTGGCGTGAGCGTAATTGCACGCGAGCGCCAAGCCTAAGCACAGCAGTTGCTTTTTCATTGTGTCTTCCTTCTCGAGATGATCCACAGCAGTGTATCAAAATTGTATCTAAAGTGGGTAACAAGATGTAACCTAAATTTCGCCAACAGGCTATGCTAGGAACGCAGCGCCCGAGGCAAGATAGTGCGGCCTTTATACAAGGGGTTAAAAATGATAACTCACGCCTAAACCGTAGCTGTCGAGCTCAACTTCGTTACCCAAATCACGTGATGTGTAATCAAGCGCAACATGCCAGTTAGGGTTCACGGCGTAGTCAATGCGTGCAGAATAGGCAAAGCCATCGTCAGAGATACTTTGGTTAAGTGCTTGATTAGTTAAATCTACTTCGGTGTGGGCATAGCCTAATCCTAAATCAAAGGCAAAACCACGATGGCGAGGGGTGAGTAAACGTACAAACAATGCGCGGTTAGCGCTTAACTCATAAGTGGTACCCTCAACCATGTCATCATTGTCGTAGACACCCAGCTGTGCCTCCAAAGCAATTTGTTCAAAGATAAATACACCACCGCGTAAATTAACGTGGCTAAAATCTGCTTGTCCGGGCGTGCCGACAGTCTTTAAATCCATTAATTGATAATCGCTACCAAGATAAAAGTCCATTGGGTTTTCAAAAGGACGATTGTCGGCATGGGCATTCAGGCAGGTAGCGGCAAGCAAGGCACACAGGAGCTTATTCATAACATTATCCCTGTTGTAGTGAGCAAAAAATTGTATGCAAAATCCTAACTTAATGATTTAGCGAAGTAAATGGATGTACTCTGTGGTGCTAACACAGCAAACAATAAAAAACCCAGCGCTAGGCTGGGTTTTGGTGCATCACAATGTTGAACTGTGGCTGTTATTGATTCGCTTCTAACTCTTCGCGTTTAGCGCGAATTTTTTCTTTCAGCTCTTCAATCTTTTCTTTTGTTTCTTCTGATAATTCACCGGCACCTTCTTTTGACTCTTCCCAAGCTTGCTGGGCTAGATCTTTAGAATCGGCAACTAAATTATCTAAATGTGTTTTACCTTCTTCACTGGCTACGGCAACAAGTGCTTGTGTTTCGTTAACAAGCTCATCAAGTTGCTCACCGAAAGACTCATCGTGCAATTGCGCGCTAAGATCTTTAGCATCTGCAACAGCAGAGTCCCATGCTTGGCTGATCTCTTCTTTTGCTTCGACCGCACTGTCTTTCGCTTGCTCTTTTGCTTCATTAGCATCTTCACAAGCACTCAGTACCAAGGCACTGGCTAGAACGGTAATAACAGCTAATAATTGCTTCATTGTGTCTTCCTCTTTGACAAAACCTGGGCTCAGTATAGCGGTAAAAATATAAATAGAGCATGAATTTGCTACTTTTATCTGAGCAGTTGTGACCGTGCACCATTTCGAAGCAGCGCTGTGCACTGATGGCGCAATGACTGCACCGGATTATGCGAATAAAAATTTAAGGTACTGAACACGAAAAGAAAAATAGAGTTGGCACTAATTCTGCGGCGGTCTTTGCCAAGCAAGGGGTTGAGGAGCACCGACATGGGCATTAGTTATCTGAGCGTGATTGAACGCTATCAAGAGCATCATAGCGTCATCACACCCTTACTCGATGCACTTATTCAGTCTTTGCAAGCCCACCCGCAGTGGCAAAACCAGCCACACCTTGCTTTTGCTAAGCTATGCCAACATTACCATTTTGCTGAGCTGTGTTATTTACTTGATAGTAGCGCAGTACAACTGAGTGCCAATATCGATAGCAAAGGGAACACCATGCACGGGCAGGGATGTAGCCGAGCCTCTCGGCCTTACTTCACGGCGCAGCAGCAGGGCCAATTTACACTCAGCGAACCTTACATCTCTTTAGCCACCGGCAACCTGTGTGTGTCGGTGATGGCCCCTTGCCAACAAGGTAGCGATAACAAAGGCTATGTAGTGGTTGATATTCACCTCGCTCAGCTGGTGGAGTATGTGATGGGGGACCGTTCTCGAAGCCGTTTTAGTGGCGTATTTAAAGCCGGCTACAGTGTCATTGTTATGAGCTTATTTACACTGGTATTAGTGCTTATGTACACCGTTAGCATGGAAATTTGGCACTTATTGCTGAGCCTAAATGGTGATAGCGACCCGCTGCAGCCTTTTGGCATTATTATCTTTATTACCTTAGCGTTATCCGTATTTGACTTAGGTAAAACCATCCTCGAGGAAGAAATTTTAATGCACAAAGATATCTTCCGTCACAGTTCTACGCGACGAACAATTACGCGATTTATTTCCACCATCCTTATTGCCATCTCCATTGAAGCGTTATTGACCATGTTCAAGGCTTCTTTGGGGCAGACAGAGTACACCACTGCCGCGCTGCTGATGATGCTGAGTGTGATGGGGTTGCTGATAGGGCTAGGCGTGTATGTTTATCTAGGTGCTAAGGCAGAGCTGCTGTTAATACAAGCTCAGCGAGCTAAAAAAGGCAGTTGAGGGCGTCTCTACTATACTTGTGGCAACGTTTACGCGGGCCTTGGGAGCGGTGAGCTATGTATGACAACTTAAAGAATCATCAGCACTACACGGTGATTCTTTACACCCCAGATAAAGACATCGACCAGCATGCGATTGATGTGCTTAGCAGACACTTTGACCATATTTTGGTTACCAGTGATAAGCAGCAACTACTGATTGCTGTGAGCCAATCTCCCGCTGTAGTTGTGTTTATGTCTTTTGAGCATTTTGCCGACGCGCTGCAGTTTTATTACACCCATTTAGAGCCAATGCAGCGCACGCCGCCCACCTTTAAGGTTGCCTACCTTATTGCTCGTAAAGACGAAGCGGACGCCTATCATGCGTTTGCCATCGACGCTATTGATGACTACGTGGTGGTGCGCCCGCTCTACGAGGTACATCGGCCGATATTAGTTGCAACCACCTTAATGCGCCAACTAGGTGTGATGGCAGCGTCGAAGCAAGCTAAAAAGGCCCATTTTCAGCAGCTTCACCTGAGCGCTAAGGTAGAGCAGCAAATGCTTGAAGGGCTGCGACATAAAAAAGCGCTGAAAGAGGCATTTACTCACTCTATAAATGAATTACAAGCGCACATTATGGACCAGTCCCAGCACTTGGGTGATGACGGCGAACAGGTTGATGTTAAAGAGGTAAAGGCACTGCTTTCGCGGCTATGCTCCAATGAGTTACGGCCTATGCTGCTCCATTTACAACAGCAAGCTTTAGATCTTCTGGAGCAATGCTTGCACTGTAGCAGTCAGCAAAGCGGTGACACTGTTGATACGTCGAAAGCGACAAACGAGTCGGTGCAGCCCTGTGTCAAAGATGCCAAAGTCAATGATATTTTACTGGTGGATCACGATGAGGTGTCGTTGCAATTAAGCGCCCGCTGCTTAGCGCATTATCAGTGTCAGGTGGTTGAAGTACTTAATGGCCGCGAGGCATTGAAACTATTACAACAACACGCATTTGATTTAATCGTGCTGGACATTAACCTTGATGACTCCGATGGTATAAACATCGCTTATCAAATTCAGCATAACCAAGGCACTAATCAGCAAACGCCCTTGATATTAATGGTTAAGCAGCTGTGCAGTGTAACTAAGCAGCGCGCAAAAGACGCGGGTTTTGAGGTACTGCTGGAAAAACCTTTGACCATGAAAAGCTTAGATGCGGCGCTTATCCAGCTGCAGCGCCGTCTGGCGCTAAAAGAATGAGCGCTTTTTTATAGTGATAAGTTGTACTAGCTCATACCTGTTTTATAGTTGAATTGGAAAGTTTAAAGCCGCGTAAAATACATGATTATGGGTGAAAAGCTGATGCTCATCTATTTTTGCTCTCTATCCTGTTCAAAAACTTTGCTTACATATACGCTCCAATGAACGCCAAAAGTAAAATGTTGGTGCCGGCACTTCATTCATTTTCATTAGTATCACTAAAGCAATCAACGTAGTCGGGTAATCGGGTAGCCTTATCAATTGCTAGACGATAAGAGAGTCGATAAGTAACGTCCTGTACAGTAGGGATTAAAGTGCCTGTTACTTCTAGCCAATTGCCACTGCAATTATCCATGAAATTGATGTTGTTCGTCGGCTCTACCAGTAACACTGAGATGGCTGACTCGGTGTCGTTTATCCTTTCGTGCGCAGGAGATAGGAATAAATAGGGCTGACCTATCTGTGAATAAAAGCCTTTTAAGCTAATACATTTTCGTGAAAACTTCTGTGGGTTAGCGATAACTTCAGTCACCGATGTGGTGTCGAAGTGTGCTTGTACTTGCTTGTCAACGGCTATGGCTTGGCTAGCAAAGCCAGCTAGTGTTGAACTTATTAGTATAGGAGCAAGTATGTTCATGAAAGTCCTTTTAAATAGTAGCTTTTCTTTCCAAAGAGATTTGTATTAGGCAATAAAAAACCCCGCGCCTTACAGCGCAGGGTTGTTATTGGTGGAGCTGGGGGGAGGCTACCTCACGCTGTCTTTAAGCCCTTTAATAGTCTTAAATAAAGGTTTTATGCTCGCCTTGGTTCCCCGAAATGGTTCCCCGAGCTGGGTTTTTCTTGATTCAACTCCCCATTTGGGAACTGAAGCGATGGGTAAAGCACTCCGCAACTTCCGCCACACGGGATAGATTTCTCTAAGTAAGAAGTCCGTGTTAATGTAATTCCTTACGTTATACCAAGGGAAGTCTATGAAAAGCATTGAAATATTTGGAATTTGTATATGTCTGATGCTCGCTGGAGGAATCTTATTTAGCGCGGTTGACTCCCAATTCAAAGACACTATCTACTTATTTGGCGCTTTGGGAGGTATTGTCGGTGGTGGTTGTGCAGCTTTGGCTCTTTTTATCTGGAAAAAGCAAATTTATTACAATAGGAAGTTAGAGGTCATAGAGGTAGCTTTAAAGGTTCAATTTTTGGCGAACAGCTACGTTAGAAAGGTTGTCAAGATAGATGATTTTTGTAGGTATGCTGTGGACCCTTCGATAACTGAGATAAAGCACCATATTGGAATGTTTAATGAGGCACAGGCGAAAGACACTAATCACTTTGACTTAGCGCTGAATGAGCTGAAAGGAAAGGCAGCTATGTATCAACGCCTTACTAATGATAGAAAGATAAGTGAGTTATCAAATGAAATCATCGCTGCAGCAATTCAAGTAAAGAGGTATAGAATTCCTTATGATATAGACACAACGGAGGAAATAAGAAATAGAGCTTTTAAGCTCCAAGAGCTCGTTGATATCGTTACTAAATTTAGATCTAAGTTCGAAACGCATATAGAAAAGAATAACTACTAGTCAAGCATTCCTTAAGGGTATACCCATAACGAACTTTTAGCATGAACCGAAAAGTAGTTCGTTTAGACTTGATCTTCCATGAACTCCATCGTAGGATGCAGACCTCTAGACCCTAAGTGAACTATTGGAGGTGTAATGACAGTTCATCGTTATGGCTATGCCCGAGTCTCAACCCTAGACCAGTCCACCAGCATTCAACGAGAAACCTTAGAGGCAGCCAAGTGCGACCGTATCTTTGAGGAAAATGCCTCGGGAACAACTCGAGAAGGCCGTTCGGAGTTATCCCTTGTCCTCGAGGTCTTAAGGGAAGGTGATACGCTTGTCGTTACTAGAATCGACCGTCTAGCTCGCTCTCTTAAGGACCTACAGGACATAGTCCACGACCTTAAATCTCGAGGCATTCACCTTGAAGCCACAGAGCAACCCGTCGACACAAAGACAGCCGCAGGAAAAGCATTCCTTGATATGCTAGGTGTCTTCGCGGAGTTCGAAACGAACCTTCGTAAAGAAAGGCAACTCGAAGGTATCGCTAAGGCGAAAGCTAAAGGTGTTTATAAGGGCAGAGCGCCACTCTCCGACGAGAAAAAGGCTAAGGTAAAGAGAATGTATTCAGACGGAATTAAACCCGCTCAAATCGTCAGAGAGACAGGCATTGGTAAAACATCAGTCTTTAAGATAATCAAAGAGATGCGCGAGAACCAACCTCAGAAATAGTCCCACTCGTGGGAGCTTCATTGTCAAAGCCATAAATCCATCGTAAGCTCCCGCACTTTCGATTAAGGAGTACGGAAATATGATCGATCAAACACACCTAGTTCAAGACATTTTAGTAGGCGACGAGACCGTCATTGAAGACTGCGAGATCTACAACATGACCCACGTCGGTCACGTCGATAAGTGGTTCGCCACGAACGCAGACACAGCGGTAGAATGGTTAATCGACAAGAAGCCCGCGATAATCTCCCATTTTGGCTGCTGGGTCGGTATTTCTGAATAGCCCCCGAGGGTCTGTATTTTAAAGTGTTCCTATAGGACCCTCCAAAGAACCCCCTAAGTCGTCCCGAAGCACTGCTGTACGTGGTCTTTACGCCGCTTAGGGTCTGACTTTTTATTTTTTTATTTATAAGGAGCAGAACCTCATGGGCAGAGCCCGTAAAGTCCCCTTATCGACCATTCTCCCAGTAAAGGAAGTAACCGCAAGGGAGCCCTTAGACTCAGGTTCCAAAGCTAAAGCGGAGGCCCTCGAGTCCCTCACGGAAGAACACCGTAAAGCCATTGCCAGCGGAACAGAGCGGGACGTTATACCCGCAGCTCAAGGACCTTCGATCGGGGCCTCCATTCCACCGTTGCTTGTAGCTAAGCCCCCTAAGGACCTACCCGAGAACTACAAGAATAGAATTACCGAAGACACGTTAGTGCTGGTGGACGGCTATCAGCGTTATAAGGCTATTAAGTCTAAGCATGGCCTCGAGGTACGAGTCAGCATTAAAGAAATCGAGGGTAACTCAATGAATGACCTCATGCTGGCAGCCCTCGAGGCAAACTATCAACGACCCTTAGTTATAAGTGCTAACGAGAAGAAAACCCACGTTTTTAGACTCCTCCTCCTTGGGGCTCATACCGAAGGGGCCGATAGGCTGATGAAGAAGTACGGGGATGTGTTCTCTCGCTCCACATTAGCTGAATACATATCCCTTGCTAAGTTCGCAAGGACCGAGGCCAACCTCAAAGACCTTCCCCCGAATGACGTAAAAGTAGCCCTCAGGGGGGCAATTAAAGATACCCTCGGGGATCTCCTAAAAATTAAGTACGACGCTAAGGGGTATCCGACGAAGTCGACTGTAAAGGCATGGAGAATGGTCCTCAAGGGTGGGGACATAACGCCCTTCATTGAAAGAGCCGAAAAGGAACAAGAAAGGACGAAAAGCGAAGCTAAATCTCTAGCTGGAGACTTATCCTATATCTTGAAGGGAGCAAGCCCCAAGGCACAGGTTCAAGCTTTGTCGATGTATCTAACGAAGGCCAAAGAACAGCTCGATAGCAAGCCAGACGACTCTTTTCTCGAATATTTCGGAGAAGACTAACGGTTATGCCTTGGGAAGGCTTACGGGTCCTTTCTGGGGCTGTCCTCGAGGGTAATTCTGGCCCCGTTGTTCAAATTCTGGGGGCCTTTGGGGCAGGGTTTATTTTGTTCCTAGCTCCGGACCCTTTAGCGACGGGATTCCCAGAGGTTTAGACCTAAAGGCAGAGTAAGGCTCTAGTGAATGAACCTTAAACACACAATGACCAGCCGCGAGATCGCGGAGCTAACGGGGAAACGTCACGACAACGTCGTTCGAGACGTCGAGGCTATGTTTAACGCCCTCAAAATTGAGGCGGTTGATTTTTTAGACAATTACGTCGAGGCGATGTTTGCCGCCCTCAAAATTGAGGCGGGGGATTTTTTAGACACCGAAGCTATGTTTACTGAGCTGAAAATTCAGCCGAGCGGCTACCTCGACAGTTACAAGGATTCGACAGGCCGCACCCTCAAGCAATACCGCCTAGACCGCGACCTTACGATGACCCTTGTCACGAAGTACGACACGGCTCGCCGCTATGCCGTCGTTAGACGTTGGTGGGAACTCGAGGAAGGCTAGGGCCTCCTTTTGCCCTCCTTGGGCTCTACGTTTAAGCCTTGGTACGTAATCTGATTAAGCAGCTCGGCCTTTTCTACAATAGTTAATCCCACAGAGTAGGTCCCATAAGTTTCCCCTACTTTCTCGTGCCCTGTTATCTCTGCGGCTTGATTATGGTGTAGACCTAAGCGCTCGAGTAAGGTCGACAAGGTTTTCCTCAGTGAATGAAACACATATCGTTCGTCATAACCTAAAGACCTTTTTAGTCGTCCGAATCGCTTCCCGATAGCCGATGAGCGCTCCCCATTGCTTGTTATTTTCTCTTTGGGCAAAAGGTAGCCGTCAGGACTGCTCTCCACTAGAGAATTGACTAGGGGAAGAATGTCGTTATGAACAGGAATATCGCGAAGACCAGCGTTAGACTTTGACTCGTCAATCGACAAAAAGGTTATGCCGTCTTTGGTCTTAACGTCTTCCACTTTTAACTGAGCTATCTCCTCGATCCTTGCGCCTGTGTAGGCCCCGAGAAGGATTAAGTCATGTAAGTTAGCATCGCCGCTTTTACTCTTTGCCTTAGCCACCAGCTTGATGACGTCTTCAACTTCCCACGCTTGACGTTGTTCTTTGCGGCTGGCCTTTTTCTTCTTACTATACTTGTGTCCTTCAAAGGGATTAACGCCTTCGGGGTCTAAGTGGCCCATACGCATTAGGTAGTCATAGAACGAGCGACAGGAACCAATGAGGCCCTTAATTGTGGCTTCGGCTTTCCCTTCGGCTTCTTGTTCAACGATCCACCTTGCGACCTCAGTCTTCTTAATAGGTAAGACAGGGAATTTATCATTGAGCCTCAATATCGCTGTGTGCCTTTGTTTTATTGTCCGTGGGATTAACTTCCCTTCTTGGGACTTGAGCCATTCTTCAAGGTAGGTCGTACAGGGGAGTGACTCACCATAGACTATGTTCGATAAAGTCCTAGCCGCGTCAGGGCCTTTCCTATCAGCAATTAGATCGAGGTACTCCGAGAATTCATGCTCTTTACTCCCTAGGCCCAATTCATGGACCTTATGGATGTAGAGTTGACCGTCCTCAGATCGGGCCTTTAATTGCGCAATGAGAGGCGCTTCTCGACGTTTTTCCGCCTCAAGCTCCCGTTTCCATTGGAGTGCGTCCTTAACGGCGCTAGACGCTCCTCTCGCTTGTTTAATCTGTGCCTTCCACTCGAGTATATAAAGGGCGGCTCGCTTTTGGGCGATATGAATATCGTCAGTTTCGAGAGTTTTCCAGAACTCAGACTTACCGATTACCTCGCGCACGTCCTCGGGAACCGTAAGACGAGCAAAGTATGTATTCCCACGAATAGCTATCCCACGGTAGCCACTTGGTCGCTTCCATTTAGCCATAGTACCTTAACGTGTTGATTTAACTTGGGAGTATTTTAGATTAAAAGAGGTTCCCCGAAAAGGTTCCCCGAATGAGTGGATAAAGAAAAACCCTAAGCTATTGATTTTACTCGTAACTTAGGGTTTCTCTAGGTGTTGGTGGAGCTGGGGGGATTTGAACCCCCGTCCGAAAAACCTCGACCATCGGTCCTACATGTTTAGTGTCGTCTTTTGGTTAACCTTTGAGTCTCGGACGCACACGATAAACAAAGGCGAGGCCGCTTAGTTTTAACCCTTCAACCCCGGCCAGGGTTTCCGTAGCGAGTCTGTGTAGGGTGACACTTCAGAACCGGGTCCACAGACATACACCGGAGAAGTGCTAGCGGGCTATTATGCCGCTAGAGCGTAGTTATCGTCGTTTGCGATTACTTTAAAATGCGGCTTTTTTACGAGGCCAACCGCACCTCGACATGCACCTCAGGCGTCTTGAATCCCGTCGAATCCTAATCAGCCCCTGAAATACGTTTCAGTATCCACAAGTATAACTGAGAGCATGACCCTACTACAAGCGAAAGCAACTGAATTTCTTATAAATCAGGCGTGTTTGCCTATTCCCTGTGCAAAACCAACGCATTTGCTATAACAACTGCGAAAAGAGTATGAACAATTACTTAACAATTAAGTATGAGTATGGTCAAATAGCGCTCGATGCAAAAACACTAATAATAAAATCGTGCCCACTTGCTGGGCGCTTCTTGGAAGTAAAATAACGTGTCCCTATTTGCCTTTGATAAGCTCAGTGGCGAGGTGAGCTTAATTGATCATCCCATGAATGGCTCAGTACCTGCCAGCGCTACCCAGCTTATGGAATTACTGGCGCAATCGCCTTACGCCGACTGCGAAATCCTTGATGCCAATATCGCGGCATTATTTAATCCGTCTAAGTCTAACCAGTCACGTGTTGTAGCGCGGGCAGTCAATGCTCGTCTGAATGTTAATATCGATGAACCACTGATGATGGCAGAGGGTGAGCTCACCTGCGCTCGTGGTGGTGAAATTTTGGATTTAGACAACGCTGTGCGCCAACTTCGTGAAGCTGGAATTAAAAAAGGTATTAGTCGTAAAGCGCTTGAGTTGTTGCTAGCAAAGCAGTTTGAGCTGCCACCAGGGGGGCGTGCCACGGCAATTGTTGCTGTTGGGCGTAAAGCCAAAAGTGGTGAAGATGCACGTTTTATTCGTCTATGCGCCACTGCTCAAGATCGCGTTTTATGTCCGAAAGAAGCTGAAAATGGCAAGGTGGATATGCGCGACCTTGGCGATATTATTACTGTGAAGCCGGGTAGCCCGTTAATGCAAAGAGTGCCAGCAACGGCAGGGGAGCCTGGGTACAATTTATTTGGTGAGCAACTTGCGCCTAAACCTGGTCGACAGTTTCCGCTTGAGGTCATGGAAGGCACGCGTCTAGATAGTGACAATGAGAACCTCTTGGTGGCCGACGCTGTCGGGGTGCCGGTTGCACTTGCTCGGGGTGTGCGAGTGGACGACGTGCTGTGCTACGACTTTGTTGATGCAACAACGGGGCATATTCGCTTCGAGGGCAGTGTGATTGTCAGCGGCGATGTAAAAGATGCGATGCAAATTGTCGCCACTGGTGATATCACCGTCTTGGGCTTTGTCGAATCGGCAACGCTACAAAGCGACAATGAGATCACCGTCGTTAAGGGCGTGATCGGACGCAAACGAGACGAGTCTGAACCCTGTAGTTGCCGTATTCAAGCTAAACGCAGTGTCTCTATTGGCTATGCTCAATACAGTGATATCCAATCGCAGCAAGATATCTTTATCGACCGCCAAGCACTGCACTGTGAGCTAAGCGCTCGGCGCTTAATTCGTGTTGGCCGGGGCAAAACCCCCCGAGGCAAGTTGATTGGTGGTTTTGTCAGCAATGCTTTGCGCATAGAAACTGGCGAGTTAGGCGCGCCATCGGGTACACGCACTAAAGTGTATCTGGGTCAGTATTACTATGAACTAAAACAAAAGCGTAAAACCTTGGCTGAACAGCAAAAACGCATTAACGAGAAGTTTGCTGCCTTACAGGTGCTTCGTAAAAAGGCCTTAAAAGAGGCGGATAATGACAAACGCAAACGTCAGTGTGCACATTTGGATAAGCATGAAGCTCAGTGGGTGGCCATCAAGCAAGGGTTAGAGAAGAAAAAGCGACTCGTGCAACAGCGCATTAATATGTTGTTGGGCACGAGCCGTGTGCGGGTAAATGACTTAATGCACCCTGGAGTGGAGCTGAAAATTGCCCATGATACAACGCAGATATCGCGTATCTATCCGCCGCATTCGGCGCTGTTGAGTGAAGGCAAAATCACTCAACAATTTCCACTTTAAGGCACATGCGGCCTTAGACGCCTTCGCTATTTTCCGGCGGTGTAGGCTCTTCGCTAGTCTCGGTACTAGCGAGCGGCCAGCCTCCCAAGCTTTGCCATTTGTTAACGATAAAGCAGAACAGCTCAGCAGTACGCTCTGTATCATACAAGGCGCTGTGCGCTTGGGCATTATCAAACTCAATTCCCGCAGTGCGACACGCTTTTGCCAGTACCGTTTGTCCCAACGCTAATCCGGCCAGCGACGTGGTGTCAAAGCTTACAAAAGGGTGAAATGGCGTGCGTTTAATTTTACAGCGCTCAATAGCCGCATTTAAAAAGCCATGATCAAAGGCGGCATTATGGGCAACCACCACGGAGCGTTGGCAGCCGGCGTCTTTTTGCGCTTTGCGTACAAATTTACAGATACTTTTCATTGCTTCGCTTTCATCCACCGCGCCACGCAAAGGTGAGAAAGGGTCGATACCATTAAACTCAATAGCCGATTGCTCGATGTTTGCCCCGTCAAAAGGGTCAACATGAAAGTGTTGCGTTTGGTCTAGGTGCAAGTAGCCTTGCTCATCCATTTTTAATGTAGTGACAGCAATTTCAAGCAATGCGTCGGTATTTTTATTAAAGCCAGCGGTTTCCACGTCGATAACTACAGGAAAGAAGCCGCGAAAGCGCTGTGCAAAGCGTGTTGGTTCTGTGTCTGCCATAATACTGCCCAAAGCCAATAAAGGCCGGCTATTATGGCAAAAACTGCGCCATGCCAACAGGGGCTAAGGTAAAATTAATCACGCCATAGTGCCATCAAGTTCGTTTTCTGTGGTACAAGTATTGCATTGCGTTTCGTACACGGTAAAAGCGTCAATGGTTCGACGAGGTATGTTCACATCATGATTAGGTTTTCATTAATTGCATTGAGTGTGTTGTTAAGCGCTCAGGCGCAGGCGGCGATGCGCAGCTATGAGGCTTCAGCACAGTCTTCGCATTGGACCTTGGTAGAAAACTCGCGTTTACAGTGCCAACTTAATCATGAAGTTCCCTATTATGGCGAAGCCATATTCCGCGCTCATGCCAGCAAAAATAAAGCCTTAAACTTTAATTTGGACATGGTTGTTCGCCCCAATAATTATGACTTAGCCGCATTGGAAGCGGTGCCGCCAAGCTGGCGCCCAGGCACCCATGCGAAAGCGTTAGCGTCAATGGAGCTACTGCGGCAATTCGATGGCGAGCTCGGTGACAGCACGGCCTGGGAGATGCTCTCAGAGCTAGAGAAGGGCAATCACCCCACTTTTTACTACCAAGACTGGCGTAACACCCGTGATCAGGTTTCGGTGGGCTTATCGTCGGTTAATTTTAAGCAAGCGTATTGGGCGTTTTTACAATGTCGTGACGGATTATTGCCTTTTAGTTTTGAAGATATCGCGTTTACGGTGATGAACTACAAGAAAAACTCTAGCGAGTTGACCAAATCATCGAAAAAGCGCCTCGCACAGATAGGTGAGTACCTCAAGCATGACAAAGAAATAGAGTCGGTGATGATCTCAGCCTACACCGATAGCTATGGTGGACGTTGGAATAACCTCGAACTTTCTAAACGCCGTGCGGCGGCGATTGCCGAGTATATTAAAGAGTTAGGTGTAGATGAAGGTAAGTTGGTGACTACGGGGTTTGGCGAGAAGCGCCATGTGGCTCCAAACGAGACGGTGATTGGTCGCGGCAAAAACCGTCGCGTAGTGATTCAAATAGCTAAGCCATAAGGCTCATCAGCGTAGCTTATTCGTTAGCGGCGCTGACCATGGCACTGATTTCTGTCCACTCATCACGTTGATACACACTAATGCGTACCGGGTGGCCGTTTACATCATAAAACAAGGTAAAGCGGCCAATATCACTGGTAATATTCAACGGTTCACCCAGCTTGCTCTGATAAAAATCAGTGACTTCGTTGTCAGTAAGTCGAGTGAAACCATCAAGCACCATGGGGTATTTCTTTTCCACGGTCATGCGGGTGGTAAAATCTTCTGGCAAAGGTAGCAAAGACAAGTCCGCATAGGCTAGGTTGCTCGCCGCTACCAAAACACTTCCTGCAAGGGTGGTAGCTAGTCGGCGAAAAGCGTTATTCATGGTTTCACTCCGATTATAAACACATCTTTATATTATAAAATTTAACCTATATTTAACCAAAAATCACTTTATTTGTCCGCGCTTTAGGTCGCGAATAATAAAACGGGCAGGGTGCAGGGCCTGATCGACACGATTTGAAATCGGTAACGGCTCGTCACATAGGCTGGCAACTAAGCTCTCAGCGCACAGGGGAGCCGTGCATAAGCCCCGCGCACCTAAGCCAGTAAACAAGTGTAAACCAGGGTTTTGATGACGCAGTGGTTGCTGGCCTTGCCACTGTCCTCTAGGTAGCAATGGGAAGGCCGCCATATAATCGTCTTGTTGCGCATATTGACCGATAATAGGCAAATGGTCGGCGAGGGTTGCGCGAATAGCGACTTTGGCACCGTTAATATCCTGCAACTCTCGAGTCCAGTCGCAATCACCATAAAACCCGGTAAATTGTTGCCAATTAGTGCGATCATCAGCATCGCGAATATCCCGCGCTTGGGTGTCTTTTTCAAAGGTTGCACCCATACAATGGCTGCCATCGTGAGCCGGTGTAAAATACCCTTTGTGGCAAAGCACAGTGTTGAGCTTGCGCGAGTTATCGCTGGCGCTCAGGTGTGACACTTGACCGCGCACACTTTGTAGCGCCAACTCGTTCTTTGGCAACAGCTCAGTGGAGTGCTCCCCCATACAAATAAATACATCGCTAAAATCGTCATAGCTCTGGTTTTTGCACAGCAACTGCCAACGCTCACCCACGCGATTAACAGCCGTAACCTGAGTGGCAAAATGGATGTCGATCTGCGCCTGCTGCTTGGCTTGAGTGACCAATGCCTGCACCAGTTCCACGGGGCTAACCCAGCCCGCATCAGGGATGAATAAACCACCATAGGGAGTATCAATGCCGGCAATATTGCTGGCTTGCTTCGCATCTACACCCTGTATCAACCACTGCGGCCAATTGTTCTTACTGAGCAAGTTGGCATGGCGTTTTTGTCCTTCCTCTTTAACGCCTTGTAGCAGCACGCCACACCATTGGTGGGCAAAATCAACATCGTTTGCCAGTTGCTCGTACAAGCGCTTGGCATATAAAAAGCTGTGCGCGAAGAGCTCACTGGAGGGCGATACATCTGCTTGCAAGTGCGGATACACTGCGCCTTGTTTGTTGTGTGACGCACCTTGAGCCAGTTCGTCGTCAGCGCAAAAGAGGGTGCAAGGAATATTGCGTGCCGTTAACCGATGAGCCAATGTCGCCGCAGCGATGCCACCACCAACAATGGCAACCTTATCTAAGGGGCGGGTATGGCGAACAAATGGCGCCGGAACATTGGTGGTCGCGGTGGTATGTTCAAGCTCACCCACTATCATCTCGCGCTTGCGGCCATAGCCTTTCACTTTATTCACCTTGAACCCGGCTTGCTGCAGCCCTCGGCGTACAAAGCCTGCAGCGGTGAAGGTGGCAAAGGTGGCGGCTTCGCGACCAAGATGTGCCATAGCATCGAACAAAGACTGCTGCCACATATCAGGATTTTTACTCGGGGCAAAGCCATCTAAAAACCACGCATCGACGAGACCATGCCGATTGAAGTTCATCTGCTCGATGCTATCAAGCACATCGCCAATCCATAAATCCAAGGTAACTTCGCCAAAGTGCAGGCGATGGCAGCCAGGCAAAGCCTCGGGGTACTGTGCCACCAGTTGCTCACTGTAATGGCTCAGTTGCGGCCAGGCTGCTAGAGCCCGGGCTAAATCCTGACGCTGGATAGGGAATTTTTCAAAGGAGATAAAATGCAGCCGGGTGGCTTTTTTCTCTGTTTGGGTGGCAAAGCGTTGCCATGCATTCAAAAAGTTTAAACCCGTACCAAACCCTGTTTCGGCAATGACAAATTGCTCGCGCGGATGACTGCATAGTCGCTCACTGATGTGGTTATGCTGATAAAATACATAATCAGATTCTGCCAGGCCGTCTTCATTAGAGAAGTAAACATCGTCAAAATCATCGGCGACGGGAGTGCCACAGTCATTAAAATGGATTTTAGCGTGGGTAATCATTTTAGCTCTTTGAGTAAGTCTTTGCCCACTATTTTAGCGACTTTACAGCGGTGCGTATATTGTCACTAAAAGATCATCTCGGGCGCTTGAAAATTTCAGTGTACATATGTACGCTGGAATGACCACTTCGGAATCAGTTTCCGCGTAAACTATACGCAATTTAGATCTAAGCTAAGGTAAATTCTCATGAGAAGAGCCGTCATTACGGGTATCGGTGTTGTTTCTAGCATCGGTAATAACAAAGAAGAAGTACTGGAATCTCTAAAAACGGGTAAAAGTGGTATTGCCTTTAACCCTGAATTTGCAGAATACAATTTGCGTAGCCAGGTCTCTGGCCACATTGATATTAATGTTAAAGATCACGTTGACCGCAAAGCCCACCGCTTTATGGGTGATGCAGCAGCCTATTCTTATATCTCAATGGCTCAGGCCATTGCTGACGCTAAACTCACCGACGAGCAAGTGTCTAATGAGCGCACCGGATTGGTTGTTGGCTCTGGTGGTGGCTCATCGAAGTATCAGGTGGAAGCCGCCGATATTCTTCGCGAGAAAGGAGTTAAGCGGGTAGGCCCATACATGGTTCCACGCACCATGGCTAGCACCACCTCGGCGTGTTTGGCCACGCCGTTTAAAATTAAAGGTGTGAATTACTCTATCAGTTCGGCCTGTGCCACCTCGGCGCATTGTATTGGCCATGCGGTAGAGCAGATTCAACTAGGCAAGCAAGATGTTATTTTCGCCGGTGGCGGTGAAGAGCTGCACTGGACCCTTGCGATGGAATTTGATGCTATGGGCGCCTTGTCGACCAAGTATAACGATGCGCCAGAAAAGGCGTCTCGTACTTATGATGCTAACCGAGATGGCTTTGTCATCTCTGGTGGCGGCGGTATCGTCGTGGTTGAAGAGCTAGAGCATGCATTGGCCCGTGGCGCGCATATCTACGCCGAAATTACCGGTTATGGTGCAACTTCTGATGGCTTCGATATGGTGGCACCATCGGGCGAGGGCGCCGTTCGCTGTATGAAACAAGCGATGCAAAACCTGCAGGGTCCTGTCGACTATCTCAATACCCACGGCACCTCAACGCCAGTAGGTGATGTCAAAGAGCTCGGTGCAATTCAAGAGCTATTTGGTGAGCAGTCACCGGCTATTAGCGCCACTAAAGCAATGACGGGTCACGCGCTCGGCGCAGCCGGTGTTCATGAAGCGATTTACTCTTTGCTCATGCTAGAGAATAACTTTGTAGCGCCATCTATCAACATTGATGAGCTGGACGAGCAAGCAAAAGGTTTGGATATAGCCACTGAGCGCCGCGATGTGGAGCTTAATACCGTGATGTCGAATAGCTTCGGCTTTGGCGGTACCAACGCCACATTGGTGATGAGTAAATACAAAGGCTAATTTTGCTGCTTTGTTAATCATAAAGCCACGCAGATGCGTGGCTTTTTGCTTTGTGTGCCAAGGGCGATTAGAATGGCGCTCCAAACTGGGCTGGGATAACTGCCATGAAGATATTAGCTGATCAAAATATGCCTTTGGTGGATGCATTGTTTTCACCGCTGGGCGATGTCGAGCGCTTCGATGGGCGCACACTCACAGCGGCACAAGCGCAGCATGCCGATGTACTGCTAACGCGCTCGGTGACCCAGGTGAACGAGCAGCTGCTAGATAGCAACACGCAACTCTCTTTCGTTGGCACGGCGACCATTGGTATCGATCATATCGACCAAGGGTATTTGCAAAACCGTGGTATTCCTTTCACCAATGCCCCAGGTTGCAATGCCATTGCGGTGGCAGAATACGTGCTAAGTGCCATGCTGGTGTTAGCGCAGCAACAACAGTTTTCGCTATTCACCAAGAAAGTAGCTATTGTCGGTGTCGGCAATATTGGCCAATGCTTAGCCGATAAGCTCGCCGCCATCGGTGTGCAAACCTTGCTGGTTGACCCGCCGCGTGCCGCGCGAGGTGACAGCGGCCAATGGTACGAACTAGAGCAGGCGCTAGCGCAAGCAGACATCATTAGCTTCCATGTGCCCTTGGTAAAAGAAGGCAGTCATCAAACGCGGCACTTACTCAATGCCGAGCGCATTGCGGCTTTAGCCAGCAACAAGGTGATCATTAATGCCAGTCGCGGTGATGTGATTGATAACGCTGCATTGCTTGCGCGTCAGCAAAGTGACAATGACCTGCATCTGGTACTAGATGTGTGGGAAAATGAGCCGCATATTCTTACTGAGCTGATGAATTATGTGGATTTAGCTACGGTGCATATTGGCGGTCATACCCTCGAAGGTAAAGGTCGAGGCACCTTTATGTTGTATCAAGCGTTGTGTCAGCACTTGGGGATTCGCGCTGAAGCCACCCTCAGTGAGCTGCTGCCGACGCCGAGTTTAAATGAACTCACATTAAGCCCTAGTTGGACATTGCAGGAGCTTGGCTCGCTTGTGCACCTTATTTATGACGTTCGTCGCGATGATGCCATTATGCGTCAAGCACTCGCGACAGAGGGCTTTGATAGCCTAAGAAAGAATTATCCGGTTCGCCGTGAGCTCAGCACTTTGCGGCTGCGCGGTGATAACCCTCACCTCAGTGCGCTGGCTGCACTGGGGTTCAGTATTTAATGCCTGAGGAAATAGCATGTCGCAAAAGTTTAACGTCGCGGTATTAGGAGCCACAGGGCTCGTAGGTCGCCAAATTATCGAAACGCTCGCGGAGCGTAACTTTCCGGTCGATAACCTTTATCCATTGGCCAGCAGTCGCTCTGCCGGTGAGGAAATTGAGTTTAAAGGCCAGAGCATTGAGGTGTTGGATGTCGAGCAATTCGACTTCGCTGATGCCCATATTGGTCTGTTCTCGGCTGGTGGCAGCGTGTCACAAAAATATGCTCCCATTGCCGCCGAGGCTGGTTGTATCGTCATCGATAATACCTCAGAGTTTCGCTATGAGTTTGATGTGCCACTGGTTGTGCCTGAGGTGAATAGCTCAGCGCTAGCAGATTTTCGCAATCGTAATATCATTGCCAATCCGAACTGCTCCACTATTCAGATGATGGTGGCGCTGAAACCTATCTATGACGCCTATGGCATCGATCGTATTAACGTCTCAACCTACCAAGCGGTGTCGGGGGCAGGTAAAGAAGCGGTGGAAGAGCTGGCTAAGCAAACGGCGCACTTAATGAATGGCCGGCCCATGGAAAATGAAGTCTTTAGCAAGCAAATGGCTTTTAACGTCATTCCGCAAATTGATAAGTTTGAAGACAATGGCTACACCCGCGAAGAAATGAAAATGGTGTGGGAGACGCAAAAAATTCTTGGTGATGACAGCGTATTAGTGAACCCAACAGCGGTGCGCGTGCCGGTATTTTACGGTCATGCTGAAGCGGTACACCTAGAAACGCGTATGCCGGTGGATGTTGAGCACGTTAAACAGCTGCTCGAGCAAGCGCCAGGTGTTGAGCTTATCAATGATGACCATGATTTTCCGACGCCGGTGACCGATGCAAGCGGCAATGACAGCGTCTATGTTGGTCGCGTGCGGCAAGATATTTCTCATCCACACGGCTTAAACCTGTGGATCGTCAGCGATAACACCCGCAAAGGTGCGGCGACCAATAGCGTACAGATTGCTGAGGCGCTCATTGCCGAATATTTGTAAAATGAAGGCCAAAGGCGAGTAAGTACAGTAAAAAAGCGGCAAATTGCCGCTTTTTTCTTAGTTATCAATTGTTTCGGAGTAAAGTGAAATTCCCTTTCCGGCGTGGATATTCCCCTATATCTGGTTTATAGTTTGAAAGTGGAATAAAGCTTGCTGATAAACACAAGAAAAACAATGACTCGGGAGATGGCTTTTGCGGCCGATAACCTTCCATAAAGCACAAAAAAATGAGTAAAGGAAAAGCATGCGCGGTTTAGTTACACTGGTTTTTGTTGTCGCGACCCTAGTAGCGGCTGGCACGAGTGCGCAAAGCACTGAAATTCGTGGTCCTAAAGGGGTCGACTATGGTGCTCAAGGCCGCTCTATCGGACCCATTAAGCCAACTGACACCTTGTGGCGAATCGCTGCCAAGGTGCGTCCCGACAACTCAGTGACCATGTATCAAGTAATGGTTGCCCTTTACGAGAAAAACCCCGACTCATTTTTAGACAAAAACCTTAACCACATGCGTGATGGCGCATATTTGCGTATTCCCTCGTTAAATGAAATTCGTACTATTGACCCAGCTCAGGCACGACAAAAGTCTGAGCAAGATGACCGTTTGTGGGAGAAAATTAAAAACGGCACGCTTAATAGTAATGAAATCGATCTGGTCGCGAAAAAAACCACGTCGGCGCGTCAAGAAGATGTCGAAAAAGCCAAAACGGAACTGAAAAGCGAATTAGAGCAGCTTAAGCGTTTACAAGGCGAGCGTTTGGTGGAGCTACAAGAGCAGTTCAAGTCGTCTGTGACCGATGTAGAGGCGATATTGACTGAGAATCGTCAACTGAAATCGCAACTTGAGAAGATCAGCGAACAGCTTGCCACAGTCAAAGATCAGCTTGACGAAAAGGACGCAGAGTTGCAGCGCCAGCTGCAACAAATACTGGCTGAACGTGAGGCCATGGCGCAGCAGAAGTTACAGCAAGCGCAGCAAGAACAAAGTGCACTCGAAGGCATCCCAACGTGGTTGAAATTAGTTTTGATGATGACTATTCCAGCATTAGCCGTGCTCGGGTTAATTATTTTCATTTTAAAGAAACGCCAGTCAGCAAAAGAGCCTGAGCCAAGCGACGACGATGAATTCCTACCGCAAACACCGGCGCCGCAAATGCAAACTCAACCTGAGGCCGGTATCGATGACCTAGATTTAGGTGCGGATGACGACAGTTTAGACGACAGCCTTGATGATTTACCGCTCGATGACCCCGATGATGCGTTAGATGAGCCAGGCATTCAGTTAGACGATGACGACTTCCTTGATCAAAGCGACGATATTTTAGATGAAGGCGGTGATGGGGCTGACGATATCGACTCACTGTTAGACCAAGACGAGTTAGACGGCTTACTTGATGATGACGTGGTATTTGACGATGAGTCTGATGCTGAAGTTAGCCAAGAAGAAGCGGTATTACAGCAAAATTTTGATGCCCCTGGTGATGACATCAGTGTTGATGTGCCAGAAGAAAATGAACCAGATAGCGATATTCTTAGCGACGAAGATATTGACGACTTATTTGCCACCGATGATAGCGAAGACGAGTCACAGGCAAACGCTAACGGTGAAGAACCGAGCGATGATAGCGATGAGGCGATGGCCGCATTGTCTGAGGAGTTGGCTGACGATCAGCTCGAGCAGATAGATGCCGAGTCAGGGGATGACACCTTTGATATTGATGAGCTTGTTGATGAAACGCAGTCCGAGCCGGCGGATGACGATTTCGATGTCGATGACCTACTAGAGGAAAACGCCGCAGACGAGCAAGGCGCTGAAGAAGATGACCTTGATGTTGATAGTCTGCTCGATGAAGCGGCAGAAGCGCCAGCAGCAGATGCCGATGAAAGCGATGTCGACATCGATGAGCTGATTGATGAAAACGGCGCAGACGAGCAAAGCGCTGAAGAAGATGACCTTGATGTTGATAGCCTACTCGATGAAGCGGCAGAAGCGCCAGCAGCAGATGCCGATGAAAGCGATGTCGACATCGATGAGCTGATTGATGAAAACGCCGCAGACGAGCAAAGCGCTGAAGAAGATGACCTTGATGTTGATAGCCTACTCGATGAAGCGGCCGAAGCGCCAGCAGCAGATGTCGATGAAAGCGATGTTGATATTGACGAGCTGATTGATGAAAACGCCGCAGACGAGCAAAGCGCTGAAGAAGATGACCTTGATGTTGATAGCCTACTCGATGAAGCGGCAGAAGCGCCAGCAGCAGATGCCGATGAAAGCGATGTTGATATCGATGAGCTGATGGATGAAAACGGCGCTGAAGAAGATGAGCTTGATGTTGATAGCCTGCTCGATGAAGCGGCAGAAGCGCCAGCAGCAGATGCCGATGAGGGCGATGTTGATATCGATGAGCTGATGGATGAAAACGAAGCAGACGAGCAAGGCGCTGTAGATGATGACCTCGATGGTGAGGACCTACTTGATGACGCACCTCAAGAGGAGCAGACATCTGATGAAGAGGGTGACGTCGAGCCGGAGCCAGAACTTGCATTGGAAGAAGATGATGGTTTAGACGGCGATGACCTTCTTGAAGATGTCCTTGGCGATGATCAGACTTCTGATGAAGAGGGTGACGTTGAACCGGAGCCAGAGCTTGCGCTGGAAGAAGATGATCTCGATGGCGACGTCGAGCCGGAGCCAGAACTCGCATTGGAAGAAGATGATGACTTAGACGGCGATGACCTTCTTGAAGATGTCCCTAGCGATGAGCAGACTATTGATGAAGAGGGGGACATTGAACCGGAGCCAGAGCTCGCGCTGGAAGAAGGTGACGACTTAGACGGCGATGACCTTCTTGAAGATGGCCCTGGCGATGAGCAGACTCTCGATGGCGACGTCGAGCCGGAGCCAGAACTCGCATTGGAAGAAGATGACGACTTAAATGGTGACGATCTCCTTGAAGATGTCTCTGGCGATGAGCTGATTGATGAAAACGCTGCGGACGAGCAAGACGCTGTAGAAGATGATCTCGATGGCGACGTCGAGCCGGAGCCAGAACTCGCATTGGAAGAAGATGATGACTTAGACGGCGATGACCTTCTTGAAGATGTCCCTAGCGATGAGCAGACTATTGATGAAGAGGGGGACATTGAACCGGAGCCAGAGCTCGCGCTGGAAGAAGGTGACGACTTAGACGGCGATGACCTTCTTGAAGATGGCCCTGGCGATGAGCAGACTCTCGATGGCGACGTCGAGCCGGAGCCAGAACTCGCATTGGAAGAAGATGACGACTTAAATGGCGACGATCTCCTTGAAGATGCTCCTGGCGACGAGCAAGCGGCAGATGAAGAGGGTGACGTTGAACCGGAGCCAGAGCTCGCGCTGGAAGAAGATGATGACTTAGACGGCGATGACCTTCTTGAAGGTACCCCTGGCGATGAGCAGACTCTCGATGACGAGGGTGACGCTGAGCCGGAGCCAGAACTTGCGCTGGAAGAAGATGACGACTTAGACGGCGACGCTCTCCTTGATGATGCTCCTGGCGATGAGCAGACACATGATGAAGAGGGTGACGTTGAGCCGGAGCCAGAACTCGCGCTGGAAGAAGATGACGACTTAGACGGGGACGATCTCCTTGATGATGCTCCTGGCAATGAGCAAGCGGCTGATGAAGAGGGTGACGTTGAACCGGAGCCAGAGCTTGCGCTGGAAGAAGATGACGAATTAGATGGTGACGATCTCCTTGAAGATGCTCCTGGCGACGAGCAAGCGGCAGATGAAGAGGGTGACGTTGAGCCGGAGCCAGAACTTGCGCTGGAAGAAGATGACGACTTAGATGGTGACGATCTCCTTGATGACGCCCCTCGCGATGAGCAGAGTCTTGATGAAGAGGGAGACGCTGAGCCGGAGCCAGAGCTTGCGCTGGAAGAAGATGATGACTTAGACGGCGATGACCTTCCTGAAGATGTCCCTGGCGATGAGCAGACTCCTGATGAAGAGGGAGACGCTGAGCCGGAGCCAGAACTCGTATTAGAAGAGGATGATGACCTCGATGGTGATGACTTACTTGCTGATGCACCAGAGCTTGAAATAGAAGAGCAAGCGCAACCGGATGCAAGTGATGAAGATTTAATTGACGAAAGTGCAGACCAAGAGCTACTTGAAGCAGACTTTGCTGATTTTGATGAGCCTGATCTCGAACTTGACTTAGGCGACGATCCGCTGCTTGAAGACGAAGATGCATCAGACGTTGAGCCTGTTAGCTCTCAAGAGCCCCAAATGGGGGATGTTGAACATCCTAGCCAGCAGCTAGATGACTATCCCGATCTTGAACTCGACGAGCCATTTAGTAGCGAAGCTGAGCAGCAACTCAGCGAAGCGATGGCTCAAGAGGGAGGTGAAGAGCTCGATCTCTCCAGTGATTTGGATGGCGACCTTGACGATGAGTTAAGCGCACTGATGGATGACTCTCTAGATGACGATATCGATGGTGACGAACAACTCGACGACAGTCAGCTCGATGAGGATTTCCTCGCTGACTTAACGCAGACCGATTTTGATGCTCTGCTCAACGAACTTGCTGAGCCAGATGAAGATGTGATCGGTGAACCGCAAGATAACGACCTTGATCTGCAGAGTTTGCTCGCCGATAGTGACTTTGACGCGGATGATGACGCGGTCGCAGACGCGAACGAAGACGACAGTGGTGCAGCAGAGCCGGACTATCTTGATATTGATGACCTGCTCGAGCAGAGTGATGACTCAGAGCCTGATAACGAACCCTATGATGAAGTCGATATGGATGTGGGCTTGGGTGAGTTTGATGACATGCTCGACGACTCGCAAAAGACCGATGTTGATAGTGAAGACGGCGGTTTCAGCGCTAAATTAGATTTAGCGAGGGCTTATATCGAAATTGATGATGTTGATTCAGCCCTCGAAGCGCTACAAGACGTGCTTGATAATGGCCCGCAGTCGCTCCATAAAGAGGCGCAAGCCTTGCAGGAACGTCTGAAACGCTAGCGTGTTAAGCTCAGCCGCGAGATGATAAATGCGCAGGCAAAGTGTCTGCGCATTTTTTGTATTAACTGCTTGTCTATGGGCAAGCTTGCTCCCTTCGGGAGCCTCATTACCCTCAGCATTAGCTATTTGCCCGCAGAGCGTTTAAAATGCCGAAAATTTTATTGAGCTAAGAGTATCAATGCGCGTCGCTTTAGGAATCGAATACAATGGTGCCCGCTACAGTGGCTGGCAGCGTCAATCTCATGTCAGCAGTATCCAAGCGGAAATTGAAACTGCGTTGTCCCGTATTTGTAATCACCCCGTGGATATTACTTGTGCAGGGCGTACCGACGCTGGCGTTCATGCCACCGGTCAGGTTGTGCACTTTGATACCCATGCTGAGCGTGATATGGGCGCTTTTACCTTAGGTATGAATTCGCAGTTGCCTGATGACATCGCCGTGCGCTATGCAATGCCAACCGCTGATGATTTTCATGCCCGTTTTAGTGCCACCGCACGACGTTACCGTTATGTCATTTATAATCACCCCTATCGCCCAGGCATCCTGCGCTCTGGGGTGACTCATTATCATCACCCGCTGGATGAAACACGCATGCAAGCGGCCTGTGCGTATATGCTCGGCGAGCAAGACTTTACCTCGTTTCGGGCGGTGCATTGCCAGTCCAACACGCCGTTTCGTAATATCCACCATCTATTTGTTGAGCGCATCGGTGATTACATCGTTGTTGATATTAAGGCCAATGCCTTTTTACATCATATGGTGCGTAATATTACCGGGTGCTTGATGGACATTGGGGTTGGTGAGCAAGAGCCGCAATGGATGCAGCATTTATTGGCTATTAAAGACCGCACCCAAGCCAGTGCAACCGCTAAGCCTAATGGTTTATATTTGGTGGACGTGGACTATCCCGAGCAGTGGCAAATTCCCAGCACGCCACTGGGACCGCTTTTTTTACCCGATAACGAGCCACCACAGAGCTAATAAAAAGGGGTGAATGGTGGGTGTAAATGGACTACGCCGACCAGTTTTTTATATCTAAGCAACTAATTTCATGTTTTAATTGTGCTAATTTATCGGCTAATTTTGGGGTGCTCAATCCGCCCCGGTCCTGACAAGCATTAAGAGAGTTGCCAATGAGCTGGTTAGAAAAAATCTTACCAAAAACCACAAAATCTTCTGGCAAGAAAGAAATTCCAGAAGGGGTGTGGGCTAAGTGTACGTCGTGCGATTCGATTCTGTACAAAGCAGAATTAGAAAAAGCCATGAACGTATGCCCGAAATGTGATCACCACATGCGTATCAGCGCCCGTAAACGTTTAGAGCTATTTCTCGATGACGCTGGGCGCGCCGAGCTCGGTGAGCAGCATGAGCCAAAAGATGTACTGAAGTTTAAAGACTCAAAAAAATATTCAGACCGCATCAGCGCCGCGAACAAAAGCAGTGGCGAGAAAGACGCCTTAGTTGCTATGAAAGGGCAGCTTAAAGGCATTCCTGTTGCGGCGGTATCGTTTGAGTTTGCCTACATGGGTGGCTCAATGGGCTCTGTTGTTGGCGCCCGCTTCGTTGAAGCCGTCAATGTGTGCTTAGAGCATAATATGCCGTTGGTGTGCTTTTCTGCATCAGGCGGTGCACGCATGCAAGAAGCATTGATGTCGTTGATGCAAATGGCTAAAACCAGTGCCGCGTTAGCAAAAATGAGTGAAAAAGGGCTGCCTTTTATTTCCGTACTGACTGATCCAACAATGGGGGGTGTATCGGCTTCTTTAGCTATGCTAGGTGATGTGAATATTGCTGAGCCCAAAGCACTGATTGGATTTGCCGGCCCACGAGTTATTGAGCAAACAGTACGTGAAACTCTCCCAGAGGGCTTCCAGCGCAGTGAGTTCTTATTAGAGCATGGTGCTATCGACATGATCGTTGATCGCCGCGAAATGCGCGACACTGTGGCGCGTTTATTGGCTAAGCTAATGAACTTGCCTTCTACCGAGCAAGAGCATAGAGTAGCGTAAATTTCTCGGTAACCTAGAAACTTACAACCTATGTCAGATTCCATACCGAGCCAATCGTCAACCCTTGATGATTGGCTTTGTTATTTAGAGCAAATCCACCCTGCTAACATCGAAATGGGCCTTGAGCGCGTGCAGAACGTTGCCGATAAGATGGGCCTTGTTCATACCCCTAGCAAAGTAATTTTAATTGCCGGCACCAATGGTAAAGGCACCACCGCACAATGCCTGGAAAAGCTATTACTGAGCCAAGGGTATTCCGTGGGCACCTATGCCTCTCCTCATCTTATTCGCTATAACGAGCGGGTCCGCATCAATGGCGCCGAGCTTGACGATCAATACCATGTTGATGCCTTTAACAGTCTCGAGCAAGGACGAGGCGATGTGCCACTTACCTATTTTGAATATGGCACCTTGGCAGCGCTGGCAATTTTTAAACGCGAAGCGGTGGATTATGTGCTCTTGGAAGTAGGGCTTGGGGGGCGTTACGACGCCACCAATATAGTTAATCCAGTCGCGAGCGTGATCACTACCGTCGATCTCGATCATAAAGAGTACCTCGGTGATACCCGTGAACTGGTCGGTTATGATAAGGCGGGGGTTTTTCGTAGCAATGTACTCGCAGTGGTGGGTGACTTAGATATCCCCCACACTGTGGTGGATTATGGCGAGCAAATTAATGCCGATTTGTGTCTGTCTAAGCGCGACTTTATTTTTACTGAAGATGAAGCCACCTTCAATTGGCAGATGGGCAAGCTGTCGCTGACCTTTGCTAAACCCGCTATTCCGGCGCAAAATGCCGCTACCGCATTGAGTGTGTTAGCAAAACTGGATTTATTGCCGGCGGTAACAGACATAGCTGATTGTTTGAAACAACTTCAGGTGAAAGGGCGCTTTCAACAACTGAGTAAGGAGCCCTTGGTCTATACTGATGTGGCCCATAACCGAGAATCAGCCCGTTATTTAGCCACACGTTTACAGAGCCTTCAGGCACAGGGTAAGACAATACATGCCATTATCGGCATGCTGGGTGATAAAGAGCATGCCGACGTGATTACCGCGATGGCACCGGTGGTTACTCATTGGCACGTAGCTGGATTAGATAATCCGCGCGGGTTGAGTGCACAGCAATTAACAGCCAAAGTGACACAGTCTGTCAAGGTTGAAGGAACATATGAGCAGGTCAGTGACGCAATGCGCGCTGTTTTACCACAACTTTGTGCGCAAAGCCTTTTGATTATATTCGGATCGTTTTACACTGTAGCACAAGCAATCACCTTTTTTGATAACGAGAGGGCGTAACAGTGAACTCAGGGTTTATAAACCGCTTAGTGGGAACCATTATTGTCGTCGTCGCTGCGGTCGTTTTTATTCCCAATATCCTTGATGGCGATAAAGTGCGCTACAAAGAAGGGTTTAAAGCCATCCCAGAGCGCCCTGAGTTTAAGTCTATTGATCTGCAAGAAGCGTTATCGGAAAAAGCCGATAGCGCACCACTGCCTGATGATGCCAAAAGCGAAGAACTGGCAGCCGATGACGATAAGTTGCAACAGCGTGGTGATACTCAAAGCGGGGCTGATGAACAAAGTGCGCAGCAGGTTACCGAGCGCAATGATACGGTCACGGTTAACACCTTAGCCAAAGATGAGCCATTGACCCGCCCACAACAGAGTGCGTTAAAAGAAATGGCCTATGTGGTGCAGTTGGGGGCCTTCTCTCGCCAAGGTAGCGTGGATGCCTTGAGCAAAAAGCTTAAAGATGCCGGTTTTAATGTATTTACCCGCCCGGTGAAGACCCCAAATGGCGAATTGACGAAAGTGTTAGTGGGGCCTGAATTGGATAAGGCAACCTTGGAAAAGCAACTCCCCCAGTTGCAAAAGCTCACTAACTTAAAAGGACGTATCACTCAATTCCAAGTGACAAAATGATCTGGTATTTAGTGCCTCGCTCCGTTAGAATGCGCCCCAAATAAACGACTAGTGGTTATTATGATCTGGGTTGATTACGCCATTGCCGGCATTATTGCACTGTCCACCATAATTGGTTTAGTGCGTGGCTTTGTTAAAGAGTCAATGTCGTTAGCCGTATGGGCCGCCGCGTTTTTTGTCTCCAGTTTATTTTACCCCTATTTAGCCTCCTACCTTACCAACATTTCAGAACCCCTTTTAAGAAATGCAGCAGCGATAGCCATATTATTTTTCTCTACGTTGCTTTTAGGCGGATTGCTAAACTATATTTTAGGCGAACTAGTGCAGCGCACTGGGTTGTCGGGCACCGATCGCGTATTTGGAATCGTGTTTGGTGCTTTACGTGGCGTGTTAGTCGTGAGCGCCATACTCTTCTTCCTGGATGCCTTTACCGGAGCCCCAAACACCGACTGGTGGAGCGCATCTCGACTAATCCCTGAATTTGGCTTTGTGATTGAGTGGTTTTTTGACTATCTCGAACACAATTCAAGCTTTTTAAATTCAGCTAACCGTTAATCGGCGAGGAAATTTTAATGTGTGGTATCGTTGGTATAGTCGGAACATCGCCCGTCAATCAGGCGCTGTATGACGGCTTGACTGTTTTGCAACACCGAGGCCAAGACGCGGCCGGTATTATTACCATAGACAATAATACCTTTAGTCTGCGTAAAGCCAATGGTCTAGTTAAGGATGTGTTCCATACTAGACATATGAAACGTCTGCAGGGAAATATTGGCATCGGCCATGTACGTTACCCTACCGCAGGTACGTCAAGCTCTGCAGAGGCACAGCCCTTTTATGTTAACTCGCCTTTTGGCATCGCCATGGCGCACAACGGCAACCTGACTAATGCCGAGCAGCTAAAAGAACAGCTATTTACCGAAGCGCGACGTCACGTTAACACCACCTCTGATTCAGAAATTCTCTTGAATATTCTTGCGCATGAATTCAGCAAATCTGACAAGCTGCACTTGGCACCAGAAGATATCTTCGCTGCGGTTTCTGAGGTTAACTCAAAAGTAGTGGGTGGGTATGCCACCATGGCGATGATTATCGGTCATGGCATCGTTGCTTTTCGTGACCCCCATGGCATTCGTCCGCTGATTTTCGGAAAACGTGAAACCGAAAAGGGCACCGAGTACATGTTCTCTTCAGAGAGCGTGGCACTGGATACTGACGGCTTTGAGGTGATTCGTGATGTGGCACCAGGTGAGGCCATTTACGTAACCGAGGATGGACAACTGTATTCGCAACTGTGTGCAGATAAGTCGGTACAAAACCCTTGTTTGTTTGAGTTCGTTTATTTTGCGCGACCGGATTCCACCATCGACAATATGTCGGTGTACGCTACTCGCGTTAATATGGGCACCAAACTAGGCGAAAAAATTAACCGTGAATGGGCAGACAAAGACATTGATGTGGTGATCCCCATCCCTGAAACATCCTGTGATATCGCCCTAGAAATTGCTTCGGTATTGGATTTACCTTATCGCCAAGGCTTTGTTAAAAACCGCTATATCGGCCGGACTTTCATCATGCCTGGGCAAGAGCTGCGTAAAAAGTCAGTGCGCCGCAAACTTAATGCGATAGATCGTGAGTTCAAAGGCAAAAATGTATTGCTGGTTGATGACTCTATTGTCCGTGGCACCACCTCAGCGCAAATTGTAGAGATGGCCCGAGAGGCTGGCGCTAAGAACGTTTATTTTGCTTCAGCAGCACCCGAGGTGCGCTTCCCTAACGTCTATGGTATCGATATGCCTTCAGCGGCAGAGCTAATTGCCCATGGACGTGAAGTAGAAGATATCAATGCCAGCATCGGCGCAGATGGCCTGATTTATCAATCGTTGGACGACTTGGTGGCTGCAGTGGCCCAGGAAAATCCAGAAATTAGTCGTTTTGAGACCTCTGTTTTTGATGGCAATTATGTTACGGGCGACATCAATCAGGACTACCTAAATCGTATTGATGAGTTGCGTAACGATGCTGCCAAATCAGTGCGAGAGCAAGCCATGTCATCGAGCTTGGAATTACACAACCAAGATAGCGATTCGCAAGATGACTAACTGTGGTTAAAGAGCAATAAAAAAGGAGCCAAAGGCTCCTTTTTTATTGCTCCCACACTGCTAACTGAAGACCGGCGAGACAATCCCGTTAGTCCACAAAATTGCGGTAGCGGCAAGAATAATAACGAGTAACACCAGACCACATGTCACTACAGAGCTGGCGTAGATAAAGCCCCTTTCATGGGGAATATGCATCAAGATAGGAACACCTGTGTAGAGTAAATACACCGAGTAGCCAACCGCGACAATGCCCACAGACACGATAAACCATAAAGCAGGGTAGAAGGCTGCAAAAGCGGCCATAAACACGGGAGTAGAGGTATATGCCGCAAGCTCTAAGGTCTGCGTAAAAGTTGGTTCGGCGCCAAAGGTTTTTGCCATCCAGTGAGCCAGGTATGCAAGTGCAAAAACCCCGACAATCAGAGCAACATACATAGCCACAGCTATCAGCATGGCGCTGTTGTGAGTAAGAAATACGGCATCGCCCGTGCCGACATGCCAGCCTAAGTGTACGCCGGAGTAGTAGCCCATTGCACTGGGAATACAGGCGATGAGGAGAATATGCGATAAGCTGTAAAGTAAACTTTCGTGGCGATTATCAATCGTTTGCCACTCTTCCACTGGGTGGGCGTATAAGCCCCAAAGATGGTTCAAAATCATAGGTGTGCCCCTTAAATAAACTGGTTGTTATGGCTGTATTATTTTTCACCAGCCTTAATTAAGGTATCGTTCAGAGCAAAGAATTTGTCAAGAAAGCCCCATGGTAAAATCAGTATGGTAAAATGATCGGCATTAGCGGTTAGTATTACAATTCTATGTTAGCGAAGTACCAACAACTCTTAGAACCGATCAACGCATTTTTACAATGTCAGACACCGGATGCATGGCTGCAGCAAGCAAAAAAGCCAGAGAACTTAACGGTAATTTTGACCGATCACCTTATTTGTGAGTTGAAAGCGGCACAAAGCGCCATGTACTTAATTCGTCGTTATGCGGTGGATGAGCAAAGTGCAGAAGCGCTGTTGGCTTGGCTCAAACCATACGAAGATTTTACCTACCGCCAGGTGGGGGATTGGCGAGAGCTAGCTGACTATAACCGCTTAAACAAATCGATGATGCCCAAGTCAGACACCCCTTATGGCCAAGACCTGATCGATAAAATGGTGTTACTCATCAAAGAAGAATTGCACCACTTTTATCAAGTGTTAGAGATTATGCAAGCCTGTGGTATTGAATACGATAAAATTACCTCCAGCCGCTACGCCAAGGGCTTGTTGCGACATGTACGCACCTACGAGCCGCAGGCGCTGATCGATAAATTGATTTGCGGCGCTTATATCGAAGCACGCTCATGTGAACGCTTTGCTATGTTGGCCCCCCATGTTGATAAGCAATTGGGAGAATTCTACATCTCCTTATTGCGCTCAGAAGCGCGCCATTATCAAGATTACTTGAGCCTTGGCGAGCAAATAGCAGGTGAAGATATCAGTGCCCGCATCGCTTTTTTTGGTGAAGTAGAGGCGGAACTTATTTCATCTCCAGACCCAGATTTTAAATTTCACTCTGGTGCGCCAGTATCAAGATAGTGCTGTTTAAGTAAACTTAGTACTGCTTGTTGCTGCGGTGGCGGCAAAGGATGCTGTGCCAATATATCCGCCACCCGACCTTGTTTGAGCAGGCTTTGCATGCCGCTGCGAAACGCCTTTAGATGGTAATGGCTAAGGGGATGCTGACGGGCGAAGGCTAAATGTAAGGTGTTTTCGCTCAACGCCGGTGAATCAAACATCAAGTGCTCAGAGAGTGCTAATTCACGAATAATATGTTCACCCACTTCTTGCGGACCGAGTACCCAGCTAATTCGACGGCGTTCGAGTAATTGCAAGGCTTTGCTCAGATTGGGCAACTCAACGTAGTCGATGCCGCCATAGTTTATGAGCAATTGCTCCTCACCATAGTCGCGACCAACGGCAATCGGGTCATGTGCGACTAACGCTAAGTCGCCAGTAAAATCACGATTGCTTTTTGCATGGCGGAAAAATCCACTATGGGCTTTTGCCAGTGCGGCGCTAAAGACAAAGTCTTGCTGCCGCGCCGTGGTTTTATATGCGCCTAATACGGCCGAATATTTCCCTTTCTTTGTCCCTCGTAAGGCCCGAGACCACTGCGTAAAATGAATACGCACAACTATATTTTGGCTTCGGAAAGCTTCACTGACTAAATGGGCCATCCAGCCATGTTGATACAAAGTGTTGGAAAAATAAGGTGGGAAAGGTTCTGTGGCGAGCTCTAATCGCTCCAATGCATGTGTGTGCTGACTGAGTATAAACACGAGTGCGCTTAAAAGTGCACGCAAGACCATACTTTGCTCCTATCGCAACATTGGGCAATCGTTCATTAGAGCAAGTATAGTTTGAAACTCAGCGAGCGCGAGTTAGTCAGCGTGTTGCCACTGTGTAAGCGTATCAGCATGGCCGCCATAGTGCAGCCGCATATGCTGTTTATCAACCACTAGAAAAGAGCTTTGCTCGTACCAATCACCGAGGACGATACGGGTTTGCTCTTGATCATATTGATGAACTGCAGGGCGGTGAGTGTGGCCGTGGATCATGATCCTTACTTGATGTTTCGAAAAGGTATCAAGTACTGCTGAGCGCTCCACATCAAGAATTTCGATGGCCTTGTGCTGTTGGCTTTGTTTGCTTTTTGCACGGGCCTTTTTCGCCACACGACGGCGATACCAAAGCGGCATCGCGAGCATTAGTCGCGGCCACCACCAACCTCGGCTTTTGCGCCGAAAACGCTGATATTCAAGATCTTGTGTGCACATTTCATCGCCATGCAATAGCAACACCTGTGTCCCGTATAGGTCTATCACCGTTTGCTCTGCAAGCAGTGTCATGCCTGCTTTTTGCGCATAACGTTGACCAAGTAGAAAGTCGCGATTGCCATGGGTAAAGTAAATGGCAATACCTTGGTCTGCGAGTTGTTTAAGCCGAGCGGCAATATCATCACTGAATGCGTCACTGGCATCGTCGCCCACCCAAACCTCGAAGAAATCCCCTAATATGTATAAGGCATCTACTTGCTGATCTATTTCTTTATCAAGGAAGTCGAAAAAAGCATCTGTGATCTCTGGTTGGTTGCTACTGAGGTGGAGGTCGGCAATAAACAAGGTGCGTGACATAGGCGTCCAGATAGTAAAGTGGCGCGCAAGGCGCGCCTATAAGTTATTCAACAATGACTTTGTTGATGATTACATCTTCTAGGGGGACGTCTTGGTGGAAACCGGCGCTGCCAGTTGCAACGTCTTTAATTTTTTCCACTACATCCATGCCTTCAACGACTTCGGCAAACACGCAATAACCCCAGCCTTGTGGAGTTTCACTGCTGAAGTTAAGGAAGTCATTGTCATTCACATTAATGAAGAATTGTGCCGTCGCTGAGTGGGGATCTGGGGTGCGAGCCATGGCCAGCGTGCCTTTTTTGTTGCTCAGGCCATTGTTGGCTTCGTTTTTGATCGGTGACTGCACTTTTTTCTGTTCCATGCCCGGAGCAAAACCGCCGCCTTGAACCATAAAACCGTCGATGACACGGTGGAAAATAGTGCCGTCATAAAATCCAGATTTGGCGTAGTTCAAAAAGTTTTCAACCGTTACAGGAGCTTTGTCAGCAAACAGCGCGATTTTAATCGTGCCAAAGTTGGTATCTAGTACAACCATGATGAGTCTCTGATTTAATAATTAGGGGCCTATTTTATAGTAGGGTAGCAGATCAGACAATGCACCAAGCAATGACACTGCACTAAAGGCTTTATTTTTGTTATTTTCAGAGGTCTTGCGTGTGGCGAGATAGTCGGGGCAGTGGTAAGATAGCGCCATTAATATAACGATAGGATCATATTGCAATGTTGCAGATATACAACACACTTTCACGTCAAAAAGAACGCTTTACTCCACTTAACGAGAATAAAGTAGACATGTATGTGTGTGGCATCACTATCTATGACTATTGCCATGTTGGTCATGCGCGCACCTATGTTTCCTTCGATGTGATGAATCGTTACCTACGCTATCTCGGTTACGATGTCACTTATGTGCGTAATATCACCGATGTTGATGATAAAATCATTACCCGTGCTAATGACAACAATGAGCCTATTAACGCCTTAACAGAGCGGATGACCGCCGCGATGCACGAAGACTTTCGTGCCTTAAATATTCTTGATGCCGATATAGAGCCTACCGTTACCGGGCACATGGATGACATTATTGCGATTATCGAGCGGCTTATCGACAAAGAGCATGCCTATGTTGCCGATAGTGGCGATGTCTTATTTGATGTATCCACCTTTAAAGAGTACGGCAAGCTGTCGCAGCAAGACTTAGAGATGTTACAAGCGGGCGCGCGCGTTGATGTCGCAGCAGGTAAAGACGACCCCTTAGATTTTGTGTTGTGGAAAAAGGCCAAAGCCGGTGAGCCTAGTTGGTCTTCACCTTGGGGTGAGGGGCGTCCAGGGTGGCATATTGAATGCTCAGCTATGAGTTCAAAACACCTAGGTGAGTATTTTGATATTCACGGCGGTGGCTCTGATTTGCAGTTTCCACACCATGAGAATGAAATCGCTCAGTCATGCTGCGCCAATAATGGTCGCTACGTTAAAACCTGGATCCATACCGGCATGGTTCAGGTCAACAAAGAAAAAATGTCTAAGTCATTAGGCAACTTCTTTACCGTACGCGAAGTACTCAAAGCCTACGACCGCGAAACCGTACGCTATTTCCTTATAAACGGCCACTACCGGAGTCAGTTGAACTACTCGCAAGAGAATCTCGAGCAGGCGCGCTCATCGTTGGAGCGCTTATATACCGCTCTACGTGATGTTCAGCCTGTAGCTGTTGAACTGGACGGTCATCCGTTGGTAGCGCGTTTTGAGCAAGCCATGAATGACGACTTCAATACCCCTGAAGCCTTGCCCGTGCTGTTCGAGTTGGCGAAGGAAGTAAATCGCCTAAAAGGGCAAGATGAGCAAGGTGCAGGTGAGCATGCCTATATCTTAATTAAGCTGGCTGAAGTGTTAGGTATTGCCCAGCAAGACCCTGCTGCCTTTTTACAAGGTGAGCAAGACGATGATGAAACGCAAAAAATTGAAGCGTTGATCGCTAAACGTAATCAGGCTCGTGCTGATAAAGATTGGGCTGAGGCAGACGCCGCTCGTGATGCGCTTACGGCCATGGGAGTGGTACTCGAGGACTCCGCTGGTAAAACAACATGGCGTAAGGCCTAAGCGTTTATGTTAATTAAACGCCGCGCTTAGGCGCGGCGTTTTCGTTTTTACGTCACTCTTTTTCTCTCACCATGGTTGGCTGCACACTCAGTTCTTTGTTTTTTGAACGTTGCCTTTAAGTGGTGATTTTTCCATTGACCTCAATTTTAGTTGAGGTTTTACCCTGTTCGCGCTGAATGTAACTATGGAGCGTTGATGAATATTCTACTGGCAATGATCCCCGCATTTTTATGGGGCACCACTTATGCGGTCACTAAGTACGCCACCCCAGATTGGCCGCCAATTCTTCTCGGTGCTTTACGCGCCTTGCCTGCAGGGATACTGCTTTGGTTGATAAAGCCGTCGCTCCCTAAAGGTCGACAATGGCGGGGGCTAACAGTGCTCGCTTTGGTCAATATTGCTCTGTTTTTTGCTTTTATTTTTGTTATGGCGGTGAATTTGCCAGCAGCCATTGCCGGTGTAGGCATGGTCTCGGTGCCAGTGGTGGCGATGATTTATACTTGGGTTATTAAAGGTCAGCGCCCAAGTGCCGTGCAATCGCTATGTGCTGTGGCCATTGTTACCATCGCTTGGTTATTGTTTGACCCTCAGCATGTCGAATTGAGCCTCCTAGGGCTTGCTGCTTTAGCTGGGGCGTTGTTGTGTATTGTCATTGGTAGTTCGCTAGTGCAAACCGTGAGTATGCATATTCATTGGTGGACCGTGCTCACCTGGCAGTTAATTATTGGCGGCACTGCGCTGCTGATAGCCGCCGCAGTGCAAGCCAGCATATTTACACCCGATGCGTATATACCGCTTAGTGAGCCTATGACGGCAAAGCAATGGATCGCTTTGTTCTGGCTTATCGTTCCTAATACAGCACTTGCTTACACCTTGTACGTTTGGCTCTTAGGGCGTATGACGGTGGTGGAATTTACCTTTGGCACCATTGCCAATCCAATAGCAGGGATAGTGACAGCGGTAATTTTGCTCGCTGAACATTACCAAGGTTGGCAATATGCCCTGATGGCATTGATGATCATGTTCTCGGTACTGCCACAGGGTGTTAACTTAGCAAAACAGCGGCTCAGACCGGTGGTGGCAGCCCAGCCAAGGCAAGGAAAATAAGCACAAAAAAGCCAGCATTAAGCTGGCTTTTCTTTCATATTGACTCTGGCTGTCAGTCGCTGTGATAGTTCTCACAGGCCTCAAGGGTATTTTCTATTAGGCTCGCCACCGTCATTGGGCCAACACCGCCGGGCACGGGCGTGATGTAACTGGCACGTTGACTCGCAGCCTCATAGGCAATATCGCCAACCAAAGAGCCATTATCAAGACGGTTGATGCCAACATCAATCACTAAAGCGCCGTCTTTCACCCATTCACCAGGAATAAACTCAGGTTTGCCTACAGCCACAACAAGTAAATCGGCACGACGAACGTGTTGCTCAAGGTCTTGGGTGAACTTGTGACAAACAGTGGTGGTGCAGCCAGCGAGCAGCAGCTCCAATGACATGGGGCGGCCAACAATATTCGACGCGCCAACGACCACGGCATGCATGCCTTTATAACGGACCCCAGTGGAATCTAGTAAGGTAATGATCCCCTTTGGTGTACATGGGCGCAATGCCGGCATACGTTGTGCTAAGCGGCCAATATTATAAGGGTGAAAACCATCGACATCTTTATGAGGGGTGATGCGCTCTAGTACTTTCTCTGCGTTCAGACCTTCAGGTAGAGGAAGTTGTACTAAAATACCATCAACTTCTTTGTCGGCATTGAGCTCGTCAACCAGCGCCAACAATTGCGCTTCGGTGGTATCACCTGGGAGATCGTAAGATTTGGAAACAAAGCCGACTTCGTCGCATGCTTTGCGCTTAGAACCTACATAAACTTGGCTAGCTGGGTCTTGCCCAACTAGTACCACCGCTAAACCAGGAGCACGAAGACCTTGCTCTTTCCTAGCAGCAACACGTGTAGCCACTTGCGAACGCACTTGCTTCGCAATTGCTTTACCATCAATGATGTTTGCCGTCATGGGTAACCTATACCTTGGGGTTAGTGTGCTTTTTGCTTTTATGCATGAGCAACACATGTGAACGAAATACTTTTATTATTAGTGAGGGCATTTTGGGGTCTCCCGTCACCAACTGGCGGATATTTTCGCAGAAAAGCGTCTTGCCGCCAAGGTAAAGGGGGATGCTTAGCATGCTTTTATGGTCTAAGGTGATAAAAAATCAACCAAAATTGCTAAAACAACAGCACTATGTCCTAAAAATGAGCAAACGCGCAGTTCAAGGCAAAAAAATGTTTGACCTTGTCAGGGCAAATCACTATTATGCACCCCGTTGTCAGCGAGGGGTCAGTAAAGAGTCCTCAATGATGCATCAAGTATCGGCGATTAGCGCAGTTTGGTAGCGCACTTGGTTTGGGTCCAAGGGGTCGCAGGTTCAAATCCTGCATCGCCGACCACTTTCTTAGAAAGTGTCACTTGGTTCGCACGAAGAAGTATTCGTTGCACCGCGCCCGTAGCTCAGTCGGATAGAGCAACGGCCTTCTAAGCCGTCGGTCGAAGGTTCGAATCCTTCCGGGTGCGCCATTATAGTGGCGGCTGTAGCTCAGTTGGTAGAGCCCTGGATTGTGATTCCGGTTGTCGTGGGTTCAAGTCCCATCAGTCGCCCCATTTTTCTACAATATGTTTATCGGCGATTAGCGCAGTTTGGTAGCGCACTTGGTTTGGGTCCAAGGGGTCGCAGGTTCAAATCCTGCATCGCCGACCATTTTCATATTTAGAACACATCACAGTATCGGCGATTAGCGCAGTTTGGTAGCGCACTTGGTTTGGGTCCAAGGGGTCGCAGGTTCAAATCCTGCATCGCCGACCACTTCTAAATAAATTCAGAAATACACATCTTGGTTTGGGTATAACCGCATGCAGTCGCAGGTTCAAATCCTGCATCGCCGACCACTTCTAAATAAATTCAGAAATACACGTCTTGGTTTGGGTATAACTGCATGCAGTCGCAGGTTCGAATCCTGAATCGCCGACCACTTCTAATAAATTCAGAAATACACATCTTGGTTTGGGTATGAGCACATGCAGTCGCAAGTTCGAATCCTGCATCGCCGAGCGCTTCTAAATAAATTCAGAAATACACATCTTGGTTTGGGTATGAGCACATGCAGTCGCAAGTTCGAATCCTGCATCGCCGACCACTTCTAATAAATCCAGAAATACACATCTTGGTTTGGGTATGAACACATGCAGTCGCAGGTTCAAATCTTTCATCGCCGAGCACTTCTAAATAAATTCAGAAATACGCATCTTGGTTTGGGTATAACCTCATGCAGTCGCAGGTGCAAATCCTGCATCGCCGAGCACTTCTAAATAAATTCAGAAATACACATCTTGGTTTGGGTATGAACACATGCAGTCGCAGGTTCAAATCCTGCATCGCCGAGCACTTCTAAATAAATTCAGAAATACACATCTTGGTTTGGGTACAGCCCATTCAGTTGCAGACTCAAACTCTCTAACATAAACCGCACCACCTTTCTCTTATCAGTCATCAACGTTTTGCGCTAGATATGAAAAGCATTGCTACGTTTATCGCTACGCACTTGCTTGCCGACATCAGTTAATCCAAGATTCTTAGCCGAGCTTATTTTTAAAGACAGCTTTTTGTACAGACTCATAGAGTGGCATGTTGAACACAGCACCATTAGCGATACTTTAACGCCAAGCGGTAATTACTTTTTTGACGCGCGTCCAACGTAGCTGTTGCTTAGAATTCATTGTTAGCAAATCCCCTCAATTTATTGCTGTAAAAGTAATCAGCAATGCGCCATACGCCCAATTTATTGGTGCTCGCTCTCGACTCTTATAAATATTAGGTTATAATGCCGCGTCTATTGTTTAACGTAAGTGCCCATAGGGCAGTGCAAGCATAGGGATCGCTGGCTATCGCCGAGGTGCATAATGTGCACTTAATGTGGTGTAGCAACTAATTGATCGCCATGTATGTAAGGAAGGCGCAAAGTCGCCACATTTGAAGATTGAGGTAAATCATGCAAGTTTCTGTTGAGACGACTCAAGGCCTTGAGCGCCGTCTGACTATCACTGTTCCTTCAGAGAACGTTGAGACCGAAGTAAAAAAACGCCTACAACAACTGTCTAAAACTCAACGTATCGACGGTTTCCGTCCGGGCAAAGTACCAGTTTCTATCATTAAAAAGCGTTACGGCACTGCTGTACTTCAAGAAGTTGCTGGCGAATTAATGCAGCGCAACTACATTGAAGCGATCGTTTCTGAGAAAATTAACCCAGCGGGTGCACCTTCATTTGCACCAAAAACGCTTGAGACAGGTAAAGACCTAGAATTCGAAGCGACTTTCGAAGTTTACCCTGAAGTTGAGCTTCAAGGTTTAGACAAAATCGCAGTAGAAAAGCCAGCTGTTGAAGTAAAAGACGAAGACCTAGAAAACATGCTAGAGACACTTCGTAAGCAGCACGCTTCTTGGAAAGAGTCTGATGACAAAGCCGGTGAAAATGACCGTGTAACAATCGACTTCGTTGGCACTATTGATGGCGAAGAGTTTGAAGGTGGTAAAGCTGAAGACTTCCCACTAGAGCTTGGCCAGGGTCGTATGATCCCAGGTTTTGAAGACAACATCGTTGGCAAGAAAGCCGGTGAAGAGGTTGTTGCTGACGTAACTTTCCCTGAAGAGTACCACGCTGAGAACCTTAAAGGTAAAGCGGCGCAGTTCACTATTACTGTGAAGAAAGTTGAAGTTCAAGAGCTTCCAGAGCTAAACGACGAGTTTGCTAAGCTGTTCGGTATTACCGAAGGCGGTGTTGACGCACTTAAAGAAGAAGTGAAGAAAAACATGAGCCGTGAGCTCGACCAAGCGGTTAAAGCTAAGGTTAAAGAGCAGGCAATTGAAGGCCTACTTGAGCAAAACGAAGTGGACGTTCCAAAAGCACTTGTTGAGCAAGAAATCGACGCGCTTCGCAAGCAAGCTGCACAGCGTTTTGGTGGCGATGCCAACAACATGCCTGAGCTTCCTGCTGAATTATTCCAAGAGCAAGCAATTAAGCGTGTTAAAACCGGCCTACTGCTTGGTGAAGTAATCAAAGCGAACGAAATCGAAGCCGATGACGCAAAAGTAGAAGAGCTTATCAACACCATGGCGTCTGCATACGAAGACCCAAGTGAAGTAGTTGAATACTACAAATCAAATGATCAGCTTATGCAGCAAATGCGTAACGTAGCGATGGAAGAGCAAGCAATTGATGCTTTACTAGCCAACGCGAAAGTAACTGATGTTGAAACTGCGTTTGACGACATCATGAACCCGCAGGCAGCTCAATAAGTCGTTGACTTAAGCTAAAAGCAACGTTTAAATGGCTCGTATGCTTTGTTTACAAAGCACCGAGCCATTTTAGTTTGTGTCGGTCACTAAGGAATCAAGTAATAATGAATAATGGTATGACAGATCCCCTAAACGCGTTAGTGCCAATGGTAGTTGAGCAAACTGCTAAAGGTGAGCGCTCTTTCGATATTTACTCGCGCCTTCTAAAAGAGCGAATCATTTTCTTAACTGGCCCAGTAGAAGACCAAATGGCCAACTTGATTGTGGCTCAGCTATTGTTCCTTGAATCAGAAAACCCAGACAAAGACATTCATCTTTATATTAATTCACCAGGCGGCTCTGTAAGCGCTGGTATGTCTATTTACGACACCATGAACTTTATCAAGCCAGATGTAAGCACCTTGTGCGTCGGTCAAGCCGCAAGCATGGGCGCGTTTTTATTATCTGGTGGTGCCAAAGGTAAGCGTCACTGTCTGCCTAACTCACGTGTGATGATTCACCAACCATTAGGTGGGTTCCAAGGCCAGGCGTCTGATATTGAGATTCACGCCAAAGAAATTTTATATATCAAAGACAAACTAAACCGCTTGCTAGCTGAGCACACCGGCCAGCCGCTCGATATTATCGCTCGTGATACTGACCGTGATAACTTCATGACTGCTGATGCTGCTGTTGAGTACGGGCTGATCGATTCGGTCTTTGATCGCCGTAACGATAAATAAGCGCGAGCGCATTTGCCAAACAGCTGCGCATTGATAAGTAAAGTTTGGTATATTTGTTAAGAAGTACATTTGCTACTATGAATAAAAATAGTAGCGCAAAGAATGAGGTAGCTGAATGTCCGATAAACCAACAGACGGCGAAAAGACTAGCAAGCTGCTGTACTGCTCGTTTTGTGGTAAATCGCAGCACGAAGTACGCAAGCTAATTGCAGGTCCATCTGTTTATATTTGTGATGAATGTGTCGAGCTGTGTAACGACATCATCAGGGAAGAAATTAAAGATATCGCGCCAAAAACCAACGCGTCCGATAAGCTGCCCGTTCCAAAAGAGATCCGCAGCCACCTAGATGACTATGTGATCGGCCAAGAGCACGCGAAAAAGGTATTGTCAGTAGCGGTATACAACCACTACAAACGTCTTCGCAATGCGGGTACCACCGAAGGTATCGAACTCGGTAAAAGTAATATTTTGCTGATTGGTCCAACGGGCAGTGGTAAAACCTTACTCGCAGAAACGATGGCACGCCTATTGGATGTACCATTCACCATGGCGGACGCGACAACGTTAACCGAAGCGGGTTACGTCGGTGAAGACGTCGAGAATATCATTCAGAAACTACTGCAAAAGTGTGATTACGACGTCGAGAAGGCTCAGCGCGGGATCGTTTACATTGATGAAATTGATAAAATTTCTCGTAAATCAGATAACCCATCCATCACTCGTGATGTGTCAGGGGAAGGGGTGCAACAGGCGCTGCTTAAACTGATTGAAGGTACTGTTGCCTCGGTGCCACCACAAGGTGGTCGTAAGCATCCTCAGCAAGAGTTCTTACAGGTAGACACCTCGAAGATCCTGTTTATCTGTGGCGGTGCTTTCGCCGGATTAGACAAGGTTATCGAGCAACGCAGTGCTAAGAATACCGGTATTGGTTTTGGCGCACACGTTAAGTCTGCCGATGGTGAGCGTAGCATCAGTGAAACGTTTAAAGACGTGGAACCAGAAGATCTAGTTAAATACGGTCTTATTCCAGAGTTCATTGGTCGTTTGCCTGTGGTTGCAACACTCACTGAATTGGACGAAGATGCACTGATTCAGATTTTGAACGAACCTAAAAACGCATTGACTAAGCAATTCTCTTCATTATTCCAAATGGAAGATGTTGAGCTTGAATTCCGAGAAGATGCTTTACGTGCGATTGCTCACAAAGCGATGGAACGTAAAACCGGTGCTCGTGGCTTACGCTCGATTGTTGAAGGCGTATTGTTGGAAACCATGTATGAGCTACCTTCGATGGAAGGAGTATGTAAGGTGGTAATAGACGAGACAGTGATTAAGGGTGAGTCAGACCCTATCTTGATTTACGAAAACAGCAGCCAAGACAAGGCCGCGTCAGAGTAAAAAACAAGCAGTTTAATTAAAAAAGGAGCACTAAGCTCCTTTTTTTATAAATTTGTTTGAACTTTCCCCCCTTTATCCCCATATACTTGGGTAATCTTTAAATTTTAAGAAGTCCGAAGAGAGTTAGCATGACGCTTGAAAGAACGGATCGCGTAGACATTCCAGTATTGGCGCTAAGGGATGTGGTGGTGTATCCCCACATGGTGATCCCTTTGTTCGTCGGTCGGGAAAAGTCGATTCGCTGCCTTGAAGCAGCGATGGATAAAGACAAACAAATTTTCTTAGTGGCACAAAAAGACGCTTCTGTCGATGACCCACAAACGGATGAAATATATACCGTAGGGACAGTCGCGAGTGTGCTGCAGCTACTCAAGCTACCCGATGGCACCGTCAAGGTGCTGGTTGAGGGCACGCAACGCGCCGCTATTACCCATTATACGCAAGAAGACGAGTACTTCGCAGCCGAAGTTGAGTATATTCCTTCGACTGATATTGATGAGCGAGAGCAGGATATTTTCATCCGCAGTGCGATAAGCCAATTTGAAGGTTACGTTAAGCTCAACAAAAAAATTCCACCAGAAGTACTTACCTCGGTGTCGGGGATTGATGAGCCCGCACGCTTAGCCGATACCATGGCTGCGCATATGCCTATCAAGGTGCCCGAAAAACAGAAAGTGCTGGAAATCAGTGACGTCACCGAGCGCCTCGAATACCTTATGGCAATGATGGAGGGCGAAATAGATCTCCTGCAAGTAGAGAAAAAAATTCGTGCCCGCGTTAAAAAGCAAATGGAAAAGTCACAGCGCGAGTACTATCTCAACGAGCAAATGAAAGCCATTCAAAAAGAGTTAGGTGAATTGGATGATGTGCCTGACGAGTTTGAAGGTTTACAAAAGAAGATAACAGAGTCGGGGATGCCACCCGAAGCCGAAGAAAAGGCGATGGCGGAGCTGAAAAAACTGAAAATGATGTCGCCGATGTCGGCCGAAGCAACGGTGGTGCGCTCTTATATAGATACCATGGTTAATGTGCCGTGGAAGAAAAAATCAAAAGTGAAAAAAGACCTAGCAGGGGCACAAAAGATTCTTGATGCCGACCACTATGGTCTCGAAAAAGTAAAAGACCGCATCATTGAATATTTGGCGGTGCAGCACCGTACCAATAAGCTTAAAGGCCCCATTTTATGCCTTGTAGGTCCACCAGGCGTGGGCAAAACGTCACTAGGGCAAAGCATTGCTCGAGCGACGGGTCGCAAGTACGTGCGTATGGCACTGGGCGGCGTACGTGATGAAGCCGAAATTCGCGGTCACCGCCGCACTTACATCGGCTCTATGCCAGGTAAGTTAATCCAAAATATGACCAAAGTAGGGGTTCGTAACCCGCTGTTTTTATTAGATGAAATCGACAAGATGTCATCGGATATGCGTGGCGATCCTGCATCTGCTTTACTGGAGGTGCTGGACCCAGAGCAAAACAGCACCTTTGCTGATCACTATCTAGAAGTTGACTATGATCTATCCGATGTGATGTTTGTTGCCACTTCTAACAGCTTCAACATACCAGGCCCATTGTTGGACCGTATGGAAGTGATCCGTTTATCCGGCTACACCGAAGACGAGAAACTCAATATCTCCAAGCAGCACTTAATTCCTAAGCAAATTAAGCGCAATGGCTTGAAAGAAAAAGAAGTGACCATCGAAGACAGCGCCATTATTGGCATTATCCGTTATTACACCCGTGAAGCCGGGGTTCGTAACTTAGAACGCGAGATTTCCAAGTTATGTCGTAAAGCGGTGAAAAATATTTTGCTCGATAAAGGTCTTAAACACATTACCATCAATGATGAAAACCTAGAAGAATACCTAGGTGTGCAACGTTACGATTACGGTAAAGTGGAAGGTGATGACCGCATCGGTCAGGTCACTGGTCTGGCGTGGACCGAAGTGGGCGGAGACCTACTGACTATTGAATCGTCTGCGGTACCAGGTAAAGGTAAGTTAAGCTACACCGGTTCATTGGGCGACGTCATGAAAGAGTCGATTCAAGCTGCGATGACCGTGGTACGCGATCGCACTGAAAAACTGCGTATTAACGATGACTTCCACGAAAAGCGTGATATTCATGTGCACGTGCCTGAAGGCGCCACACCAAAAGACGGCCCCAGCGCGGGCATCGCCATGGTGACTGCTTTAGTCTCAAGCTTAACGGGTAACCCTGTGCGCTCCGATGTGGCGATGACCGGTGAAATCACCTTACGCGGTGAAGTATTGCCTATCGGTGGTCTTAAAGAAAAACTGTTAGCGGCACACCGTGGCGGTATTAAAACAGTGGTCATTCCCAAAAAGAATGAGCGGGACCTAAAAGAGATACCAGAAAACGTTCGTGAAGGCCTCGAAATTCACCCTGTTCAGTGGATTGACGAGGTGTTAGATCACGCATTGGCGCAGCCTGTGGAGCGTTTTTCAACAGATCGTGCAAAAAGTGAGTAAAAATCACAAAAAATTGCCGCAAAGGGCTTTTCAAATCACACCTGTGTGATAAGTTAAGCACTAGATTTTGAGCCTAGGCCTTGTCCGGCCTAGGTTTCAAGCAGATCTAGGTGTTAGAAAAACGACCTTTGTTTTTCTAAATTACATAGCAAAGTGATGAGGCCGTTTTGTGTAAAACCGCACAAGGTTAGTCGCTCTGGATAATAACAATGTAAGGGGATGATATTGTGAATAAGTCTCAATTAATCGATCAAATCGCAGCTGATGCTGACATTTCTAAAGCGGCTGCAGGTCGTGCGTTGGATTCATTCATTGAGTCAGTATCAACTGCACTTAAAGACGGCGATTCCGTTGCCCTAGTTGGTTTCGGTACTTTTTCTGTACGTGAGCGCGCAGCGCGCACTGGCCGTAACCCGCAAACTGGTGAAGAAATTCAAATTGCTGCTGCAAACATTCCTTCGTTTAAAGCAGGTAAAGCGCTTAAAGACGCAGTTAACTAATTTGCGAAACTTGAGCAGCAATTAGCGCAACTGAGCTAGATTGCTTCAAGTGAAAAAGCGTATCTGTTAAGATACGCTTTTTTTATACCCACCGCCTCGAAATTGAGGGACAATAGAGTCTGAGTTCGTTGTTTAGCGGTTAAATAAAATAGAGATAAAATAAATGCTAGAAAAAATCAGAGAAGGCTCGCAAGGCTTAGCGGCCAAAATTATTCTAGGGCTGGTGATTTTATCTTTTGCTTTAGCAGGGATCGGTGGCTATTTAGGCCAATCAACCGAACAATCCGTGGCTGAGGTAAATGGAGTTAAGATCACTCAGCGCGAATTTGCTCGTGCCTATGAAAACGAGCGTGCCCGCTTAGAGCAGCAGTTTGGCGAATACTTCGCACAACTTGCTAACGATCCAAGCTATATGGCGCAAGTGCGTCAATCCGTCACTGACCGCTTAGTACAGCAAGAACTACAAACACAGTTAGCGGCAGAAATGGGGCTTCGCGTTAGCGATGAACAAGTTAAACAAACGATTCTAGAACTCCCAGCTTTCCAGTTTGGTGGTCAGTTCAGTAATGACCGTTACCTGCAAGTGATCCGCCAAATGGGTTATCAAGCAGATGGCTTCCGTGAGTACCTGCGTGAAGAAATGACGCGTTCACAACTTGTTTCGGCACTTGCTGGCACAGATTTCACGCTAAGTAATGAGTTAAGCCAAGCCGTGGGTCTGCAACAGCAACAACGTGCTATTGATTATTTAGTGCTCGATAACAACGCTTACAAAGCCCAAGTAGAAGTGAGCGACGAAGAGGTTCAAGAATACTACGACCTAAATCAAGCGCAGTTCCTTTCGCCAGAGCAGGTGAAAGTGTCTTATGTTGAGCTAAGTGCCGATGATTTAGAATTGGCTGAGCCTATCACAGATGAGCAAATCAACGACTACTATCAGCAAAACAAAGCTTACTATTCAGAGCCTGAAAAGCGCCGTGTTGCCCATATTTTGGTTGAATATGGCGATGATCAGGACAGTGCTGAACAAAAAGCCAATGACCTACTCACACAGCTTAACAACGGCGCTGATTTCGCCGAGCTGGCTAGTAATGAGTCAGACGATATCGTCAGCGCGGAAATGGGCGGTGACCTAGATTGGATTGAGCGTGATATGCTGGATCCTGATTTTGAAAAAGCAGCGTTTGCTTTGCAAAACGTGGGCGAACTTTCACAAGTTGTTGAGTCTGAGTTCGGTTATCACATTATTAAGCTCACCGACCTACAGCCTGGTGAAACCAAGCCTCTTGCTGAGGTGAAAGAAGACATCCGCACTGAGCTGGCTAAAGTTGAAAAAGCTGACCTATTCTATGAGCAGCAAACAGAGTTGGCAGAGCTTTCATTTGAGGTGGCTGATACATTAGAAGACGCTGCTGCTGCGGTAGGAGCGCAAGTACAAACCACACCTTGGTTAGCCCGTGGACAGCTAAGTGCCCCGTTGAATGAGGCTAACGTGCAAGCAGCCATCTTCTCGCCAGAGCTACTGGAAGATAGAGTTAACTCAGAAGTTTTGGATTTAGGTAATGAGCACGTGATTGTGGTACGTATCGCTGATCATAAACCTGCGGCAACTAAGCCTTTGGCTGAGGTGAGCGAACAAATTAAGCAAACGCTGATAGCTGAAAAGGCGACCGCCAAAGCGAAAGAGCAAGGTGAAGAGCTGTTTGCACAGTTACAAAGCGGCACCAGCCTTAACGCCATTGCTCAGCAAGCAGGTGTTGAAATGCAAAGCGAGGACGCCCTTAATCGTCGCAGCTTCAGTGTGGCACCCGCTCTGGTAGAGCAGGTATTTAAGCTGGCACACCCACAGGATGAGCCTGTCATGGATATGGTTGAGCTTAATAATGGCAACATAGCCCTGGTTGCGTTGAAGTCAGTTAACACTCCGAGTGAAACTGAAGTTAATGCCCAAGTGAAGCAAAACCTCACCATGCAAATGGCAAACAAAAACTATCAAAGCTTTATTGAAGCGCTTGAGGCTCAGGCTGAAGTGGTTCGCATGCGGCAGCAGGGGCAATCAGAATAAAGTAACATGAATGCAAAAGGCGCCTATTCGGCGCCTTTTTTGTTTCTGCGCAGCGCCTAATAATAAAACTGACGTTGGAACATGAATTACACTTAGCAATGTAGTACAGTGAAACTAACCCCAATAAGGAGTGTGAGGAAGTATGAAAGGTGTATATCGATTTTTAATTGCTATGGCGCTTATTGTTGCAGCGATAGCGTCATATAGCGCTGGGAATAGCACCGGGCTTTTCGCTTTTGTGGTGCTTGGCTTTATGTTTGAAGCGGCTTTTTGGCTGCGCCTTTTCCCAGTGAGTAAAAAGCGCAAATCACACGCCTGATAGCCATTAACAAGTCAGTAAACGCTGGCAGGTTTTGGATTGGGGATTACCGAAAATTTCACCGGTTTTCCCATACTCCACCACTTCCCCGTGATCCAGCACTAACACCTGATCACTCATGTGTTTTACCAAACTCAAATGATGGGTGATCAACACGTAACTTAGCCCTGTCTCCCGTTGTAACTCTAGCAGTAAGTTTACCGTCTGTGCACGCACTGAGGGGTCAAGGGAGGAAAGCGCCTCATCCAATACTAAGACTTTAGGGTCCAGGATCAGTGCGCGTGCCAGTGCAACGCGCTGCAATTGCCCGCCAGAGAACATATGCGGGTAGTATAAGCGGTGCTCAACAAGCAGCCCTACCTTCGCTAATGTTTGCTTTATTTTTTCCAGTCTTTGTTCGCTGCTAAGCTCGGTATTCAAGCGTAAACAGTCATCTAAAATCTCGCCGATAGTGAGCGCAGGATTAAGTGACGTGGTTGGGTCTTGGAAAATCAACCGGATGTGCCGACAGTCGCCATGGCGACTAGTCCCATCATGCACTAAATCACTTTCTAAAATGATCTGGCCGCTACTGGCCTCATCGGCGCCGGCCAACACCTTTGCGAGTGTACTTTTTCCTGCACCCGTCTCGCCAATAACCGCTAACGTTTCGCCGCGACCTATACAAAATGAGATATCTTTGAGTAAACTGACCTTCTTATGGCTCAGTAAGCCCGCCCTCACAGCCAGTTGCTTGCCCAAACCTTGTACTTTCAATAAGGGTTGCATCAGCTTTGCTCCTGTTTATGTAAAGGGAAGTGACAGGCATAACTATGACCTTGCTCTTTGTCTAACTTAGGAGTAACGACACAGGCTTTCTGTGCGTTCGGACAGCGTGGCCCAAGTCGACACCCTATAGGTAAGTGCTGCAAGGTGGGAATGGTGCCTTTGAGAGCGAACAGCGGCTCCTTATGGCCAAGTGCAACATCATAGTCGGGCAAGCTCTGTAACAGCGCTTTAGTGTAAGGGTGGCGAGGTTGAGCAAACACTTTTTTGGTTGGTCCGGCCTCCACCATTTGCCCGCAATACAGCACGTGCATACCATGCGTCCAGTCAGTCAATTCTTCGAGTTCATGAGAGATCATCAGAATCGACATATTTTTAAGCTGATTTAAACTTTTCAGTAGTCGAAATACTTGCGCTCGTGTGGTGCTCTCCAATGCTGTGGTCGGTTCGTCGGCAATTAGTAGCTTAGGGGAGCGGGCGATGGCCATCGCGATCATCACCTTTTGGCACACGCCTTCTGATAACTCATGTGGGTAACTGGTCAAGACCTTGGAGTGCTCTTTGATGCCCACCTTGTGCAACAGTGCCCTGACACGCTGGCGTTTAGCTCTGCGTCGTTGCCATAAATTACCGGTATAGTTGCGCGCCGGAATACTTTCTTCAATTTGGTCACTGATCTTCGCAGTGGGATCGAGGCAACGACTCGGCTCCTGATAAATCATCGCTAAGTCTTGGCTTACCAACTTACGTCGCTTTTCATCAGAGAGCCGCATCAAGTCAACGCCGCGCCAGTGCATGCGGTCGGCCGTAACCCGCCAGCGTTTATTTAACGCACCCACTAATGCCTTGGCAATAAGACTTTTGCCAGACCCCGACTCGCCAATTAAGGCGTGTACTTCGCCTTCTTTTAGGCTGAAGTTTACTTTATCTACCACACGAATCACCGAATCTGAGGTCGTCAATTCTATGGTCAGATTTCGAATATCGAGCAATTGCATCAGTCCGCCCGCCGCTCTTTGAGTACATTACGCAAACCGTCACCAACAAGATTGGTGGACAGTACCGCTAAAAACAAAAGGATCCCCGGTAAGGCAACGGTCCATGGTGCGAGGTAAATTAGGCCTAGGTTTTCCGCCAATATAGCTCCCCACTCAGCTGTCGGAGGTTGCGCGCCAAGCTTCAAAAAGCCTAAGGCAGCAATGTCCAAAATGGCTAATGACAGCGCCATAGTAAAAATAACCACAATACGTTCGTAAATATTGGGGAAGATGCCCCGCACTAAGATTTGCCAGCGGCTGGCTCCATCAAGGCGAAATGCGCTGATGTAATCTTTATTAAGCTCTTCGACCACCAAGTTACGCACTGAGTGGATAAACTGTGGCAACAGCGCAAAGATAATCGCCCACACGGTGTTCATCAAACCCGGTCCGAGTATAGCGATGATGATAATCGCCAGCAGTAACGAAGGGATAGATAAGGTGATGTCTAACAGGTGATTTAGGAAGCTCGCACGCAGGCCATGGCTCATACCGGCGAAGGTGCCAACCAATACGCCCACCAAGGTGGTCATCAGTGCTGCAATAATTGATAAGCCGAAGGTATAGGTCGCACCATTCATAAGGCGTGAAAGCACATCACGGCCCAAATCGTCGGTACCTAAAATAAAGCGTACATCGCCATCTTCATGCCATGAGGGAGGAATTAATAGCGCATCCGCATGTTGCTCGTTGATGCCATAAGGCGCCAGTAAAGGCGCCGTGGTAGCAAGTACCGCCAGCGCAATAAAGAGCCATAAACCAACCAAAGACACATGGTTAGATTTAAACTTGCGCCATAACCGCGACAGCGGCGACACGTTAGACTGTTCGGTAAATAATTTAAACTTTGCCATGCGCTTGATTCCGTGAAATCGGGTCGAGCAGGGTGTAGAGCAACTCAGTGATAATGGTGGCGAAAATAATGAATACCGAGATTGCCAATAAGCCACCTTGAATTGCTGGGAAGTCACGTTGGTAAATGCTGTCTATTAACCAGCGACCAATGCCAGGCCATGAAAAAATAACTTCAGTGATCATGGCTAACGTGATCAACGCACTAAATTGCAGGCCGATTTGTTTTATCACCGGCAACAACGCATTGCGAAGCGCATGGTGAAAAATAAGTTGGCGGCGGCTCAACCCCTTCGCCCGGGCCGTTTTAATATAGTTTTGGTCAAGCACGTTGAGCATTGAGTCGCGGGTAAAGCGGATTAAAACCGTGGTTGGGTAGGTCGCCAGCACCAGAGTTGGCAATGCCAGGTGATGCAGCGCATCGGCAAAGGCAAGGCCGCCATAGGGAAAGCCCGCAATCATAATATCTAGCAAAATAAAATTACTGTATGCGGGGATCTCGTAAAGCAAACTGATACGCCCAGACATAGGGAACAGCCCCAGTTGTAAGCAAAATACCATAATAAGCAGCAGTGCTAACCAAAAAATAGGCACAGAGTAACCGACTAATGTAAAACCACTAATGAGCTTATCACCCCAACGCCCGTGTGATAGGGCGGCGATGACTCCCGCCGGAACCCCCGCCAACACGGACACAAACAGCGCATAAATAGCGAGCTCAAAGGTCGCAGGAGCTAAATCTAACACATGGCCAAAAACACCATCGCCAGAAGCAAAAGATAATCCCCAGTCGCCCTGCATAATGCGTCCTAAAAACGCAAAATACTGCGTTACATAGCCATCATCCATATGGTATTGCTGCTGTAATTGCGCTGTTTGCGAAAAGCCTGCAGTTTCAATACCACTAAAGTTCGTTAACGGGTCACCGGGGAACAGGTAGCCCAATGAGAAGGTAAACACACTCAGCGTAAAAAGCATAAAAACCAGCAACGAAACCCGGCGTAAGGCGAACTCTAACATCATGGCTTTTTACTCGCGTGGGCTAAGGATATGCCGCCAAAGGGACTAAGGCTGATCCCTTTTACTTGGCTGTCACGAGCTTGCGAGCGCTTCCCATGAGCCAGCGGAAATAGGGGCAGCTGTTTCGCTATCATCTGTTGCGCCTGGTGGTAAAACTGTTGTCGCTGCGCTTGCTCTGTGGTGTCTAACGCCTGCGTCAGGAGCATATCAAATTCGGGATTACACCAATTGGCCGGGTTCTTACCGCTGTAAGTGGCAGCGCAGCTCAGTAGTGGGCTAAAGAAATTGTCTGGGTCGGGGGTGTCAGCGGCCCATCCCAACAACACACTATCATGGCGATGCTCGCCTACGCGCTGTAAAAAGGTATTCCATTCATACTCGACAATACGCACGTTAACACCAATCGCACGCAGATCGCTTTGCATCAGCTCTGCCATTTTGCGTGCATTGGGGTTATAAATACGGCTTACCGGCATGGCCCAGATGGTCATATCAAAGCCATTTTCATAGCCAGCGACACTGAGCATCTCTCGAGCCTTTTCTGGGTCGTATTGGGGCAAATTAGATTGCTGCTCATAAGCCCAACTAATGGGCGGTAACATTGAAGCCGCTTTTACGCCTTGGCCGTAATACACCGCCTGCATAATTTTGTCGACATTAATGGCATGGGCTAATGCCCGGCGTACTTGCGGGTTATTAAAAGGCACACGTTCAGTATTAAAGGCCCAATAGCCGACGTTAAGGTTATCTTGTTGTTCCAATTGAATATCGTCGCGTTGGCGCAGAACGCTTGATTGGGTCGCACTTGGGTGTGGGGTAACATCGCATTCTTTGGTTAAAAGCTTGGCAATGCGTGTTGTGCCATTAGGAGTAATATCAAATACCAACTGATCGAGGTTTACTTGGTGCTCCCAGTACTCGGGGTGTGAATAGTAGCGGATCAGTCGATCGCGTTGGTATTCACGATAAACAAACGGGCCGGTGCCCACAGGTAGCTGGTCAAACAAATCCATCTGCTCGTTGGCCATCAGGGTCATTGCATACTCTTGCGAGGTGATCACCGCGAAGTCTGTAGCCAGATTCGCTAAAAAGCTACTTTCGGGGTTAAACAACTCAAATGTAACTTGGTATGGTGAGTCTTTGCGAATGTTGCGAATAAGCTGATCAAGACCGACACTCTGAAAATATGGGTAGCTGGCTTCACCAACGAAGTGATAGGGGTTGTATACGTCGAATAAGCGACTAAAGGTGAATACCACATCATCGGCGTTAAAATTACGGCTGGGTGTAAAGTAACGGGTGGTATGGAATTTTACATCTTCGCGCAGGTTAAACGTCACTTCCGTGCCATCATCGCTAATTTCCCAACTGGTCGCCAACTCGGGGATAAATTCACCAGTGATGGGATCAATACGTAGTAAGCGGTTGTACAACTGTTTAGCGATCAGATCGATAGTTGAACCGGTGGTCGTTACTTGCGGATTAAAAGAGACAGGGTTGGCCTCAGCACAATAAACCATGCCTTCCATAGGTGCATACTGCGTGTCTTCGTCTTGGCACCCCATTAAGAGCACCATGGCAATGCCTAACAACCGTGTGTACACAGGCTAAGCCTCTTGTTTTTGCTGCGAATCAAGTAAGTTGTATTTTTTCAAATATCCTCTTAGCTGATGATACGTTAAACCAAGCAATTGTGCAGTTTTCTTTTGATTAAATTGGCTAAATTCCAGCGCTTGGCGCAACAGTTCTGTTTCGTAGTCGCTGGAGAGTTGTTTTAAATCGCACGGGAAGTCCATTCGTTGGTTGTTTTTCGCCGGCTCTGCGGGTGCCACTTGAGGCTGCTCTGAGTCACTGAGTAGTGGCTGCTCATTGACGGCCATCGCAGGTTTGCGAGTGCTCAATGCCTTAGGCCGATAGGGGCTGGCAAAGGGGTCCAAATTAATCGTATGCACAGCGAGGCTTTCATTACCATGGCGATACAAGCTGCGCTCTATCACATTTTTCAGCTCACGGACATTCCCCGGCCAGTCATAGTCAAGCAGAGCCGCCTTGGCTCGGGTAGTGAAACCACTGAATAACTCCCACCCTAGGTTACGTGCCATGTTAATAGCGAAATGCTCGGCTAGCAGCAAAATATCTTCTTGGCGCTCACGCAGCGGAGGGAGCGTAATTACGTCAAAGGCGAGACGGTCCAGCAAGTCGTGTCGAAACTCGCCGGCATCGGCAAGGCTGGGTAAGTCTTCATTGGTGGCGCAAATAAGTCGTGTATCAACTTTTATTGGCGCCCGACCCCCAACGCGTTCAAACTCGCCATATTCAATTACCCGAAGCAGTTTTTCTTGGACCGCTGCGGGGGTATTTGCGAGTTCGTCTAAAAATAACGTGCCGCCGTTGGCGCGCTCAAAACGTCCTTCATGACGTTTACTGGCGCCAGTAAAAGCGCCACTTTCATGACCGAATAGCTCACTTTCAAGCAAATTCTCATTGAGTGCAGCGCAGTTAAGACTGACATAGGTTTGATCCCAACGCCCAGATAGATAGTGTAACCGTGCAGCGATAAGCTCTTTACCGGTACCGCGCTCACCAATGACTAGCACCGGCTTATCAAGGGGGGCCAACTGGGAGACCTGATCGAGCACCTCTAAAAAGCTATCGGATTGGCCCAGTAAATCGTCTTTTTTGCGGAACTGGCTCATTTACACTAACTCTTAGTTATTTTTGCTAAAGCTTAGTGTATTTCATTATTTGAAGATAAGAAAGTGATTTGGTGAATATAAAGTAACTTAATGAATAAATTAAGTTTTTTATGTGGTTTTAAAGTTGGCAAGCAACTTGATAATACGTAGAGTAGTCAACAAAGACTTCAACATCCGAGGTAAAGATTATGGGAATTTTTTCACGTTTTGCAGATATCGTAAACTCGAATATCAATGCTATTTTAGATAAAGCAGAAGACCCAGAAAAGATGGTGCGTCTAATCATCCAAGAGATGGAAGACACACTTGTGGAGGTGCGCTCGACATCGGCGAAAACACTCGCAGAGAAAAAAGAGCTCAGCCGCCGGTTAGAAACATTGAACAAGCAAACCGAGCAGTGGCAAGAGAAGGCTGAGCTAGCCTTATCTAAAGACCGCGACGATTTAGCACGCGCTGCACTACTAGAAAAGAGCAAGTGTACCGAAGCGAAAGAGTCACTTGAGCGTGAGCTTGAACATGTAGACGAGCACATCAACAAGTTGCAACAAGAGATCAGCACCTTGCAAGAGAAGCTCAGCGACGCTAAAGCGCGCCAAAAAGCCATTGTTCTTCGTCAGCGTTCAGTGCAATCGCGTCTAGATGTGAAAAAGACACTTGATGGTGACAAGGTGCAAGATGCACTGGATAAGTTCGAGCGTTACGAGACAAAGATTGATGGCCTCGAGGCTCAGGTAGAATCCTATGAGTTAGGCCAGAAGTCGCTGTCTGATGAAATCGAGCAGCTAGAAAAGGACGAGAAAATTGACGATGAACTCTCAGCCTTGAAAGCAAAAATGGGCAAAACCGATAAAGCAGAATAATAATGTATAAGGTGAAGGGTCGTACGCGGCCCTAGCCACACGATGGCGCACCATAACAACAAGGCAGGAGAGGATTATGTTTGATTTTGATATGTTATTACCACCGATTGTCATATTTTTGATTTTTGTGGCGCCGTTGTGGCTGATATTACATTACCGCAGTAAAAAACAGGTAAGCCAAGGGTTAAGTGAACACGAGCACCGTCAACTGGTTGAGCTGGCTAATAAAGCAGAGAAAATGGCAGAGCGCATCAATACCTTAGAGACCTTGCTCGACCAGGAGTCCCCGCAGTGGAGGAGTAAGGTATGAGTGGCAAACGCGAATTATATCGCAACCCCGAACGCGGCAAGCTAGGCGGCGTATGTGCAGGGGTCAGCGACTACTTTAATTTTGAGTTGTGGTTGGTACGCATTATTTTCATCTCCGCCGTGTTGTTGGCCGGGGGACCCTTATTTATCGTTGCCTACATTGCTGCTTGGCTTATATTAGAGAAAAAGCCAGCCGCAGAGCAAACAGCGCCCAGTAGTAAGAGCGCCCATGTCGGTGAGGTGAAAGCCAAAGTGTGGCAAAAGGGTGAGCCTCCGCGTAAGGCCCTTAAAGAATTGAAGGAGTATTTAGGTGAGTTAGACAACCGTATTCAGCATATGGAGACTCATGTAACTTCGCCGACCTTCACGGTAGACAGAGAAATTAATAAGCTATAAAGCCCTCAGGCGCATTGCAACCAGCTAGTCATGATTAGCTGGTTGCCTGCGTTTGTATGCAAGGGTATTTAAACAAGGAGTTAATTTGTCGTACTCACGCCTTGATAAGCTCAAAGACAGAGCCAAAAAGACTTTAAAGCGTACCTTAGATAGCCATATCACCCTGGCGGTTACAGGATTGTCAGGCAGTGGAAAAACAGCCTTTATCACAGCTTTAGTGCACCAGCTATCAGAGCAAGCGAGCGAACAAAACATGCCTTTTTTTCGTGTTGTTCGTGAGGGGCGCCACATAGCCACACAACCGGTGCCACAAAAAGCGCTGAATATCCCGACTTTTGCGTATCGTCAAGCGATGGCGGCGTTGAATCAGCAACCGCCGGCCTGGCCAGAGTCAACGCAACGTATTAATACTTTACGCCTCGCCATGCGCTACCGTCCCAAGCAGGGGTTACGGACACAATTTGGTGATAGCGCCACACTAACCATTGATCTTATTGATTACCCAGGTGAGTGGCTAATGGATTTACCCATGTTGAACATGGATTATCCCACTTGGTGTGAACGTCAGTTAACGATGCTAAACAAGGCCGCGAGATCAGAGCATGCACAGAACTTTATGACTGCACTGCATGAGTTTGACGCCAATGCAGAGGTCGATGAAGTACGCTTAAAAGAGCTCAGTGAGTTGTACAAGCAAGCCTTAGTGAATATTAAGGCTCATGCCCACGCCGCTAACTTGCAACCGGGGCGGATGTTGATCCCCGGGGAGTTAGAGGGTGCGCCGCTTTTGTCTTTTTTCCCTTGCCATGCGCCACAGCAGGGTGGGCAGCATACTCAATATCAGCAGCTTGAGGCACGCTTTGAAGCCTATAAAGCACAAGTCGTTAAGCCTTTTTATAAAGACTACTTTTGCCATTTTGACCGTCAAGTGGTGCTTGTGGACTTATTGCGAGCGCTAAAGCTGGGTCCGGACATATTCGATGAGCAAGCCGAGGCAATCACCGAGTTGCTGTCTTTTTTTGATTACGGCAAGAGCAATGTGCTGCGCCGACTGTTCAGTCCCAACATTGATAAACTGCTGTTTATCGCCAATAAAGCAGACCAAGTTGGAGCTAATTACCATCAAGACTTGGCGCTGCTGTTGCACGATATTGTTAAAGAAAAAGCCAATAGCTTGACCTTTTCTGGAGTTGAAGTGGACACCATGGCGATGGCCGCTGTGTGTGCAACACAGGGCAAGCAAGTGGTGGAAAAAGGGCAAAGTTTGCATTGCGTCTATGGTAAACCGCTGCATGAGTCGCAGTGGCTCACCTATTTGCCACCGCAGCCACCGCGACACCGTTTGACTGCACAGCAATGGCCACAGCAGGGATTTGACTATATCGATTTTGCCCCTTGGCCGCACAGCGACGGACGCTTGCGACATATGCGTATGGATCATGCGCTGGAATTTTTATTGGGGGATAAGCTGACATGAGTGAGCCAGTTAATTTAGCCGGAGCGCGGCGTTTTGAGGGTCAATCGCAGCAGCAATCTGCATCTCAGTTGGAGCCCGCTAAAGTGGTCGCTCGTAATGACGCGCCGCAAGAGGAGGATGATTTCGACTTGGCGCAGGGAAGCGAGCTGGAATCAACACTGGATGAGGAATTGGGGCGCCAGCGTGGTAAACGCTCGCTATTGAAAAGGCTGTTTGCTTGGCTGTTGTTAACCCTCATTATCGTTGAAACCGTGCTGAGTATTGTTGCGAGCTTTCAAGCCTCTGTATGGCTTGGCGCGTTATATAGCAGTGTTATCGGGCTGGCGGTGTTGCTAATTGGCCGATTGCTATGGCGTGAGCTGGTCAATTTGAAGCGCCTCAAAGTTAATCGTCATCATCAACAACAAGCTCAACGGTTGTTGGCGAGTGAACAAATCGGCCAAGCGCTACCTTGGCTGGAGAGCGTTAACCGTATTCAAAACCATGCGGACTTTGCACAATTTAAAGGGCAAATTGCCGAGCACCTAAGTGACCGCGAAGTGATGGAGTTGTATCGCGACACCTTGCTGGTGCGCCAAGATGAACAGGCTAAGCAGATTATTAATCGCTACGCCGTTGAATCAGCGGTGCTAGTCAGTGTCAGCCCATTAGCGGTAGTGGATATGCTTGCGGTGTTATGGCGCGGACTGAAACTGGTCGATACCCTTGCGGATAATTATGGCTTGGCACTGGGCTACATGAGTCGCGTTCGGCTTTACCGCAGTTTGGTTAAGCAAATGCTCTTTGTCGGTTCGACCGAGTTGCTTGCCGATCTCGCCGCCACGGCGTTTGGCACCAAGTTGTTGAGTGTATTATCGACTCGTGCTGCCCAAGGCCTCAGCGCCGGGGTGTTGACTGCACGCATTGGCTATAAGGCGATGGAGCTGTGTCGACCATTACCGAAGCTGGAAGCCAAGCCATCTTTATTGCGAGCGACAGCAAAACGCTTAGCTGCCCGATTGACGCGTTTAGATAAGCGTGAAAACGAGCAGACGACCGAGAACGTCAACAAAGATTGACGAAAACACCGAGATGATACAGCAAGCTAGCCATCCAAGCGGCTAGCTTGCTTGTTTTATAGCCAGAACTGCCACTATGTTAGAAAGAAAAACGGTGGCATTATGAAAAATATTCAACCTTCAGACAAAACGCAATGTATCCATCCCCAGGGTGAGCGTCGCGATCCCCATCGCGCTTTAGCGGCCCCTTTATACCAAACCTCAACCTTTGTGTTTGACGACGCAGCGCAAGGTGCAGCCCGCTTTGCCGGCGAAGAGGGCGGGTATATTTATTCTCGTCTCGGCAACCCCACAGTGCGCGAGCTAGAGCAGAAGCTGGCAGCGCTTGAACAGACCGAAGATGCGGCGGCCTGCGCCACTGGTATGGGTGCGGTTTCAGCAGCAGTCATGAGCTTTCTCAGCGCAGGCGATCACCTGATAGCATCAACAACAGTCTATGGCTGCACTTATGCACTGTTTAGCCACTTACTTACTCGCTTTGGCGTCGAAGTCACTTTTGTTGATTGCAACGATATACAGGCTGTTAAGCAAGCGCTGCGCCCGAATACTAAAATGTTATTTGTAGAGACACCTGCCAATCCAAACATTGATGTTTACGACTTACAGCAGTTGTGCGATGTAGCAAAAAGTCACCAGTTGATCAGCGTTGTTGATAACACCTTTTTGACGCCAATTTTGCAAAAACCCGCGCACTTTGGTGCAGATTTGATCGTGCACAGCGCGACGAAGTACCTCAATGGTCATGGTGATGTCGTCGCAGGTCTGGTGTGTGGCAGTAATGAGCATATTCAGTGTATTAAATCGACGGTACTCAAAGATATTGGTGCCACCATGAGCCCATTTGATGCCTGGTTAATATTACGAGGTATGAAAACCTTAGCGGTGCGTATGCAGGCCCATTGTCAAAGTGCTCATCAGGTGGCGGAATTTCTAAATCAGCATCAAAGTGTTGAACGCGTTTATTTCCCAGGGCTCAAGAACGATCCAGGACATCGGCTTATGGGCTCGCAAATGCAAGATGCCGGCGGCGTGATTGCTTTTGAACTTAAAGCGTCTTTAGCACAAACAGAGCAGTTTATTAATAGCTTGCAGTTGTGCACATTGGCGGTCAGTTTAGGTGATACGGAAACCCTTATTCAGCACCCGGCTTCAATGACTCACTCCACTTATGAACCGGAACAGCGTCGTGCCGCAGGAATTAGCGATGGCTTGGTCCGCATTTCTATAGGTTTAGAAGATGTTAATGAGATTATTGCAGATCTAAGCCAAGGGTTAGCAAAGCTTTAATAAATTTAGTAATAAATATTTTACACCCTTTTGCTTTGTAGCTCACTAAAAGCAAGGGTGTAATCTTTAAGGTTTCCAAGTGTATCTTTAAGTTTACGTTTTAGGCGGTTTGCGCAGAACGTATAACAGCACCAAGTATTACAAACAGATGTACTTTTCCTTAGTATCTGGTTAACACACACAGAGTCATTTGCGTCGTGCGTTTGCAGTGCAAACAAAAGCAAATGGGACAAGGTAAGGTAGTTATGGCTAAATCAAGTAAATACGTTTCTCGAACGCCGGATGAGAATGGCGTTATTCATTGGAGCGATGAAGAAAACCAAACCTGGGCCGAGTTGGTCGAGCGCCAGTTGGCGTGCATTGACGGGCGCGCTTGCGATGAGTATATCGAAGGCCTGAAAAAAATTAACTTGCCCACCGATCGTATTCCGCAGCTTAGCGAGCTCAATGAAGTACTCGAGCGCGAAACGGGTTGGCAGGTAGCGCCTGTCCCTGCGTTGATTGATTTTGATGAGTTTTTTCGTTTATTAGCGAACAAACAATTTCCTGTCGCCACCTTTATCCGCACTCGCGAGGAATTCGATTACTTACAAGAGCCGGATATTTTCCACGAGATCTTTGGCCATTGCGCTATGCTCACTAACCCGGACTTCGCTGAATTTACCCACAAGTACGGTCAGCTAGGCTATGCAGCAGACAAAAAAGACCGTGTCTACTTAGCGCGTTTATACTGGTTTACCGTTGAGTTTGGTTTGATGCAAACTAAAGACGGTCTTCGTATTTATGGCGGTGGTATTTTATCAAGTCCGGGCGAGACCAATTACGTGTACACCGATGAGCCCGAAATCAACCCAATAAATGTGTTGGATGTGCTGCGTACCCCTTATCGCATTGATATCATGCAGCCCGTGTACTACACCATTAACTCTATCCATGATTTATTTGAAATCTCGCAAATGGATTTAATGTCGATGGTAGCCAAGGCCAAAGAGCTTGGTTTGTTTGAACCTAAGTTTCCCCCTAAAGAGAAAAAAGCAAGTTAAGGAATTAGCAATGTCTGAATTAAGCGCACAAAAATGTGAAGCGTGTCGTGCCGATGCGCCCAAAGTATCAGATGAAGAGTTGGCCGAGTTAATTAAAGATATCCCAGACTGGGTGCCTGAAGTTCGTGACGGTATCATGCAATTAGAGCGCGTTTTTAAGTTTAAAAACTTTAAACAAGCGTTAGCCTTCACCAATGCGGTAGGTGATATGGCAGAAGAAGAAGGGCATCACCCAGGTCTTTTAACCGAGTGGGGTAAAGTAACAGTGACTTGGTGGTCTCACTCAATTAAAGGCTTGCATAAGAACGACTTTATCTGCGCGGCTAAAACCGACAAAGTGTTCGCATCGCTTTAAGCAATTGAGCTTTGCTTAAAAGGTCACCACACAAGGTGGCCTTTTTTATTGGCGGCTTCATTGTTGAGCACAACTTGCTATAATGCAGCGCTTGTCAGAACAAAAAATGAAATAACTATGAGTGCTGCTGATCTTCAATACATCAAGCAATCTATTGCCACAGTGCCGGATTACCCTAAGCCAGGCATCCAATTTCGCGATGTGACCACCTTGCTGGCCGATCCAAAGGCCTTAAAACTGACCATTGATAGCATGGTGAGCAAGTATAAAGACCAAGGCTTTACCAAAATCATTGGCACAGAGTCTCGGGGCTTTATCTTTGGCGCCCCTTTGGCTTATGTCCTAGGCATTCCTTTTATTCCTGTGCGTAAGCCGGGCAAGCTGCCGCGCGAGGTCATTGCACAAAGCTACCAGTTAGAATATGGTGAAGATATTCTTGAATTGCACAAAGATGCCATCGAACCCGGCGACAAAGTACTGCTCGTTGACGACTTACTCGCTACGGGCGGCACCATAGAAGCGACCGCCAAGCTGGTGGCCAAATTAGGCGGCCACGCCAGCGACGCAGCATTTGTGGTTTCTCTGCCCGCTCTAGGTGGTGAACAGCGAGTGCGTGAACAAGGTATCGATGTGTTCAAATTAGTTGAATTTGAAGGCGATTAAACATGAGCTATCAGGTTCTTGCCCGTAAGTGGCGACCGCAAACCTTTCATCAACTCGTGGGTCAAGACCATGTCAAACAAGCATTGGTTAATGCCTTAAACGAGCAGCGTTTGCACCACGCTTACTTGTTCACCGGCACTCGCGGTGTGGGCAAGACCACTATAGCCCGTATTTTTGCCAAAAGCCTGAACTGTGAGCAGGGTATCTCGGCACAGCCATGTGGTCAGTGTAGTACTTGTCTAGATATTGAAGCCGGTAAATACATTGACCTTATTGAGATCGATGCGGCATCACGGACCAAGGTTGAAGACACCCGAGAGATTCTAGATAACGTGCAGTATGCGCCGACTCGCGGGCAGTTCAAGGTTTACCTCATTGATGAAGTGCACATGCTTTCCAAGCACAGCTTTAATGCGCTGTTAAAAACATTGGAAGAGCCACCTGAGCACGTTAAGTTTCTGCTAGCGACTACCGATCCGCAAAAATTGCCTGTAACCATTTTATCTCGTTGTTTACAGTTCAATTTAAGTGCGCTGTCGGTGCACCAGATCAGTACTCAGTTAGCGCATGTGCTCAGCCAAGAGCAACTCGATTTTGAACAGCCTGCCTTAGCGGTGTTGGCTAAGGCTGCCGATGGCAGTATGCGAGATGCACTGAGTTTAACCGATCAGGCCATTGCGCAAACCAATGGGCAGTTGCACGAGGGGCCGATTAAAGACATGCTCGGGCTGATGGATGTGCGCTATGCCCAGCAATTGCTCAGTGCGGTATTGCTCGGCGATGGCGATGAGCTGATCCAGCAAATTCGCAATTTAGCACAACACAACCCGAATTATATTGCCGTACTTGATGACCTTTTGAATCTTACACACAGTGTGCAATTGACTCAGCTAGTGCCCAGTGCAGTGCTACTAAACGACCGTGACAGTGATTATATTACTGAGGTAGCAAACACTGCTGATACGCAACATATCCACTTGATTTATCAATTGTTGTTAGCGGGTAAGCGGGACCTACAATGGGCCAGCTCTGCGCAAGTGGGCTTTGAGATGTTAATGCTACGCCTGCTCGCTTTTGAACCACAGTATGGCACTTCGACCACATCGACGGCTCAACAGACGCCGCCTCGTGGTGATAATGAAGAAAAAACGGCGAACCTGCGGGCAATGCTAGCGCGTAACAAGGCTGGGTTAGAAAATACTGCTCAGCCTCAGCCTCAGCCTCAGCCTCAGCCTCAGCCTCAGCCTCAGCCTCAGCCTCAGCCTCAGCCTCAGCCTCAGGAGCCACGCGCGGCGGCGCAGCAAAGTACTTCTGCCTCTGAACCGCAACGCGCAGAACCCGCCACGGGCACCGAACCTGCGCCAGCGCAATCCGTTGCAAATGATGGCGATAACCAGGGGACAAGCGCAGCAAATGCCCAATATGAAGCTGACTCTCAAGATGATCAGCATCATGAAGCGATGGCCGCGCAGCAGTTTGAACAAGTGATGCAGCAGGCGCATGAACAAGGTTATCAACCCCACGCAGAGAATGCACAAACAGCAATGACCAGCGAGCAGGGCTCAGAAGTAGCCGCCAATGCAGGTGCTGAGCAAGGCTCCGCCCCCGCTTCACCAGCGCAGCAGTTAGACCAATTGCAAGATGAGGCGCAGTCTGCCATTGCGCGTATCTTAAAAAACCGCAAATTGGGAACAGCGAGCAGGCCTGTGCAAGAGGATGATAATGCAAAAAAGGCCGAGGCCCGAACTAAACGGGCCACCGCCGTAAGCACTGCGAGCCAAGAAACGGCTAATGCCGTTCCACCCGAAAAAACCAAAGTGCAGCGGCAACAATCGCCAGCCCAGCGGTTAATGGATAAACACCAGCCTGATCCGCAAAAATTGGCCCCTGAGCTGGTGGAGCAACTAGAAGCGCCGGCTTCACCGCGCAAAGAGTCGCAGCAAGAGCAAGTCGCTATCGCCGCACCTGAAGGCTTTGAAAGCAGTGTAAGTGATGTCAAATTTGCGCACCAACAGGATGACTGGGCACATATTATTGAGTCTATGGGTCTCGGTGGGCGTATTAGGCAGTTTGCTTTGCATAGTCGTTATCAAAAACAAGGCACAGAGCTGACGTTGCATGTAGAGCAAAGCCAGCGTCATCTAGACAGCAGTGCGTTACGTGAGCGCTTACAACAAGGGTTAGCTGAGCACTTTAAAGAACCATTGAACGTGCAGATTGAATTTGTCGATGAATTGCAACAAACGCCGTTTTTAATTCAGCAAAGTATTGATGGCCAGCGCTATCAACAGGCGGTTGCTGCAGTGAAAGCAGATGAACACGTGCAGCAGCTGATGACGCAATTTTCAGCAATCTTGGACGAAAACTCGGTTCAAGCATTGTAATTTACGGCTGTTGGCCTTATCTTTGCCAGCAGAGCGATTTTTAACGAGAGAGAGCACTATGTTTAAAGGCGGAATGGGCAATATGATGAAGCAAGCGCAGCAAATGCAAGAGCGCATGCAAAAGGCCCAAGAAGAAATTGCCAATTTAGAAGTGACCGGTGAAGCCGGTGCGGGCTTAGTTAAAGTGACCATGTTAGGTAGCCACAATGTACGCCGCGTGGAAATCGATGAAAGCCTAATGGAAGATGACAAAGACATGATTGAAGACTTGCTTGCAGCCGCGTGCAATGACGCTGTACGTCGCGTAGCAGACGAAAGTCAAAAACGTATGTCTGAGGTAACCGGTGGGATGAACTTACCCCCAGGCATGAAAATGCCGTTCTAAGTCTGTATCTAGATTTATGTGTTTAGCCCCGCTCTAAAGCGGGGTTTTTTATTTCTTTAAGATAGCAAACACAGAGGCTCTTGAGGACTGCTACACTCAACTACAAAGGAAGAGGGAGCCGCTGTCATGAATGATATATTGGTGGTCGAAGATCAGGAATTTGATTTTCGTATTATTAAAGCCATATTGGAAGAAAAGCACCACTCACTGACTCACGCTACATCTGCTGAGCACGCGTTGGTTGAAATTCATCGCCATTTACCGGCACTTATTCTGATGGACATAGAAATGCCTGGTATGAATGGGTTAGAGCTCTGTCGGCAGCTTAAGCAGGATGAGTACAGCGCCCATGTGCCTATCATTTTTATTAGCTCACACTCTGATCGCCAACATATTGATGATGCTTTTGCCGCCGGTGGTGTCGACTACATTGTTAAGCCCTTTAATAAAACTGAAGTACAACAACGGGTCAGTACCTACCTTATGCTGATAGAGGCAACGCATCGACAACAACAGATAAGCACGCTCAAAGATATTCTTTTGATGACCTCAGGGCTGGCACATGAACTCAATACGCCACTCGGAAATTGTCTAACAGCGAGTGGGTCGCTAGAGATGCAGAGTCAAACACTGCATCAAGCACTGAATAAAAAATCCCTAACCGCCAAAGCGTTAAACTCTGGCTTGCAGAAAATCGACCATGCCAACACTTTGCTGATGCGCAATTTGCTGAAAACCAGTGAAATGGTGGGTGAGTTTCAAACTATGTTTAATGACTACAGCACCCCAGACGGTGAAGCGATTAATATTCATGATATGGCATTAATATTATTCGAGCCCTTCACTTACCAAAGTTACCCCTTCCGGCTTTCGTTTGATGTGCAAGGACAGCTGCATATGGATCACGGCAGCAATACCATACAGCGGGTCCTGTTGGAGTTGATGGCCAATAGCTGCAAACATGCTCAGTTAGAGCCGGGTGACAATTTAGAAGTTGTGCTCAAGCTAGAGCAAAGGGGTCAATATGCGCAACTTATCTATGAAGATAACGCAGCGGAATTATCAGCCGAGCAAGCGGCGCAAATATTGTCACCCTTTTACACCACAGCACGAGCTAATGGAGCATTAGGGCTTGGGGGAACCCGTATTGCCCAAGGCATTACCCTGCTGCTTAATGGCTCTATTGAAGTACAGGCGCTGCGCCCGCGTGGTGTGCGTTTTAGTATACAAGTGCCGCTACAGAGCCAATCTGGTTCACCTAATCGCTTGCAAGCAGGAGCGCGCTACTAAAAGCCCTTGAGCCTAAGTGCTGAAGCGCTTTATACTGGGGTTTTGGCGCTAAGGTCAATGTCTGCCTTGTGCTCTTGCCAACGCTTGTGGCTAGGCCACCGGTGTATTCATGACCTCTGTGGTACTTGGGATCCGTTATGCAATTATCTCCAAAATTAACGCAACTTGTTGACGCTTTACGCTGCCTACCAGGCATTGGCCCGAAATCAGCGCAGCGCATCGCTTTTCATTTATTAGAGCGAGACCGAGAAGGGGGGGCACAATTAGGGCAAGCCTTAAACCAGGCGATGCAAGACATTGGTCATTGCCAAAGTTGTCGTACCTTTACTGAGCAAGACATCTGCGAGTTATGTAGCAATATAAAGCGCCAAGATTCGGGCTTGTTATGTATTGTGGAATCACCCAGTGACGTCTTGGCGGTTGAACAAACAGGGCACTATCAAGGCTTATACTTCGTATTAATGGGTCATCTTTCGCCACTCGATGGTATTGGCCCGAATGAAATTGGCCTAGACGTGTTAGAGCAAAAACTTGCCCAAGGCAGCATCAATGAAGTGATATTAGCGACCAACCCGACAGTTGAAGGCGAAACCACGGCTCATTATATTGCCCAGTTGTGTAAACAGTACAATGTCGGTGCGTCGCGCATCGCCCATGGCGTGCCCGTTGGAGGCGAGCTTGACTTAGTCGATGGTATGACATTATCCCATGCCTTCAACGGTCGTAAACAAGTGCAATATGAAAGCTGACTTTTAGAGAAGTCTGTTTACTTACAAAAAAGCGCCGTTAGGCGTTTTTTTTATGCGTACGCTCTTGAATCCGAGATGCAATACCCCATATACAGAGCATATCTGCTTCCCAGACATGCTGGGATTGTTTGCTAACGGAGAGAGAAATGACAGCAACATCAGAAAAAGAAACGCTCGGCTTTCAAACCGAAGTAAAGCAACTGCTTAACTTAATGATCCACTCTTTGTATTCCAACAAAGAGATTTTCCTACGTGAGTTGGTTTCTAATGCGTCAGATGCGGCAGACAAGCTGCGTTTCTTGGCGTTAGAAAATGACAGTTTGTATGAAGGCGATGCCGACTTAAAAGTGCGTATTAGCGCCGATAAAGATAAAAAAACGGTCACCATCAGCGATAACGGCATAGGCATGAACCGCGATGAAGTGGTGAGTGCATTGGGCACGATTGCCAAATCGGGTACTGCTGAGTTTTTCCAAAACCTTACCGGAGATAAAGCTAAAGACTCGCAACTTATTGGTCAATTCGGTGTGGGTTTTTACTCGGCCTTTATTGTTGCCGACGAAGTGACTGTGCGCACGCGTAAGGCCGGCGAAAGCCAGGCTGTTGAATGGCAGTCAAAAGGCGAGGGTGAGTACACACTAGCGAATATTGACAAGCCGAGTCGAGGCACTGAGATTATTTTACATCTGCGCGATGATGAAACAGAGTTCCTTGATGACTTCCGTCTACGCGGTATCGTGACTAAATACTCAGACCATATTTCGATTCCGGTGGAAATGTATCGTGAGCCAGTGCCGGAATCTGAAGGCCCTGACGGTGAGAAAATTGAAGCCAAGCCCGGTGAGTGGGAAGCTATTAACAAAGCTGAAGCCTTATGGACACGTGATAAATCTGAAATCAGTGATGAAGAATATCAAGAATTCTACAAGCATGTAGGCCACGATTGGGAAGAGCCACTGACTTGGGCGCACAATAAAGTAGAAGGTAAAACTGAATACACTAGCCTGCTTTACATTCCTAAGCGTGCACCGTTTGATTTGTATAATCGCGACCGCCAAAACGGCTTAAAACTGTATGTGCAACGCGTCTTTATCATGGATGACGCAGAGCAGTTTATGCCTGGCTACTTACGCTTTGTAAAAGGTTTGCTTGATTCCAATGATTTACCATTGAACGTGTCTCGTGAAATTTTACAAGACAACAAAGTGACCCAGGCGATCCGCAAAGGCTGTACCTCGCGGGTATTAAAAATGCTTGACCGCATGGGCAAAAACAAGCCTGAGCAGTACCAGACTTTCTGGAATGAGTTTGGTGGGGTGATTAAAGAAGGCCCAGCTGAAGATATGGCTAACAAAGAAGCCATTGCCAAGCTGCTGCGCTTTGCTTCAACGCACAGCGATGAAGCAACTCAGAATGTATCACTAGAGCAATACATTGAGCGCATGGATGAAGGCCAAGACAAGATTTACTACGTTGTGGCTGATAGCTTTGAAGCGGCGAAAAACTCACCGCATTTGGAGATTTTCCGTAAAAAAGGCATCGAAGTCTTACTGCTGAGCGATCGTGTTGACGAGTGGATGATGAGCCACCTTACTGAGTTCCAGGAAAAGCAGTTCCAGTCGATTACTCGTGGCGATCTTGACTTAGGTGACTTGGACGACGAAGAAAGTAAAAAAGCGCAAGAAGAGTCTGAGAAGGAAGTAGCAGGACTTTTAGAGCGCATCAAAGAGGTGCTTAGCGATAAAGTTAAAGAAGTACGCTTTACCCATCGCTTAACTGACTCGCCAGCCTGTGTTGTTGCCGATGAGAACGACATGAGCTCGCAAATGATCAAGTTGATGGAATCAGTTGGGCAGCAAGCGCCGGAAACCAAGCCGGTGTTCGAGCTTAACCCTGAGCACCAACTTGTGAAACATTTAAATGATGAGCAAGACGAAGATAAGTTCAAGCAGTGGTCAGAAGTATTGCTTGACCAAGCACTATTGGCTGAGCGCGGCAGCTTAAAAGACCCAGCTGGCTTTGTTAGTCGACTGAATAAACTCATGCTTGATTTAAATAAGTAAACAGTTCCCAACCGAAAGGCCCGAGCAATAGCTCGGGTTTTTTTATTGATAAATTCATAAAAAACGGAAGGTTAGGGGTTTTCAAGCGAGTTAAAAGAACATAGAATAACATCGTGTTTTGGGGCTATAGCTCAGCTGGGAGAGCGCTTGCATGGCATGCAAGAGGTCGGCGGTTCGATCCCGCCTAGCTCCACCAATCACTTCTTTTCCTTACCAGTACATTGATTCCCTTTTTTTAAGTTGCGAATATCTGATCTTACAGTTTAGATGAACAGGTTTAGACTTTATCTGACTGGCAGCTATGAGCGAAAAATAGACGTTCTCTAGCTAGCCTTGGTAGTGCTATCCTAATGCCAGCAAGAATGTAGCTCCAGCTAATACGTTCCTTTCAAAGCTTGCCATCTACAAAGACTTCATAACAATCAGTTTGGTTTGCTTTAAACAACTACATTATGGAAAGAATAAATAAATTACCTACTGAGTATTTTTCTGGTAACGAAGTCACCCACCCTAATTTACTCTGTGCAACAGCTGTGGCAAGGTTCAAATTGTTGTTCCTATGGCCTGTCGAAGTGCTTAGGTGAAAACCTACCTGAACTTGCACTGTATAAGTGTTGATTGTATGGATTTTATGTGTTTATATACCCCCCATTTTTTAATGGAACATATCATGAAGGAACATATCATGAGTCAATTACGCTCATTTTGTTACTTTGCTCTGCTAATGCTATTAACAGCGTGTGGCGGCGGAAGTGATTCTGGCGACAGTAATAGCAGCGAAGGTAACAGCCCAGTACCACAAACCGCTATCTCATTTGCTGAAAATTCAATCCAAATATTGATAGACGAGATCCCACCAGTTAATAAGATATCAGGAGGCTCAGGCACGGGAGCAATAACGTTCTCATCGTCAGACTCATCAATAGTAGAAGTAGTGAACCCTCAAACCGGGCAAATAAAAGGTATTGGAGCAGGAAGTGCAACCATTACTGTATCCAAAAGTGGTGATTCTCAGTACAAGTCAGCATCTGCCAGTTATTCAGTTGAAGTTAAAAAGCGTGAGCAAGAAGCATTAATTTTTGATGCAAGTTATGTCACAAAGTTTGTGGACGATTTAAACTTTACAAACCCGCTCAATGGTGGAAGTGGTACAGGCTCAATAACCTATAGTTCGAGCAACCCAGACGTTGCGACTATTGACCTTACATCTGGAGACGTAACTTTTACAGGTAATGGCACAACAATCATAAAAGCTACCAAATCCGCAGATGAAATATATAATTCAGCAGAAGCGTCTTATTCATTGACAATAAATAGAAGAAATCAAGACGACATTGTTTTTGAGCAAGACTCACTTTACATCTATATAGATGAAACTAAAACTAATCACTATACAGGCGGGAGTGGAGAAGGAGAGGTTACCTATTCGACATCCAATGCTGAAGTTGTGCTCATTAACACCGAAACGGGTTTATTGACACCTGTGGAAGCAGGTTCTGCTACCATTAACCTGACTAAATCGGGTGACACTTTTTATGAACCTCAAACAGCTCAGTTCACAGTTAATGTAACAAAAAGAGAGCAGGAGCCTTTATCATTCCAGTCTAACTCTTTAGATTTGTTAATTGATACCCCGATACAGAGCAATCCTTTATCAGGAGGTACAGGCTCAGGTACTATAACTTATCAATCCAGTGATACGTCAGTGGTCGATGTCAATTCAAATACAGGAGAATTAACATTACTCACAGACGGGGTTGCAACTATAACCGCAACAAAAGCTTCAGATGCTGTGTACAGTGAATCAACAGCTTCCTACGATGTTGATATCAGTTATATATTAGATGAGCTCAATATTGCCATTAGCTTAACAAATGCAGAGCTAACATGGAGTAAACAAAGTCAGCAACTGGAGCTATACAGAAGTACCGACGCCAACTGTGATATAGCCAATTACACTGCATGTGATAATTCGCAGATGAATATTATATCCGCACAAGATGCACTGCCACTTCAAGATAGCTTTATAAATATTCAGCGTTCTGTAGACACGCTAGAACACCAAAGTGCCTATATTAAAATTGCCCACGAAGACTATATTTCTAATACCGTCCATGTAACACCTTCCTTACCTCCTTTTAAACTTGGGTTTGGCGCTCAAATGGTATCCTTTAAAGGTAAGTTGTGGTTGATAGGGGGTGAATACTACGAAGGCGACGATACTATTTGGCAAACTGGCATTTGGTCTTCTACAGACGGAATAAACTGGCAACTTGAGGTTGCAAATGCGCCATTCGGGGGGCGTGCATACTTTGAATTAATTGAATTTAATGAGCAGCTTTATTTAGTAGGTGGTCAAAAAGGAAGGGGAACAGGTGGAGCTGCGGTAGATCAGTCAGATGTGTGGCGCTCTGATGATGGAGTTAATTGGACATTAATCCAACCTAATCCAGGGTTTTATATAGGAAAGGTAGCATCTGCAATCGTCTTTCAAGGTAAGCTATGGCTATATGGAGACGCCTACGGTAGTGAAAATAGCACAATCTACTCGACCGAAGATGGATTCAATTGGACTGTGCAAAATAGCTCGGCAGCATACAAGCCTAGACGTAAGCCTACATTATTTGTCCACGATGACATCATGTGGATGTACGGTGGCCTGGTAATTGAAAATAACCAAGCAAAGGCGGCTAACGAAATTTGGTCATCAGAAGATGGAGTTAATTGGAGTTTGAGGAATGCAGCCCCCAATATTCCAAATGAATATGCTAATACTAGTAAAGTGTTCAATTTTAAGGGCAAACTTTGGATGATTAACGGACAAGCTTATACCGCTAATAATAGCGCCGTCTATTCATCTGATAATGGAATAGACTGGACGGTCGAAGCAAGCCCTATTATATCTAGGTTTAATACCTATTTAACAGGTGCTAAGTTCTCTGATAGGCTGTGGATATACAGTGGTCGACAAGATGAGTATATCTGGCACTCCAAAGACGGAAAAGATTGGAGAACCTATGTCGAGCTACCAGAACTAGAATGGAGCCCAAGACAAAAATAATCCTAGGGTGATGATAGCAATTTAACGTGGACACCCATTCAACTTAACCACCCCAATTTGTATGTTGGGGTGGTTTGTTTTAGTTTGACGTTGAATGGGTGTTTTTATAAATAAAAGTTTAGCTCGCTGGTACAGGCGCAAGTGTTTCGAAAGTAGAGTGTAAACGCATTGCAAGGTGCTAAGTTAGAGCGAAATTAAATAAGCTCGTCGCTTCGCTTGATTTTAGCTTATTCAATTCTGGCTGTTAGCTCAGCGTTGGTATGACCCCACATGTCAAGCAGAGTACACCGATCTCTGTCTAAACCTTTAACCATCAGTTGCCGCTCAATAAATTGAGTTAACACATCGAATGAAGCAAGTAGTGTCGTCAGTTATCATGGCGAAGCGTCGCCTTGGTGGTATCCGTGGGTTACTCTCTTTTCGGTGAGCTGCGCCTACTTTACTGAGCCTGCCGTGATTACTTCACAGCGACACATTGCCTCCAATCTATGTTCGTGGTTCAATAATTATTAATAATTACTGTTATCTCAAACGATAACCAAGTCACTATTGGCGACTCAAAACTCTCTAAGAGTTCGCTTCGCTCAAAACACTAATTTGGTTAAGCAATCTTGTGAATCTGTCATGGTTACAATTCGAGCTGATAAGTCGGCCAAAAATAAAGTTGTTTATGACACAACCCAAAAATTAAAATCATTGAACTATCAAGTGTCGTAGCAACCCTAACTAGCGCATCGATGGATAGACGCTTTTAGCTCGGCGGTCACTCATTCTTCGCTATTTTGGCCAAGCTTAATCCGGCCATTATGCCTGTGTCAGCACTCATATTCATACAACAAGGAGGTTTTATGTTCACTTTAGAAGTGTTTGTTACTTATACATTTGCATGTTTATTGCTCGTCATCTCGCCAGGCCCTGATAACTTGCTCGCGATTGGTCGAGGCTTAAGTCAGGGGAGGTTGGCGGCGGTAGTGTCAGGGCTGTCTTCTGGAGCGGGTATCTTATTTCATGTTGTCGCCGCAACTTTTGGACTAACGCTTCTAATTCAAACCTCGGAAGTAGCATTTTACGTCGTGAAACTTCTTGGTGCTGCATATTTAATTTGGTTGGGTATAAAGGTTCTTCGTTCGAGGAATCTGTTCTCATTAGAGCCCGTGAAAAGGCAGTCTTTGAAAGTTATTTTGTCAACGGGTTTTCTATCAGCAGCGCTCAATCCAAAGCCCGGCATGTTTGTTCTTGCTTTCATACCTCAGTTTGTGAATCCAAACTTTGGGTCAGTGACAATTCAAATGTTAGGCTATGGGGTCTGGTTTGCGGTATTAACAGCAGTAGGCTTCAGCTTAATGGGGGTTTTCTCGTCTCAGTTGTCCGGGTGGTTCAGAAATAAACCTAAACTTGTGTCAGGGCTCAATATTGGCGCAGGCATAACATTTGTCTCGTCAGGGTTAGCGGTGGCTTTTATGAAGCAGCGATAATCCAACTACTCACTTAGTATTTAAGAATAATTCGCAATGCTTGTCGTTTTTACTTCTCTTAGAGTGTAGGTAAGTGTTGCTCACACCCTAATGCGGCATTACCACCACTCTCTAGTGGCACAAATGCGACTGTCAGACTTGATTGAATTCTGTTAATCGAACAATCGAACCTAACTGATGAACCTTTATTCACTTCCCCCTTGGCGTTAGCAAAAGGAGTTTATGAGTACGCATAAGTACCATAAATGGGTATATTTGTTATTCAAATGTAAACTTATGTAAATGTCATAACCCATTGTATAGCATGGGCTTATTTGTAAATCTCAATACTTAATGCTTAATTATCGAACATTTGTTAATTGAAAATTTATATTTGTATGATTATTCTGCGTTCCAAAATAACTAATAACGGAACGTATCATGCGGTGGATATTTTTAGCGCTTATCAGCGTGAGTGCAGGTGCACTTCTTTGGATTTATCTTGGGCAGCAAGGCCCAAGTACTCATCATAACGCAACAATCGAAACAGCCGAGCAGCAACCTCCTGTTGCACAAATATCAATACACAAACAAGCGGTCACTGAACCGAAAAGCAGTCCCCAACCTTTGTTAAAGACACCAGCGAAGCACGATAAGCATCAGCCTACTGACTTTGGTGTTGCCTCGGTCAATAAGGTATCGAAAACCGCGCAAGCAAAGCTGCAAGAGGCGGGCGTGATCCCAACAGACTTACGCAATGAAGCCTATGTGGAATTTGACCTGAGCGCGTTGCGTGCTCTTGAAGCCGGTGACACTTTTGAACTGATGATACCGCAAACTCAAGAGAGCTTTGTTGCTGAAGTAAATAACGTCAGTGTCGCTGAAAATGGCGATAGGAGTGTGTTTGGTGCGGTAACAGGGGCAGGGGGGCGTTTTCATACCACGGTATTAACTGTTGGAAAAGACGCCGTCTATGGTCAGCTGACGGCACCCAGTGGCAATTATGTTTTTGAATCGAAAAACGAGCATGGATGGATAGCGGCAAAACGCGATCTTTATCGCCAGCACCAAGAGCAAGAGGTGCATGCAAGTAGTCACCAAGCTGACGCCAACCCGGAAAATTTCAATCCTCAATTTACAACCACCCCCACTAACTAAAAATAAGGGAACAATAATGAAAAAACTCGTAAAATCAGCGCTTATTGCAAGTGCTATGGGTGCGTCAATGGCGCAAGCAGCGACGATTGATATTGGTATTTTGTATACTGATGAAGCAGCAGCGGCTACAGGTAATATTAATACAAAGATCAATCAGTTGATTGCTTTTGCGAATCAGGTTTACAGTCAAAACGGTATTGATCTACAGCTTCGTGTTGCTGGCCAGCAAAACCTAGGTAATTACAGTATCAGCCCCTCAAGCAGTTGGTTGAACTCAGTGACCAATGCTTCGAGTATTCAAAACCTGCGTAATAGCTGGGGAGCCGATATGATGGCTGTGCTAGGTAAAGGTGCGGGCTCGAATGGTTATATTACCTGCGGTATTGCTTGGGTAGGCCAAGGCAGCAGTGCTTCTGGTAACTTATATGCGTCTACCTCAAACAACATGTATAGCATTACCGCAGTGGACTGTGGAGCAACCACCTTTGTTCATGAACTAGGACATAATCAAGGCTTGGCCCATTCACGCAAACAAGGCGATACCAGTGGCGGTGTGTATGTCGATGGCATGGGTCACGGCGTTGATAATCAATTTGCCAGCATTATGGCCTACCCACATGTATTTGGCAGTGCCACGCAATATGATTACTTTGCCAATCCAAACTGGAGTGTAAACGGTCTGCCTTACGGCATAACTGGGCAAGCGTATGCCTGGAAAACCGTGGAAGCAACGAAAAACAGTATCGCCAACTTTAAATAGTATTCCCCCTGAATGAGGAGCACCACTGTGGTGCTCTTTTTTATCACTGCCGTTAATCGCATCAGGTTGCCAATCGTTATCCAAGCGCCCATAGTATTTGGCGAATAATAACAAAATCCCTAGGCCATAAACGGAGAGCCTCATGAAGTCTATACTTTATACATTCGCAGCACTGAGTGCTTTAGCAGCGCAACCTGCTATGGCTGACGATGAACCCTTTGCCATTGCTATCCATGGTGGTGCTGGCACCATCGAAAAAGCCCGCTTCACTGCGGAGCAAGAAAAAGCCTATCGCGATAAACTCAAGCAGGCGGTTGAAGCCGGCTACCAAGTATTAGCGCAAGGAGGTGAAAGCCTAGATGCAGTCAATGCGGCGATCAACGTACTGGAAGATTCTCCTTATTTCAATGCCGGCAAGGGAGCCGTTTACACCTATGAAGGCACTCATGAGCTCGATGCCTCGATCATGGATGGACGTACGCGCCAAGCTGGTGCCGTAGCTGGAGTAAAGCACATTAAAAACCCTATTAACTTGGCACGCTTAGTAATGACGGACTCTGTTCATGTGCTGCTCAGCGGTGCTGGGGCTGAAGCATTTGCTCAGCAGCAGGGGGTGGAGAAGGTTGATAACAGTTATTTTGATACGGAGCATCGTTATGAAGCCTTGCTCAAAGCAAAACAAAAATTAGATAAAGCCAAGCCTGCTAGTCAAGACTACCAAGCTCGTCATCAAGCGTTACCAACATCCTATAAAATGGGTACAGTTGGCGCCGTAGCTTTGGATAAACACGGTAATATGGCAGCGGGTACATCAACAGGAGGCATGACGGCGAAGCGCTTTGGTCGTATTGGTGATTCACCGATCATCGGCGCGGGTACATTCGCCGACAATGAGTCTTGTGCAGTTTCAGCAACCGGCCACGGTGAGTTTTTCATCCGTTATCAAGTAGCGAGCGACATTTGCGCACGTGTGCAATATCAGCAAAAAAGCATAGCGCAGGCGGGTAAAGAAGTTATTTTTGGACCCATGTTTGACGCTGGTGGAACTGGGGGAGTCATCATTGTTGATGGCAAAGGGAACATCAGCATGCCGTTTAATACCAAAGGTATGTATCGCGCTAGCAAGTCATCAACCAGTGACACCTATGTAGCGATTTTTAAAGACGAATAAATCCTTCAAAGATATAAGCAATTTTGTAAACGCCAACTATAGTTAGCTATGTTGGCGTTTACTTATTTGGGGGTGCCTATGCAATCAATCAAAGTCGCTGATTATTACAACCATAGACCAGTAAAATTCAAAGCCACTATGCCGATTGAAACGGCTGTGGAGAGGCTATTACAAAGCGGCCAAACCGGAGGACCTGTTGTCGACGACCTCGGAACCATCATCGGTTTCGTGTCGGAGCAGGATTGCTTACAACATATGTTGACATCCACTTACCAAAATGAAGCACATACAGTTGTTGGTGATGTTATGACCAAAGAGCCACTGTGCGTGACGCCAGAGGAGAGTGTGATGACACTCGCCGAAAATATGAAAGTTGATAAGCCGAAAATGTATCCGGTATGTGATGAACAAGGTAAGTTACTCGGGATTATCACCCGCGCGCACATCCTACTGGCGTTGGATAAGCATCTGCATTGTAATTATACGTCCGGACATCGATTTGTTTAGTGTTGCTGTAGGCTCTGACTAATAGCCAAAAAGGCCCAGCCATCGGCATTCAGAGCTTAATACCCGGTACACTTGGCGCTCATAGTTTGCTAAGCTTAGCGACCATTTTTAAGTCGTTAATTAGGGGCCTGAGTGTCAGCAAGCAAGCCGTTGTATGGTAAACTCTCCGAGTGTTTGAAAAAGGATCAGTTTGTATTAAAAAGGCGCCTGCAAGGCGCTGATAAGATTTCCGACTCCGAGAAGCAACAAAGCGTACTGGCCAAAATTGAGCAGGCGATAGAGCACAGCATCAGCCAGCGCGCACAACGCCTTGAACAACTGCCAAAGCCGCAATTCCCAGCGGCCCTGCCGGTTAGCGATAAACGTGAAGACATAAAAGCGGCAATAGCGAAGCACCAAGTGGTGATAGTCGCCGGTGAGACCGGTTCGGGTAAGACGACTCAGCTGCCGAAGATTTGCTTAGAGTTAGGCCGTGGCGTTGAGGGCTTGATTGGCCACACTCAACCACGTCGATTAGCCGCTCGCAGTGTAGCAGCGCGTATTGCCGAAGAACTCTATAGCGAAATCGGCGAAACCGTCGGTTTTAAAATACGCTTTAGCGACCAGGTCAGTGAACGCAGCTACATTAAGCTGATGACCGACGGTATCTTACTTGCAGAGATACAAAACGACCGCTACTTGAATCAATACGACACTATTATTATCGATGAGGCGCACGAGCGCAGTTTAAACATCGACTTTATCCTTGGTTATTTAAAGAACCTGCTACCCAAGCGCCCGGATCTTAAAGTAATTATCACCTCAGCGACCATCGACCCAGAGCGTTTCTCTCGCCACTTCAATGACGCCCCAATCATTGAAGTCTCCGGGCGTACATATCCCGTTGAAGTACGTTATCGGCCCTTAACCGAGATACAAGGCAGTGACGACAACCAAGATGAGAATGATCAACTGCAGGGTATTTTTGATGCTGTAGATGAGCTCTACAGCGAAGGCCCTGGCGATATTTTGATTTTCATGAATGGTGAGCGCGAAATTCGGGATACCGCCGATGCCTTGAGCAAGCGCAACTTAAAGCATACCGAAGTGCTGCCTTTGTATGCGCGATTATCCAATGCCGAACAAAATCGCATATTCCACCCCGGTAATAAACGCCGTATTGTGCTCGCCACGAATGTGGCCGAAACCTCACTTACGGTGCCTGGGATCCGCTATGTCATAGACCCAGGTACGGCGCGTATTAGCCGCTATAGTTACCGCACTAAAGTCCAGCGCCTACCTATTGAGGCGGTGTCGCAAGCCAGTGCCAATCAACGTAAGGGGCGGTGTGGCCGGGTTGAAGCAGGGGTGTGTATACGTTTATACAGCGAAGAAGACTTTCTTGGTCGTCCAGAATTTACTGACCCAGAGATTCTACGTACTAACTTGGCGTCGGTCATTTTGCAAATGCTGGGTTTGGGGCTTGGTGATATTAGCCAATTCCCTTTTGTACAGCCGCCGGATAGCCGCAACATCAACGATGGTGTGCGCCTGCTTGAAGAGCTCGAAGCAGTGCAAGCGAGCAAATATAAAGGGCAGACCAAGCTCACTAAGTTGGGGCGCGACCTAGCGCGCTTACCACTGGACCCTCGGTTAGCGAAGATGGTGCTCAGCAGTGTCTCCATGGGGGCAATGCGTGAAGTAATAGTGATTGCGGCGGCGTTAGCTATCCAAGATCCCAGAGAGCGCCCGCAAGAGAAAAAAGCCAAGGCCGATGAGCTGCATGCGCGCTTCGATGATGAGCATTCTGATTTCATCGCGTTCTTGAATTTGTGGCATTATTTGGAGCAGCAACAGCAAGCGCTCACCAACAATCAATTCCGCAGGTTATGCCAAAAAGAGTTTCTGGCATATATGCGTATTCGTGAGTGGCAAGATATTGTTTATCAAGTCACGACGATTTGTAACGAAATGGGCCTAAAGGACAGTAACAACGAGCCTGAACATGAGGCGATACATCAGGCGCTGTTGAGCGGGTTACTCAGCCATATAGGCCAAAAAGACGAAAAGAATGCGTTTTATCAGGGCGCACGCAATAGTCAGTTTCATATTTTTCCAGGCTCCAACCTGTTTAAAAAGCGCCCCAAGTGGGTGATGTCTGCCGAGCTGGTGGAAACCTCCAAGTTATATGCTCGCATCAATGCCAAAATTGACGTCAGTTGGCTGGCGCCCCTAGCACAGCACTTGGTGAAACGCAGTTACAGTGAACCGCACTGGCAGAAAAAAGCCGGCGCAGTGATCGCCTTTGAACAACAAACTCTGTATGGCCTCACTATCGTGGCGCGTAAGCGCAGTCAGTACGATAAAATTGACCCGGCCCTTAGCCGAGAAATATTTATTCGCACAGCCTTGGTCGAGCAAGAGCTCGGCGCCAGTGAAGCGTTTTTGCAAGTTAACCGTGAGCTTATCGAAGAAGTTCAAGATTTAGAGAACAAGGCACGCCGACGCGATATTTTAGTGGACGAGCAAGCGCTGTTTGATTTCTATGACCAGCACATCCCTAGTGATATATGTAATCGTGTTAGCTTCTTGAAGTGGTACAAAGAACAAAAGCGTCACAAAAAACGCTTTTTGTTCATGCGCAAAGAAGACCTGATGCAGCACGGGGCCACTGAGATCACGGCGGATAACTACCCGGATGTGTGGATGCAAGGCAACCTAGTGCTGCCGTTGCAATATAACTTTGAACCCGGGCAAGACGTCGATGGGGTGGCGGTGCAAATTCCCTTGGCGCTGCTCAACCAAGTCAGCGGCGAAGGTTTTGATTGGCATATTCCGGCGCTGCGCCATGAGTTGGTGTGCGCTCTTATCAAATCATTACCGAAAACCCAACGTCGCAACTTTGTGCCGGCACCGAATTACGCGGACGCGGTGCTCAGCTCTGTAGAGCCACTGCAAGGGTCGTTGCGTGAGGCGCTGGCGCTGCGCCTATTTCGCATGACCGGGGCCAAAGTGGACGCTGAGGACTTTGATACTAGCGCCTTGGATGAGCACCTGCGCATGGCGTTTGAAGTGCGTGATGATAAGGGTAAGTTAGTGGCCCGTGGTTATGACTTAGAGGCCTTAAAAACACAACTTGCGGATAAAGTGAGTAATACCCTATCGCAGGTCGCGGATAAGGGCATTGAGCGCGAAGGCTTAGTGGAATGGCAATTTGACTCTTTACCTCAGTCCTATGTGAAAAAACAAGGCCAATACGAGGTCAAAGCCTTTGTTGCCTTGGTCGACAAAAAAGACAGCACGGCGATTGAGCTATTCGATTCACCAAGCAAAGCATCTGCAGCGCACCAGATGGGTCTGCGACGCATGGTGCTTTTGAATATTCCTTCGCCAATTAAGTATTTGCAGCAGAATTTACCGAATAAAGCCAAACTAGGTTTGTATTTTAACCCCTTTGGTAAAGTGCAATTGCTGATTGATGATTGTATCGCCGCTGGGGTTGATAAGCTTCTGGAGCAATGCGGGGAAATCCGAGACGCCGAAGCGTTTAATAAAGCCAAAGAGTTTATTCGCGGCGAACTGGGCGACACTGTGGTGGCGATCGCTTTGCAAGTGGAGCAGGTGTTGAGTTTGGCCCACGGTATCCATAAGCGTATGCGTGGCAAAGTGGACTTAACCATGATCACCGCTCACGGTGATATTAAAAGCCAATTGGAAAGCCTCGTCTTTAAAGGTTTCGTTAGCCATCATGGGGCGCATAAAATGGCCGATTTATGCCGTTATATGAAAGCCATAGATAAACGTTTGGAAAAACTACCGGTGGACCCTAACCGCGACCGCTTGTGTACCCTTGAGCTGGATAAAGTAGCGCAGGCGTACCATAAGTGTTTGGCCAAACACCCTAAAGGCGAGCCCCAGCCGCCGGCCTTGCAAGCGCTGTTTTGGATGCAGCAAGAGCTACGTGTATCGTTATTCGCGCAAACGCTGGGAACCCCTTATCCGGTTTCTGCAAAACGGGTGTTGAACGCAATTAATGACTATCTCGCCGAGAGTTAACTTGCATTCGCGCTAAGCTGAGGTAACTTTATATTATTAGAGTGGTTCAGGTGCTCGCCGACAAGGATAGGGAATAAGTTGAATAATCACGGCAAAGCTAAGCTATTAGTAGTCGATGACGAATATTTTAATTTTACACTGTATGCTCAAGCACTTGGTCAACAGTACCAATTGCAGTATGTTGATTCGGGCAAGCAGTGCCTGAACGAGGCCATCAATCAGCATCCGGACGCCATCATGCTCGATGTGTGTATGCCGGGGCTTGATGGCTTCGACACCTGTCGTATGTTAAAAAACACCCCAGAAACGCAAGATATTCCGGTGTTGATGATCTCCGGACTCGAATCCCCCCATGCCAAGCAACAAGGGTACGCCGCTGGCTGTGATGCCTACTTCGTAAAACCATTATCTTTCAATGAGTTATTGGATAGCTTGCAAACCCTTATTTAATCCGAGTATGCTGCCTATAGCAACACATGTTTCGCCCGTTTAAATGGGCTTTGTGGTGCGACCCCAACTGCGGCATGCGTAGGTAGGTATTGATAGGCCTGCGATCGGCTGCTGTAAAGCACAAAAGGAGAACAACAATGCTTTATGACGACGATAAGCGCGGCTTTATGCGTATGATGGTGAATGCTCAAGCAAAGCTTGAGGTATCACACAATGATAAATATTTGCAGTTAACGGCAACCTGCCGCGACTTGAGCGCCACTGGCATGCAGTTATTGGTTGATGAACCCATCGACCCGGGTGCCACAGTAAAAGTGGATATCAACTCACCCGATGGGTCGGTGCCGCCACTTAAAGCGCTGACCCAGGTCGTGCGTTGTACGCAAGACGACCAGGGACAGTACTGCATTGGTGTGGAAATGCTCGATATTAATTAAGATAAAGCGTTAATACACTTTGCAGATCAGCCCCTTGAGGTAAAAGCCTTCAGGGTAAGCGCCTCCGATAGGGTGATCGGCGGCCTGATTTAAGCGCTCGACAATGAGTAACTCTCTATTGGCGTCTAGGGCAGCATCGGCGACCACTTTTTGAAATAAGTTTTGCTCCATGAGTCCTGAACACGAAAACGTCAGTAAAGTGCCGCCTGGCTTAAGCAGCTGCATCGCCAACATATTGATATCCTTATAGCCTCGGCATGCGCCGTTGAGCTGCGCCTTTGAGTCGGCAAACTTGGGTGGATCCATGACGATGGTATCAAAGGTGCGTCCTTCGCTGCGGTATTCACGAAGTAACTTAAATACGTCTTGTTTGACAAACTCAGCGCGTCCCAAGTCTAAGTCATTGTGCTGCACATTGCGCTTGGCAATATCAAGGGCTTGCTGTGATACATCGACATTGATCACCTTAGAGCAGCCACCGCGCAAGGCATATAAACCAAACGTGCCGGTGTAACAAAAGCAATTTAATACTTCCTTATCTTTGGAGAAGCGCTCTAGGGCGGCGCGGCTGTCTCGTTGGTCGAGATAAAAGCCGGTTTTATGGCCTTGCAGAATATCTACCTCGCAGGTGAGGCCATTTTCTTTTATCAACACCGGGTGCTCTGGCGCCGTGCCAGACAGCACGCCGGTTGTTGGCGCTAATCCTTCTTTTTTACGCACCTCGACATCTGAGCGTTCGTAAACATGACAAGAAGGGAACAGTTCCACTAACGCGGCGACTATCTCACCTTTGTGACGCTCTGCACCGGCACTTAACAACTGACAGACTAAGTAGTTATCAAATTTATCTATTGTTACTCCAGGAAGGCCGTCAGATTCACCGGCACACAGGCGGAAACCGGTTAACTGGCCTTCGTCAATAGTTAGCTGGCGGGCATCAAGAGCCCGAGCTAAACGGCGATAGAAGAACGCCTGGTCGATAGATTCTTTCTCGTCAAAGCTCCATACCCGAGCGCGAATTTGTGACTGTGGGCTATAAGCGGCCGTAGCCAAGTATGTTCCCTGACTGTCGTAAACGGTGACCGTGTCACCTAGGCCGAGGTTGCCTTTGGTTTTCTTAATTGCTTTTGAAAAGATCCACGGGTGTTTACGTTTCAGTGATTTTTCGCGTCCTGCTTGAAGATAAATCGCACCGGCCATTAAGCCTCCTAATAATTCCTAGAGTGAGTATGTTGAAGCTGCTGTGCTCTGAGGCAGTTGAATACCCACCGCAAGGCATGTTGACACGCTAGGTCGTTGGTTTGAGAGGCGCTATTCTAGGCATCTTAAGGCGCTTTCTCAAATTAATTTTGCCAATAGCCGATGAGTGATTTATTGTCATCACATAAACTCTTAATAATGAATACTATGCAAGAAATCGAACAACAATGTCGCGATTTTATTCTCAGTTGCGGTAGCGCCGACTCAGCTCATGACATTACGCATATTGAACGCGTTGTGCAGGTGGCGAAAACTTTGTGTGAACAGGAGCATGCCAAGATTGAAGTGGTGCTGCCTGCGGCGTGGCTGCACGATTGTGTTGCGGTGGCGAAAAACCATCCGGACAGAGCGAAGGCATCGACCATGGCAGCCGACAAGGCGTTAAGCTTTTTGCACAGTATCCATTATGACAGTCGCTATTTCGATGCTATTCACCATGCTATTGTCGCCCATAGCTTTAGTGCCAATGTCACACCCACCACTTTAGAAGCGCAAATAGTACAAGATGCCGACCGTATGGATGCCCTTGGCGCAGTGGGAGTGAGTCGCTGCATGAAGGTAGGCGGGGCGATTTGTCGTGGCTTATATCACCCCCAGGATCCGTTTTGTAAGAACCGCCAAGCTGATGACAGTAAATACACCCTTGATCACTTTTTTGTGAAGTTATTGCACATAGGTCAGAGCATGAACACGGCCAGTGCTCGATATGAAGCACATAAGCGCACGCAGTACATGCACGATTTCTTACGCCAACTCGGCGAAGAGATAGGTATTGCCTATGAGTAACCCACCGTTATTGCGTGGCGTACACCATTGCCATATACAAGTGCATGATATTGAGGTTGCATTGGCGTTTTATCGTCAAGTAATGGGTTTTGATATCGTCCCCGAGCTGGCTTTTTGGTTTGAACAGCAACACGATGGACCGCTTATGCTGCAAGATCAGGCAAAGTCGATTTGCTTGGCTTTATTTGTTGGTGATAAAAAAAGCAACGGCATCGCGTTTCGTTGCGATGCGTTAGCCTTTGTGCACTGGCAACAGCACCTGCACGATTGCGATATCAAGGTCACGCGAGCCGATCATCAGGTATCTTGGTCATTGTACTTTCGTGATCCCAGCGGCAATGTCCATGAAATTACCTGTTATGAATATGAGGCCGTTGCTGAGCTGCTCTAGCTTGGATATTGTGCTTTAACAGCAAGAATATCGTCCAAACAAGCCATAAAAATATCCACCAGTTCGGGGTCAAAGTGCTTGCCTTTCTCTTCTTGAAGTAACTGCACGGCTTTGTCGATTGGCCAAGGTTCTTTGTATGGCCGCTTCGAAGTTAGTGCGTCGAATACATCGGCAATGGCACATATACGGCCCTCTATGGAGATCTCTTCGCCTTGTAAGCCATTTGGGTAGCCGTTGCCATCAAAGCGCTCATGGTGCTCAAGAGCAAGTCGATGGGCAAGTTGGATTAATGCAGAGCTTGAACCTGCCAAGATATCCGCACCAATGCTGGCATGAGTTTGCATTTGCCGGTATTCGTCTTGATCCAAGCGCCCAGGTTTAAGAAGAATATTATCGGGGATACCGATTTTGCCAATATCATGCATTGGCGCCGCGAGTAGCAACGACTCGGCATGGGCCTCATTAAAGCCATAAGCGCGCGCGATGATGTGGCAATAACGACTCATGCGAATTATGTGTTGTCCGGTTTCATTGTCTTTGTACTCGGCTGCATGACTCAGGCGTTGGATCAATTCAAGTTGCGCGGCTTTGAGTAAGTCAGCTTGCACTAAAGACAAATGATTTTTAACCCGCGCTTTGACGATTGCTGGGCTGATTGGCTTAGTAATGTAATCAACCGCGCCTTTGGCAAAGCCTTGCGTTTCATCTACTTCGTCTTGCATGGCGGTCACAAAAATAACCGGAATAGCCTGCGTACTTGGCCGTTGCTTTAACTGTTCACATACTTCAAAGCCAGACATATCCGGCATCATAACATCAAGTAAAATGAGCGCGGGTTGCTTGCTATGAGCTAATTCCAAAGCTTGAGGCCCTGATTTTGCAAATATAAGGCGATAGTCGTTTCCTAATACTTGATTTAAAACCTTAAGGTTCGTCGGCTCATCATCTACAGCTAGGAGAGTCGGCTTTTGTGTCTCAATCATGTTGCACACTCTGCAGTTGCTCAAGTAATTGCTCAATAGCGGCTTTTGCCGCCGCAAATTCGAATTCGTTAATGAGATTCGCGATATCCATTACTTGTTTATGCCATTGTTGTGGCGTTGCCGCAATAAGTTGTTCACTGTGTTCACTATCATATTCAAAGTTATCGCATAACTGCGCAACCTCCCGCAATAATTGCTTAAAGTCCTCGTCGCTATGGTGATTACTCACGACTTTGCTAGGCGCGTCAGTATGGTTTTGCAGATATTGATAGAGCTCATCAATACAGCTGAATAGGGCAAACCGATGAGGGTCTTGAACCTGCTTTTGTCGTTCAATCGACTTTAATGTATCGGCTAATTTGGGCAGGGCTAGATTACCGGCTAACCCTTTTAATGTATGCACGTCAACAAGCTGATCGGCGCTGAGCTGATCATATTTACTCAGTGTTCGCAGCTGCTCATTGCGCTGCGCATAAAAGTGCTTTAGTTCCTTAAGATAGTGCGCTTTTGAACCCCACAGCTCAGCTCCTTGGGCTTCATTGACCAGCTGTTGGCTGTCGTGGGCGGTGGCGTTAGTTTGTGCGAACACATGTGCAACCAAGTCGATATCGAGAACGCGGGCTATTTCCGTTAGTAAATCGCTCAGCACCACAGGTTTACTGGCAAAACCGTTCATTCCAGCGGCTTTAGCCGCTTCACGGTCACTGCCCATGACACTGGCCGTTAAAGCAATAACAGGCGTTGTAGCAACCTTGTTGTGCTGCTCATATTGACGCAATTGTCGGGTTGCTTGGAGACCATCACATTTGGGCATATGAATATCCATCAACACAATGTCATAGCTATTACTTGTGGCCAGTTGCACTGCTTGCTCGCCGTCATCAGCGGCCTCTACTTGATGACCGAGTTTAGTTAGGCGTAGTTGCAGTAGCTCGCGGTTTTGCGGTACATCATCAGCCACCAGTATTCGCAATTTAGGCATTTCGCTAAGTGGGGTCAATGAGCTCTGCTCATTAACGTGCTCGCCCGCCACCTGTTTTAGGGGCAGGGTAAAGTAAAATGTACTGCCTTGGCCCAAGGTGCTGGTGACGCCTATATCCCCGCCCATAAGTTGAACGAGCTGGCGGCTAATGGTAGTGCCTAGACCGGTGCCGCCAAAACGCCGCGTGGTACTGTCGTCTGCTTGCTCGAAAGGATTGAAAATAGCACTCACCCGCTCGGGGGCGATACCAATGCCAGTATCAACCACCTCAAAATAGACACCTTGATTATCGCCGCGAACATTGATAGTGACACTGCCTTGCTCGGTAAATTTTACTGCGTTGCCGATTAAGTTGACTAATACTTGGCGTAAGCGCTGCGGATCGCCGCGATAGTGCTCACCGAGGTTACTATCCATATTCAGGGCAACCGAGAGCTGCTTATGTTCAGCACTGTGATAAAAGCTGGAGACCACAGAGTCGACGAGAGCCAGCAAATTAAAGGGCACTGATTCAATACTCACTTTACCTTGCTCAAGCTTGGCCGAGTCTAAAATATCATTGAGTAAATGCAATAAAGAGCGTGCAGATTGCAATACGTTGGTGAGTTGCTGACGCTGCTGTTTATTCAATGGACTATCTAGCAGCACTTCAGAGAAGCCAATGATGGAGTTCATGGGCGTGCGTATTTCATGACTCATGTTGGCTAAAAAGGCTTGCTTTGTCTCCGCTGCAGCTTCGGCTTTCTCTTTCGCTTTTACAAGCTCTTGCTCCATTTGTTGGCGTTCACTGATATCGACCAATACGCCTGCAATGAAAAGCTCTTCTCCTTCGGTATGCTCAAATGTTCCCTTATCAATCACCCATTTACGGCTGCCATCGCGACACTGTATTTGGTATTCAAAAGAGTAGTGTTTTTTTCCTTGTGCAAGTGCGCTGTATATTTGCTCGCGCACATAGTCGCTATGCTGCGCAGAGATAAGCATGTCAAAATTAACACTGCCGTCGATAAACTGCTGGTCATCATAGCCGGTTAATTGTTTTACGATGGGGCTAATGTAGAGCATGCTCCAATGCTTATCTAAACGGCAGCGAAAAGCCACGCCGGGCATATTAGTTAACAAAGTGCGATAATGACGCTCTTGTTGGGCAAGCTGGTTTTGCATCGCCTTTTGCGCGCTCAAGTCAGTAATAAAACCTACAAACATGCGCTTTTGTCCGGGAATAGCGACTTCACCAACCCCCAGACGAATGGGGATCAGCGCGCCATTTTTATGTTCGGCGTTGACCTCACGTCCAGAACCAATAATGTTTTTAATGCCGGTACTTTGGTAGGCACTTAAGTAATTATCGTGTTGATTGGCGATCTCTTGTGGCATCAGCATTTTTACGTTTTCGCCAATCACTTCATCGCGATGATACCCGAGTATACGTTCGGCTCCGGCGTTGAAGCTCAGTACTTGGCCTTTCGCGCTAATGGTAATAATGCCATCGACGGCGGTATTGAGGACCGCTTCAAGGCGTGATTGAGTGATAAGTTGTTGCTGAAGGGCCAAGCGATAGCGCATCACACTGTGTAATAAAGCGATGAGACCACTGAGCAAGAGGCTTACAATAGCAATACTTAGAGCGAGATCGGTTACATGGCTATTATCGGTGAGCTGACTGTACACCGGGGATTGGGCCACAAATCGTGCCGCTTGCATCCCGGTATAATGCATGCCAGAGACTGCGCAGCCCATAACAATGGCGCTGAGAATACGATAACCGGTTTGCCCTAGAGTGCTGCGTCCTGTGGGTTGTAAATATAAATGAGCGGCTAGGCCGAGCCATGCGAGAATAACCGCCACTAATACAGAGACAACAAACCAAAGTGGGTCATAGCCTAGCATTGGCCCTAGGCGCATGGCGGCCATACCCGTGTAATGCATAATCCCTATGCCGGCGCCCAACAGCAGGGCACTGAGCGCAAGCTTGGCTCGAGATGGATTGTTCGTACTGAGTAAATGGAACCCTAAGGCAGTGGCTAAAAAGACAGGGATGAATGACACCACCGTCACTGTGAAATCATAGTCGACGCTGACGCATAGGCTGAATGCCAGCATTCCGATAAAGTGCATGCTCCACACGCCAGCGGCAAAAGCGGCGGCACTTGCTGGCAGTGCCATGCGATAAAATGGGGTGTGGCGTTGTTGTTGAGCAAATTCCCTTAATTGCAGCGCAAAGAAAGATGCAAAAATAGCAACAGTGACCGACAGTAACACTAAGGCCCAATCATAGCTGCCATTAACCAGCAATTCGGGAGCAGGGTCGGTGATAAAAAATTGAGAAAGCATAAAGTACTTCGATACTCCAACAACGGATGCCAAGTGGCAATCACAGCCTAGCACAGTGAAAAACCACGTGTCGCGCACAAAATTGAAAGCGCCCTGTATCTTACAATGACACTGATTGTTCTATCAGCGCAGCGTCGGCTGAGTTTAGTTATTTATGAGTGCGCTGCAAGCTTACCCAAGGGCGTAATTACGGTATCATATTAGTAGCGGTGCAAAGGATGTACTTAATGTTAGCACATTGTTTGGCAAACCCTTTTAGTTCAAGTAATTACAACAAAGGTTTAATATGAGTAGGCAATATGATGTGCACTACAGCCGTCGACGAACGCTCGCTTTGGTGGTCAAAAATCAGCAAGTGAGTGTGAAAGCGCCTTATGGGGCATGTCGTGATTTCATTGCAGACTTCGTTGAGAGCAAACAGGCGTGGATAAACAAACAATTACATAAGCAATCTGATATTGAAGCGGCAAGGTATAACCCTTGGCTACATCGTCGCATTATGTTTTTCGGTGAATTACGTGCAATAGAGGTAAGCGAGAGCTCACTTAAGCAGACAGATAACCAATCGATAAACATCGTAATCAGTAAGCGAGTGAAGCATCGCCAGCGCTATTTTAATCAACAGCTATTGGCACTGATGCACGATGAATTATCTGATCACTTATCGGCCCGCATAATGCGGTGGCAAAAGGTGATGAATATCGCCGCTAACGGCATTAGTGTTAAAGTGTACAAGCGTCGTTGGGGCAGTTGCGATTCGCGCGGTGAGTTATGTTTTAATACCTTGTTGGCAGGAGCTCCGCATTGGGTTATTGACTATGTCATTGTTCACGAGCTGGCGCACCGTGTACATATGGATCACAGCCATCAATTTTGGGCACTGGTTAATGGCTACTACGAGCATACCGACCAAGCGCGATTATGGCTTAAAGAGAATGCACATCTGTTGGATTTTGTACGATAGAAAAGTGGTGGAGGGAGCTGGATTCGAACCAGCGAAGGCAATGCCGTCAGATTTACAGTCTGATCCCTTTGGCCGCTCGGGAACCCCTCCGATAGAATGATGTGTGTTGTTAAGTGGTGGAGGGAGCTGGATTCGAACCAGCGAAGGCAATGCCGTCAGATTTACAGTCTGATCCCTTTGGCCGCTCGGGAACCCCTCCTAAACAACGGCGGCGATAATAGCAAACTCAGAGTCCAAGTAAAGAAAAAAACTAAAGAAAGCTGAAAAAAGGCCGATAACTGCTTAGAAGTAATTCAGGTTGAATAAAGTTTATGCAAGTTAAGCCCGTCATTCGTAACGAACTACAAATGGACTCGCAATTATGTCGCAGTGTCCATGAGGCCCGTCGTGGAGACTTTGCTTGGCTGTTAGCATCATTATCAGCAGATGCACTCGATTTTGCCCAGTTTCACCTTCCCAAATCGGAACTAGAATCTCACCAAGTGGATGAGCAGCAGTTGCGATTACAGTTGGGCGCTGCGCCTGCAAAACCAACGGCATTACCGGATTACCACATAGATAGAGCTCAGCATGACAGGGCATTATTGGCGCAAAGCTCAATGACAACTCTGCGCTTAAAAGAGTGTCTAACCCCCGAGCCTTTGGCAGTGCGAGACGACAAAACCTATGTTCCACTACTTATAATTGATAATTGCGATCCGAGCGTACAGGCAAAACATCATCGCCAATATGAGCCACTGAACGAGCCGCAAATGGATAGTGCAGCCTTTTACGATCAACTTGTGGATATAAATAAGTCCTCGTCTTTAGCACACGCGTAATGGCCTGCGCATAATGGCGCTTGGCCAGTCAGAGCGCGCTAATCAGGGGGCAATAGCAGGGGAGAGCCAAGGGGTTCTTGTACTAATTAAGCGAATACCTAAAGCTGCCACCGGGCGGCGGCATCACATCAAGGCATACAGCATTTTTTGAATTTATTGCCACTTAAGCATGGGCAGAGATCGTTGCGTTTAAGCTTTATATCAGCGGCTTCAAACAACCGCCCGCTGTCGTATTTCCACTGGTGGTGGCGTTGAATGAACTGTGAGCGTTCATGAATACAGTGAAGGGTGTCAGCAATGATGTAAAAAGCCTTAAATTCAACATAGGCCAAAGCATCGCCAGGCTCATAATCCATTATGTGTAAGCGCACAAAACGCGCAGCTTGGGCAAATTCAGCCACTTCCTCTCTGGGGTTTTGTTCTAGGGCTTTCTCTGAGCAGGTAAAACATAAGTAATCAATAGCTTGTTCACAAAATGCACTATAACGAGAGCGCATCAGGCTCTGGGCGTCGGGGGCATCAATAGCTCTACTTACAAACCGGCCGCAGCAATCAGCAAAAGGCTGCGGCAATCCACAATGGCACATCGCATTTTCTAATTACAAGGAATCACGCCACTATATTAGCAGACTTGTAACTGCGAGGGCACAGTTGTTTGTTCGCTGGCGTTATGCTCGGTAGTGAAACAGTAAAGCTGTGCTTTAGCTTGGTGGGTATTAAGTTGTAAGGCTTCGAGTTGTTGCTGTTTTAAAATGTCCGTCCAGGTGATCACCGCCGCAAAACGGCCATTTTGCAGCGCACAATTAAGCATGTACTCCATATCAACAACATGTTTAGCCCGAATTACCAGCAATTTATTCGTGTCGATAGAGCAAGCGTCCAATAGGTGGCGGCTAGGCACATTGTCAGGGGCGACTAATAGCGTCCAGCCATTATTTTGATTGTAGCGATGAACGATTTTAAGCATCTCAAATGTTGCAGAGATCTCATCCTCAGTTTTTACGATATTGATCACATTAGGGTTATCTTGCTGATAGCTTTTAACATGACGAACACTTGCTGTATGTAACATAATTGCCTCGCTGTGGATTTTGTGAACCATATACAGTGTTTTATACAGTATATGTATACAGTAGTTTATACAGTTATTCAGTGCAAGTTTTTTTTGTTTCTTTTTTAAACGTCTTGTTCGTTGCTTTAAACGCTTAGCGATACCGAAGAAACTAAAGCTGTATTTCAGTGCCAACATTGCTGTGTAAACATGCGGTCATTTGTCCGCATTTATGCTAGTATCCGCCGCTTCTATTTTACGTATCACTGTTTACTCCTATGTTCGAAAGACTGTTCAAAATAAAATCGCATGGAAGCTCCGTTAAGCGCGAGGTTATCGCAGGACTCACGACCTTTATCACCATGGTGTACATCGTGTTTGTCAACCCGGCAATGCTAGCAGAGGCGGGAATGGACCAAGGGGCAGCATTTGTAGCAACCTGTATTGCTGCTGCTATCGGTTGCTTCATTATGGGTTTTTGGGCGAATTATCCGTTGGCATTAGCGCCAGGCATGGGCTTAAATGCATTTTTTACCTACGGCGTAGTATTAGGCATGGGTTACACCTGGCAGGCGGCTTTAGCGGCGGTATTTATGTCGGGGTGTATCTTTTTAGCGTTGAGCCTATTTAAGGTCAGAGAGTGGATAATCAATGCCATTCCACTGGTACTTAAGCGCGCTATCGCCACAGGGATTGGCGCTTTTCTGGCGCTCATCGCACTGAAAAACGCGGGTATTGTTGTTGCCAGTCCAGCCACGCTCGTTCAGATGGGTGATATTACCAGCAGTGGGCCTTTGCTCGCTATCCTGAGCTTTTTCGTAATAGCGGCGTTGTTGTATCGTGATATCAAAAGCGGCGTATTGATCAGTATCATGTTGGTAACAGGCATTGCGTTATCTCTGGGGCTGGTTGAATATCAAGGGGTGATCTCAGCGCCACCGTCCATCGCTCCTACCTTTATGCAATTAGATTTTGCCTCGGCGTTAGAGTTATCCATGCTCAGTGTCATTTTCGCATTCTTGTTTGTGGATTTGTTCGACACCTCAGGCACCTTAGTGGCGGTAACGCAAAAAGCGGGATTGGCCGATGAGCAAGGGCGTATGCCACGTTTGGGTCGAGCACTGAGTGCCGATAGTACGGCGACAATTGCAGGCTCTATGCTTGGCACCTCTACGACCACTTCCTACATCGAGTCAGTATCCGGTGTGTCAGTGGGTGGGCGTACAGGCTTAACAGCTGTGGTGGTGGGCTGTTGCTTCCTACTGATGATGTTTTTTGCTCCTTTGGCAGCCATGGTTCCAGCTTATGCAACAGCGGGTGCGATTTTGTATGTCTCGGTGCTCATGCTGCAAAACCTTAAGCTGGTTGATTGGGATGATATGACAGATGCGATTCCAGTTGCCGTGGTGCTGTTGATGACGCCGTTAACTTTTTCCATTGCCCACGGTATTGCCCTTGGCTTTATCGCCTATACGGCGGTGAAATTAGTGTGTAATAAGGCGGCGGAGATTAGCTTGAGTGTGTGGATTCTAACAGTACTATTTTTGCTTAAGTTCATGTTTTTATCTTAGTAAGCAAGGTCATATATAACAACTAAAAAGGCACAGCTATGACGCTGTGCCTTTATTTTTTGTATGAGTCAACGAGCTTCAAAAAACCAGCCTCTATTGTCAATTGTCGCTCCTTGACGTCGCACTTCGTAGTTGTATTTCAGCACACTCAGATCATGGCTAGCCCTGCGTACCGGCGCAGCATTATGGAGAGTTTGGTTTTGGGTGTTCGCACACAGCTGGATGGTATGTATGGCTCAATGATTGAAGGTAGTGGGCAGATTTTGCGTAAGGTATTTACCCTGCATGGCCCGGTACAGGCAGCAGATAGGCGATGTTTGATATCGGCCTATCTGTTATAGCTTGATTTACGCTGTTACCACTTTTTCTTTGGCGCGAATAACACATCCAAATCGTCTTTTTCTTCCTCTTCACGTTTTTTACGGGCGGAGGCGTTAGAGGCTTTCAACTCAGAGCTGATCTCGTTGAGATAATCCTCAAGCTGATTTTTCTTATTCGTGACATAGTCGTCGCTGTAATTCAGGGCGGTAATCGTGGCATACGCCTTTTCGAAATACTGCCGTGCCGAGCCAACCATATTGGCGTTTCTTGCAGCCACGCCGCGCTTAATTTGGCTTTCAATATTTATCTTTAATTGCAGGCGCTCAAAGGTTTTGTCCTCTTGCATAAACACAGGGGTATCGATTTTGCCCTTGCTGTGTTCAGAGCGCATGATGGTACGCAGCTTCTTTATTCCCTGTATCAATGAAATAAGCTGTTTGTCATGATCGGGAAGAACAAAGTTCTCGCCCATATTGGCGCTCTCATCAACGCCACTGGTTAAGCGAGTTTTTGCATCATTAAGCCGAGATTTAAGCTCTTTCGAGGAGGGTGACAACTCAACCATGGCGGCAAGCGCATCGTGAATTCGACGATAAAGAATCATCATCACATTATTAGATAACGGGATATTGACACTGTTGACCAGCACTTCTTCCGTCTCTTCTATTATTTTTTTCTGCTTTGCGAGCTCTTGGCGGCGCTGAGCTTCTTGCTTTTCTTTATGCTGTTGCACTGCACTTACCCAAACCGCAATAACGATAAGCGCGACAATTAACATAATAATGATAGAGACTATCATACCCCGATTCTCTTACTCATTGAGTTGCCCAATTACCACCCATCTTAACCGAAAGAACCTAGGTTGGGGTAGTAATACACGTTAAATTCATGAAATAACATTAAATAAAATAAGAGTATAGGAGAACATCGCAGCCTTGAACATAAATCAACAGTACCGAGACATAATTAAATGTGCTAGCCTAGCTAATCGCAATAGCTAAAATGTATAAGAAGATGGGCTCAAGGTGTTGATTTGCCTTCCCATTCACCAGGAAGATTAGGGTTTAGGCCACTGCGTATAACGCCTGGTGCAATCGCAAGTAAAATAATAATAGAAAGTAACAACGACCATGAAACTACAGCAGCTAAAGTATATTGTTGAGGTGCTTAATCATAACCTCAATGTATCCGCCACAGCGGAGAGTCTTTATACTTCGCAGCCCGGTATCTCCAAACAAGTACGTATGTTGGAAGACGAATTAGGGGTGCAAATTTTTGGACGCAGTGGCAAGCACCTGACGCACGTAACCAGTGCCGGTAAAGACATTATCAATATTGCTCGTGAGATTCTCTCCAAAGTCGAGGGAATTAAGGCTGTAGCCAATGAGCATACCTTGCCAGACCAAGGTAAACTTAATATTGCCACCACCCACACTCAAGCGCGTTATGCTTTGCCTGAAGTCATTCAAGGCTTTATGAAAAAGTACCCGGCGGTTTCATTGCATATGCATCAAGGTACGCCGCAGCAAATCTCTGATGCAGCGGCACGTGGAGATGCTGATTTTGCTATTGCAACAGAAGCCTTACACTTATATTCCGACTTAGTGATGTTGCCTTGCTATCACTGGAATCGCAGTATTGTGGTGGCGAAAACTCACCCGCTGGCGCAAAAAGCCGATAACCTTAGTATTGCTGATGTTGCTGAGTTTCCGCTGATCACTTATGTGTTTGGCTTTACGGGTCGCTCAGAGCTAGACAAAGCGTTCAATGCTCAGGGATTAGAACCCCATATAGTCTTCACCGCCACCGATGCGGACGTTATAAAAACCTATGTACGTTTAGGTTTGGGCGTTGGGGTGGTCGCCTCGATGGCTGTTGATGAAATCACCGATAAAGATTTAGTGTGCATTGATGCTAGCCACTTATTTGAGGCAAGCACGACCAAAATCGGCTTCCGTAAAGGAACGTTTTTGCGTGGCTACATGTATGACTTCATTGAGCGTTTTGCGCCGCACTTGACCAAAGATCGGGTTGAAAAAGCCTGCTTATTACGTAATCAAGATGACGTCGATGCGATGTTTGAAAGCATTGAGTTGCCAGTGCGCTAAGTGATCAGTGTCATGATATGAAAAAGGCGCCTGTTGGCGCCTTTCTTTTGTGCGATTAACACTCAATGATGTTTACCGCCAGACCGCCTCGAGCGGTTTCTTTGTATTTGGTTTTCATATCATTGCCAGTGTCCCACATGGTTTTAATGACTTTATCCAAGGAGACCTTTTGCTCACCGCTGCCGCGCATGGCTAGGCGTGAGGCATTAATGGCTTTAATCGCACCCATGGCGTTGCGCTCTATGCAAGGCACTTGCACAAGGCCGCCCACAGGATCGCAGGTGAGACCGAGGTTATGCTCCATGCCGATTTCAGCGGCATTTTCTACATGCACTACGTTACCGCCCATGATTTCCGTTAAGGCGCCCGCAGCCATTGAACAGGCAACGCCCACTTCGCCCTGACAACCCACTTCGGCCCCGGAGATAGAAGCATTCTTTTTATACAAGATACCAATTGCTGCTGCGGTCAGCAGGTAGCGCGTGGCGATATCGCGATCCACCTCTTTGATAAAGGTATGGTAATACATGAGTACTGCCGGCAGGATACCTGCGGCGCCGTTGGTGGGGGCAGTGACTACTCGACCCCCAGCGGCGTTTTCTTCGTTCACGGCAAGAGCGAATAGGTCAACCCAATCCATGGCTCTCAGTGGGTCGTTATTGTTCTCAACGTTTAGCTTTAAGTATAAGCTGGGTGCGCGACGGCGAACTTTTAGGCCACCTGGAAGAATGCCTTCGGTGCGCATACCGCGTTCAGTACAGGCTTTCATCACCTGCCAAATATGAAATAACTCATCTTTGATATCAGCTTCGTCGCGCAAGGTCTTCTCATTGGCCATCATTAGGCTTGAGACGCTCAGGCCGGATTCCTTACACAGCTCTAGCAGTTGCTGTGCGTTATCGAACGGGTAGGGGGCAGGATTTTGCTCACGGATATCCAGCGCAGCCTGCTTTTCCTTATCAAAGTCCTCGTCGCTGACGATAAAGCCACCACCAATAGAGTAATACACTTGCGAGGCAATGCGTTCATCACCCTTAAAGGCAATAATCTCCATGGCATTAGAGTGCTTGGGCAAGGTCTTGCGGCGATGAAATACAATCGCCCCTTGCTTTGGAAACTTAGCCTGGTGGGTTTTATTGAGATAAATAACCTGCTCTTGCTCGATTTTGGCCAAAATATCGGGCACGGCGTCGGCATCGACCGTCTCTGGGTCGTATCCGGCGAGCCCTAAAATAACAGCTTTACCTGAGCCATGGCCAACACCGGTTTGACCCAAGGAACCAAACAGCTCTACTTTTACCTCGGTAACATCCTCAAGTGTGCCTTGCTCTTGCAGGGTTTGCACAAACAACCGAGATGCGCGCATTGGGCCTACGGTATGGGACGACGACGGCCCAATGCCAATGCTAAACATATCGAATGCACTGATCATAAAATCTATACTCACATTGCCTTTGAACGGGCGCCCATCATAACGTTAAACACCAGGGATGTAATCCTCTGTACACTAATTTTAGCTGATCGGACCAAGGCGCTTCGTAAAGCGTTCAATAATTCGCTCGGTTGCTCCCCACAGCAGACCATAAGGGGTTTTAAAAACGCGAAAGTGGAGGTTTTTTTGTTGCCGCTCGACCCGCAGAGACTGCCAGTTTTGGGTTGCCAATAGTTCAGCCAGAGGCACAAAAAATGCGGCTTCGACCTCATTTTGATCAATTTGCCAACGGGCACCGGCGCGTAGCTGTGCTAGATACGGCGTAATACTCATATCATTGAGGGTGCTCACCTCATCGAGACGGCCGATGATGGTGACATCTTTGCTGTCTATATTCAGCTCCTCGTGTAGCTCTCGTAGGGCGGTGTGGGCAAGCGTCTTATCTTCGCGCTCTTGCTTTCCTCCTGGAAAGCACAGTTGGCTGGGATGATGGCGCAGATGGGCGCCGCGTTTACACAGCAACACTTGTGCTCCGTGCTCAGACTCTGAGAGCAGCATAACCACGGCGCTACGGCGCTTTGGGTGGGTTGGAGCAAAGCTGGAGGGCGCGGCACTGAGATTAAACCGCGCAATAACCTGAGCGCATGAGAGCGCCGCATGGGGTGATTTTATCACGTCAATACCGGTAAGATTTTATTTACCTTATCGTAAGTCTCTTGGTACTCAGAGGCAACATCTGAGTCGGCAACAATGCCACCACCGGCCCAGCAATGTAGGGTATTGTCTTTGGCCACTAAGGTCCGAATGGTGATACTGGTGTCCATATCACCGCAGGCGCTAATGTAGCCAATTGAACCACAATAGGCACTGCGCCGATGTGGTTCGAGCTCTTCAATGATTTCCATCGCCCGGATTTTTGGGGCACCGGTAATAGAGCCACCCGGGAATGCGGCCTTCAGTTGGTCGAGCGCCGTTTTGCCCTCAGCCAATTGCGACTGCACGGTACTGACTAAATGATGGACAGCGGGGAAGCTCTCTATGGCAAAAAGTGAGGGCACATGCACCGAGCCCGGTTTCGCAACCTTGCCGAGGTCATTACGCAGTAAATCGACAATCATGACGTTCTCGGCGCGGTCTTTGGGGGAGCTTGCCAACTGTGCTGCCAAGGCTTGATCTTTTTTAGGGTCACTGCTGCGCGGCAGTGTGCCTTTAATCGGTTTGCTTTCGACCTGATTGTGGTGCACTTCGATAAAGCGCTCTGGCGAAATGGATAAAATGCAGCCTTGCGGTAAACGCATAAAAGCAGAAAAGGGGGCGCTGTTGTGGCTGCGTAAACGGCGATAGGCTTGCCATTCGCAGCCCTGATATGTGGCACTGAAGCGCTGTGCCAGGTTGATCTGATAGCAGTCGCCGCTGCGCAAATAGTCCTGTATCTTTGTAAATTTATCGGCATATTGCGCTTGGCTCATATTGGAGGCCCAGTCACTGGTTAAGGCAAATTTACCTGCGTTTGCGGCGGCGGGTGGCTGCAGGTAACGCTGTAAACGGGCTTCGACATCCACCGTTGGCTGGGCAATATAATACCATTGGCTGGCCGCTTTATCGTAAATTAAGGCATCAAGATAAAGGCCCAGTTGCATCTGCGCCAGGGCAATATCGTCCGCCGCTAAGCTGGGTAGGCGCTCTAGGGTGCGTCCTAAATCATAGCCAAAGTAGCCAAGCCAGCCGCCACTAAAAGGCAGGTCATGCGCCGGGGATTGCGTGCACAGGCTAGCTAGGCGTTGCTGCATATAGGCGAACACCTCCTGATGCAGCTCAACGCCGTCTAGGTATACCTTGTTGTGCTCGACGCTGAGCGTCGCTTCAGGCTCAATCACTAAGATATCGAAGCGGCTATTGACGTGCGCTGCACTAGCAGAATCAAGAAAAACCGCCCCTTTGAGATGGTGTAATTGGGCAAACACCTCACATGGCGAGGATGAGAGCGCCAATTTACGGCAATGTAATTGCGAATTTGTCATTATCTTCAACTCGAAGAACTAGCCCGAAACGGGCAGGGAGGTTATCATAAGTTACACTTTATCAGAAGACGCGGTCTAACCGTGCACACGTCACCGAGTCGTCGCACCGACTTATGTATTAACTGAAGGTGTGACCCAGTAGGAAGGATTAATCATGAGCACTATTCGCCAGCAAGATTTTATCGACAGCATTGCCGATGCGCTGCAGTATATTTCTTTTTATCACCCGCTAGACTTTGTTCAAGCTTTAGAAAAAGCCTATAACAAAGAGCAAAGCAAGGCGGCCAAAGACGCCATTGCGCAGATCCTTATTAATTCTCGTATGTCTGCCGAGGGCAAACGCCCACTGTGCCAAGATACCGGCATTGTTACTTGTTTTGTTAAAGTTGGTATGGATGTGCGGTGGGATCAAACCGACATGACGGTGCAGCAAATGGTGGATGAGGGAACGCGTCGTGCCTACACCAATCCAGATAACCCGTTGCGTGCATCGATTGTTGCCGACCCTGCTGGCAGTCGAAAAAATACCAAAGATAACACCCCGTCCGTGGTGCACATTGATATGGTGCCAGGCAATGAAGTAGAAGTGATGATTGCGGCCAAAGGCGGCGGCTCTGAGAACAAAACCAAGATGGTGATGTTGAACCCTTCCGATGATGTTGCCGAGTGGGTAGAAAAAACCTTACCAACAATGGGCGCTGGTTGGTGTCCACCGGGTATGTTAGGTATCGGTATTGGCGGCACTGCGGAAAAAGCAGCGGTATTGGCCAAAGAGTCGTTGATGGACCCTGTGGATATTCATGAGCTGATCGAACGAGGTGCTGAAACGACCGAAGAGAAAATGCGCTTGGAGATTTTTGAGCGTGCTAACAAACTGGGTATTGGTGCCCAGGGGCTCGGTGGTTTAACCACCGTCGTAGACGTAAAGGTGAAGACCGCGCCCACTCATGCGGCGTCAAAGCCTGTGGTGATGATCCCCAACTGCGCGGCAACTCGTCATGTGCACTTCACTCTTGATGGCTCGGGTCCCGCCGATTTGCAGCCGCCGAAATTAGAAGATTGGCCAGAAGTGACCTGGGAAGTGGGCGAAGACACCCGTCGCGTTAATCTTGATACCCTTAACAAGGATGATATCCAAGACTGGAAGATGGGTGAAACCGTGCTGCTTAGCGGTAAAATTCTGACCGGTCGTGATGCGGCCCACAAGCGTTTGCAAGGAATGATTGAAAGCGGTGAAGGCTTGCCTGAGGGTGTTGACTTTACCAATAAATTTATTTACTACGTGGGCCCTGTGGATGCGGTGGGCGATGAAGTCGTCGGCCCCGCAGGACCCACTACCTCGACCCGTATGGATAAATTCACCGACGTGATGCTAGAGAAAACCGGCCTTATTGGCATGATTGGTAAGGCTGAACGCGGTCCAGCTACAGTTGCCTCAATAAAAGACAACAAGGCGGTATACTTAATGGCTGTTGGCGGCGCCGCTTACCTGGTCGCCAAAGCGATTAAAAAGGCCCGCGTGGTGGCATTTGAGGACTTAGGTATGGAAGCTATCTACGAATTTGAAGTGGAAGATATGCCGGTCACTGTGGCCGTGGATAGCGAAGGAGCAAATGCTCACACCCAAGGTCCAGCAATTTGGAAAGCAAAAATTGAAGAATTGGATGGTGCGTTGAAGTAATGCATCGGTTCGGTTAAGAAGGGCGCCTTGGCGCTCTTTTTTATGGAGTGAAACAATGACAACAATAAATTCTATCCTCAGTGTGATGTTGCTTGGCGGCTCAGCGCTGAGCGCCCAGGCTGAGGTACTCAGCGTTGAAAAACTAACTCAGCTCAATAAAGTGCACAGTGTGGCGGTATCCAGTGATGGAAGGCAGCTCGTTTACGGTGTAAAAACGCCCGAGGGCAGCGATTTATATCTGCAGCCCTTATCAGCAATGAGCAGCAGTTATACTGGCTCGGCCAATTTAGCGAAAGCGACACGGTTAACTTATGACAGCAGCAGTGAAACAGCGGTACGCTTTTCTAGCGATGGCCAAGCTATCTACTTTTTATCATCCCGCTCGGGCTCCAATCAGCTGTGGCGGCTGCCCCTTAGCGGCGGAGAAGCGCGCCCCGTTACCGACTTACCCGTGGATATCGAGGGTTACACCTTAAGTTCTGACAACCAATCCGTGGTATTGAGCTTAGATGTCTATCCCGAGTGTGATACCTTGGCGTGCACTATCGAGCGCGATGCCAATCCACCGGCCCATAACGGCCAAGTCTATGACAGTTTAATGGTGCGGCATTGGGATCACTGGAATGACAATAAAGTGCGTCACCTGTTCAGCGCCAAACTTACCGATAAAGTGATCACCGACGTTAAAGACATCACCCCACAGTGGCAAACTGATGTTCCTGCTAAGCCTTTTTCCGGCATGGAAGAAGTAGCAATTAGCCCTGATGGCACCAAGGTGGTTTTCAGCGCTAAGGTTAAAGCCCCGGATAATGCTTGGAGCACAAACTTCGATTTATTTGAAGTGGCTATCGAAGGCGGCTCTATTCGCAACCTCACCGAAGCAAACAAAGCTTGGGATGCAGCGCCGCAGTTCTCCGCTGACGGCCGTTACCTTGCCTATAAAGCGACGACAAAACCTGGCTTTGAATCAGACAAGTTCACTTTGCAGTTGCTAGATTTGCGCACTGGTGAGAACAAAGCACTGGCACCACAGTGGGATCGCAGTGTGAGCAGCTTCCAATTCGGTGCCAATGGCCGCGCCATTTATGCCACCGCCAAAGATTTAGGTCAGACCAGCTTATTTGAAATCAGCACCGGGTTTGGCGATATCCGTAGCGTGTTCAGCGATGGCTATGTCGGTGACGTGCAGGTTGTAGGCGAGCAAATCGTGTTTTCTCGCCATGCTCTGAATTCACCGAAAGAGCTCTATCGTATTAATCGCGATGGCAGCGGCTTAATGCAGTTAAGTGATGTTAATAAAGAAAAAATGGCTGATGTGACTTTAGGTGACGTAGAGCAGTTTAGCTTCAGTGGTGCCAACGATGAACAGGTATATGGTTATCTTGTTAAGCCGGCCCAGTTCGATGCTAACAAGCGCTATCCACTGGCATTTTTAGTCCATGGGGGTCCGCAAGGCTCGTTCGGCAATATGTTCCACAGTCGTTGGAATGCTCAGCTTTGGGCGGCGCAAGGCTATGGCGTAGTGATGATCGATTTTCACGGCTCGGTGGGCTATGGCCAAGCGTTTACCAACTCTATTTCCCGCGATTGGGGAGGTAAGCCGCTGCAAGACCTACAAAAAGGTCTCGATTACGTGGGCGATAATTATGCCTGGTTAGACATTAACAACGGCTGTGCCCTCGGTGCCTCCTACGGTGGTTACATGATGAACTGGATTGCCGGAAATTGGCCTAAAGGCTTTAACTGTTTGGTTAATCATGCGGGCTTGTTTGATATGCCAAGCTTCCACCAAAGCACCGAAGAGTTGTGGTTCGCTGAGCATGAAATGGGCGGCCCGTTTTGGGCGAAAGACGGGGATTACAGTAAGTATAACCCGGCTAACTTCGTCGCCAATTGGCAAACACCGATGTTAGTGACTCAAGGCCTTAAAGACTACCGCGTGCCATATGCGCAAAGTTTAGGGGCGTTTACCACCTTGCAACGCAAGGGTATCGACTCGCGGCTGGTGGTCTACCCTGAGGAAAATCATTGGATCCATAACCCTGATAATTTAATTCATTGGTATCAGCAAGTATTTGCGTGGATGGCAAGGTACACCCAGCCACAGAGCGAACAATAATAAGTTCTGCTCTGACCAGTTAGGGGCGTCGCCGGTGATTAGACTGGCAGCGCCCGTCCTCCTTGAAACTCGACATTCCCGCCCAGCGTATTAAAATATTTACATAGGTGTTGCCGTTAACGTAAACGTCAGATGGGCGTGGATAAAGGTGGTACATAGGGTGATTGGTTATGGTCTAAAGTTCTTTAATTTAACCATATTTTGAATTAAATATTCACTTACTGTTCTATGTGTGAATAGAAATTCAACCACAAAGGAAATGCGTGGTTTTATCATCTTATATAGTGGTAAGGCACAGCACTTAGTGATAGAGTCTGCGGCAATTTCAGCGCACCCAAGTAGGGTAACAAGTTCGGAGAATAACAGTGGCTGTTTTTAATCAAGTTGATTTCGATAACCACGAGCAAGTGGTTTTTTGTAGTGATAAAGAATCAGGCCTAAAGGCAATTATTGCCGTACACAACACTAACCTAGGCCCGGCTGTGGGCGGTTGCCGGTTGTGGAACTATGCCAGTGATGAAGAAGCCGTTACCGACGTACTACGTCTTTCCAAAGGCATGACTTACAAGAACGCTGTGGCGCGTTTGCCTTTCGGTGGCGGTAAATCTGTGATCATCGGCGATGCAAAAAGCATTAAATCAGAAGCACTATTTCGTGCTTTTGGTAAGCAACTAGAGCGTTTAGGTGGAAGTTACTATTCTGCTGAAGATGTCAACATCACCACCGGTGATGTAATGATGATGCACCAAGAAACAAACTATGTAATGGGTTTGGAAGGCAAAAGTGGTAATCCGTCACCATTTACTGCTTTAGGTACTTTCCTAGGTATTAAAGCGGCTTTTCAACACAAGCACGGTCATCAAAACCTTGAAGGTGTGAAAGTGGCGGTACAGGGCCTAGGCGCAGTGGCCTACGACCTATGTAAACATTTGCATAACGCTGGTGCAGAGCTATTCGTGACCGATATTAACGAGCAGTCGGTAGCGCGTGTAGTCAATGACTTCAATGCCACAGCTGTGGGCATTGACGACATTTATGACCTGGATGTGGATGTATACGCACCTTGTGCGCTAGGAGCGACCATTAATGACAACACCATTCCGCGTATTAAGGCTACGATTATTGCCGGTTGTGCTAACAACCAGTTAGCGGAGCCTCGTCATGGTGAGATCATTCGTGAAAAAGGCATGCTCTATGCGCCAGACTACGTTATTAACGCCGGCGGCATCATCAACGTCTATTACGAAACCAAGCCACAAGGCTATAATGCTGACGATGCGACTAAGCACGTTGAAGGCATCTTTGATACTTTGTTGGAGATTTTCCAACGCTCGGAAAAAGAGCAGGTATCAACGCATGTTATCGCCGATAAACTGGCAGAAGAGATCATCGCTCAGGGTCTTTAGTACTCAGCGTTTAGGCGCATTTTATTGCTCCTAATACCAGATTAAGGCATGCTCTCGGGCATGCCTTTTTTGTTGTCGAGTAGATAATGCCTTATCCCTCCACGCAAGTAGACCTCCAGCAGTGGCCGCGTGCACAGCACTTCGCCTTTTTCAAAGATTTCCACCAACCTTACTTCAATGTGTGTGTGCGCCTAGACGCACGGCTGTTATTTGCATACTGCCAAGCGCAGGCTTTGTCCTTTTTTAGTGCTTACATTTATTTGGTGCACAAAAGCGCGCAGCAATATTGGCCAATGGGGCTACGTATTGTCGATGATCAGCCTGTTCATTATCAGCAAGTGACGATGAGTGTGGTGCAACTGGCCGAGGATGATAGCTTTCGTTTTAGTTATCTCGATGACACGCCTTGTTATACAACTTACGCCCAGCGTATGTGCGAAGAAAAAGCCCGTGCTGCAAATGAGCCTTTGTTTAGTGAGGCCTTCGCGCGCACCGAAGGGCGCGCCGATGTGCTGCATGTATCGGTATTGCCGTGGTTACAATTTAGTAGTTTTTCTCACGCTACTTGTTTGGGTGCTACTCACGGTATTCCTAAAGTGGTGTTGGGGCAATATGATAAAGTTTCAGGTTGCATGCCTTTAGCCCTGGATGTGCATCATGCACTGATGGATGGTCTGCATAGTGCAAAATATATTCAAGTATTGCAGGAAATGATGCATAATCCTTCGGATTATTTGTGATTTAAATGTAAATATTTAAACATTAAATTTACATTTGTTCCCTTTATAGATCTATAGTGAGTATTCCCACATACGGGACATGATAACGATAGAGGGAACAAAGATGAAATTGAACACCATACTCACCGGCATAGCCTGCGCCGGTGCAACAACACTATTGAGCTTTTCGGTGCATGCAGAGCATGCTCAGTTACCCGAGCGTATTGTAGCCAAGCAAGATATGGCGCTGATTGATTTACACAGCGAAGCGCTTATTGCCGATGAACAGTTTGTTTTTAATAACGCCCTGGCAGCGCGGGATTGGACTAATTTCTTCGCTGGGCTCAATAGCGAATTACAAGCAAAGCAAGAAGCGATACTGCATTTCGCTGGCTACGCCAGTATCAACCCAGAGCTGTTATTAGCATTAATGGAGCAGCAAAGCCAACTAGTCACTAACCCCACTGCTGAAGCAATGCAGAGGCCTTTCGCTGATTTGAGTGATGAAGTCGGATTTGAAGCACAGCTTCGCGATGTCACCAACCGGCTCAGCCATACCTTTTATGCCTATAAACGCTTCGCACAAAGCAGCCAGCAATTTAATCAAGATGTCGCCAGCTTTGCGCTGGTCGATATGTTTATTATGCGGCAAAAGCCAGTGGGTCCGCGCCGCCCACGTAAGGGTAAGAAGATCACCGCATTGATGAGTGCCTATGAGGTTGTGACCGGGAAACCATCAATACAACTGACGCAAAAGCAGGTATCAGCCCCACAGCGCCAAGCGCTCAGTGCGCAGCCTCAAGCTCAGGTAGCTTTTAGTATGAATCTTCCGTGGCCAAGTGGCTATGCTTGGTTCAGTGGGGGGGCACACTCTAACACCGGCTCTGGGTATCCGTATTCCTCGTTAGACTTTAATAATGGCTCTGGAGGATGGGGCAGCAATACACCTTGGGTGCAAGCGGCCCATGAGGGCACTGTTACACGTTATTCGCAATGTAATATTCGCATCACTCATCCAAGTGGCTATGCGACCAACTACTACCATATGGATGCGTTGCAATTTAACTCCGGTGATTATATTTCCGCAGGGAGTTGGATAGGGCGCTATGCTAACAATCAAAGTACTGCGCTGTGTCAGGGTGGTCAGTCAACGGGACCACATGTGCATTTTTCACTGCTGTATAATGGCCAATATGTGAGCCTACAGAATCGCTATATTAGTGGTTATCGTATTGATGTGGGTAATTACAACTATGACGATAATTGCTACAACTTTTACTTTGAGCGTAACGGTTATAAGACCTGTGCGTGGCAGCGCTTGTATCGCTAGTGCGAGCGGATAGCGCCGGTCTACGGCGCTATCTGCAGTATCTATACTAGAATTTTATATTTAAATTCAAAAGGTTAAGTTTTTATTGATGGGCGTTATAGTGCCTATTGTTATTAGTTGTAAGCGATTTGGCTCAAGCTAATTGTTATTTTATGTGTTTGAAGTAGAATAAAACTTAATAATAAAAAAGACGTAGGCGCGCTGCTGTGAAAATCATCCTTTATTTAGCTATTTCACTGTTAAGCCTAAGCAGTTTCGCCAATCAAGTCCCCAAAAACATTCCTAGTAATGTTCCCCTAAGTCACTACTTTGCCGAAACCTGGGATACCCGTGATGGTTTGCCTCACAACAGTGTCAATGCCCTAGCTCAAACTCCCGATGGTTATGTCTGGGTAGGTACATGGGAAGGTGTTGCCCGTTTTAATGGCCGTACTTTTAAGCTTTTTACTCGCGGCGTTCTCACCGGGTTGCCCGATTCAGGGATCCGCAGCCTCAATGTCGATAAAGCGACTCAGCAGCTCTATGTAGCTGGCTCTCGGGGTGGGATCAGCGTGGTCGAGCGCGAGCGTTGGCAAGCACTTAAACCGGCACAAACGATGGTGAATTTTGCCGTGCGCAGTGGGGATGGCGCCTTATGGCTGGCGCTAGAAGATGGCGGTTTGGTGCGCAGAACACAACAGGGCGACGAGCAAAATTTGCTGCCTAATGTCAGTGCCTATCAAGTCTTCGAGCAACAAGAAGGGCGAATTTGGGCAGCAACAAATAACGGCCTTTATTACTATGAAGACGGAGCCATGCATAGTGCTGACAGTGATAACAGCGCTATTACCGGCGCCATTTATTCGTTGGCTGAAGACCGTGATGGGGCGTTATTGGTTGGCACCGAGCAGGGTGTATGGCGTTATGTGAATAATGAATTTACGTTGCTACATAACGCTCTTGCAGACGATTCTGTGTCGAGTATTTTGGTTGATTTTCGTGGTGACATTTGGCTTGGCACCATCAATCAAGGGGTATTTCGCTTCAGCGAGTATGGGCTGGAAAAGTTGGATGCCAATGTTGGCCTACCAAGCAATCGCATTTTATCGCTGCTTGAAGATAATGAACACAGTATTTGGATTGGCACCAATGGGGGGCTTTTTCGCTTGCGGCAAGCACCCTTTACCACCGTCAATACCGCACGCGGGCTCTCAGGAGATTATGTGCGTAGTGTGCTTTCGCACACTGATGGAGCGCTCTACATTGGTACCAGTAACGGCTTAAACCGCTACATCCAAGGACAGGTGGAACAAATTTCATCTCCCCTGGATGCGCCCATTTCTGTACTTTCACTCACGAGTAGCCAACGTGGTGGTGTGTATGTCGGTACCTATACCAGCGGGTTGATGTATTTTGACGGCCAACGTCTGACAACAGTGATCAACCGGGATACGGGTCTGCCGAGCAACGAAGTAAGGGCCCTTCACGAGCAAGCTGACGGCACGTTATGGGTTGGCACTGCGGGTGGCCTTGTGCGTATGAAAAGCGCCGAAGAAGTAACAATCTTGACCGATAAACAAGGTCTGCCCGGTAACTTTATTATGGCGCTAGCGCAAGATAAACAACAGCGACTGTGGATAGGCACCGGGGTCGGTGTTGCTTTTTATCACCAAGGGCAGTTTACCACCTTGCCGTTGCGCGAGCATTTCGATGCCGACTACGCATTTGGGTTTTTAGTTCAGGATGACGCACTGTGGATGGCCACCGATCGCGGGCTGCTCCATTATGATTATCAAAGTCATCGTCTGCGCAAGCTCGGTCGAGAGCAAGGGTTACCGGTTGATAAGCTGTTTGCCGTTGTAAACGATAAATATGATCACTTGTGGCTTTCCAGTAACCGAGGTGTGATCCGTATAAGTCAAGCTCATGTGATGGCTTCCCTTGATAGTGAGGATGCACAATTAGAATTCACCTTATTTGATGAAGGTGATGGCATGCTTAGCTCACAAGCCAACGGCGGCTCGCAATACCCAGCAGTGCGCCATCATGATGACAGCGTTTGGATTGCGACAGCGCGTGGTGCAGCGGTGGTCGACCCAGCGAAGTTGGTTCGTATGGCCAGTGTCTCACTGCCGGTGAGCATCGAGAGTATTGGCTTTGACGATGAGCAAGGCTTCCTACCTAACCTTGATAAAACGTCGTTAACGGTGCCTTCAGAAGCAGACCGTTTATCTATTGCCTATGCTGGTTTAGGCTTTATTATGCCGGAGCGCATTGAGTATCAAACTAAGCTCAAAGGCTTTGATGACAACTGGATAAATCGCGGTAACCTCACACTGACCGAATACACTAATTTACCGCCCGGTAATTACGAGTTTCATGTGCGGGCGCGCTATCCCTATAGCGAATGGCCCGCATCTGCGGCAAGCTTTCATTTCACCATTACCCCTAAGTTTTGGCAGACACTCAGCTTTAAAGCCGCAATGATTGTGGTGTTAGCACTGGCATTATTTACCCTATATCGTTTGCGCTTTTTACACCTTAAGCGCAGCGAAGCCCAGTTAAAGCTAAGGGTGCAGGCGCAAACTCGCAGCCTAGCGGAGCAAGCTAAAGCCTTTGAACATCAAGCGACGCATGATCAACTCACCGGGGTGGCGAATCGTCGTGCCTTTGACAAATGGTTGATAGCGCATTTTGAGCAAGCTAAACAGCAACAACAACCTCTAAGCTTAGCGATCATTGATATTGATCACTTCAAAAACATCAATGATAAATACTCGCACATGGTCGGTGATAAAGTGATCACCGAAGTGGCTAACCTCATTCATCATTGTGCGCCGCAAGAGGCGATGTTTGCTCGCTGGGGTGGGGAGGAGTTCACATTGCTACTGCCTGGGTTCAGTGTACATGAGGCGCAAGTCTGCGCCGAGCGTATCCGGGTATTGATATCCGGCCATGATTACTCGGCGCTTGCCGATGGTGTGCATATTACCGTGAGTATCGGCGTTGCCGACAGTCAAGGCGCACAGGACTATGACCGAATGCTCGCCCAAGCGGATAACGCCCTATATCAAGCGAAGCAGAGCGGCAGAAACCAAGTTTTGGTGTACCAAAAGCCAATGCCCTAGCGGATATCCACAAGCTTACTGGCTTTTTTATATTGAATTTTAAGGCCACTCCACGCCGGTAACTCCCAGCGCTTGGGCGGGTCTTTGCGCTCGCCGCTGTGGTAATGGGCGATTAACCGCTTAGCGCGAAAGTGATATTCGATGTTGAGTACCATACTCGGGAGTGTGACTTGCAAGGGAAAGCGCTCATTAAAGTCTTTCGCATGCCAAGGGTCAATGCCCTGATAGTGCAGATCCTCGGCCTCTATTAACTGTAGATCTTCTTGGCTTTGTACACCCAGAGAATATAAACGCTCAGCGATAAAGGTGTCGGCATCCATATCAATGGCTGGTTGTAGATGGTAAGCCTGATACAAATTATGCTGAGCAATAGCCTGCGATATCTGCTCATAGCTGCCGGCGAATAACTGGTTGTCACGCATAAGCGCAACCACGCTGGCGCTTAGATGTTGGCCATCGACGCGCTGATGGCTTGACCCTAACTCGACTCCCGCATAGCTGTGGATAATATCAGCACGAATTTCTCCCTCCGGGCACTGCTCGTCAACATACCAATAACACTGGCCTAAGGTGGTGTCGTAAGGGACAGCTTGGCGCACCTGGGATAATTGCATTGGCGCACACATAGTCGCTAAGGTGTCGGCGTGCTTTTTACCGCGCCCGGCTAAGGAAAATGTTGCCAGTACCAGCGCCGCATTGCTGTTGTGTTGAAGCAGGGAGCTTTTTGCAGGACGCACTTCATCTTCGCCATTGGCGAAGCTGCCACGGCGATTATCGCGTTTTACATAGACATAGTGTGGGTTTAGCTCGGCGATGGCCTCGACTAGGGTGGCATGTTGGTATCGCGCTGCTTTATCGAGCTCTGGTAATTGATAGGCATGGCGTAAATAGTTGGCATAGGTGCGCGCTTCGCTAAGCGCCTCGCTATTGATAGTGAGTATGTGCTGTGCAGCACCGCCACGGACCACGGCGATATGCAGCGCGAGGTCGCACAGGGCATACTGCTCACCGAGTTGCGCTTGCAGTTGTTCACGCTCACTGCTGCTTGGCGGCGAAAATAGCGCCGCTGGGGTGGCGATGGCGGCGGCCAAGTCAATCATTGCTTGGCGCAATACATTGCTGGGCATATTGTGGATCAGCATACCTAAATCAGCATCCACAGGAAGTGGGTAAATGGTTTTACCCAACGCCGTGGCTAAGCCGTCTGCGGTTACGGCCCCTAAGCGTTGTAATTTTGTCATCGCTCGTTGCAAAGACGAGTCCGGCGGCGCGGTTAGCAGCGGTAAATCATCCACGGCAATACCGGCGCAAGCACTGGCTAGCACGAGTTCGTCTAATGCTTCACGTTCCACCTCTACCGGCGTGGTGCTGAGCAAGGGCGCATGCTCACCAAATAAGCGAATATACAGCCCAGGCGCTATGCGTCCACAGCGGCCCATACGTTGGCGCATGGAGTCTTGAGCTATGGCGTCAAGGCCGAGTACGGTTTTCCCCTTGCGAAGATGCGTGCGGCGCTCAAGCCCGGAATCGATAACGCATTCGACCCCAGGCACGGTGAGCGAGGTTTCGGCCACGTTAGTGGCAAAAATAATGCGTCGCTGCGGCCCTTGGCGCAGCGCGCGCTGTTGCTCTTGTAGCGGGCTGGAACCGTGTAGTGAAATACATTCAGCGGGTAAGTCCTGGCAGGCGCTGACGCACGCAGCTATCTCAGCGCGACCGGGTAAAAACACCAAAATATCAGCGCCACTGTTATCCAGTGCATAGACACCGGCTTGGCGTACACGCGCCGCTAAATCTTGGGAGCTGGGCATTGCTCTGGCGTCGCTGGCGAAGGTGTGGCTGCTGATAGGGTAGGTACGGCCATGGCTGGTGAGCGATTTGGTGGTGAGATAAGCGCTTAAAGCACGGTCATCTAAGGTCGCGGAGGTGAGTATCAGGCGGTGCTCGCCATGGTGTTTCAACAGCGCCAAGAGTAAATCGGTATCCCAGCGGCGCTCGTGAAACTCATCCAGCATGACCACGTCAAAATCAGCGAGCTGTTGCTCGAAAAACCACCTGAGTGCGACCCCAGGGGTGGCAAACACAACCTGGGTTTGGGCCGCCATTTTAGCCTCAAAGCGAATCGCGTAGCCGATGCTTTGTCCTGGTTTTTGCTGGCATTGCTCAGCCAAATAGTTCGCTAACGAGGTGGCAGCGATACGCCGTGGTTGCACAACCAAAACACGCCCTTGTGTGCTTGCCCATAGCGGTAAGTTGGTGGACTTACCGCTGCCGGTTGGCGCATGAACAATTACATTTTGCTGCCTAAGTGTTGATAAAAACTGATCTTTTATTGCCTCGATTGGTAATGTCATAGGATACAAATAATGTTGTTTAAGCTTGTAGAGGAATTGAAAATTAGCGCCAGCGGTCATATTAACATGTAATAGCGCCAAGGAATTACCCGATGTTAAACCTGATACTGTTGATTTTGCTAATTGTGTTTGTGGTAGCGTATTGGCAATGGGACCATGTCCGCCTCAAGCGCTGGCAGCGACAATACCATGATGCCGGACTCAGCCAGGAGCAGCAGATTTTTTTGCAGCGGGCTATGCCCATTTATAACGCCATGACCGATGCCGATAGAGCCAAGCTTGAGCGTCATATCTGTTGGTTTTTGGGCGAAAAGCGTTTTCTCGGTCGCGATGGTTTAGAGGTTAATGAGGCGATGAAACTGGTGGTGGCCGCCGATGCCTGCCTGTTGGTGCTCAATAAACCTTGGCCTTTGTACCCTAATGTTAAAGAAATCTTGCTCTATCCCAGTGCTTATTACGCCAATGTCACCCAGCGTGATGTCGCCGGTTTGGTGAGCTATCATCAAGTGGTGCGTGAGGGCGAGTCGTGGCCCGGTGGCACCTTGGTGCTCAGCTGGCACGATGTGCTCGAGGGCAATCGCCTCCCGGAAGATGGCCATAACTTGGTGTTTCACGAATTTGCACACCAGTTAGATCAGGTAACAGGCAGCACCAATGGTACGCCGCAGCTAGCAAATAAGGCCGCGTATCAACGCTGGGGCGAGGTGTTCTCGCGCGCTTTTACCAAGTTAAAAAGCCATGTTGCTTACAATATGCCCCATGTAATGCACAGCTACGGGGCCACCAATGAGGCTGAGTTTTTTGCTGTGGCCACCGAAACTTTTATCGAAAAACCCATGGCGATGCGGCAGTTTGATGCTGAGCTATTTCATATCCTCAAAGATTATTACCAATTCGACCCCAGTGACTGGCAAAGGCACTAAAAGTGTAAGCGTTCCAAGGCAACTTATTACTTAAATGGTCAGAAAAAAATATCAAGCTTAACTCTAGGTAGCTAATGTTGTTTTTTGTTAACATCCGCATCGAAGTGACAAAGGTGTTAGTTAACTAGCTATCACTACAGGGTTACTTCTAGGGATGGAATTTGTCGTTGGGATGCGATTAGCCTTTCTATGGCAGTGACTCTGCGCTCTCCCGACAGCTGTTATGCCAGCAGTTAAAAGATGCGGGTATACGCTGAAGATTTGTTCTCTCCCGGCAATGCTAATAATTAAATAAAGGGAAATAACATGATGAAAAAAACACTGCTAGCACTGGTTTTAGCCGGTACTTCATTCGCTTCTCAGGCTACTTGGCAAGCGGGTGTAGGCTATGTAAATCTTTCTGACAGTGAAGGTGGTGACAGCATCAGCCTTAACGCTTTGGTTGGTTCTTTAGGCTACAAATTTAAAACAGGTGACAACTTTTACCTTGTACCTGAGTTACGTTTGGGTACAGGTGTTGGTGATGACGAGTTATACGGAGCTAAAATTGAAGTAGAGAGCTTTACGGCTCTATCACTTCGTGGTCAATATGACCTTGAGAGCGGCCTGTATATCTACGGCGCTCCTTCATACGCTAACCTAGAGGTTAAAGCATCGGCTTACGGCGAGTCTGCCTCTGAAGACGAATGGGAATTTGGCTTAGGTGGCGGAGTTGGTTATAACTTCAGCAACGCTATGCTAGCTGAGCTGTCATACGAACAGTTTGATGGTGTGGATGTGGTTAGCCTTGCTGTGAAGTTTGACTTCTAAGTCACGCTAATCATGCTAACAGCGGCAGGCCAGAGGGCCTGCGCTGTTGGCTTGCTATCTTTTACTTTAGCCTCAAGTTGGTCAACGACATTGCCATAGCTTGCAATCTTGCTCACATAACAACGATACTCGCAGACTTGCTATTCCATCCCCCATTTTTGCTTATTAAACCCATGTTACTTCCACTTTTATACGGTTTTTGTTTTAGTAGGTAATGATAATAAATAAATAGAATAAGAGACCCACAAATGAAGACTCCACTATACAGTGCTTTAGCACTGGCGGTTTCGCTGGCTTTACCGGTCAGCGCCGAGCAAGAAGAAAAACAACACTGGCAAGTAGATAAGCCTCAGGGTGAATTTGTTGATGCCAATATCAACGTCACTCAAGGTACCTGGATGAATGTCGATGTCAGCCCCGACGGCCAGACCTTAGTATTTGATTTGCTTGGTGATATTTACACCATGCCGATAAGCGGTGGAGAGGCGACACAGTTGACCTCAGATATTGGCTGGCAAATGCAGCCTCGCTTTAGCCCAGATGGCAAGCATATTGCGTTCACCTCAGATCAAGGCGGCGGTGACAATATCTGGATTATGAACATCGATGGCTCGGAACAAACGCAGGTGACCAAGGAGTCATTTCGCTTGCTTAATAGCCCAGCATGGAGCCCCGATGGCGACTTTATTGTTGCCCGTAAGCACTTTACTGCAAGCCGTTCATTGGGTGCCGGGGAAGTATGGATGTATCACAAAGCCGGTGGCTCGGGCGTGCAGCTAACAGAGCGACCCAATGATCAGAAAGACTTAGGCGAACCGGCATTCTCACCGGATGGCCGCTATGTGTACTTCTCACAGGACGCCACCCCAGGTAAAACCTTCCACTACTCCAAAGACTCGGTACAGGGCATCTACAAAATTAAGCGCTATGACCGGGAAACAGGTGATATAGAAACCATTTTAAGTGGCCCCGGTGGTGCAATCCGGCCCACGCCTTCTCCCGATGGCAAAACGTTGGCCTACATTAAGCGTGATGATTTTCAAAGCACCCTGTATTTATACGATTTAGAGTCGGGCAAAGAAACCAAGCTGTACGATAAGCTTGAGCGTGATATGCAAGAGACTTGGGCAATTCACGGGGTGTATCCTAGCATGGCTTGGACGCCTGACAACGAGTCATTGGTGTTTTGGGCCGGGGGTAAAATTCACAAGCTTGATGTGCAAAGTGGCGAGAGTTCAGAAATCGCTTTTGCAGTAAACACCAGTAAATCTATCCAAAGAGCGGTGCGTGTAACCCAACAGTTAGACTCCTCAGAATTTGACGTAAAAATGCTGCGCAATGTGCAGGTATCACCCGATGGTGAAACCGCCATTTTTGAAGCCATGGGTCATATTTACAAGCGCGACCTTGAATCAGGTAAAGTGCAGCGCCTAACACGCCAAGACGATCATTTTGAATTCTTCCCGACCTTCTCTCGCGATGGTAAAAAGATTGCCTACGTCACCTGGGATGACAAAAAACAGGGCAGTGTTCGCGTGGTCTCGGCGCGCTCAGGTCGCGGTGATACGCTGACCACTCAGCCGGGTAAATATGTCGAGCCGGCGTTCAGCCCCGACGGAGAAACCGTGGTATTTAGAAAATCTTCGGGAAGCAGTTTACTTGCCCCGCAGTGGTCGTTGAAAGCAGGCATCTACGCAGTGGATAGCGATGGTGATGAGCAGCCAGAGCTTATTACTGAGCATGGCTATCAGCCACAGTTTGGCAAAGCCAATGACCGTATCTATGTGATGAGCCCGTGGCCAAAACCGACCTTGAGTGTGGTTGAGCTGGAAAGTAAAAAAATCCGCAAACTGTATGAATCTGAGCATGCCACTGAGTTTCGTATTTCACCAAACGGGGAATACTTGGCGTTTGCTGAGCGTTTTAAAGTGTTCGTGACGCCTTTTGTTGAACGTGGCAAAACCATTAATATCGGCCCTAAAGACAGCCAGTTCCCAATAGAGCAGTTATCTGTGCGTGCTGGTGAAAATATCAGTTGGAGTAGTGCAAGTGATAGGCTTTACTGGAGTTTAGGGCCCGAGCTTTATCATGCCTCACTGGCGGGTATTTTTAATATTCAAAGCGATGAGAACGCCGACTTTAAAGTAGACAGTGGCGATAATATTGGTTTTAAACAAACCATGGCAGAGCCACAGGGCATGATAGCGCTGGTGGGAGCAAAAGTGATCACTATGCAGGGCGATAAAGTCATTGATAATGGCGTGGTGCTGACCGATGGTAAGCACATCAAAGCGGTTGGCAGTCAAGACCAGGTAGAGATTCCACAAAATGCTGAAGTGATTGATGTCAGCGGTAAAACCATTATGCCGGGGATCATCGATGCGCACGCGCATGGCGCTCAAGGCAGTGACGAAATTATTCCTGAGCAAAACTGGAAAAACCTAGCCGGTTTATCCCTGGGAGTCACCACGATTCACGACCCCAGCAACGATACCACGGAAATTTTCGCTGCCAGTGAGATGCAAAAGGCCGGTAAAATCGTTGCACCACGTATTTTCTCCACAGGGACCATTCTATACGGAGCAAACATGCCGGGGTATACCTCCCATGTTGACTCCCTTGATGATGCGAAATTCCATCTTCAGCGCCTGCAGAAAGTCGGTGCGTTTAGTGTGAAGTCGTACAACCAACCGCGTCGCGATCAGCGCCAACAAGTGATTGCCGCCGGTCGAGAGCTTGGTATGATGGTTGTCCCTGAAGGGGGTTCTCTGTTGCAGCATAATCTGACCATGGTGGTTGATGGCCACACCACGATTGAGCACTCCATTCCGGTTGCTAATATTTATGATGATATTCGCCAGTTATGGTCGCAAAGTGATGTTGCCTACACCCCTACGTTGGGCGTGGCTTATGGCGGTATCTGGGGGGAGAACTACTGGTACGATAAAACCGATGTGTGGAATCATCCACGATTAAGTAAATTTGTGCCCAAGAATCAGTTGCTCCCGAGAGCGATGCGCCGTACCAAGGCGCCCGATCATCACTACAATCACTTTAACAATGCGCGGGTTGCAGCACAGTTGCAAGACCAAGGGGTGCTGGTGAATGTTGGCGCGCATGGTCAACGTGAAGGCTTGGCGGCACACTGGGAAATGTGGATGTTTGCGCAAGGCGGTATGAGTCCGTTAGAGGTGATCCGCACAGCCACCATAGATCCGGCGAAAACCTTAGGTCTAGAAAATAACCTGGGCTCGCTAGAGGCAGGCAAGTTAGCGGATCTCATCGTCATTGATGGCGACATTCTAAGTGATATTCGTCAGAGCGATAAGGTACGTTACACCATGATCAATGGACGTTTGTTTGATGCTGCAACCATGAACGAAGTCGGCGAGCCGGCACGCGCTCCGCTGCACTTCGAATAAGCCCTGTCGCAGCAATGCTACTTGAGCCCGTCATCGACGGGCTTTTTTGTGGGTATCGCGTCGCTGCAGATAAGCAAACAGTGCTGTGGGCTACAAAGTGACTGGAGAGTTGTCTCTGTATTAACTACACTGCAAACAGAACCCACAGGGAAGGACAAGCCAAGATGAAACGCTTCACTATCACAGCTATCTTGCTGCTCATTGGTGGCTGCGCGCAACAGCCCCGCTCAGATGATGTTAATGTACTCACCAAGGCGTGTGTTGGTAGCACTGCACTGCCAGCGCAGTGGCAAGGCCAGTTTCGCGCGGTCGACAACCCCGAACTGCTGCAATCGGCGCTGGGTGAGCCACAACAAGGAAAGCTCTGTCAAGGTCAGGTGTATGAAAGCACACAGCCTGCGACAGTGATTTTGTATCGCGCGTATAACAGCACTAACCCAAATAGCCGCTTCGGGAGCTGGTGGGCTTGGGCAAAACCCAGTGGCACGGTCAGCGAATACCGCGCCAACTATGAAATTTGCTACCAATGGTCGCCGCTAGATAAGTTAGTACGCTGTGAGCTTAAACCCGGCGTACAAGTGGTGGTGGGCAATGGCCAAAGTGCACAATGCTCTGAGTATTTACGCTATGACGTATCGGCGGTGCAGCAAGTTTTCATAGCCGATGCCGATGACGCTGTGCACAATTGCAGTGATTTCAATGCTGTAATGCAGTGGCAGCCGATACAAAGGTAAGCGGTCATAATAAAGGAAAAAGGATAACATCAGCCTAGAGTATAGGTCTTGGGTGTTATCCTTTTGCTAACAAAAGACATGTATTATTTATTTAAAATGAGAGTTTATTTTTAAATTAACAATACTGGATCCTTTAATTATTTAACCCACAATACAACCCAAGTAATAGCTATTATAAATGGGTCGAAGTTGAGATTTTTTGGTGCTGTTATGATGCAAAGCCTCTTTCAATATCACGGAATGTCCACTGTCCTTTAGCGTCGGCAATATCAATAAGCTCACAGGCTTTTTTGTTCCATGCGGCGAGACAAGCAATGTAGTTGGTTAGTTGATAGTAGGCGCGATCTGGGGCATCAGGGCGAATTCGTGATACCGAGTAAGCAGAGTAAGTCGCACCGCTGCCAAGCCAAGTGACGATGGATGAAGCAACGCCTCCACCTGGCACAACCAAGCCTGCGGTGGTGGTCACTAGACCCAAAATAGTCGCCGCTTTTTCAACACCGTGTCCTGCTTTGGTAATGTCGTCACTGAGAATAGGGTGTAATAACGCGAGCAGGTTAGTGGCTTGCGGTTGGTGGCTCGCTACGGCAACATCGTCGGAGGTTTTTGGAGCATTGCCAGGTGCTGAGCTGCCGCCGCGCATAGCTGGCAATAAGGTGTTAAAAGCTTTCTGACTGTTATTACTGGCGGAGAAGGTCACTGATTGCGTACTTAAGCCTCCGGCTTTTACGCGCTTTTGATCTTTAGGTGTAATAGTGGATTTGTAGGTGCGTTGCAAACGACGATAAACAGCAGCGCTGCACTGTGTCATCTGTATCGCTAATGCGGCTTGGTCTTTAAATTCACGGCCTATGGCACGTTCGGCCAGCTTAGTTAACTGGGTTTTTTTCTTTTGCACCAGTTGTCCCACGATAATATCCATAAAATATATCCTTATAAAAATATAAACCGCGATGAATATTATCATGAGTTTATGAGGGTGGATATTTAAATTGTTAGCTATTTTATTCTCGTTTTATTAAGTTGGTCTTGTCTCTATATTTGACCGTTGCGTTGCGACAGCCTAAGTAAGTCGGGGTCATTGCGTATCGAGTTTCATACAACAGTACCTGAGGAGTATCACCAGTGCGCTCAGTTTGCTGGCGATACATGCTTAGTTCACGTTTTGACTATTACACTGAGCGTTTAGTAGCAAGGAGAGAGCAGTATGTTCAGAAGTGTCATTGCCGTGGTGTTATTAGTTGTTTTATCAGGCTGCGCCAATCACTTGCCTGCTGAAAAAGGAGCTGTGCAGCAGGGTCTCGCGTCTTATTATCATGATAAGTACCATGGGCGCACTACCGCTAGCGGCGAGCGTTTTGAGCAAACAGCTCTGAGTGCAGCCCACCGGAACCTTCCTTTCGGTAGCAAAGTAAAAGTCACCAATATCAATAATGGGCGCTCAGTTGTAGTACGGATAAATGACAGAGGCCCGTTTGTTTCAGGGCGCATCATAGACTTGAGCCGTCGCGCATTTAAGCACATCAGCAATTTGTCTGCCGGCGTGATTGCCGTAGAGGTAGAAGTGCTCAGTGAGCCCTAAGCGGTTGTAAACTCACTATAACCCTGTACATCAACCTCCTTGTGGTTGAGCTGCTCAACGTGAGCCGTTTGCGGGCCCTGCTCTAACCAAGTAAGTAGGGAAGTTAATGCTGCCTTATCCCCCTCTGCGTGGACTTCAACGCGACCATCATCAAGATTTTTGGCGTAACCAGCAATATTGAGAGCCTGTGCTTGGCGGGCAGTGTTAGCACGGAAATACACGCCCTGAACTTTGCCACTTACCCAAGCTCGAAATGCGTATGTCATCATCTCTCCTCAAAAAAGGCGGCTACGCCGCCTAACGAATCATTAATGAACTTTCTTAAGGTAGTCTAGAATTTGTCCCTCATTAGCGCCAATCACATCTTTAGCGAGGGTTTTATCTATCAGTTCGGTGGTGTGTTTATTGAGCTCACCGCGTAGCTTGCCTAAAAAGCCCGACTCAGCAATCAGTTCGATACGATACACTTTGTCGTTTTTACGTTTGTCGTCAAGCCACTTGGCAATATCTGCGGCAAAGCGTTGCGCTTCTATATCAACCGCATCTTTTCGACTCATGGCATCGACACCTTGCACTTGCTTTGCCGGGGCGCTTTGACGGCCCGCACGGTCAGTATAAATATCTTGCTCGTCTGAGCGTGCGAAGGGGTTTGACCAATGGGCTTGCAGCTCCAGCTCGGTGGAATGATTACGTAAGGCAAAAATTTGTGCTTCACTGTGGTTGGCAACCACCACATAAGAACGACCAATCATATCAATCTCCTTTTTTGCGAGCCAAAAACTTGGCCCTTACTATAGAGCTTGGAATGGATGGGGAGTTTTTCAACCCTAAGAAGTAAAGATTGTTGTTTTTCTCCGGCTGTGTTCAACTTAAACTGATTTATGAATAACTTAGCCCTTTAATGAGATGTGGGTGCCGATACATGGCATACACTTAGGAGAGAGAATGACAGGGAAACGAGGTACAGGGAGTTGGCTTTTTGGGGCCGCGCTCATCATAGCCATGCCGGTTGCGGCAGAGCCAAGCTTCAGTGAGCAGTTAGTCAGTGCCGCTAACGAGCGGACTCAAGCGGACGTGACCTATGATGGTCGCTATATTGCTATTGATTACCCTGGGGGGGATGTTCCTGCTGGGATTGGTGTATGTACGGATGTAGTGATACGCAGTTATCGAGCCTTAGGCATCGATCTGCAGCAGTTGGTGCATGAGGATATGGAGCATAACTTTGATGCCTATCCATCCCAGAGAATTTGGGGGTTAACTCGCCCGGACAGCAATATTGACCATCGTCGCGTGCCAAATTTACGTGCTTTTTTTACTCGTCACGGACAGAGTCTGAGAGTGAGTGATGACGGTAACAATTATAAACCCGGTGATATTGTTTCATGGATGCTACCAGGAAACTTGCCGCATATTGGTATTGTCAGCGAGCAACGCAATGAGCTGGGACAGCCTTTAATTATTCATAATATTGGCGCTGGCCCGCAAGTGACAGATATTCTTTTTCAGTATCCTATTACCGGTCATTATCGCTATGGCGGTGGCGGCCTTGCTGAATAACGAGCACAAAAAAAGCCGCTTTTAAGCGGCTTTTCTTTATTATTGAAAGCTTACACTACGCCGCGAGGTAGGCGACAGTCGTGATCTTTCTCTGCCAGTTGCTTAATCCAAAGCTCTTCTGCGGTGTAACCTTCTTCATTAGGTTTAGCCACAGTGAATGCTGCTTTCTTCTCAGCTGGTTTTGCCTTAGGAGCGGCTTTCTTAGTCGTTGTTTTCTTGCTCGCTTTGGCCGGTGCTTTGGTCTCTGCTTTGGCGACTTCTTCTGTTTTACCAGAAGTGAGTTCTTCAGTTAGCGCAGCTACATCGGCAAGGCGCATGTTCTTTCCGCCGTCAATGCTATACCAGCCAGGCTTAGTGGTGATTTCTGGCTTTTTGCCATGGGCTGCTTCATAGGCAGCTTCAAAAGCAGCTAACACTTCTGTTTTGTCTAGTTTACTCATCAAAAGGTCCTAGTCGTTAACGCAGGTTAATTTTATTACAAGTTTATAGTTATACCCATTTGCGCTGAGTTTTTCAATTTTTTGTGCCTAAACACCGAATTTTCTTTATTTTTACCGGTGTTCACGGGACAATTTGGGAATATTTGTGGTTAACAGGGGGTAATATGCACCGTAAAGAGCTCGCACAGATCCTTGAACAAACATTAATGGCACAGCCAATCAAAGATTTTTGCCCCAATGGGCTGCAGGTTGAAGGGCGTGCGCACATCAATAAGGTGGTCACGGGTGTGACTGCGAGTCAGGCACTGGTTGATAAAGCCGTGGCCCTCGAAGCTGATGCATTAATTGTTCATCATGGCTATTTTTGGAAGGGTGAATCACAAGCCATTATCGGCATGAAAAAGCGCCGCATTGAGGCGCTGCTCAGCGCCGGTATCAATCTGTTTGCGTATCATTTGCCTTTGGATATCCACCCCCAACTAGGCAACAATGCGCAGCTAGCACAGTTGTTGGATATTGAAATTCAAGGGCCCATGGAAAGTGGTCCAAGTAGTGTGCCGGTGTGGGGGCGTTTGCGCACGCCGCTGTCTGGGCAGGCTTTTGCTGATAAAATTGCCAATGTCTTATCCCGAACGCCGCTGGCTTCAGTGGTACGCGATGAGGTAATTGAAACTGTTGGTTTGTGCACCGGCGGCGGGCAAGGCTATATAGATTTGGCTGCGAGTTTGGGGCTGGATGCGTATTTAACCGGAGAAGCTTCGGAGCAAACTATTCACAGCTCCCGAGAGCAAGGAGTGGATTTCTTCGCAGCCGGGCACCATGCCACTGAGCGCTATGGCGCCAAAGCCCTAGGTGAATTTTTAGCGCGTGAGCATCATCTGGATGTCACCTTTATCGATATTGATAATCCAGTATAGCCACGGTTATTGCTGCGCCAGCATGTTGTGCAACAATTGCTGCAAGAGATAGCGGCGGTCGGTGGCGCTGTAGCGTGCCTGCAGATATAAAAACATGGTTTGGGTGTCTGTGTGCTCTCCTAATGTTTGCCAGATACTATCAAGATAGTGAGTTGTTAAGGTCTCGGGAATGGGCAGCGGCTGCTTAGCAAACCCCAAGGCAAGCAGCTGCGCGAGTTTATCGTTGGCCTCACTAAAGTGTTGCTCAATGCGTTGCAGCTCCTCATTGAGTTGCTGCTCTGCTTTACTCAAGGTGGCGGCAACGAAAGCCCGTTTGCCTTTACGTTTACTGCGGCTATGGCTTTGTACGGATGGATCTTGATAGCCATCGTCGCAGGCTTCAATCAGCCCGCGCAATGAACTCAGTGTACTGACCAAAGGGCTGCGCAAAGGTGCTAGCTTGACTTCCGTGTTTTTCAGCCATTGCGCAGCATCAATAACATAGCTGGACTCCTGCGCCAGGTATTTGTCACTGAGTGCGGGTAACAACATTAATTGTGTGATAATGGTTTCTTTGAGAACGGATTGCATGGCCGTTACTCCGGCATCAGTTTGTTCTTGGTCTGGCCGTTCTCAAGGCCTGTGGCCCATTCTAAGCCTTCTTCACGAATGGTAATGTTAAGACGAATGCTGTTTTGAGGTGTGGCGGTTTCTTTTACTTCGGAGCTGACCACGCTGGTTTTTATCGCAGGCGGAGTGGAACGCGATTTTAAGGCGATAGCGGAGACATTGTGACGCACCTGCTTATTCACCGCACTGAGACGCTCAAATGGTACTTCTTTATCGGAGCCGCTTTTTTTCAGGGCTTTTTGAAAGGCTTCGTCAACGGCTCTGACCATACTCTCTTTGCTGATCCGCACATCTCCGTTACGTTGGCGCTCTGTTACTTTATCCAATGCGGCACGGGCTTCTCTGTCGAAATTGTGTTGAAAGCTTTTCGTACGACTGAGAATATCTTCGTCATCGAGTGCTTGGTTAAAGTGGCTCATCAAGGCTTTGTGAACATTGGCGGGGCTGTCTAATTCGGCATTTTTAGCCGGTATGTGCTGATTAATGGTCAGTGGCATATCTATGGTCAGCTCAGGGACGCGCACCCGAGGTAGACTCATGCCCTCAAGTAAGGGGTGGTCTTTATAATATTCGGCTACGGCAGCTGTTTCTTCGTCTGCAAGGCGGCGTGCGTGCACTAAGCTTATCATCAGCGATCCTAGCACCTCACTTAATTCACTCATGACGTTTCCCTCTTGGTGAGTTGGATAAGGGGGCGCAGCCTAAGGCTTTGCCCCCTATGTTAGTTAATGTGGCGTTATGCCGCCGATTCCACTTCAGTAATAGAGTTCTCTAAAATGCCTAACAGTTTCTCCGTTCCCGCTGGAAGCTCGTCTTGAACGGCACGAACATTAACAGACAGGCTGTAGGTACGCTCAATTTTCGATGAGCTTGAGCTCGACTTCTTGTACGAGTAGCTGGCGCTGAGTTTAGCTGATACTGGCCCCCAGCCTGCTTTCACCGAGAGCTTACTATTGAGCTCATGAGAGGAGGAAGTACTGGACTCCTGCACTGAGTTTATCTTTGCGTTAAAAGCAATAGTGGTCTCTTCAACGCGAATAAATGGAATAGGTAACATGGTTAAGATGGGTACGGTAAGGTCGAATTTCTTCGGCTCTGTGCCGGTCACATTACCATCTCCATCTCGGGTTTCTACGGCCTTCATATAACTGAAGGTGATCATGGTGGGTTCATTGCTGTCAGCGTCAAAGCCGACAGATTTTATAAAATCTACCGAGGTCTGAGCCGATTGCGCTTGAGCGCGTACCACAGCATCAAGGGGGCCGCCAATCATAGATTTAAAATCAATACTCGATAGTTCGTCGCCAATAGCCATACAAATTCTCCTTTTTTTACGGCGCGGTTGAGGCTCGAGTTACACTGCCTACTCGAGATAGGTGTGTATAAAAAACACACAAGATTTATAGTGTATAAAAGGCAAGAGTGACAGTTGGTTTGTTAACTTTATTTTTACCTTTGTCCCTGTTAATTTCTAAGTTGTTCTTTTTAAGGGACTAAAGTGAAGGAGCAGTTGAAATGGTCAGAGCAGTGCGTCTGTGTGCAATGGGGCCAATTGATCAATCAGCCCCAGCTTTTGCTATTTACGCGTGTTATTTTGTTTACAGGTATTCAAGAAGTGGCGATAGACAGGGTTATCTTTCATTTCTTTTTTCATGGCCAAGTACATGGGGCGATTAAGACCTAGTGCACCAAGGGGAATAGATTTTATTAACCCTTGCGCTTCATAGGGGGTAACAAGCCAATCAGGTAGCGCAGCAACACCCATGCCGGCGCTCACTAATTGGAAAATAAGCAAGCCTTGATCCACGCTTTTCAAGGTGCCATCAAAACGCGCATTTTGGATAAAGTGTTTGAAAATATCTTGGCGCTCGCGAGGAATAGGGTAGGAGATAATGGTTTCGTCTTTTAAATCCAGCGCCGTGACATAGGCTTTATTAGCCAGCTCATGGTCGGGGGCAACGATCAGCTTGAGCTTAAAATCGAATAAATGCACGTACTCTAGGCGCTCTGGGTCACGTATATCCGAGGTTAATACCAGATCTAAATCGCCCTCAAGCAGCTCAGGGATAGCGTCGTAACTAAAACCACGTTCGTAGTCCACATGAATGTCGGGCCAAAAGTTATTAAATTCTTTAATTGTCGGTAATAACCAGTGAAAACAGGCGTGGCACTCGACGCTCAAGCGTAATTGCGAAATTGGCTGATTTAAGCTCTCTTTCAAACGGCATTTCGCCGCTTCAACTTTTGGTAGTACATCATGTGCAAGTTCTAATAGCAGCATGCCTTGTGGAGTAAATCGCACCGGATGGGTTTTCCGCTCAAACAATTGGCAGTCGAGTTTGTTTTCTAAGTCTTTGATTTGATGAGAAAGTGCAGATTGAGTTAAAAACAGCTCACGTGCGGTATTCACTAAAGAGCCGGTCTCTTTCAAGGTGGAAATAGTCTTGAGGTGTTTTATATCTATCATCTTTAGTAAATCTCATAAAAATTGTGAGCGGTGCTCAACGTGAATACAGTTTACTGCATCGTAATAGACATTTCAAAGTCTAGACGTCCATAATTGATGTATAAAATGTAAACGTAAAGCTAACCATAGATAAATTCCACTATAGCAATAAAAATGACAGCGGTGTCATCTAATTTGGCATTTACTTATAATTTTTAGCTATGAATAAAATTCACATTAATGCTGAGAAAGCTGCGGTTGCACAGTGAGGGAGAGGAATCTAATGTTTAGCCATCTATATAGCTAAAAGGAGTTTTGTTATGGCATTAATACATAATCTTGGTTTCCCTCGAATCGGCAAGCAGCGGGCGCTTAAATTTGCCCTTGAGGCATACTGGGCAGGCACCATCGATCAGTCCACATTGCGAGCAAAAGGGGCTGAGATACGCAAGCAAAATTGGGCTTTGCAAGCACAGGCCGGTGTTGAGTTGCTCCCCGTTGGTGATTTTGCATGGTATGACCATGTGCTCGCTACCACAGTGATGGTCGGAGCCGTGCCAGCGCGTCATCACAGCGCAGATAGTAACCCCCTCGATACCTTATTTCGTATTGCTCGTGGGCGAGCGCCCTCAGGGTGTGCCTGTGCCGCCAGTGAAATGACCAAATGGTTCGATACCAACTATCATTATATTGTGCCCGAGCTCAGCGCCGAGCAGCGCTTTTCGCTGACTGATTCAGAGTTATTTACCCATGTCAGTGAAGCACAGCAACTAGGGCATACACCAAAGCCCGTGCTTATCGGCCCGGTGACCTATTTATACTTAGCCAAATGCGCCGATGAACCTTTTGACAAACTTGCGCTATTACCTCAGTTACTTGAGGTGTATCAGCAGATATTGGACAAACTTGCAGCGCAACAGGTTCAGTGGGTGCAAATTGATGAGCCCATTCTCGCCCTAGAATTGGATAGTGCATATCGCCAAGCCTTGAAAGACAGTTTTACGAGTTTATCTGGCCACGGGGTGAAGCTGCTATTGGCCACTTACTTTGATGATGTCAGCCATCATCTTGATGATATTCAAGATTACGCCATCGACGGAGTACATTTTGATTGGCTGGCGAGCACGGTGGATATACAGGCTTTAGATAAGGCCGTAGGCAATGAGCGATTGTTGTCCTTAGGGGTTGTTAATGGACGTAACGTTTGGCGTGCGGATTTATCCTCGTTGCATGCACAATTACATCCTATTGCTGAGCAGCGGGGCGAGATGTTGTGGATAGCCCCTTCATGTTCATTGCTTCACACTCCGGTAGATTTAGAGCAGGAGCAGCAGCTCGACAGTGAACTAAAAAGCTGGTTGGCTTTTGCAACACAAAAGTGTCAAGAGCTGCAACTGTTACGTCATGCACTGCATAGCAGCGACACCACTGCTATTGATGGCTACAGTGCTGCGGTTAAGGCTCGGCAGAGCTCAACGCGAGTGAATAACAAGAGGGTGCAACAAAGCGTTGCGGCGCTCAGTGCGCAAGACGCACAGCGACAAAGTGCGTTTTCTAAGCGGGCGAAAACCCAGCGTCAAGCCTTGCAACTGCCACTATTACCGACCACCACTATCGGCTCTTTTCCGCAGACCCAAGCTATTCGCAAAGCGCGGCGGGATTTTAAAAATGGTACTTTAGACTCCCAGGCGTATCACACGCAAATGGAAGCTGAAATTCGCTACGTCATTGAAGAGCAACAAGCGCTTGGGTTGGACGTGCTGGTGCATGGCGAAGCTGAGCGTAACGATATGGTCGAGTATTTTGGTGAACAGCTCGAGGGCGTATCCTTTACTCACTTTGGCTGGGTGCAAAGCTACGGCTCGCGCTGTGTGAAGCCACCGATCATTTGGGGTGATGTGGCCCGTTCGCAACCAATGACTGTGCATTGGAGCCGCTATGCGCAGTCACTTACACAAAAACCGGTGAAGGGCATGTTAACTGGGCCAGTGACGATTCTATCTTGGTCTTTTGTCCGTGATGACTTAGACAACCCGACTATCGCCAAACAAATCGCGGTAGCGCTGCGTGACGAGGTTGTGGATTTGCAAAATGCGGGCATTGGCATTATTCAAATAGATGAGCCTGCTTTTCGTGAGCGCATGCCGTTAAAAACAAGTCATTGGCAAGATTACTTGGATTGGGCGACTTATGCATTTCGCGTTGCTGCCAGCGGTGCCGAGGATAAAACTCAGATTCATACCCACATGTGTTACAGCGAATTCAATGATATTATTGGCGCTATTGCTGATATGGATGCCGATGTCATCACCATTGAAACGTCCCGTTCTCATATGGAGTTACTGAACGCCTTTGAACACTTTTATTACCCCAATGAAATAGGGCCGGGTGTGTATGATATTCACACTCCTAATGTGCCCGATGTTACGTCGATAAAGACCTTAATTCACAAAGCTGCACAGAAAATACCTGTTGAGCGATTATGGGTTAACCCTGACTGCGGTTTGAAAACGCGGCAATGGCAAGAAACCCGAGCCGCGCTTTATAACATGGTAGAGGCCGCAAAGGAGTTACGACAAGAGCTGAACTAAATTAAGGTCACTGTGGCGGGGTAGGCCCAGGCCCCCCCGCTCAGCCTAGGTATTACCCCGCAGATTGCTTTACTTTCCCTTGTATCCCCCCTAAGATCACACAAATTTTTCAGTGGATAAGAGCAATGACAAGTACCCCGCAACGTATTACCCTCACTCGTCCTGACGATTGGCACATTCACCTACGCGATGGTGAACAGCTAAAAGATACCGTGCGTGATGCGAGCCGCTATATTGGCCGCGCGATTATTATGCCTAACTTAGTGCCACCTGCGACCTGTACCGAGACGGCATTAGCCTATCGTGAACGGATCATGGCGGCAGGTCCTAGCGCGCAATTTGAACCATTAATGGTACTTTATCTCACTGATAACACCACGCCTGAAGAAATTCGCAAAGCCAAAGCCAGCGGTAAAATTGTCGCGGCTAAGTTGTATCCTGCTGGCGCGACCACCAACTCGGCTTCAGGGGTGACGGATGTTGAAAACATCTATCCTGTGCTTGAGGCAATGCAAGAAGTCGGCATGCTGCTTTTGGTTCATGGTGAGGTGACCGACTCCAGCATCGATATTTTTGACCGTGAAAAAGTGTTTATCGAAACCAAACTGAAAAAAGTGGTCTCTGATTTCCCTGAGTTGAAAGTGGTGCTCGAGCACATTACTACCCGCGATGCCGTGGAGTTTGTGCGCTCAGCATCAACCAATGTGGCAGCTACGATCACGGCTCATCACCTACTATATAACCGTAATCATATGTTGGCTGGTGGAATTCGTCCGCATTACTACTGTTTACCGATTCTTAAGCGTAATACCCATCAACAAGCCTTGATTGAAGCGGCTACCAGTGGCAGCGCGAAATTCTTTATGGGCACCGATTCGGCACCGCATTTAAAAGATAAAAAAGAAGCATCCTGTGGCTGCGCCGGCGCCTATACCGCTCATGCTTCATTAGAGCTATATGCAGAAGCGTTTGAGCAAGCCGATGCGATGGAAAAACTAGAAGGCTTTGCCAGTCATTTTGGTCCTGACTTTTACGGCCTTGCGCGTAACAGCGATACTATTACGTTGGTACGTGAACCCTGGCAAGTGCCCGAAAGTTACCCACTTGCCGATGACAAAGTGATCCCTATCTGCGCCGGTGAAACACTTAACTGGCAGGTTAAGGACTAAGAGTTTAGAGCCCGGTTTGATACCGGGCTTTTTATTGGCTACCCGGTCATGCAATGTCAGCTGCGCTGTTACTTTGATCTGCGTCAATAGCCGCTTCGCTGAGACGGCTCTGCGGACAATTGTCCTTATGAATTATGGTGGCTTTGACTAAGCTCTGGCGCTAAAATTAAGCATGTTTTTCGTGCTTAGCGCTACAACGAACAGGTGAAATTTACCATGCACTTACCTACAGTGGACTATCAGTCGCCCAACGCTCCAGCTGAATTTGTCGAGTCTCTTCGCAATACCGGCTTTGGGGTATTGACGAACCATCCGATCCCGCAGTCTTTAGTGGAATCAATTTATGAAAATTGGCAGGCTTTTTTCAACTCTGAGCAAAAGCACGAGTTTTTATATGATAAGACTACACAAGACGGATACTTTCCACCGGAAGTAAGTGAAGTAGCCAAAGGCTTCAATGTTAAAGACATTAAAGAGTATTACCACGTTTACCCTAAAGGTCGCGTCCCGGCACAACTAGAAGAGCAAATTCGTGAGTATTACCGACTTGCTAATGAGTTTGCTAGCGAGCTATTGAGCTGGGTGCAGGCGCACGCACCAGAAGAAGTACAAAAACGTTTCTCCATTGATCTTAAAGACATGATCAAGGACTCTGAGCAAACTTTACTGCGTATACTTCATTATCCGCCAATGACCGGTGACGAAGAGCCGGGTGCTATTCGCGCGGCGGCGCATGGCGATATTAACCTATTAACGGTTTTACCTGCAGCGAACGAGCCTGGCTTACAGGTGCAAACTAAAGAGGGTGGTTGGTTAGATGTGCCAAGTGACTTCGGTAATCTGATCATCAACATTGGTGATATGCTGCAAGAAGCATCAGGTGATTACTTCCCGTCGACCATTCACCGCGTTATTAACCCGACGGGGAAAGCGTCAACGAAATCACGTATTTCACTGCCACTGTTTTTGCATCCGCGCCCGGATGTGGTGCTCTCCGAGCGCTATACAGCAGATAGCTACTTACAAGAGCGCTTACGAGAGCTTGGTGTAAAGTAATTAGAAAAAGCCCGCATTAGCGGGCTTTTTCATTATAGGGTGTTTAACAAAGCGCGGGTCGCGAGGCCGATGGCCAATGTTAAGGTGACACTTAATAAGGTGCCCAGCATCACGTATTCGGTCAGGTGCTTTTCTTTGCTATTGGTCAAATCGCCAAAGCGAAACACCGATTTAGCCGCTAACACAAAACCGACACCAGCGAGTTCATCAATCAGTACAAAGGTGAGCATCAGCACGCGCTCAAGCACGCCAATACTATGACCCGCCTGTGGCAGCTGTTGCTCATTATGGCTACAAGGTAGCTGCCAGCGTTCCAATAACATGCGAATAGCCACGGAGCAGGGGTTTAAAACCAAGGCATAGGCAAGCAGCGTAACCCATAATGATTGTGTACTCAGCCCCTGACTCGCCCATTGAGTGAGGGTATCTGCATCACTGAGCCACAGGCACAGCGAAATGATCACCATTATGTGTGCGAACTGATCAACCACAAAGGGTATAATACCGCCTCGAGTATAGGACTTTCCTACATCAATGAGCCAATGGCTGAGCATAATACTCAACGTAGCCAGCAACACGCCCGGCCACTCACCCAAGCCGTAAATGTGCTCCCACGCAATAAGCACGGTGGCCGATAGCACGCCGTGAACTAACACATGCAGTGCTAATTTGCTTGATTTATAGTGGTAAGTGTTGCGATTGTGCACCCAGTGCATTGGTTGCAAATAAAAATCGGCAATAAAGTGCGCTAATAATAGCGCCAATAGAAGTGCTATTTGCTCATCCATAAGCATGTTCCTTTGCGGCTACGGCTATAAATTCATCAACGAGGTGGTAGTTGCCAGCGTTAAGTAGCTTGGTGGCGTTTTCTCTTGAAGTTTCAAGCTCTTTGGCTATGGTTGCATGGTCATTATTACGTAACCAATGGTACAAATACAAGGCTTGTGCTTGTTTGGCACTGGTGTGACTGATCAGGTTATCTATAAAGCGAATATTCAATACAAAACTTGGGCTCATGTCTATTTGGTATAGACTAAGGCGAAGACGCATATTTTTTATATTATCTAAGCCCGTCCCCGAGAGGAGTAGCGCTGGACCGGTGGCGGTTTTTATGTCTTTGCGGTAGTTATCTATCGGGCCCCATGCCTCACTAATGCGTGCGTCCAGAGCTCGGGCACGTAAAAACAACCGCAGCATAATGCTGGCTAGCAAAGGGGTGGGGCTTTGGCTAAGAATACACTGGAAGGCATCACCGCGATAAATGCTAAAGTCGCCATCGAAGCGTTCACAGATAGCGCGTAGCCCTTGCTCTAGGCTATATAATGCATTGTCATAGTCGTCACTGCTTAGCTTACGAGAGTCGACGAGATCACCGCTTAACACAGTGTAATAAGAAGGTGTTTGGGGCATAAAGGAACTCTCAATGGTTACATTCGGTTAAGTAACTAATTAAAGTTACATGTACTTAGGTAACTCAATATAGTTACATAAACCCGTTGATGCAAGGAAACACACGCAAGTTGAGCGGTAAGGCAGATGACAGGAATTATTTATTCTATTACTCCCGATTGATGGAACTAATGAATTCATATATGCTGATGTCTTAGCTATCCTGCTAGAATTAAGAAAAGACCAATAAAAACAAAGTAGTAACCTAGTGAATAGAATTAATTAGGGAAAATTTAAAAAAATTAATGACAACGCTGTCATTAATTGTGTAACATAATTTCAACATGGGTTGAGGAAGAGCATACGCGCTACAAAAACGATAAAGCGTATTTGCGAATACATTAACAAGGTTAGAGGTCGTACAATGATGGCGAAGAGTGCGAGTCAAGAGCAATTATTTATAGGCATAGATGGTGGGGGAACCAAATGCCGGGCGACCATTTACTCCGCCCAACGGGGAGTACTGGGTACCGGTTTGGGCGGCCCTGCAAATCCATTACATGGTCTTGAACGCACTTTAGAGTCGATTATGGTGTCTACTCAGCAAGCGATGCGTGATGCAGGCCTACGCCTAGAGAGCGTGCATCAGTTAGTGGCTGGTTTAGGCTTGGCAGGGGTTAACTTACCCAGTCTATTTGAGAAAATCAGTGAATGGGAACACCCATTTCAAAAAATGTATTTGACCACCGACCTACATACTGCCTGTATCGGCGCACATGAAGGCGGTGACGGGGCAGTGATTATTACCGGTACTGGCTCTTGTGGCTTTGCCTGTGTTAAAGGTCATAGTGTGAATTATGGCGGCCATGGATTTGCTCAAGGCGACAAAGGCAGCGGTGCATGGCTGGGTCTTGAAGCACTCAAGGCGGTGTTATTAGATTTGGACGGATTAGGTCCGCAAACTCGCCTGAGTGAAATGTTTAAATTGCATTTTAATGCCAGCTCAGCAATGGGAGTTGCAGAGCAAATGGCGGGTCAACCCTCAAGCAGCTACGCCAAACTCGCGCGTATGGTCATAGAGGCGGCTCATGATGGTGATATGGTCGCGCTCACCATAGTCAAAGACGGTGCGCGCTACATCAGTAATTTGGCTAAACGATTATTAGAAATTAACCCTCCACGTTTATCTATGATTGGCGGCTTGTCTGAACCCATGCAAAAATGGTTAGATCCTGATATAGCTAAACGTGTTGAAGTGCCTCGTCAGCCACCCGAGATGGGCGCTGTTTATTTTGCCCAAAATGCGCTGTTAGAAGAAGAACAAAAGGTCGCAATTAAATGAGTCAAAGTTTCCATGCTGAACGCCTATTTGACGGGCAGCGTTTTCATAACGATGTTTATTTTCAAAGTGTTAACGGTAAAGTGCAATTTATTGATGCACCCACCAGCGACCCTGTCACCGAACTTTCTGGGCTCGTAGTCCCCGGCTTTATTGATGTACAAGTAAACGGTGGTGGCGGCGCATTTTTTAATGCTGAACAAAGTGTTGACTGCTTAGCGCAAATAGCGAGAGCACATGGTCAATTTGGCTCAACGGCCAATATGCCGACCTTAATCACAGACGACATCGCGATTATGCGTCGTGCCGCTGACGCAGTGGCTGAAGCGGTGGCAAAAAATACACCAGGTATTTTAGGTGTTCATTTTGAAGGTCCACATCTCAGTTTGCCAAAAAAAGGCACGCACAGCGAGCAGTTTATTCGTCCCATTAGCGATGAAGAGTTTGCGATTTACGAGCGCGATGACCTTGGTATTAAAATGGTTACCTTGGCGCCAGAAAATGTTAGCGCAGCGGATATTAAGCGTTTAGTCGCCATGGATGTAAAGGTCTCATTGGGCCACACCAATGCCGACTATGAAACCACGATGTCAGCGCTAGACGCTGGCGCTGATGGCTTCACCCACCTATTTAATGCTATGTCTGCCTTTACCTCACGTGAACCTGGGGTTGTCGGTGCAGCGTTGTGGCATGACAGTAGTTGGTGCGGGTTAATTGTCGACGGTCATCACTTGCACCCGGATTCGGCGAAGTTGGCAATTCGTACCAAGCAGCGCGGCAAGATAATGCTTGTAACAGATGCAATGCCTCCAGTGGGCACCGATGCCGAAGAGTTTGATTTTTTCGATGGCCGCAAAGTCTATCGCACCGGCGACCGGTTGAATTCCAGTACGGGCGAATTAGCTGGCAGTGTGTTGGATATGGCCAGTGCTGTGCGCAACACCGTAAATACATTGGATATCAGCTTAGCCGAGAGCCTGCGTATGGCATCGCTCTATCCGGCGCAATACTTGGGCTTAGCACAGTGCAAAGGTCGCCTCCTAAATGGTTTCGATGCTGATTTTGTGGCGCTGGATGAGCACCAACATGTGCAGGCCACCTACATAGGCGGCATACGCCTTAGCCGCTAAGCACAGTGAACCCCTTATAAAACAGGCCGTCATGGAAGAGGTACGCATGGATACAGTGATGTAACAGTGCGCAGAAACTAACAGCGAGAAACTATGACAACACCTGATACCGGCAAAAAAAAACAACGCTTAGCCTCGTTAGATGCGCTGCGCGGTATGGACATGTTTTGGATTTTAGGCGGGCAATCTATTTTTGCCGCATTGTTCGTATTAACAGGTTGGCAAGGGTGGAAGGCATTTGAAGCGCATACAGTGCATTCGCAATGGCACGGTTTCACCTTTTACGACCTTATTTTCCCGCTATTTATCTTTCTCTCTGGTGTGGCCATGGGACTTTCCCCGAAGCGGATTGATCATCTGCCGCTGGCCGAACGCAAACCTTTTTATCACAAAGCAGTAAAACGCCTGTTACTACTTAGTGCCTTAGGAGTTCTCTATAATCACGGCTGGGGCACAGGAATGCCAATGGCATTTGACGAAATTCGCTATGCCAGTGTACTTGGGCGTATAGCTATTGCCTGGTTTATCGCGGCGATGCTGGTATGGCATACCTCGTTGCGCACTCAAGCAATTGTTGCTGTCGTAATTTTGTTAGGCTACTGGCTCTGGTTGACGGTGTTGCCGGTACCCGGCGGCCACGGCTCGCCGCTGAGTCCTGAGGGCAGTTGGAATGCCTGGGTTGATCAACACCTATTACCTGGTATTACCTACCAAAACCGGCCTCTTGACCCAGAAGGTTTACTGTCAAATATTCCTGCAGCCGCCAACGCTATTTTAGGTGTCTTTGCCGGGCAATTAATTGCTCGCGGTGCCACTCAAGGCCAATGGCGAGTAGCGGCGCAGCTGCTTGCTGCGGGGTTAGTCAGCTTAGCGCTAGGTTGGGGATGGGACAGTGTCTTTCCAGTGAATAAAGAATTGTGGACCAGCTCGTTTGTACTCGTTACTGTCGGCTGGAGTGCAATTTTATTGGCGGTGTTCTATGGCGTGGTTGATATTCTTGGCCAACGTAAAGCCGCTTATCCGTTTGTAATTATCGGCGCTAATTCAATTATTATTTACCTCGCTTCAAGCTTAGTGAACTGGGGCTACATCGCCAATAGTGTGTTTGGTGGGGTCGTGCGCTCTGTCAGTGAGCCATGGCAACCTCTATTTGCTGTCGTCGCCTTGTTAACAGTACAGCTGCTTGTCTTACACTGGATGTATAAACGTAAAATCTTTGTCAGTGTTTAACCCTGTTGATGTTTAATAAATAACTAAAAAAGTGACATTTTTTGCTCACTTTTACTTTACAAATTAGGTTTTATAACCAATAATGACAGCGTTGTCATAATGGTGTAAACCTAATTACAGTATCCCGATTAGGTTCTGACCTATGACCAAGTTCAGATTGCACGGAACGCTTGGTCATAGGTCCCATTTTTATCAACTATAACAACGAGCTAAACATGCAAATCGTGATTCTTAAAGATGCTACAGAGGTAGCCCGTTACGGCGCTGACCTATTTGTAGCCCAGCTAAAAAAGCAACCCGCTTCCACGCTCGGCCTGGCGACAGGCTCAACGCCAGTGGCGCTATATCAAAATTTGATCAAAAAAAATCAACAGGGTGATATCAGCTTTTCACAAGTTACTAGCTTTAATCTAGATGAATACTTAGGCTTAGACGGCTCTCATCCGCAGAGCTACCGCTTCTTTATGAATGAGCAGTTGTTCGACCACATTGATATTGCCAAAGAGCGTACCCATGTACCGCCGGGCGATGCCCAAGATCCTATTGCTGCATGTCAAGAATATGAAGCGCGCATTCTCGCAGCCGGTGGCATCGATATTCAGTTACTTGGAATAGGGCGCAATGGCCATATAGGCTTTAATGAGCCCTCGTCAGGCCTAACATCGCGAACCCGTGTTAAGACCCTAACGAAGGCAACGATCGATGATAATGCTCGCTTTTTCAGCGAGGATGAATATCAGCCGCACTTATCCATTACCATGGGTATTGGTACCATACTTGATGCCAAAAAAGTGGTGTTATTGGCAACCGGTGAAAATAAAGCGGCAGCCATCAAAGCCACGGTAGAAGGGCCGCTAACTGCCTCTTGCCCAGCTTCGGCACTGCAGATGCATCGTGATGCCGTTATCGTTATTGATGAAGCCGCAGCCAGTGAGCTTGCCGATGTTGATTTCTACAAGCATATAGAGGCCGAAAATCAGAAGTTATTGGCGCGCCTAGCGGCTAAGTAACATCATGCTAAATACCATTAAAGCCCAGCTCGGGCTTTTTTTGTATCTGTGTTAGAGGCGTTTATTAATGAGAACAGGCACAACCCCTTGATGATTAATGTAACGATAAAAGAAGCGATGTCACTATCACCCGCATTACTGTGATTTTACTGAACTGTGATAATGTAGAACCATGTTGTCCTGAATTACCGCAAAACCATGCTGCAATACACCCAGTTGCCATTGGATAGGCACTCAAGCGAGCGTAAAGACCCTAACTGGCTGTTAAATAAACGCCCGCTGGGGCGATATGTATTAATAAATACAGATCGAAATCTGTTCAGTTTTAATAATCAAACCCCACTGTTTTTGAGCTATGAGCAAGTAAAAGACTTCGCCCCCGATAACGCGATTTATTTAGGTGAGCATCAATGCCAGCATTACTTTGCTCTTGATGTGAGTGAAACATTGGCTAACGACTGTGCTTATGCCGAAGGTGAATTTGTCGATATCCGCCGTTATGGCTCGATAGTTGAGCCTGGCGCTGCTGCAATACTGGTACTTGCGCGAGGGCTGTGCCATTGGCATAAGACCCACCGCTTTTGTGGCCGTTGCGGCAATGAAAATATTCAAGCGGAGGCCGGTCATGCCCGAAAATGCATCAACCGCGACTGTCGTCACCTTACTTTTCCACGTACCGATCCGGCCGTTATTATGTTGGTGCATCATATGTTCAATGATGGTATCGAACGCTGTTTATTAGGTCGTCAAGCAAGCTGGCCTGAGGGCGTCTATTCCACCTTAGCTGGATTTGTCGACCCAGGGGAAACACTCGAAGCCGCTGTTGCCAGAGAAGTGATGGAAGAGGCGGGAATAGCCGTGCAATCGCCACGCTATATTGCCTCACAGCCATGGCCTTTTCCGAGCTCGCTGATGTTAGGCTATATGGCACAGGCTAGCTCAACAGATATCTTTATTGACCAAGACGAGCTCAGCGACGCACGTTGGTTCTCTAGAGACGAGCTAAAGCATTTTGGCACTTGGGGAGATGCGGGCACTGACTACAAACTTCCCCGCTGCGATTCTATTTCACGGTATCTTATTGATACTTGGGTTGCACAGAATGAGGAAAACAAATGAAAAAACAAACACAGTTGATAAGCTCTGGGCGAGATAAAAAGTTCACTCAAGGGGTTGTTAACCCTGTGGTACAGCGCGCCTCTACGGTGGTTTTTGATTCCGTTGCTGAGTTTAAAGACGCAGCTAAAAATCGCGGAAACCATGCATTATTTTACGGCCGTCGCGGCACCACAACACACTTTGCGCTACAACAAGCAATTGCTCAGCTAGAAGGTGGAGCTGGCTGTGCCCTTTATCCGTCGGGCGCCGCTGCCATCAGTAATAGCCTGCTATCTTTTGTCAAAGCCGGCGATCATATTCTGATGATGGATAATGCCTATGAACCTACCCGGGATTTTTGCGACAAAGTGCTGGCAGGGTTAGGGGTGACAACCACCTATTATGACCCGCAAATTGGCGCCGATATTAGTACGCTTTTCCAAGAAAATACCAAGGTGCTATTTATGGAATCCCCCGGCTCAATCACCATGGAAATCCAAGATGTGCCCGCCATGGTGGCTGAGGCTAAGGCTCACAATATTATGACCATGCTGGATAACACTTACGGCAATGGTATGCATTTTCGACCCTTAGAGCATGGTGTTGATATTAGTATTCAGGCGGCCACCAAATACATAGTTGGTCACAGTGACGTGATGATGGGAGTCAGTGTTGCCAATGAGCAGCATTGGCCGGTGCTGCGCGAGCAGTCATACCTTTTGGGGCAATGTTGCAGTGCCGACGATGCATATTTGGCTTTGCGAGGGCTACGCACCATGGCTGTGAGGTTACAGCAACATGAGCGCAGTGCATTGCAAGTAGCAAAGTGGCTACAGTCGCACCCATTAGTGGATCATGTTCGTCACCCTGCGCTGGAAAGTTGTCCTGGCCATGCGTTTTTCAAACGCGATTTTGAAGGCAGTAATGGGTTATTCTCCATTGTAATGAAAGAGGGCACACAACAGGCCCTTGATGCCTTAGTTGAATCATTACACCATTTTAAAATGGGTTTCTCTTGGGGTGGCTTTGAGAGTCTAATTACCACCAACCTGAGCATGAAGGCTTTGCGCAGTGAAACGTCATGGCAGTATGGCCCGGTAGTGCGTTTGCATATCGGTTTAGAGGACGTCGATGACTTAATTGCCGACCTCAGCCAAGGGCTTGATGTGTACGCCAATGCTTTAGCCAATAAATAGCGTCAGACACATCTTTTTACAAGCGCTCATACTTTTGAGCGCTTTTTTCATTTATAGTAGCTACAAATAACTACAAATCAGGATATCAGGATGGATCCAAGGCGTATCTTCGAGCTGGTTAAATTTGAACTGGCGCGACACTTTCTTACCAAAAAGGCGTGGTTGGCGCTGCTTGCTTTTGCCTTAGTGTGGTTGATGATTTATCGCTACGGTATTTCTCAAGCTGTATCGGTGCTTTCAGACCCTAACTTTGAACAGTTTATGCTTGCCGCTTTTGGCAACCTAGGGTTACAGAGTTTATTGCACTGGCCTGATGCGGAAATGGCCGTATATTGGCTGATTGCCTTAGTCACCTTTCCTCTTTTCATTATTTATTTAACCAGTGATCAATTTGTTAGCGACAAAGAACGCGGCACGCTGCGGTTCATCGCTTTACGCGCCACTCGCGCTGAAATTCTATTAGGGCGCTATTTCGGTCATTGCTTAAGCGCCGCTGCGTTGCTGGCAATTAGCATTATCGGCACGCTGATCCTCATTGCCTTTCGCGATACCAGTGCACTGGTCCCAGCTTTGGCACGCGCGCTGCAGTTTGAACTCCTCCTGTTGGTTAATCTAATGCCGTTTATTGCCTTGATGACGTTATTGAATACCATAGCGCGCTCATCACGAATGGCGCTTATTTACGTTATTTTATTGTACACCATAGGGTTAATGGTACTGGCTATTCTACAAGGCCATTTAGGGCTGCCGATGTGGTTGGATTACCTTATTCCCGGTGAGCCGCTAGATAATATCGCCACCGTTCGGCCCAGCCCTGTCACCGACATAGCTTGGCCATTGTTGCAAAGTGGCCTGTTGTTAGCGCTAAGTTTTTATAAGTTGCAGCGGAGTAGTCTATGAGCCAGTTAATTTTAGCACGCGGCGTTAGCCACTATTTCGGCAGCAAAAAAGCGCTCGATAATGTTGATATTGAATTACAACCCGGAAAGCCCATTGCGTTAGTCGGCCCCAATGGTGCAGGTAAAACCACGCTGTTTAGCCTTATCTGCGGCTATTTGCAACCCAGTGAAGGCGAGATTAAGGTATTGGGACATCGTCCCGGCAGCGCCGCGTTGTTTGGTCAGTTAAGTGCTTTACCACAAGACGCGCTACTGGACCCCAACTTTAGTGTTGCCCAGCAATTGGCTTTATATGCACGCCTGCAAGGTTTTAGCCAGCGCCAAGCAAAAATAGAAACACAGCGGGTGTTGGAACTGGTCAATCTCAAAGACACCGCAGACAGTCGTGCTAAAGAGCTTTCTCATGGCATGAAAAAGCGCATTTGTATCGCCCAAGCGCTGCTTGGTTCGCCGAAGTTGGTGATGCTTGATGAAGCAACGGCTGGTTTAGACCCCGCCAATGCCAGGGCTATTCGAGAGTTGGTCAGTGCGCTCAGTACCGAGACGACCTTTGTATTGAGCTCGCACGACTTATCGGAGCTGGAGCGGCTCTGCGACCGCGTTTTATACTTGCAGCAAGGGCGCTTGGCGACCCATCAATTGGACTCGCAAACCGAGCAGTTGGCGTATCTAACTCTGCAACTACGTGAGCAAAACGATCACGTTGCAGCGGCGTTACAGGCGCTTCCTCACGTAGTGAGCGTTGATAATAGTCAGCGTAATGAATTTGTTATTGGTTACAGCAGCGAGGGTCTCAGTGAGGCAATGGATATCGCGTTGCTAACGCTGTGCCATAAACAACAGTGGCGTTATCGCGCCCTGATAAACGGTCACACCCTAGAAAATCAATTATTCGCAACAGGAGCGTAGCAATGGGATTACTTAGTGGATTAATTGGCAATGCCAGTGAAGTAGATGAAGGGGAGTTAGACTCTTTACTTGAAGAGATACTTGCTCCAGGTGAGAACCTAGAAAAAGCGTATAAAGTGATCCGCGACTTATTCTTGTTCACTAACAAACGTCTGATCTTAGTAGACAAACAAGGTGTAACAGGGTCGAAGATGGAGGTGCTCAGTATTCCATTTAGTAAAATCACTAAGTTCAGTAAGGAAAGTGCTGGCCACTTTGATATGGATGCTGAACTGAAAATTTGGATAGGCTCTGATCCGAGTCCGTTGTGTAAGAACTTTAAAGCGGGTGATAACATTAACGAAGTGTATCGGATCCTATCTCGCTACGTTTTGTAAAAAACTGTACCTATATCTAACAAAAACTAACATTTATTTAAAACAATCAAGTGCTTAGTTAAGTTATAATTCATTTCAACAGCGCTAGAGTGGCGCTGTTTTAAAAAACTAGATATAGGGAAATCTATTTATGAAAAAACTATCCGTCGCCATCGCGTCTGTACTTTTCTCCGGTGCTGCCTTCGCACAGTCTTATCAATCAATCAGCAACCTTGAATACCTCAATGTAGAAAGTGAGGACAATGTTGCCGTAGATTCGATTTACTACTTCGCACCAAAGCAGGTGTTGGGCCCGCTTGATCAGTTTGAGTATATTAACAAAGAGTCAAACATCTTTGGTCGTATCTCAGACAATGATTATGCGACTGGCTACAACGTAGGCGGTGAATACTTCGCGGATCAATTCCTAGTAGGCGCGTCTTACAGCGTTGTTGACCCAGATGACTTCGACAGTGCTGATCAATACACACTAAGCCTTGGTTACCTAGTTAGCGACAACTTCTTGTTGAAAGCTGAGCGCGTAGACCCAGAGCACGGTGATGAAACTTACTTCTTCTCTGGCCGTTACGATCACGCTTTAAACAGCACTGATTACATCGGTTTTGAAGTGCGTATTGATGACGAGTTCGACCACCGTGAGCTTAACGGTAAGTACTTCAAAGACCTTAAGCAAGGTAACTACTTAACTGTTGAAGCACAGTACATTAACCGTGACGATGCGGACAACTACTGGCAGCTAGGTTCTAACTACTACTTCAACAAAATGACGTCAGTATTCGTTAACTTCGACGATGAAGACTTCTATAATTTTGGTGCGAAATACTTCATCGACACCAACTTCGCAGTATCTGCTGGTTACGGCAGCAACTGGGATGAGTCAAGCTATGATCAGTGGTTCCTAAAAGCAACTGCACAGTTCTAAGCGTTGAACTAATTAATAAAAAAAGCCCAGCATATGCTGGGCTTTTTTGTCGCTAATGGTTAATAACGCTTACCAACCACATTGACGACCCTTGTTTTGCTCATCTAGGTAAGCTTGTAATGGTGCAAAATAATCAAGAATAGCGGTTGCATCCATTTGCTCTTTACCTGTTACTTTTGCGAGCGCTTGTTGCCATGGCTGCGACGAGCCCATTTCTAACATCTCGTTGAGTCGCTGCCCAGCTTCTTTTGAGTTATAGATGGAGCAACGGTGAATGGCGGCGTCATTGCCGGCAATCTCACACAGGCTACGATGGAAGTCGAACTGTAAAATATGGGCTAGGAAATAGCGAGTATAAGGCGTGTTTCCAGGCACGTGGTATTTGGCCCCCGGATCAAAGTCTGACTCAGAACGAGCGATGGGAGCGCTGATCCCTTGATACTTCTTGCGCAACTGCCACCAAGCTTGGTTGTACTGCTCTGGGGTAATTTCTCCAGAAAACACCTGCCAACGCCACTGATCAACTAACAAACCAAATGGGATAAAGGCCACTTTATCTAGTGCCATGCGCATGAGTAAGCCAATGTCTTTAGATTCATCAGGGACTTCATCTAATAGGCCAATCTCTTTTAAATACTCAGGAGTGACCGACAGCGCAATCGTATCGCCAATGGCTTCGTGGAATCCATCGTTGGCACTTTCTTGATAGTACAGAGGTTGCTGGTTGTAAGCGCGTTGGTAGAAGTTGTGTCCTAATTCATGGTGAATGGTAGCAAATTCTTCGCCGGTGCGCTGAATACACATCTTAATGCGTAAATCATCTTTACTATCGAGGTTCCACGCTGATGCATGACATTGCACATCGCGATCCTGAGGTTTGGTAAATAAAGAGCGCTCATAGAAAGTATCAGGTAGCGGTGCAAAGCCCATGGAGGTGAAAAACTTTTCCGCACCGCGCACCATCTCTAGCTCATCATAGTCATGTTGCGCTAGTAGCTCGGTCACATCATAGCCAGGATCGGCATTTTCAGGCGCAACCAAGTCGTAGATATTACCCCATTGTTGTGCCCACATATTACCGAGTAAGTGCGCTGGAATGGTGCCATCTTCAGGTAATTTATCTTCGCCATACTGCTCACCCAGCTTGGCGCGCACATGACAGTGCAGGGAGTCATATAAAGGCTTAACTTGGCCCCATAGGCGGTCAAGTTCAGTGGCAAATTCATCGGCGGGCATATCGTACTTACTGCGCCACATTGCCCCTGTATCGGCATAGCCAAGCTCTTGCGCGCCTTCATTCGTTAACGTGACTTGCTGTTCGTATAAAGGGCGCATAGGCTTAGAAATTTGTCGCCACCCCTGCCATAGATCTAACAACTCATTGTAGTCGCGACTCGATGCCATGGTTGCGGTCATCTCACCGAGACTTAAACATTGGCCATCATCTTTACAATACTCGCCTTTGCCATACAGACCATCAAGCTCAGCGACAATGTTGGCCAGCTTTTCGGTTTTTGCTGCATCTTGTGGTGCCGGTAGCGTCAGTGCCAGTTTCAGTTTATCGAGCTTGCGACGGCTATCAGCGTCTAACTCCAGATCATCAAAACGGGCAGCCTCATTGGCTAAACGTACGATGGTTTCGGTCACTTCTTGGTTCGCAGCCGCTGCGAGCTGTGCCGTATCATGAGTAATAAAATTGGCGTAAATCCACGCGGCACGGCTACTTTTCTCATACAGCTTGGCTAACTGCTGTTCAGTGTTTGCTAAAAACGCTTTGGCATCAGTTGCTGTGAGTTTGTTGCTGCTCATTTTTGTTTCTGCAGCGCTCTCAGTGGGCTGAGTTGTGGTTGTGTCATTGCAGCCACTTAACCCTAAGGTTACCGAGACCAAAACCGCACTCAGGCTCAGTTTAAATGGAAGACGTGTCATTATTTTTCCTCTAATTGTTATCGGCGATGGTGGGCATCGCTAACGCCGGCTAAATATAGCAGCGTACGCAGAGGGGGTAAATTATTATAGATAGTCAGAGCACTCGGCTAGTACATTGAAGGGATTGTAAATATTTGCCGTTCGTCCATACTGAAAAACACCCTTTACGGTATCAAGGAACACAAGATGATGTGGTTAGTTTTATTAATCATCGTAGCTGTGATCGTTATTTTCGCAGTACGAGATATTCGCATGAGCATTGTTACTCGACCAGTTTTCAAGTGGTTTAAACAAGCATTACCGCCGCTGTCTGCGACAGAGCGAGATGCCATGGAAGCGGGCGATATCTGGTGGGATGGGGAGCTCTTTCGCGGCAACCCCGATTGGCACCAATTGCACCAGTATGCAACCTCACAGTTAAGTGCTGAAGAACGTGAGTTTATTGATAACCAAGTCGTTGAGCTGTGCGCCATGCTTGATGATGAAACCATTACCGCACAACAGGACATGCCAGAGTCAGTGTGGCAGTACCTAAAGGATGAGGGTTTTTTCGCCCTAATTATTCCCAAAGAGCACGGTGGTCATGACTTCTCGGCATTGGCCAACTCAACCATTGTTGCCAAAATTGCCAGTAAAAGCCTAAGTGCTGCGGTGACTGTCATGGTGCCCAATAGCTTAGGCCCCGCTGAGCTTCTGCTTCATTATGGCACCTTGTCACAACAACAACAGTGGTTACCTAAGCTTGCCAAAGGCGAAGCGCTGCCATGTTTTGCCTTAACCGGCCCAGAAGCAGGTTCGGATGCCGGTGCCATTCCAGATACTGGGGTTGTATGCAAAGAAGAATTTGCCGGTAAGGAAGTGCTGGGTTTGCGTCTAAACTGGTCAAAACGCTATATCACCTTGGCACCGCGCGCGACAGTATTGGGCTTGGCCTTTAAAATGTTCGACCCCGACGGATTATTAGGGACAACAAAAAATATCGGTATTACCTGTGCATTGATCCCCACCGACCACCCCGGAGTACGCACTGGCGACAGGCATAAACCCATGAATATGGGCTTTTTAAATGGCACCACAGAAGGGAAAGATGTCTTCATTCCACTTGAGTGGATTATCGGTGGTGAAGTGCAAGCAGGCAACGGTTGGCGCATGCTAGTGGAATGTTTAAGTGCGGGGCGTGGTATTTCATTGCCAGCGCTGAGCACGGCAACCGGGCACTTGAGTGCGCGCACCAGTGGCGCTTACGCAGCGCTAAGGCAACAATTTGGTGTCGCGATTGGCGAATTTGAGGGAATACAAGAAGCCCTCGCTCGCATCGGCGGATTAACCTATCAATTAGAAGCTACGCGGGTCTTGACCGCAACGGCGATAGACCAAAAATTAAGCCCCTCGGTGATCACCGCCATCGCTAAGTATCATATGACCGAGATGGGCCGCCAAGTGATCAACGATGCCTTGGATATACACGCCGGCAAGGGCATTCAAATGGGCCCCAATAATTATCTCGCCCATTGTTATATGGGCACACCGGTATCGATCACCGTAGAGGGAGCCAATATTCTTACCCGGAACCTGATGATTTTTGGGCAAGGCGCGATCCGCTGCCACCCCTATGTGATTGATGAAATGGTTGCTGCAGGGCTTGATGATGAAGAAAAAGGGGTGCGTGAGTTTGATCCGCTGCTTTGCCAGCATATGTTATACAGTGCTGGTAATGGCGTTATGTCGTTTGTGTATGCGCTCAGTGGTAGCTATTTTGCCAAGGCGCCCGTCGGTGGAGCGACAGCCAAATACTACCGCTACCTAGGGCGCTTCTCTAGAGCGCTGGCATTTTGTGCCGATATTGCCATGCTCCGTTTCGGGGGCGATTTAAAGCGCCGGGAAATGCTGTCGGCTCGTTTGGGTGATGTGCTCAGCCACTTGTACCTCGCCTCTGCAGTACTTAAGCGCTACCAAGATGAGGGCCATCAACACGCCGATTTGCCATTTGTACAATACAGTGTTGAGCGTAGCCTTTATCTGTGCGCCAAAGCCTTTGATGAATTTATCTACAACCTAGGAAGCTGGCCCCTGTCGTTGGCTGTTCGTGCCGTGGTACTACCACTGGGCAATCATTTTAAAATGCCTAAGGATGAGGTCGCTAAGCAAGTTGCGCAGCATATGACTCGCAGTGGCGTGGTACGTGAGCGCCTCACGCATTTATGTGTGGTTGATGACAGCAATGGTACAGCGGTGCTTGATAAAGCTTTAGAAGCGCAACAACATGCAGCTCAAGGATATCGTGAGGTTCATAAGTTGCGTAAAAAAGGAGAGATTCAAGGGCTGACGATGATGCAGCTAATTGAAGATGCACGGGCTAAGAATAAGCTTAGTGCTGAGCAGAGCGAGCAACTGATTGCGGCTGAGTCACTAAGGCAAGAGGTCATCGCTGTGGATGTCTTTGCCGCGCAAGAGTTTGAGTGATTAGAGACAATAAAAGGCCGCAAAAGCGGCCTTTTTTACTAACGACCGTAAGGGTCGGGGACAATCTCACTCACCAGCCAATCACCGCGTTCACGGATCATCTTCACACTGCGCATATCATCGACTTGGTTGCCATGAAAGTGCCCGGTGAATACTAAATTGATAGTAGCGCGGTCACCGTATTGTTGGCGAACACTCATCTCGGTACGGTCTAACTCAATGGTGACCTGATCATATTGTAAATTAACTAGGTTACGAGTGAATTGTGATGCCGTGCCGTAGGAGCGCATAATACGCGCTAATTTTGGGGTCGCATATTGTGTGGCGCGCTCAAGGTTATCGTGGTTGTACAACGCATAGAAGTACTGAGTTGCCACGTAACCCGGAGAGTTAGGATCGCCTGTAATATCATCGTCGTTTTGGCCGCAGGCAGTCAATAAAAGTATCAGAGCAAGAAGTAAAGTACGTTTCATTCCACTGTATTTAATAAAGGCTATACACTGGAATAAAGTGTGAGGGGCAATTGAAAATATGTAAAGAAAAAGGCGCTAAAGCGCCTTTTTTTCAGAATAAAGAATGGCTCTTGGCTTTACTGCTCAAGTTCCTGATCACTGAACTCACCAGCAAACAACGGACTTGAAAGGTAGCGCTCGGCAGAGCTTGGCAGAATAACCACGAAGTTTTTATCAGCATTCTCTGGCTTTTCAGCAAGACGCTTAGCAGCGACCACAGCAGCACCTGATGAAATACCGGCTAAGATCCCTTCGTTTTTCATCAGTTCATGTGCCATAGCGATGGCGTCATCATTACTGACTTGTTCAACCCCATCTAACAACTCTAAATCTAGGTTACCAGGAATAAAACCAGCACCAATACCTTGAATTTTATGGGGGCCCGGCTTGACCTCTTGACCTACCATTGTTTGGCTGATCACTGGAGAATCCGTTGGCTCAACAGCAATAGATTGCACATTTAAGCCTTTCTCTTGCTTAAGATAGCGGCTTACGCCGGTGATAGTACCGCCAGTGCCGACACCAGCAATGAAGAAGTCGACTTTACCATCGAGTGCATCAAAGATCTCTGGACCCGTTGTCTCGAAGTGAATTTTCGGGTTAGCTGGGTTTTCAAACTGCTGTAACAGAATGTATTTATCAGGATCGCTGTCATGAATTTCTTTGGCTTTCTCAATCGCACCTTTCATGCCTTTAGGACCTTCGGTGAGCACTAAATTAGCACCTAGCGCTTTGAGTAGCTTACGGCGCTCCAAACTCATGCTGTTGGGCATGGTCAACGTCAACTTATAACCTCGAGAGGCCGCAACGAAAGCGAGGGCAATTCCGGTATTTCCTGATGTTGGCTCGATAAGCTCTTTATCTTTGGTCAGTTGTCCTGATTTTTCCGCTTCCCATATCATTGAAGCACCAATGCGGCACTTGACGCTGAAGCTCGGGTTGCGAGCTTCTACTTTGGCATAAACATTACCACCGGTAACACGGTTAAGTTTTACTAACGGGGTGTTACCAATGGATAGGGAGTTATCTTCGTAAATCTTTGACATATTCAATACCTAACGGGTTTGTCGCTGTATACCCTCACTTTACTCACTGTTTATGAAAACTAAAGGAAAGATTGGCTATATGATATAGCCAATCAGTTATAACGAAGAGGTATATAAATGTAGTTTCTTATATCACAAAATCCAAGCGTAACTGAATTTTGCAAACAGTGTACGATTATCTTTTTCCAGCCGTGATAAGTCATCGTCCTGGTAGCCACTGTCTGAGTAACCTACAAACACCACAGACTGTGGATTGAGTTTATAAGAGTAGAGTAGCTGGGTGCTCAATGCTCGATAGCGCGCATCCACTTCTTTAACGTAGCTACTAGGCTCGCGCTCGATGTCGGTATAAATCATGGTTAAACGCAAAAAGCTACGTAAATTAAATTGATAAGTTAAACGCAAGTCACTTAAATTAGCGCTGAAGATGTCCTCACCTGAGCGACGTTGCAAATCCTCGTAGGTGTGGCGCAAGCGCAGCGCTAGATGCGAATTGATATTGTAATTCACAGTGGGGCGAATACGCACAAACTCACCCAAACGGTTATTGGCCAAATCAACCTTATTACCTTGCGTTACATCGATATCAGCAACAACACCGGCGCTGGGTTTGATGGACGCAAATAGGTTTATTTCGTTTTCGTTGAAGCGCGCACTATTACCGTCGATTGCTAAGGATGATGGATCGGCTCGTAACCCACGCCGCTCTCGACTGATGGTGCCAAGCTCTAGATAACTTTGCCAGGGGCCATCAAGTGAAACAAAGCTTTGCGCCTCTTTTTCTATTAACTCGCCAGCTTGGTTGTGGGTAATATCCCAATCTGCATACCATCGGGCGCGATTCCACCATGCGTCTTGCTCGGCGTACCAACGGTATTCACCACCGGTGGTAAACTTGTTGAAGTCAGTTTCACTAAGAAAGCCTAAATCCGCACGCAGTCCACGGCTGCGCATATGATAATTACCAAACAGGCTGTAGTATTTGGTGTCTCTATCCAAGCTTAAATAATACCCATAGCCATCATAGCGCTGCTCGTTCACACGTAGCAAAGCTTCCGAATAACTGCAGTCATAGCGGCTATCACAAGGTTGTGCGGGTGACGCTTGGCAAGGTTCTTCGGCATCACATAATTGCTCAATGAAGTCCTCACTATAGTCACTTTGCGATGCTAGAGCTTGCACCACCAAGGTGGTGAAGTCGTCAAACCGATATTTACTATCGATGCTCAGCACTTCGTTGTGGTAATCGTCACTGCGTCTGAACGTCGAACTGGCACCCAGGGAAAACGCACTGCTGATATCGTAACGATAGCGCAGCGCGCCGGCTTGTGAGTGCTGCTCTAAACTCACAACTCGCGAACCCAAATTACCCGGTATAAGCACATTGGTTTGCTCATCGTTACTAATAAATGCGGCCACGGTGTGGCCATTCTTGCTTCCGGTTAGTTTCGCTCCTGCGCCAGGCGCGGCGATATTTCGGGTATAAATTAAGTTTAAATTCGAAGCAAAATAATCGGCATTATCTAAAAAGAAGCTGCGCTTTTCTGGGAAGAATAAGCTAAAGCTTTCATTGACGTTGAGTTGTGCAACATCGGCCTCTACTTGTGAGAAGTCGGGATTAACAGTGGCATTGAGCGTTAAATCTGGGGTGATCCCCCATTTCAGGTCTAAGCTTGGCTCAATGTTATTGTCTTTTTGCCAAGGCTTTAGGACCGCGCCATTGATGTCGCGTTGTTGCTGTTGGTTAAGCACCAAGGAGGGAACAACGGTGAGGTTACTGCTTTGTTCGGCATTAGCAAAACCGTTCACTTGCGGCATTTGGCATATCCAGCAGTGATTACCATGGTCCAATTGCATACTTGAGAGGCGAAGGCGCTCATTTCGTGGATAAAAGCGCACTAACTCCATGGTCATGGCTTGGCTGCGTGGTGCGTCATCGAAGTTGAACATACGCATAGGTAAGGCTATTTCCACCTGGTATCCTTGAGCGGTGATATGGCCTGCGCTATCCCAAATGCCATCCCAGGCACTGTTTTCAGTTTTACTCAACTCATTTTCGATAGAGTCTTGCTGAACTCCAAGCGGATTGACAAAAAACTGATAGGCCAGCTTGGCACTGCCATAGGTGTCCAGTTTTATCCCTACTAAGTCATCATCCCAAGCGCTATCACGATCGCGATAAAAGGCACGAATTTCCTCGGGGTGAGGGTCCTCGGCGATAAACCCTAAATAGAGAGTATCGTCATTTTCATAAATCAGCGCGGTGGTACTCACCGGTGATGGTTTATTTTCATAGGGCCAAGTGATGTTATTTACACTGATGCGCTTAGCCTGTTGCCATTGCGGCTCATCCAAGCGACCATCAATAGTCGCTGCATCAGCGAGGTAGGGGATATTGAGTGCCGGCTGTGCCGTTTCAGCCAATACAATAAAGGGAGTAACGGCCATGGCTAAAACAGCAAGGCGACCTGCGAGAAAACGAGACAAAAGCACAACATGTCCAAGTGATGATTATTGATGGCGCTGTTGTAACAAGTTAGCAGGGTGTAAACAAAATATATTCGTTCAGTTGCGATTCAGCGCGATAAACCGCGCAGGTGCTCAATGATTAGACACTTAGCTTTGTGCTCAGCGGTTTTTCCATACATTGATGGCAAAAAATGTTAAAACAGGTGGCATTATTCATTACTCCTAAACCATCATGAAATTGATACTTAAATTGGTTGCTGGCATTGTCCTTGGAATGCTAATCGGCGCCTTTGCACCGGAGGCTGTAGCACGGGCTTTGTATACTGCCAAAGTGCTTATCGGCGAGCTGATAGGCTTTACCATTCCACTTATTATTTTATTTTTTATTTGTTCAGGCATCGCTGGGCTACCCAAAGGGGCGAATCATTTACTTGGCCGCACAGTGGGGTTTGCTTATGGTTCGACGGTGGTAGCAGGGACCTTGGCAATCATTGTTATGACTTGGGCCGCCCCTTATATAAGTGGTTCAATCAATTTTCATGGCGGTGAAGAATCGGCTCTGAGCAGCTTTATTGATATAGAGATACCGCCGTTGATGGGGGTGATGAGTGCATTAGTGGCGGCATTCGCCTTTGGCATCGGTATCAGTCAGCGCCAGCTGACACAGTTACAACAAGTGGTTGATCAAGGGAAAGAAGTGATTGACGGGTTACTCTCTAAAGTCATCATCCCAGCGTTACCATTTTATATTGCCGGGGTGTTCGCTGACATGACCGTTGCCGGCACCGTAGCCTCAACATTGCAAACTTTTGCCGTTGTCCTTGCCATCGCTCTGGTTATGCATTGGGTATGGCTAAGTGTGCTGTACATTGGCACCGGATTATTATTGGGGCGCTCACCTTGGATGTTATTAAAGAATATGTTGCCTGCTTATTTAACCGCACTTGGCACAATGTCCAGTGCCGCGACCATCCCGGTATCGCTTAAAGCCAGTAAAGATAATGGCGTAAAAGAACACATTGCTAATTTCAGTGTACCGCTGTGCGCGACCATCCACCTCTCTGGCTCGACCATTACCATCGTTACCTGTGCCATGGCGGTGATGGCACTATCACCGACAATGGCGATAGGAAGCTTGACGGAAATGCTGCCATTTGTACTAATGTTAGGTATAGTGATGATCGCAGCCCCTGGGGCACCAGGCGGTGCGGTTATGTCTGCACTGGGGCTATTAACCAGTATGCTTGGGTTCACTGATGCAGAAATTGCATTAATGATCGCATTGTATTTGGCTCAAGACAGCTTTGGCACGGCCTGTAATGTGACCGGTGATGGTATCATAGCATTGTGGGTTGACCGTTTTTCTGATAAAACAAGTGCTTGATTTAGGGTGTAAGAATAATACGTGTAGTTATTGTACAAAACAGCTGTAACTACACGTGTATAAAGAGGGTTTTCCTGTTGATTAATGTACTGCTAGTAGATGACCATGAACTGGTGCGTACCGGGATAAAGCGCATCCTTGATGATGTTCGCGGTTTTAAGGTTATCGGTGAAGCAAAAACTGGTGAAGAGGCGGTGCAGTTCTGCCGTCAAAATGAGCCAGACATCGTACTAATGGACATGAACATGCCGGGCATTGGCGGTCTTGAGGCCACGAAGAAGATCTGCCGTTACTGTCCTGATGTTAAAGTGATTGTGCTCACTGTTCATTGCGAAGACCCTTTCCCTAGCAAAGTCATGCAAATTGGCGCTCACGGTTACCTCACCAAAGGGGCGGGCCCTGAAGAGGTTGTTAATGCGATTCGCGCAGTGAACTCCGGTCAACGCTACATTGCGCCACAAATTGCTCAGCAAATTGCGTTGGCGCAGTTCAGTGGTCGTACCGACGAAAACCCATTTCAAACTCTCTCAGATCGCGAACTGCAAATTATGCTGATGATTACGCGAGGCGAAAAGGTGCAAAGCATCGCCGACCGATTAAATCTAAGCTCAAAAACGGTCAACAGCTATCGCTATCGTATATTCGAAAAACTGGCTGTGAACGGCGACGTAGAACTTACGCACTTAGCCATTCGCCATAAAATGATAGATATTGATAGCGACCACTGATCCTGGCTATGAGTTTTGCTGCCGACCAGTTTTTAAAAACGGTCTCTGAAGAACCCGGCGTATATCGCATGCTAGATAGTGAGCAGCAAGTGATATACGTAGGTAAAGCGAAAAACCTTAAAAAGCGCCTTTCAAGCTATTTTCGTAAAACGGGCCTCGATGCTAAAACGCAAGTATTGGTGCGTAATATTGATGATATCAATGTAACGCTGACCAATACTGAAACCGAGGCCTTGCTATTAGAAAATAATCTGATCAAGAAGTATCAGCCACGCTACAATATTTTACTTCGCGATGATAAGTCCTACCCGTACATTTTATTGACTAAGCATCAACACCCTAGATTAGCTTTCCATCGCGGTGCGCGCAAAATCAAGGGTGAATACTTTGGCCCCTTTCCAAGTGCTGGCGCCGTTTCTGAAAGTCTGCGTTTGATGCAAAAGTTGTTTCCCGTACGTCAATGTGAAGACAGCTACTACAAAGCACGCAGCCGTCCTTGTTTGCAGTACCAACTTAAACGCTGCAGTGCGCCCTGTGTTGGCAAAGTCAGTGATGAAGAGTACAGCGCCCAAGTAGACTACGTACGTAAGTTTCTCGGTGGCAAATCCCATGAGGTAATAAGCTCATTAGTGGCTAAAATGGAACACGCCAGTGAGCAACTCGCCTTTGAAAAAGCTGCCAAGTACCGTGACCAAATCCAGCTGTTACGTAAAGTACAAGAGCAGCAGTCAGTGTCCGGAAAGCACGCTGAGCTAGATGCCCTTGGTTATTGTCGCCGTAATGGCATGGTTGCGGTGCATATTCTCATGGTGCGCGATCACAAAGTGATGGGCAGCAAAACGTTGTACCCTAAAGTGCCAAAAGACTCCAGCGATGACGAAATTTTAACGTCTTTTATTGCCCAGTATTATTGTGCGCCAGGAGCGACTGGACGTATCGCGAAAGAGTTGGTGCTGCCCTTTGCAATTGATGAGCAGCAACCGTTGAGCAATGCTATGAGTGAGCTTAAAAGCACACAAGTAAAGCTCAATACAGTGCATCGTGGCGAACGCGCTCAGTATCTGCAGTTAGCGAACAAAAATGCCGACTCTAGCTTAGAAGTGCAGCAAAGCACGCAAGATGCTATCAATAAACGCTACGCACTACTTAAAGAGGCGCTACACCTTGATGATATCGCTCGTATGGAGTGTTTCGATATCAGCCACACCATGGGTGAGAACACGGTGGCATCATGCGTGGTGTTTGACCGTCAAGGACCCAATAAGAGTGAATATAGACGTTTTAATGTCACCGGCATTACCCCAGGTGATGATTATGCCGCGATGGCCTTTGCGCTCAATAAACGGTATGGCAAGCTGACTGACGAGAGCAAGATCCCGGATGTCATTTTTATTGACGGTGGTAAGGGACAATTGAACCAAGCCGTGGCGTTTTTTAGCGATTGGCCGTTTGCAAAAATGCCCTTGCTTGTCGGCGTTGCTAAAGGCACTAGCCGAAAGCCAGGTTTAGAAACGTTATTGATTGATGCCGGGCGAAAAACCGTATCTCTTGGCAGTGATTCACCGGCGTTGCATCTTATTCAACATATTCGTGATGAGTCACACCGTTTTGCCATTGCTGGACACCGTAACAAGCGCCAGAAGCAGCGTAATCAATCAGTGCTTGAGGAAATCGGTGGCGTAGGGCAAAAGCGTCGCCAAGCGCTGCTAAAATACCTCGGTGGTATGCAAGGCGTGAAAAGCGCGACAATTGAGCAGCTCAGCCAAGCGCCGGGGATCAGTCCCGCGATGGCGGAAAAGATATTTAACCATTTGCATGACAAGGCATAGCCCTTCGTGCGAATATTACTGAAAAGAAAACGCTAAGAACGCCTAGTAGTTATGTGGAACATTCCCAATACCCTAACAGCCTTTAGGTTGTGTTTAATCCCAATTTTTTTATTTATCTTCTATCTACCGAGTCAATGGGCGTTTTTCGCAGCAGCATTTGTATTTTGGCTAGCGTCGATCACCGATATCCTTGATGGCTATCTAGCTCGGCGTTTAAATCAGTCGACGCCGTTCGGTGCCTTTTTAGACCCTGTTGCCGATAAAGTAATGGTCAGTGCAGCCCTGGTGGTGTTAGTTGGCCACTATCAAAGTGCGTGGATGACCGTACCAGCGTTGATTATTATCGGCCGCGAAATAGTGATCTCGGCTTTAAGAGAGTGGATGGCGGAGCAGGGTAAGCGTGGTGAGGTAGCGGTATCCCAACTTGGTAAGGTGAAAACAGCAGCGCAAATGCTCGCCCTTATTGGCCTGATTTGGCAATTTCAGCCTTGGATGGTGACCCTGAGTTATATTCTATTATACATAGCGACTATTCTGACCTTTGGCTCTATGGTGCAGTATCTCATGGCTGCGCGCCATAGCTTCTTCGCTAAAGAAGGCTAAATGTATAATAACACGCCGTTTTAGATAAAAATTAAGCAAACGATTCAAAACCCATATTTTTTGTATTGACGCGTTTAATAATCTCTGTAGAATGCGTCGGTGTTGAGAGGGCGCTAGCCCACCACTGCTTTAACTAAAGGTTATAAACAGTGTTCAATGATGCGAGTATAGCTCAGCTGGTAGAGCGCAACCTTGCCAAGGTTGAGGTCACGAGTTCGAACCTCGTTACTCGCTCCAATCATTGATGGCGGAATGGCAGAGTGGCCATGCAGCGGATTGCAAATCCGTCTACCTCGGTTCGACTCCGGGTTCCGCCTCCATATCTCAACGTTTCCACACGCGTATAGCAACCCGAGCCCGGGTGGTGGAATTGGTAGACACAAGGGATTTAAAATCCCTCGCTGGTAACAGCGTGCCGGTTCAAGTCCGGCCCCGGGCACCATTTGCTAACATTGCTTCGGCAATGAGTATAAGTTAGCTCTTATACAGTTAGGATTGCGAGTATAGCTCAGCTGGTAGAGCGCAACCTTGCCAAGGTTGAGGTCACGAGTTCGAACCTCGTTACTCGCTCCAATCTACTTAACGTGTGTATGACAGCATGTCAGCCATCCGCCCGGGTGGTGGAATTGGTAGACACAAGGGATTTAAAATCCCTCGCTGGTAACAGCGTGCCGGTTCAAGTCCGGCCCCGGGCACCATTTTCTAGCATTGCTTCGGCAATGAGTATAAGATGGCACTTATATATTTAGAATTGCGAGTATAGCTCAGCTGGTAGAGCGCAACCTTGCCAAGGTTGAGGTCACGAGTTCGAACCTCGTTACTCGCTCCAATTCTTAATAACATGCTAAAATCATATCTCTACGGCGGAATGGCAGAGTGGCTATGCAGCGGATTGCAAATCCGTCTACCTCGGTTCGACTCCGGGTTCCGCCTCCATAATAAATCCCTTTTTACTTACAGTTATTTTGTATATTGGCAGTCAGTTTAATGTCATGGCCGTTATACAAGTGAAACGGATATTCCTACTTTTTCCTAGTATTGTCTTGTTGTGCTCGTGCACCGCAGTTAAATTTAACCCACGTTATGAGCAGCAGCAGTGGCATACTGTGATCGTTGCGCCATTTAGCGGAGACAGTAGCGAGCGCACAGTAAGCAAGCGTGTAGATTACCAATTGAGCACGCTCGCTGGGATCACTGTTATCCCTAGTTACAACGTCGATATGCTGCTTAAACAGCATGATTTGCAAGAGCAATATGAGCAACACCCGCGAGAAGCGCTTTTTAAACTGGCTAAAAAGGTGAATGCGGACGGTGTGATAGAGGGGGAAGTGATTAGCAATCATGCCAATCGCTCTCAAGCTTTCCATCAAGTTGAGATCACTTCGCGCATCGTTGATACAAATAACTTAGCAATAGTAGCAACCAGCTATGAGCAAAACAGTGCACTGATCGGCTCGCTGAATGAGCTTTCTGTGCAAAGCACTGACGAAATAGTTGCTGAGCTAAAAATAGCACTAGCAAAACTAGGGGCACAGCTGCCTTAAATACAAAAAAAGGAGCGTGAAGCTCCTTTTTTGTTACCAAGCGTTTTTACCAAGAGTCGGGGTCGACTTCTTGTGCTAACTTGGGGTGTTTATTTTTATCAAAGGTGGGTACGGCACCTTGTTTTCGTTGTTGTTGGTAATCCTTACTCAGCCAAATCACGACGCCCGAAAGCATAAACAATGCAATGACATTAATAATGGCCATCATCCCCATTGAGATATCGGCGAGGGTCCATACGAGCTTTATCTCACCTAAAGAACCAAACATCACCATAGCCAATACCAAGGCGCGGAAAATCAGCATACCTTTCTCGTGATTATGTTCCAAAAATAACAGGTTAGTTTCTGCGTAAGAGTAATTTGCAACAATGGAGGTAAAGGCAAAAAATAAGATGGCAACGGCTACAAAAATAGCGCCCCATTCACCAACGTGTGTAACTAAAGCATTTTGTGTAAGAGCGATCCCAGTCAAGCCAGAGCCTGGGGCCAGCTGCCCTGAGAGCAATATAAGCGCGGCGGTGGCGGAGCAGATCACTATAGTATCGATAAACACCCCTAGCATTTGCACGTAACCTTGGGATGCAGGATGCGGTGGGTTGGGGGTAGCTGTTGCCGCTGCATTAGCCGCACTACCCATACCAGCTTCGTTAGAGAATAAGCCGCGTTTTATGCCTTGGATCATCGCCTGCATGACTCCATAGCCAATGGCACCCGCTCCGGCTTGCTCAATACCAAATGCATGGTTGATGACAACCATAAAGACCTGAGGAAGCTGCTCAAGATTAACCGCACACACATATAGTGCTAGCATTAAGTAAGCCAGTGCCATAAAGGGCACAACCAATTCTGCAAAGCGAGCAATGGTTTTTAAGCCACCGAATATCACAAAGCCAGAACCGATAACTAAGGCGATGCCGACAACGTAATTGGGGATAGCAAAGGCCTCATTAAAAGCCGCCGCAATAGAGTTTGCTTGTACGGCATTGAATACCAGACCAAACGCAAGAATTAAGCATAATGAAAAAGCAACGCCCATCCAGCGTTTACCCAAGCCTTTTTCCATGTAGTAGGCCGGACCACCACGAAAATTGCCGTGTTCATCCTTCACTTTATACGCTTGGGCTAATGTGCTTTCGGCAAAACTTGTGGCCATACCAATTAAAGCAATAAGCCACATCCAAAATATCGCACCGGGACCACCTAAATACAGAGCAACACCCACCCCGGCCATATTGCCGGTGCCAACGCGTGCAGCAAGTGACGTACAAAATGCTTGGAATGAGGATATCCCACCTTGCGCGCCTTGACGGCTGTTAAACATAACCTTAAAAGTATGGCCAAAGTCTCTAAATTGAATAAAGCCCAATCGCACAGTAAAGAATAGGCCAGCAGCGATTAGCAAATATACCAGCACATGCCCCCAAATAAGGCCGCTAATAGTATTAGCGATTTCGGTCATAACACGTGTACCTTTAGTTAGTATGAGAATAGCGCGGCAATCTAGCACATAGGTCGCGAGATTTTTAGTGAATTGGGGTATATAGATAAAAGAGACACATAATCGGTTAGTTTATGTTCGAAAAGCAGGGTTATCCACAGAGTTTTGTGGGTAAGTGGTGGTTAAGTTGTGGGGAGTGTCTTGAGGTCATGTTTTTTGCTGTTTTATTTAAAAAAGGGGTTGCGTCAATTTCGTTTCTCCCTATAATGCGCTCCCACTGACACGGCAGACAGCAACGGATAACGAGCTAGGCGCGGTGTGAGGGAGTCAAATAAAACTTAGTTTAAAGTGAATTAAAAAACTTAAAATTAAGTGTTGACACAAAATCAGGAAAGCGTAGAATGCGCAGCCCTGAACGGGAGCAAAGCTTCCGAGGTGAAAGCCTAAAACGTTCTTTAAAAATATGAAGCAATCATCTGTGTGGGCACTCGTACAGATTGAGTTCTAACAGCCGATTCTAGTTCGCTAGATGACGCAAACAAATTTAGAGTCTCAATTGAGCTG